>DATKUZ010000012.1:0-7509 GCA_035530335.1 Sulfuriferula sp. | reverse complement strand
CTATCAGGGAATGGTGGACAGCCGGAGCGAACTATTCTCACAGCAGGGATTGACCAATGACACGCATTATATTGCGAGCACCGGCATTGAAGGTGCCTGTGCGCACCGATCTGATCTTGTTGCGATGGACGCCTATTCCATCCTCGGCCTTGCGCCGGAACAGATGTCATATCTCAATGACTTCGACCATCTATGCGCGACCAAGGACTACAACGTTACTTTCGAGCGTGGCACGCGTATCGCCTACGCCGACCGATCGCATCTTTTCATCTCGGGAACAGCGAGCATCGACCGCATCGGGCGGGTTGTGCACCCAGGTAACGTTCTCCGTCAACTCGGCCTTGCCCTCAGCAATATTGACGCGCTATTGAGTTCAGGGTCAGCCAGTCTGGCCGACATGATGTACTTGCTCGTGTACCTGAGGGATCCGACGGACTTCGCATGCGTTGACAGGTATCTTAACAATCGTTTTCCTGACCTACCGATCCTCATCGTCCAGGGTTCCGTCTGCCGACCGGAATGGCTTGTCGAAGTTGAAGGCATCGGGATCGTGGTCAATGATGAGGCCACACTTCCATCCTTCTGACGTTGCAGCGCCAAGACGTGCGTGGACGGAGCCCACACTCGCCCGTATCGCCGCGATGAATGCGGGGAACCGATTCTGCAACCTACGCGTCGACGTGCCCAAGCTGTTTAACGTGTAAGGAGCGCATAGAGCAGGGGTAGTCTCGCAGGTAGTTCCGACGGTTTCCGGATAATGATGAAGTTGTCCTTGCCGAAGATGTGGGGCAGGTATTCGTGGGCTTCTTGGTCGACGGTCACGCAAAAAGGACGCAGACCCTGCTGCCTTGCAGCGATCAGGGCTTTTCGTGTGTCCTCGATTCCATAGCGGCCTTCGTAGCGGTCGGCATCGTTGGGTTTTCCGTCGGTGAGCAACAGTAGCAGGCGTTCGCGGGCCTTTTGGCGGCCCAGGATTTCCGCGGCATGGCGGATGGCTGCGCCCATGCGAGTGTAATATGCCGGGCTGATGCTGTTAATGCGGCCGCGCACGGCGTCGCTATAAGGCTCGTTGAAGGCTTTCAGGGTATGGAAGCGCACGTCGGTGCGTTGCTTTGAACTGAAGCCATACAGCGCGAAGCGGTCGTGGGTCACGGACAGCGTCTCGGAAAAAAGAAACAGACTGTCGCGGATAACATCGATTACGCGCTGTTCTTCGCCTACCCATGCCTCAGTGGATAAAGACAGGTCGGCAAGCAGCAGGCAAGCCAGGTCGCGCTCCCGCTTGCGCTGGTCCAAATAAAAACGGGTTTCAGCGCCGGCGCAGTGGGCGAGATGACGGATATAGGGGTCGATATCAATGTCGTTGCCCTCAGGCTGCGCCTTGAGGCGCAGGCGAACGGGCAGCAAGGCACCGAACTGTCGCCGCAGACGTTGCTGGTCGCGCTTCAGGTGCTCGGGAAGCGCGCATGGTTTGGCGTCCACGAAGGGAATCGTGTTAACCCGGCATTGGTCCGGTTTCAGGGTGTGCGTTCTGTAGTCCCATTCCGGCAGCATTCTTTCGTCATCCAGAGAAGTGTCGTCACCCTCTGTCGCTGGTAGATCGAGGGTCATGCTGAGCTTTTTGGCGATGTTTCTGCGGTCCTGCGCGATAGCGATAACATCCAGATCGTCCGCCGCCTGGGCGAGATCCTGGTCCTCGTTTTCCTTGGTTTCATGTTCGACTTTTGCGTATTCAGTCCAGCTGAATATCGATTCTGGCCGGAACAACAAGAGACCACCCTTCCGCTCAGGCATTTCGGTGTACTCTGCCATCCGGCGTTTCTTATCCGACTGGGGGGTACTCGCTGCCTGGGAAGGTTGATCCTGAGATTTATTCGGGTGCGGTTTGCCTGCAGCAGGAAACTCGGGGCGCAGCCATAGCAAGACGGGGTGGGGCGGTCGTCGCGCGGCGGGAAGCTCCACGACGCTGCCTGGTCTGCGCAGCGCATCGCGGATCGCCTGCTCCTGTCGCGCTTCGTCCGGCGCCAGCTTGCTGATTTGGGGGCGGCGCGCGATCTCTGCTTCCACCAGCCGGCCATAGCGTGCCGCCAGGCCGGGGTAGCCCTGGGTTACCGCCAGCACGGCGGCCTGATTTCTGGTCAGCCACGGCAGATGGGGCTGCGGATCGACGGCGCAAAGGGCTGCCAGCCAAAAATAAAGATCGTTGTTCAGGCTTCTTGCGGGAAAGGTATCGATTACCGGAGGCAGCCGCAGCGCCTGGCGATCCACCCAGGCGAGATCCACCTTGCGCGCGCTCCCGGCCCAGCGTTCCAGCAGGGAGCGCCTGGCGCCGTGGAGCGTCTGCGACCCCGCCTGCACAGCCACGCCGTGGTCTCCGCCGAGAGCGCGGAACAGCAGCGCGGCATCGCGGGAGACGCTCGACAACTCGACGGCTGCTTCGGGGAAGCGGCGCGCGGCAAGACGGTTTATCAGCCGGTGCCATGCAATGCCGACTTGTTCTTCCATACGCGGGTCTCCCTTCAGTTACCGAAAATCGCGATGACAACCACCATCAAGGCGCGGGTGATTTCCGGCTCGTCGGAAAGGCATTCCACTATTGCCGCACGGCATGCCACAAGCGGGTCGCAGCCGCCGGCAATCAGCTTCGCCGCATCGACGATCAGGCGCGTGCCCGGCGCTTCTTCCAGGTCATGATCGGCGGTGCTGCGCAGGGCGTTGGCGAGGGTGACGAGACGCTTGGCGGTTGCGTGGTCGACGCCGGCTTCCGTTGCCACGATTTCGGCCTCGCGGGCGGCTTCCGGAAAGCCGAAGGCGAGCGACACGAAGCGTTGGCGGGTGCTGGGTTTCAGGCCTTTGAGCAAATGCTGGTAACCGGGATTGTACGAGACGACCAGCATGAATTCCGGCGGTGCCTCCAGAATCTCCCCGGTACGGTCGATGGGCAGAATCCGGCGGTCGTCGGACAGCGCGTGGAGCACCACCGTCGTGTCCTTGCGCGCTTCCACCACCTCGTCCAGATAACAGATGCCGCCGTGACGCACAGCCTGGGTGAGCGGGCCGTCCGTCCAGTAGGTACCGGAGGCGTCGATCAGGTGGCGGCCAACCAGGTCCGAGGCGGAAAGATCGTCGTGGCAGGACACGGTATACAACGCGAGTCCAAGCCGCGCCGCCATGTGTTCGACGAAACGTGTCTTGCCGCAGCCGGTCGGGCCTTTGATGAGCACCGGGAGACGGTTCCGATACGCGAGTTCGAAGACTGCAATCTCGTCGCCGGTCGGCGTGTAAGGAGGGATGAGGCTGGGCACTCTAACGGCCCTGGCGATTGAGCTAACTGACATGGGAGGGCTCCTTGATTAAGCAGTGAGATAGGCGAGGGCGATGATGCCGCCGACAGTGGCCAGATAAGCTGCCATGACGAGGCGCCACAAGGGCCGTACGCGGCGCAGACCCATGAAATAGCTCACCACCAGTTGTCCTTTGACGAGCGTGAGCGCCAGCACCGCTGCCATGAGTGTCTGGCCGGGGGCGCCGGAACCCAGCTCGAAAGTGATCGTGGTGAGCCCGAGCAGCACGACCCAGGAGGCGGTGCATGGTCTTAGCGGAAAGGCTTGAGGCAGTTTCATCGGTCGTCCTTTCAATGAATGACGTAAACCAGCGCAAACAGGATGATCCAGACCAGATCCACCATGTGCCAGTAGGAGCCCCCGGTCTCCACGCCGGTATGGTTTGCGGCGCTGTAGCGCCCGGCATAGGCTTTGTAGGTGACCACGGCAAGAATCACCATGCCCATGACCACGTGCATGAAGTGAAAAAACGTGAGGGCCAGGTAGAACATGTAGAAAAGGTTGGTGGAAAGCGTGATGCCTTGCGCGAAATCCTGGTGGAATTCCACAAGTTTTAATACCAGAAACATCCCACCCAAGACGAGCGCGCCAGCCAGCCAGTTACCACAGGCCGTGCCGCGTCCCGCCTTGATCGACTGGGTTGCCCGCGCCACAAAATAACTGCTGGTCACCAGTACCAATGTATTCGCGAAACCGTAGGTGCGGTTGAGCGTGAGCTGCGAAACGTTGAACAAATCCACGTGGGCGCTACGGGCGAATGCATAGGCAGCGAAAAGCACACCGAAAACCGCAAGCTCGGCGAAGATGAATATCCATATCGCGAAATCTCCGGGCAGCGGCTGCGCAGAATCGACGCTGGTTTCAGTATGCATGGTGGACGATCCTTGGAATGGGCGGGACCACAGTCCCGCCGTGCTTCGGTCAGACAGCCAGAGCCTGTTTCATCTCGCTGGCATACTCGTATTCGCCCGCAATGAAAAAGCTCCGCAGATAAACCAGCAAGCCGATGAAGAAGCCGACGCCGGCGAATTCGCGCACCCAGAAGAACACGCGCGCCTTGTCTTGCACTTGCATAAAACCCATAGGGTCATCCGCAGCACGTTGCAGAATGACCGTTACGATACCGGCGCCGGTGAGGGCAAGGGCGATGCCCAGCATGCTGAGCACCATGATCCAGAACCCCGTCATTTCCCAGCGCTGGGCGGCGCTGCTGTTTGCAGTACGTCCGCGCAGCAAAGGCATCGCATAGGAAATGATGGACAGGGAGATCATCGCATAGGCACCGAAGAAAGCCAGATGCCCGTGGGCGGCGGTGAAATTGGTCCCGTGCATATAGTATTGGGCCGGCGCCAGGGTGATCATAAAGCCCCACAAGCCCGCGCCGAGAAAGGCCATCACTGGCGTACCCAGCGCCCACAGCATGGCGGCCTTGTTCGGATGTTCGCGGCGACGCTGCATCAGCATCTTGAAGGAAAAACCAATGAGCAGTATGAACGGGATGGGTTCGAGGGCGGAAAAGATCGAACCGAGCCAGATCCAGTACGATGGTGCGCCAGTATAGTAATAATGGTGTCCGATCCCGATGAGGCCGGAAATCAGCGTCATGGCAACAATGATGTAGAGCCATTTTTCCACGATCTCGCGGTCCACCCCGGTCATTTTGATCAGAATGAAACCGAGCAGGGCGCCCAAGATCAATTCCCAGTCTCCCTCGACCCAGCCATGCACAATCCACCACCATCCGAAGCTGGCTTTCACGGTGTCGGTTGGAAAGTAAAAGGCAGGAAGGAAAAGCAGTGCCAAACCCCACAGACTGCCCACCAGTATCAAGTTAATGGAAGTTTTGCGCCCTTTGATCAGGGTCATGGTCACATTGAACAGCAGGGAAAGCGCCACCAGAACGATGCCGATTTTGGTTGGTAGCGGCTGCTCCAGATAGCCGCGGCCCATGGTGGGCAAAGCCGCATTGCCGGTTATCGCTGCCAGATGGGAATAAGGCACGAAAAGATAAGCGACTATCGTCAGTGTAGCGGCGGTGAGAAATACCCAGAAAGTGACCAGCGCGAGCCTGGGGCTGTAGAGCTCGGTTTGCGCCTCCTCCGGAACGATAAAGTATGCGGCACCCATGAAGGCCATCAGCAGCCATACAATCAGCAGGTTGGTGTGGCTCATGTGCGCCACGTCGAAAGGCAGTTCCGGGAACAGGAATGTCCCGTGCAAATACTGTAATCCGGCGATGAGGCCGAACACGATCTGCCCGAAAAACAGGGCCAGAGCGGCGATGAAATAGGGTTTTGCCACCTTTTGCGACTGGTATTTCATGATTTCTCCTTTTTCGGTGTGTGGGTAGGGAGTCCAATTAACCTTGGATATTGGGTGGCCAGTTGTTGGTGTCGATGTTGGAAAGCCATTGCAGATAGGCCACTAGATCGTCCAGCTGATTCTGGGTGAAATGGAAATTGGGCATCTGTCTTCTTCCCGGCACTCCCGTGGGCTGCGACTTTATCCACGCCTTGATGAATTCGGGACCCCTGCGTTTGTAGACATTGGCGAGTTCCGGAGCGAAATAAGCGCCTTCGCCATTGATGGTATGGCAGCCGATGCAGTCGTTGGTATCGAGTAAATATTTGCCGCGGAGCACGGCGGATGTCATTTTGTCCGCGTGGTCTCGTACCGGGATTCGCTGCCAGGTGTCGTAGGTGAGCGCCAGATAGATGGCGAGAAAAAAAACCGCGCCACCGAGAAAAATGTTGCGGGCCATCGCTTTGGTGAAGACTTGTTGCATGTTCGGCTCCTTGAACGTTGAAAAAAAGACCGTGTTTAAAGTTATACGCAGAATACATCTATTGATCCTTGATCTAGGTCAAGCTGGATCGAATTTTCGACGGGAACATAAGGAATAGCCTGGGCGGTGTAGCCAAGCTGAGTACGGCAGAGGTAATAATGAGCTTAAGGAGGAGCTGCACCGATTGCACAGGCAATCATGAACTGATGGCGAGACAGGTCAGGCAGTGACAGTGAGTAGCAGTATCCGTAAATAACGCAGCACATAAAATGCGCTCTCATGATCATTCGCGATCGGGAGCCACTCAATAAACTCCATCAGGGATAGAGACGATAGCCTCAACAAAAATCCGGATGCATGGCTGCAATATTTACCTTCGACGCATCATCGATTGAAAGCTTGGCAAAAGTGGGCATCCATACAGGTTCAGCCGCTTTTCCCCGGGCAAATCCAAAAGCCAGGAAAAGAAAGTGGTATATGACCTGGCTATGGATACCGGAGCGGCAGTGTGTTTCGTCACCAGCCGCGCAGTACTGCTCGTCAACGCGGTGATCATGTGGCACGGCAATCATCCACGGTTTCGTCTCCGGCGCCATGGCGGATGCCGAGATCGTGCGCCTGCAGCAGGCAGGCTGTGCGTACATGCGTTGCTACGCCTCTCACATGGTACGTGAATAGCGCGGTGCGGCACCCTCGGTCTGGTGCAGGTAAGCATCGAGCGTCATGGCGATATTGCGCAGAAAAATCCGCCCGGCTTCGGTAACGCGTACCTTTTCCGGGGTGAGCTCCACCAGCCCGTCGGCGGACAGCGCCTGCAGCTCCGTCAGGCTTTGCGCAAAATAGGTGTCGAAATCCAGCCCCCATGCGTGTGAGAACGCCGCCTTGTCCAGCTCCAGGTCGCACATGATGCGGGTGATGGCATCGCGGCGGATTTTGTCGTCGTGGCTGATGCGCAGTCCGCGCTCGATGGGCAGGCCGCCTTGCGCCACGCTGGCGTGATAATCCGCCAGGCGCTTGAAATTCTGCGCGTAAACCTCGTCGGTCTGGCTGATGGCCGAGGCGCCGAAGGCCAGGATGTCGCAGTCGCGGTGCGTGGTGTAGCCCTGAAAGTTGCGCCATAGCGTTTTCTGCTGCTGGGCGCGCACCAACTCATCGTCGTACCTGGCGAAATGGTCCATGCCGATATACACATAACCCGCCTCGGACAGGCGGCGCTGGATCAGTTCCTGCAGACTGAGACGCGTGGCGAAGTCGGGCAGATCCGGCTCCTGAATGAGCTTCTGGTGCTTCTTCAGCCAGGGCACATGCGCATAACCGAATACCGCCAGCCGGTCGGGGGACAGGGCGAGGATTTCATCCAGCGTGGCGTTGAAGCTGGCC
>DATKUZ010000011.1:0-50021 GCA_035530335.1 Sulfuriferula sp. | reverse complement strand
CCTGCAAAACATCAGCCAGAAGTGGACCATGCCGATCCGGGATTGGAAGGCTGCGCTAAACCGGTTTACTATCCAGTTCGATGACCGGATGCCACAACGTTAAACAAAATCCCGTTTACACAAAATTCAGAACACCCCCCTTTTCGTCGAAACCGTGGATAGCTTTGAAGTCCGTTGATCGGGATCTTCTGTAGCCCATATTTCTGGCTTATGAGTAATGACAATAACCTAAATTCAGATTTCACCGCTTTCAGGTGGGATCGGGAGCTTTTTTGCGTTTTGCGAGCATCAAATTTGCCACGAACCATATCGACTGGCTCTCATCTGCCATAAAAGTTTTGCCCAGCCATCCTCCCCGAGAGGTACAATTACAAACTTTTTCATAAGCCATAATCCATAAGCCATTGAGCTATCGCAACTTTCTGCTTCCTTATATTACATATTTACGTCGAGTTGAAGGCTAAAGCCGCGAAACACACAAACTCCATGTAACCATGCTGGAAGAAGGCCATGACTTCAAGATCGATCGCATCGCACAAAATATCTGCAAATACACAACCACCGCAGCGACACTGAATCGTGGCGAGTGACATGGCCAAGGTCACAATGGTGATCACGTAATTTTTGTGAACACTTGTGAATCCACTTACACTCCTGCTGGGCACTAGCACCGCCTGGAAAATTCTGGTTTGCTCAGCCAGGTCATGATTGAAGCTCAAAATGGCGTGTATTTGGGTGAAGACGGAATGGGCTTATGACGTTCGTGGCAGCGCTAGGTGAGCGCTTGACGGGAATGCCCCACCTAGCCTATATCTACGGGCGGACATGAGCGCCGCGCGCTCAATGGGCATACGCTTCGCGGCGTTTTTTATTTTTTATATTTTTAGGATCGCGAAATGTCTGAGACAAACACGATGGCGTCGACCGAAGGCTCCGTCGCCTCCTTCGCTGGAAAAAAAGTCTGGATTACCGGACATAAAGGTATGCTAGGTTCCGCCATTGTCCGCAGCTTTGCGGATGAAGGTGCCACGCTACTACTGACTTCGCATGCAGAACTGGACCTGACTGACCAAGCTGCCGTATTAGCATGGATGGAAGCAAATCGCCCGGAACTGATCTTTCACGTCGGTGCCAAGGTCGGTGGTATCCACGCAAATGCAACACTGCCCGCGGACTTCCTGCGCGACAACCTGATGATACAGTCTAACGTCATTAATGGTGCGCACCGCGTGGGTGTACAAAAGCTGGTGTTCGTTGCTTCCAACTGTACCTATCCCACTAAAGCGCAACAGCCCATATCCGAAGACGCCCTCCTTACCGGACCGCTCGATGAGAGCATCCGCGCCTACGCCGTGGGCAAGATCGCCGGGATAGAATTGTGCCGGGCGTACCGCAAGCAGTATGGCTGCAATTTCATTTCAGTAATTCCACCTAACCTTTATGGACCCGGCGACAATTACCACCCCCAGCACAGCCACGTAGTCGCCGGGATATTACGCCGCACACACGAAGCCAAGGTAGACGGGAAGTCTGAATTCGTTGTTTGGGGGGACGGTACACCTCGCCGCGAACTGCTACACGTCGATGACCTGGCGGACGCCATGAAATACATCATGCTGGCTCCGACAACACACGACCTTTACAATGTCGGATGCGGTCACGACCTTGCCATATCTGAGCTCGCCGCCATCATCGCGAAAGTGATCGGCTTTGAGGGGAAAATCGTCTACGATACCTCCAAACCCAACGGTACCATGTGCAAACTGCTAGATAGCAGCCGCATCCGCTCTCTGGGCTGGAAACCAAAAATCGAGGAAAAATCCGGTCTGCAAAGCGCCTATGAAGATTTCTTACATCTTCTGCGGACGCCTGAGGCAAGGGCACGCATCGGCTAGGGATCGATATTTCCCGCGGCATATCCGCAAGCCATTCACGGTCTAAAGCGGTTACTCGCCTACCAGCAAACAAAACGGAACAGAAAGAATGCCTGCAGATTTTTCTTTGCCAAAGGACGCCATTGGCCGTTTTGCCGTGGTCAAGCTGTGGCCCGAAATCAAGACAGCCGAAGACGAATGCATCGCGCGCCTGAAGCTCGCAGCACAGGCGCTGGGTGTCGAGTGCGTCGAAATCCATGCCGACGGCAGCTTGTTTTCCGCGCCGCAGGTCAAGGTGTCGAAGAACAATGTGGATTTCGTAATCCACTTGCACTATGACACGCCCAAACGCTACGACGCTTTTTCTTTCGTCGCGCTGTGGAATCCGCTTAAGTTTTATCACGAGTGGGGCTACCGCCGCTGCTCACGCAACCTAACGACCCACGACGATTTCATCAGTTGCAGCTCTGATGCGGCCGACAACCACGTGGCGCGAATGGTGCGTACGACATACACCCATCTTCCTAAACGCTTCCATCTCTACCACTCGACGGCCGACGTGATCCATCCGCCGTCCTTGGGCGAAGGCAAACTGTTTTATGCCGGCATCAATTGGGAAGCTATCAGCGGCGGCAAGTCGCGCCACCAAGAGGTACTCAAACGCCTGGACAAGACTGGCCTGCTTCGGATCTACGGCCCCACCCTTTTCCAGGGCGTCAGGGTGTGGGCTGGCTACGACAGCTACGTGCGTGAAATTCCCTTCGACGGCATATCGATGATCGACGAAATCTCGAAGGCTGGTGTGGCCTTGGTCCTCTCGTCGCAGGCGCATAAAGACTCAGAACTGATGTCGAACCGGCTCTTCGAAAGCGTGGCCGCCGGCGCATTGGTCATCTGCGACGAGAATCCTTTCGCGAAGAAATTCTTTGGCGATTCACTGCTATATATCGATAGCCGGTCTCCGATAGAGCAAATATTCACAGATATCACCCGCCATCTCGACTGGGCAAAAACGCACCCTGACCTCGCGCTGGCAATGATCGCGAAAGCTCAGGGTGTCTTCAGCCAGAAATTTACACTCATCCGCAATCTCAGCGATCTATACAACGGGCTTGCGGAGCGCAAACACGCATTGCTCATCCGACAGAATCCACCAACATCTCCCCCCGTGAAGGTTCGGCTCAACCTGCTGATGCCTGAGTATTCCGAAGCCGTCCTGCAAGCGCATATCGACAGCATCCGTGTACAGGAATACCGGAATTTCTCGCCGGTCCTCGTCGTGGATACACGCGTCGCCGTTGCATTTCGCCGTGAGATCGAGGCTGCATTAGCAACTTCTCCCATCGGAATCGGACTGATAGAAGTCGATTACTTCAGCTACGGCCTACATCCAGAAATCAAATGTCGGCGGCGCTTGGGCGAGATCGTCCAGCAGTTACTCGGAGCAACCGCTGGAGCGGATGCCTTCATGATAGTGGCGCCGAACGAAAGACTTTTTTCAAACCACCTCGCCGTGCTGGCGGGCGCCCTTCAACGCGCCCACGACGTTCACTGCGCCGCCACGGCGGCGGTGCTACTGGACGGCGATGTGCCAGTCCACAGCGTTCATGAACTCATCGACTTTGGCCACGTCGACCCCGCGGCCCCGCCCGGCTTCGGCCGCTTCATCTTCCGGACCGCCGCCATCCCGCAGGACATCGACATTGCGCTGCCTTACCTGGATGGCCGACCCTTGGCAGTGCTGGCAGGTGGCAATCCGATTGACCAGCAGTTGCCCGCTTCGATCTGCATCGACGTGCAGACCGAATTCCCACCACGCACTTGGGATGAAGCAGCTGAGAATGAAGTCATTTACGACTATTGTCCCCGTGCATTCAAACTGGCGACCGGGTTCGGGCCACGCCCCCTCACCGGACTACCTGTGACCACCACCAAGCTGCAGTTCGTCCGCCGGTTACTCAATCGCCACTGGATCAAGGCGCAGATCCAGGCCATCCGCAAACAGGGTCTGCCCGCGCGGATGCAGGTGTTCAAACGGAAGCTGGGCTTGTGAACCCGCACGCCCCCGCCCCCGTCTCCCTGGCTTCGCTCGCCCGCAGCCTGTGGGGTCGCCGCGAGCTTATTCTCCAGATGACGAAGCGAGACGTGATCGGACGCTACAAAGGGTCGATCATGGGTCTCATGTGGTCGTTCGCGAACCCGATCCTGCTGCTGACTATGTACACCTTGGTATTTTCGGTGGTGTTCAAGGCGCGTTGGGGTACAGGCGAACCCGAAAGCAGGACGCAGTTCGCAATCCTGTTGTTCATGGGGATGATCGTTCACAGCCTCTTTTCGGAGACGCTGATTCGCGCACCCAGCCTCATATTAGCCAACGTCAGCTACGTCAAGAAAATCGTCTTTCCCCTCGAAATCCTTCCCGTCGTGGCCATGGGTGCCTCAGTCTTCCATGCCATGGTTAGCGTGCTGGTCTTAGCGGGCGCCCTTGTGTTACTCAACGGCTTTATCCCGTGGACGGCGGTGTTCCTTCCTCTCGTACTGCTGCCACTGATCGTACTTGCTCTCGGCATCGCCTGGGCACTCGCGTCCCTCGGCGTTTTCCTGCGCGACGTTGCCCAACCCATTGGCTTGGCGATGACCATCCTGCTTTTTGCATCGCCAGTGTTCTATCCCTTGTCGGCCTTACCTGAAAGCGTGCGACCCTGGCTGATGCTGAACCCGTTGACGTTCATCATCGAACAGGCGCGCGCCGTGCTGATCTATGGCCAGCCCCCCCACGCTATCGGCTTGCTGATCTACTCACTCATCTCACTAGCGGTTGCATGGGTTGGCTATGCCTGGTTCCAGAAAACACGGAAAGGATTCGCGAATGTCCTCTGACGACTTCGCCATCCGAGTGGAGGACGTGTCCAAACGCTTCGAGCTGTACGCCCATCCCAGGGACCAACTCAAGCAGTTCGTGCTACCGCGACTCAGACGGTTGGCAGGACGGCCCGAGCGCCAGTATTTCAGGGAATTCTGGGCGCTACGCGACGTGTCGCTCGAAGTGCTCAAAGGCGAGTCTTGCGGCATCGTCGGTCTGAATGGCAGCGGCAAGAGCACGCTGCTCCAGATCATTACCGGCACTCTGACTCCAACCCAGGGCCGAGTCTCGACGCAAGGCCGCATTGCGGCCTTGCTCGAACTGGGCTCCGGCTTCAATCCCGAATTCACTGGCCGGGAAAATGTCTACATGAACGGCGCACTTATCGGCTTCAGCCGGCAGCAAGTGACCGAGAGACTCGATGACATCCAAGCCTTCGCGGACATTGGCGACCACTTCGACCAGCCGCTGGCGACCTATTCCAGCGGCATGCAGATGCGGGTTGCATTTGCAGTGGCCACCTCATTCGAGCCCGACATCCTCATCATCGACGAAGCGCTTGCCGTAGGCGATGCGTACTTCCAGCAAAAATGCTTCCAGAGACTCGAGAAGTTCAAGGGCGGCGGCGGCACCATGCTTTTCGTTTCGCACGACGCGAACACAGTAAAACACCTGTGCAATAAAGCGCTGCTAATCAACGATGGCCGAGCCGTAAGCCACGGTGTGCCCCGCGATGTCATCGATCTGTACCAGGGCCTTGTCGCACAAAAAACCGACATGAGCCAGCGCGAAATCGTCGTTACACAGAATGCACCGACGCCTACTTCGCGGCTGAAAGCCACGACAGTGACGACCAATGACGAGGCTGAGCTAATCGATTTTAAACTATTGGGAGCGAACGCCCAGCCGATCACGCACCTGGAGAGCGAAACCCCGCTGACTGTGCAGTACGTGGTGAAGTTGCACAAGGACTTCGACCGGCCAGCCTTCGGGTTGATCGTGCGCGACCGCATTGGCCGATCCATCTTCGAGACCAGTACCTACGGTATGCGCATGGCTGAGACACCCATCGCAGGGGGCACGCAGGTGGTGGTGCGGTTCCTTTTCAATTTCAACCTCAGGGCCGGGCAGTACTCGTTTTCCATTGGCGTCGCGAACAGGGGATTCGCTCGTAGCGAGTTCGAGGAGTTTAGCCTTCTGATGCACGACGTCGAACAATTACAAGTAGTCGAGTCGTCGACCGCCCCCTTCTATGGAGGCGTCTTCAACATGAAACCAACCGCGTCCGTAGATATTCTGGAACAAGGCCATGTTTAAATTTTTTTCCCCATTTAAAACCTGGCTTGAAGCGCTACTGAACGCCCCCCTCGTGCTGGCGGATAGCCAGCAGCGCATCGAAGAGGCGCTGCGACACCTCGAGGCCATGCTGGCCCAGAAATTTCTGACGCCCGCCGAGATGGCGGCACTGAATCCCCACTTCCATCGCAACTTCCTACCCAACGACGATTCGGCGGTGCAGAAAAATCTCGTGGCAACGTGGCGGTTGCGCGCACCGGGCGTATTGAGCCACTCCGAACTCGTCGAGAGCGCTTTTCGGGTGTTCTCGCAGAACGACGAAGACGGCATTCTGCTACGGCTGTTCACCCACATCGGGCACACCAACCGTTATGTCATCGAAATCGGCAGCAATTGCAGCGGCTCGGACGTTGGTATTCCTGAAAACCTCTCCGCCAACCTGATCGTCAACCACGGCTGGCACGGCTCGGTCTTTGAAATGGACCCGACGGAGTGCGACAGAATGCGCTTCTTCTTCGCGCGTGACCACGCAACCCGCCACTTCCACTGGGCTCGGGACGGCGAGAACACCTACTTTTCCCCCCTCATCATCCAGCAGGCTGTCAGTCCCGAAAACATCAACCAAGTCCTCATCAAGGCGAACAATGAGCCAGAACCGGACCTGATGGTCATCGACATCGACGGCGGTGACTACGCAGTGATACAAAATCTGGAAGCTGTGAAGCCGAGGGTGCTGGTCGTCGAGTTCGAGAAGAGGTTCAGGGAACGCTACAGCGTGGTCCAGATCGACCGTGCGAACTTCAGCCAGCGCTGGCAGCAATCCGGCAGCGCGAGCCTGCCAGCCTGGGAAAAGCTGCTGGGCGCACGCGGCTACACCTTATGCGCTGTCGGTTCATGCGGTTTCAATGCGTTCTTCGTCCGGTCCGATGTAGCCGTCGGCAAGCTTTCGTCGCTGACGGCTGTCGACGCATTCAACAGCCATCCCATTTTTTCGAGGCTGAGCGAAGACTTCTGGCTCACGCCCGACGAAACGTGGCAAGCGGTCTAGCCGGGCCGTCCCATGCATGCGCCACATATACCAACTAACGAGCGCCAACCGGGGCTTACCGGAAATGAATTATGGACGACCTTAAGGTATGGGTCGTCGGTGACGCTGCCTAGATCAGATCCCACATGGACAAGCTGCGGCAGTACCGCAAACTGAGTCACATCGTGCCGGACGACCTCGGCTCCGGCTTTGCAGATACGGTGTCCGGCGGCGACTCGCAGAAACTGAACCTTGGGAATAGTTCGGGCTACAGTGTGAGGCAGGTTCTTGAGACGGTTGGGCAGGTAGTCGGCTGGCGCCATGTGGGATAATTTGATTTGATGCAGCGATTTGTCGAGAGGAATATGAAATGGCGGGGTTGAAATTGTCCGTTGTGATTCCCTGTTACAACGAGGAGGAGGGGGTGCACGAACTGCATCGCCGCGTCAGCGCCGTTTGCCAGGCTAGCATCGGTGACTCTTACGAACTGGTACTTGTGAATGATGGCTCGAGGGACGCCACGTGGAAGATCATGGGCGAGATCTCCCGCGCCGACAAACACGTGGTGGCCATCAACCTGTCGCGCAACCACGGCCACCAGCTCGCCCTTTCCGCCGGGCTTCAGATGTGCCGGGGCGAACGGGTTTTTGTGCTGGACGCCGACCTTCAGGATCCTCCCGAACTGCTGCCTCAGATGATGGCACGCATGGACGATGGCTGCGACGTGGTATTCGGCCAACGCATCAAACGCGAAGGTGAAACCCTGTTCAAGAAAGCCTCGGCCTATGCTTTTTACCGGCTGCTCGACCGCATGGTCGACATCGACATTCCGCCGGATACGGGTGACTTTCGGCTCATGAGCCGCCGTGCCGTCGACATCCTCAACAGCATGCCCGAACACCATCGCTTCATCCGGGGCATGGTGAGCTGGATCGGGCTGCGCCAGGAGGCGCTGCTCTATGAGCGCGCCGCGCGCTTCGCGGGGGAAACCAAGTATCCGCTGTCCAAGATGATCCGCTTCGCCATCGACGCGATCACCGGCTTCTCGGTGCGTCCGCTGCGCATCGCCTCCTATATCGGCATCTTCTCCGGCATCGCCACCCTGTTGCTGCTGATATATGTGCTGGTCCACTATTTCACCGGCTACAGTGTCGAAGGCTGGACTTCGCTGGCCGTCATCGTGCTCCTGCTGGGCAGCGCGCAGCTCCTCGTGGCTGGTGTGATGGGCGAGTATCTGGGTCGGCTCTATGTTGAATCAAAAGGCCGTCCGCTTTTCATCATCCAGGAGATCGTTTCCTCACCCGAATTGTCTACCAGCGTGGATACGCCTGAGAAAGTGACCGCCAAATGAACAACGAAGCTCCGACCGGGGAAACCGGCGATCAGCGCCTGCGCGCCGAATTCGACCTGCTGGCCGACGAGTACCACGAGCAGCATGCGGCCAATGTGGCCATTACGGGCGAAGGGCCCGCGTATTTCGCCGAATACAAGATTGCCGACCTCGCGGCCCTGGTCCGAGCAAAGGGCCTCGCCGCGGGACATATTCTGGACTTCGGCAGCGGCATCGGCAACTCCGTGCCCTACTTCCGCAAATACTTTGGGCAGAGCGAACTGCACTGCGGCGATGTCTCGGCGCGCAGCATCGAGATTGCACAGACCCGCTTCCCGGGCCAGGAGCAGTACGTGCTCATTAGCAAGGAGATTCCGTTGCCGACGCACAGCCAGGACATCGTGTTTTCCGCCTGCGTGTTTCACCACATTCCGCATGAGGAGCACCGACACTGGCTGGCCGAATTGCGCCGCGTCACGCGGCCCGGCGGCCTGTTGGCGATCTATGAGCATAACCCGTTGAACCCGCTGACGGTGCGCGCGGTGAATACCTGCCCTCTCGACGTCAATGCCCGGTTGATCAGAGGTGGCGCCATGCGCCAACGTGCCACCTCCAGCGGATGGGAAGACGCCACGGTGGACTACAGGCTGTTTTTCCCATCCATGCTAAAGTCATTGCGTCCACTTGAGCAGCACCTGGGCTGGCTCGGGCTCGGAGCGCAATACCGCATGGCGGCGCGCTGCCCGGCATGATGGGGCTAGTGCGTCAGTCGCTGCGCTTTGGCGCGGTCGGCCTGGTCAACACGGCCATCGGCCTCACTGCCATCTATGCGCTCATGTTCTTTTTCAGTGCAGACCCCGCCCTTGCCAACGTGGTAGGCTACGCTATCGGGTTGACCGTCAGTTTTGCATTGAACCGGGCATGGACCTTCAACAATACCCAGCCCGTTATTCATGTGATGCCCAAATACCTGCTAACGGCCGCCGCCAGCTACCTGCTGAATCTGGGCGCTGTCGTGACATGCACGTCATATTTGTCGGCCAACCCCTACCTGGCGCAATTGGTGGGCGTGGGCATCTACACGGTCTGCATGTTCTTCGGATGCCGCTGGTTCGTCTTCGGGCCGAGACATGCCGCCTCTCAGACCTCCACCTGACACGACTACGATGATCCTTCTTCCACGCTCCCGTACCCAAATGCTTCGGGCCACACTATGGACTGTACTCCTGATCGGTATCCCAGTGATCCTAGCATACCAGGTGCTGGGTCTGAGTAACTGGAACCTGTCCATTCCGCTGGGTTACAACCACGGGGATGCCACATGGCAGCTCAATCTCACCAAAACGCTTCTTGACACCGGTTGGATACTGAACAATCCTTACCTCGGCGCACCTGGGGTAGCCCATTGGTATATCAACGCTGCAGCGCAGACCAGTGCATTGCACTCTTTGCTAATGCTGGCACTGTCACCTTTCATCCACGATGCGGTGCGACTGCAGCAAACCTATTACCTGCTCAATTTCCCGCTGATCTGCCTGACCTCATTTGTTGCATGCAGGCTACTGGGCATCGCTCGCCTACCGGCCTTTGCCACCGGGCTGCTGTATGCCTTCACAACGTTCCGTTTCGACAATATCCTGTACTCGTTTCTCTCCAACTACTTCATAGTGCCTCTCGCCCTAGTACCGGTCATCTGGATCCTGAATGGGCGGTTCGCCATGCTATTTGACGAGTCAGATGTTTCCGCTGGGCGGTGGGAAAGACTAAGGCGTGTCCTGCGCTCGCGCGAATTCATACTCGGACTCGTTTTCGTGCTGCTAACGGCCGTGACCGATGGGTATTATGCGTTTTTTACCCTTCTGTTACTCGGCTTCGCAGCATTTTCCAGAGCCGTGATCGGCGACTGGCGTCGGCCTCTTGTGCTAATACCAGCTGGCGTTTTCATCGTCGCCTTGCTGGGGGCAGCACTCGCTCTGCAATGGCCTCTGCATCAGTACAAAGAAACGCACCACAGCGAGTTCTATCCGAACGGCGTCAAGGATCCAGCTCTGTTTAAGCACCCCTTCGAGGCTGAGGTTTATTCGTCAAGCCTAAAGATGCTCATAGCCCCTATTTCCGAGCACAGAATCTCTTCTATGGCTGCCCTTGGTAAATTGGTAATAGGAACCAGCGATGCAGCACTCATCTTCAAACATGGCCGGGCAGCGGTTCCCCTCGGCACACTTGGTTCATTGCTCCTTACCGTGGCCTTGGTCCTACTCGCCATTCCAGCCGCAAGAAGAGCAATATTGCAGCGAACAACGTCAACCAATGGGCGTCAAGACCCGACGGCTGCTTCAAACTCTCTACCGGACACCTTACTGTCCCTCACACTGTTTATCTTTCTCTGTTCCACTTTCGGAGGGATCGGTTCGCTCGTAGCCTTAGTGTTTCCAACTATTAGGGATTATGAGCGGTTCCCGATTTTCCTAATCTTCGTGCTGTTCCTCGGCGGTGCGTGGTTCATGACGCAAAGGTTGCGCGACGCGAGCGGTCCGGGTCGGCTTGCATGGGCCGTCTTCCTGTTTCTGGTGACAGCCGGCGCGCTGTACGACCAGATTCCCCGCGACGCCAAAAAGGGAAGTGCGGCAATTAAGACGCAATTTCTCGCCGAGGGCCGCTTCGTACAAAAGGTGGAAGCGGTCTTGCCGCCCGATGCCATGGTTTATCAATTTCCCTACTCTCAGTACCTGCGCGACAGCAAATATTACGGATGGGGTTCGTTCGCCGGAGTAAGACTCTATCTGCACTCTCACGACCTGCGCTGGAACAACGGCGGCGACAAAAACAGCCCTGCAGACGACTGGAATTTCCGCATATCGCAACTGCCTTTGGACAAGCTCATCGCCGAGGTCGAAGCCGTGGGTTTCAGCGGTTTCGTCATCGACCATACTGTGGTCAACTCGATCGAATATCAGAGCATGCGCCAGACCTTTACCAGCAGGGGCTATGAAATGCTGGAAGATGCCCCAAGCAAGCTCACCTTTGTGCGACTCCAGGATCCGGGGTTCAAGCTGGTTTATGACCCCACCTATCGGGAGGCGGATCATATCGTGGTGACAGACCCCGTCCGTCTGCTTGCGCAAAGCGATTTTCCCGAACTCATCAATGACAAAGCGCTCAGGCGCTTTGTCATCCACGAGGCAAGTAAAGCCAACTACGTGATCAGGAAGGCCGAGCATCCCGACATATTCGTGGATGGTTCGACGATCACGCGCGGCCTCGGGCAAACCCCCATCGTTCCGATCTCCGATATGCGCGGCCAAATGGATTGCAAAGTCGAAGCGGGCCCAGAGGCCGACGGTGCATCCGATATGCTCCTTCTAACCGTCGAAAATCAAAGCCACTTCGACTGGAAGCTGGGCGACGGCCCGTTCCCGATCCGGATCGGCGTTCACATTAACCAGGCAGACGGCAAGCTTCTGCGCTGGGACGACGGCTTCCGTGTACCCACGGATGCCTACATTAGGCGGGGTGATAGTCGCACCATTCGACTACCAATCAATACCTTGCCCCCGAGTGCCAAACTCGGGGGCAGCGGCCCTCTCGTCGCCCAGTTCGCCCTGGTGCAGGACGGCAACGCCTGGTTTGGCAATGTCAGCTGTACGGTTCCATTACGGTGAGTTCGCTACATCCACCCTTACGGCACCGTGCTATGCAAGCACCCTTCTGGAGCCAATAAATTGGGAGTGTTGCGTCTCGTACTGGCCTTGAGCGTCGTGATGAGCCACGGGCTCACGACATTTCTCGGCGTACGCCTGTTCGACGGCGCGGGAGCTGTTTGGACCTTCTTTGCGATTTCTGGTTTCCTCATCACGGTTGCGCTCAACAACAAGTATGCAGTTGGCAAATGGCATTTGGCTCACTTCTACTGGAACCGTGTGATTCGCCTTTACCCAGCATACTGGGTATGGCTTGCTTTGACGCTTGCTGCGTACCTCTTGATTCCGGACGCATTCCTGACGTACCAGAGATTTGTAGTTGACGGTTCAGTACAGGCAAGTGGTTTCTGGGCCGACCATGCACATGGTGCATCGGTTGGTACGCTAGTGGTTACTACCCTTGCGAATATCACCGGCTTTCTGTCTGAAGCGCTACTTTACCTTGGCTTTAACAAAGCAAGCGGAACATTGACCGCCAATCCCCGGCAGAATGCGCCCATATGGGCCATGGGCTTCATGTTCATTGGCCAGTTCTGGAGTATTGGCGTTGAACTTTTCTTTTATGCGCTTGCACCACTGGTAACGAAAAACTTTTTGCGTATCGCCCTGCTGTTCTATCTCAGCGCCAGCGGTTACTTGGAGCAGGCTTGGATTGGCGTGGGGAGATGGGCCAATCTCTCACCCGCGCTAATCTACCTTCAGGCACCAAAATTTCTTTGGATGTTTATGATCGGCTCAATGCTTGCGCATGTCTTTCTGCATGCAAAAGCACCAGTACGCAAGAATTTTTGGCAACCACTGACTTTGTTGTTGGTGATGTATGCCTACGTAGCTTGGCGTAGTCCAATTCTCTTTCCATTACAGACGTTCCCATGGTGGTTGTTTGCCGCACTGACCATTGTTGTGCCGCTACTGTTCACCAAGACAGCCTCCAACAAATTAGATCGGTTCGCAGGAGATTTGTCCTATCCGGTCTACATCAATCACTTCATCATTATCCAAACCGTTGGCTCAGTTGTGACTCCCAATGGTTTCGTCTTCGCGCTCGTATCAATCCTGATGGCAACGGCCACGCTGATTCTGGTCGAGCGCCCAGCTCGGCGCCTGAAATTTAGCGAGGCCCCACGGATCAAACCGCCGAATGGGGGGCACTAAAAGTTAGGTATTATCAAGACTGATATGCCGTAAAATTACAAACTCTTTCAAAAAATATGTGGGTCACTCGCCAAAGCGTTTGCCACATCAATTTACATCAAAGTGAGGTATATGAAAAAAGCACTTATCACTGGCGTCACCGGGCAAGACGGCGCCTATCTCGCCGAATTCCTTCTTAAGAAGGGCTATGAGGTCCATGGCATCAAACGTCGCGCCTCGCTTTTCAACACCGACCGAATTGATCATCTGTACCAAGATCCGCACGTCTCCAACCGCAACTTCATCCTGCACTATGGCGACATGACGGACTCTTCCAGCTTGATCCGAATCATTCAACAAATACAACCGGACGAGCTTTACAACCTGGCGGCTCAAAGCCATGTTGCGGTGTCGTTTGAAGAGCCAGAATACACGGCGAACTCGGATGCATTAGGCGCACTTCGCATTTTGGAAGCTATTCGGATTCTTGGGTTGGAGAAGAAAACCCGTTTTTATCAGGCTTCCACTTCCGAGCTTTATGGCTTGGTTCAGGAAACGCCGCAGAAGGAAACTACGCCTTTTTACCCGCGCAGTCCTTATGCTGTGGCCAAGCTCTACGCCTATTGGATCACGGTGAATTACCGCGAGGCTTATGGCATGTATGCATGCAACGGGATTTTGTTCAATCATGAGTCGCCAGTTCGCGGCGAAACCTTTGTGACCCGTAAGATCACGCGCGCGCTGGCGCGCATCAAGCTGGGCTTGCAGGAATGCCTTTACCTGGGCAATCTGGATGCCAAGCGCGACTGGGGTCATGCCAAGGATTATGTGGAGATGCAGTGGCTGATGCTGCAACAGGATAAGGCTGAGGACTTTGTGATCGCCACTGGCGTGCAGTACAGCGTGCGCGACTTTGTGAATGCTGCCGCCGAGGAACTTGGGATGAAGGTTCGCTGGGAAGCTGCTGGGGTTGACGAAAAAGGCTACGACAGCAATGGCAAATGCATTGTGTCCGTTGATCCTCGTTACTTCCGCCCCACTGAAGTGGAAACCTTGCTCGGCGATCCCACAAAAGCAAAAACCAAACTCGGATGGACTCCGAAAATCACTTTCCATGAATTGGTTGCCGAGATGGTGCGCGAAGACCTGAAGGCGGCAGAACGCGATGAACTGGTGAAAAAGCACGGCTACTCTACGTATAACTATCACGAGTAAGCTGATGGATAAGAACATCAAGATTTATATTGCTGGCCATCAGGGTATGGTCGGATCGGCAATTGAACGCCGACTTTCCAGCGCCGGTTATGCCAATCTGGTATCTCGTGCTCATGCGGAACTGGATCTGACCAACCAGGCCGCGGTTACACAGTTTATCCAACATGAGAAGCCTGATTACATCTTTTTGGCGGCCGGGAAAGTTGGCGGTATTAATGCCAACAATACCTATCGAGCTGAATTTATTTACCAAAACCTGATGATCGAGGCAAACATCGTGCATGCGGCCTGGCAGGCCGGTATTCAGCGATTGCTGTTCCTTGGCTCCAGTTGTATTTATCCTCGGGATTGCCCTCAGCCGATCAAGGAGGACTATCTCCTGAGCGGCCCACTGGAACAGACGAACGAGCCATACGCGCTTTCCAAAATTGCAGGCGTCAAACTCTGTGAGAGCTATAACCGCCAATACGGAACACAGTACATTTCCGTGATGCCGACCAATCTTTACGGCCCGAATGACAGTTATGATCTGAACAATAGTCACGTGTTGCCAGCGTTGATTCGCAAGGCTCACGAAGCCAAGATTCGAGGGGATGAGGTATTGGTGGTTTGGGGGTCTGGAAAACCCATGCGAGAGTTTTTATATGTCGACGATATGGCAGATGCCTGCGTCTTCTTGATGGAGCGAGGAGTCAGCGAAGGGTTATTCAACGTTGGTACGGGCGAAGATGTAACGATACGCGAGTTGGCGGAGACGGTGATGAGCGTTGTTGGTTTTCACGGCCGGATTGAATTTGACGACAGTAAACCTGACGGCACGCCGCGCAAGCTGTTGAATGTTGATCGGATGCGTAAACTGGGCTGGCAGTCACAAACAGCGTTACGCGACGGGATTGCCAAGGCTTACGCGGATTTTCTGACTAAAGTGGCTGCGTAAGGCATGGTAGAGCCGTTGGTAACGATTGCCGTCCCATCTTTCAATCAGGGACGATTTCTGGATGATGCGTTAGCCTCTATTTTTCAACAGGAAATACCTGTTGAAGTATTTGTGCTGGACGGTGGGTCGTCGGATAACTCCGTGGAGGTTATTCGCAAGTGGGAACACCGACTGGCTGGCTGGCGCAGTCATACCGATGACGGACAGGCAGCAGCAATTAACGAAGGCATTGCTCAGGG
The DNA here is from genome assembly GCA_035530335.1 of Sulfuriferula sp. Classification (GTDB taxonomy): domain Bacteria; phylum Pseudomonadota; class Gammaproteobacteria; order Burkholderiales; family Sulfuriferulaceae; genus Sulfuriferula. Next base: position 34,405 of record DATKUZ010000011.1, on the reverse strand, counting down.
CCGGGCATCTTATGTGTGCTGGCTGAATAGCGATGACTGGTTTTTGCCGGGTGGTTTGGCAAAACTGCTTGGTGAGTTGGAAAAATGCCCAGATACGCCCGCCGTTTACGGACGTTCGTGGAATGTGGTGGAGAAATCCGGAAAGCGATATCCGGTCTGGGTAGAGCCTTTCAATGAACGCCGCTTGGCGTTGCGCTGCATTATTTCACAGCCTGCGACCTTGATCCGGCGTTCTGCCTGGGAGGCCGTTGGTGGCGTTGATGCAAAACTACACATGGCCATGGACTATGACTTGTGGTGGCGACTGTTCAAGTCAGTAGGCCCGCTGCATTTTGTCGATGACTTCGTTGCAGTGAATCGCGAGCACGAAGATACCAAGACCAAAACCCAGCGTCGCCGGCATTACCAGGAAGCTATGAGGGTCGTTCGCAAATACTACGGACGAGTGCCGTTGAAATGGTGGCTGGCTCAGCCTTACGCAGTGTGGTTTAAATCAATAGCAGGTTGATCGGTACAGGATTGCATGAGGGTTCTACATTTCTACAGGACATCCTTCCCGGATACGATGGGAGGCATTGAGCAGGTTATCAATCAGATTGCCAGAGGTGCCAATAAGCTGGGCGTCAAAACCGATGTGCTCTCGCTCACGCCAGACCGTGCAGCACGCACTGTCGAAATCGATGGCTACCTGGCGCATCGCGCCAGACTCGACTTGCAGATTGCTTCGACGGGTTTTTCTGCCTCCGCTTTTTGGCGTTTCTCACGGTTGGCAAAGAAGGCAGATGTTATTCACTACCACTTCCCATGGCCATTCATGGATGTGGTGCACTTTGCCACCCGGGTGAACAAGCCGACGGTGGTGACCTATCACTCGGACATCATCCGCCAAAAAACTCTGCTCAAGCTTTACAATCCATTGATGCGAAAATTTCTGTCGAGCGTGGATCGCATTGTGGCCACCTCGCCGAACTACCTGGCGACCAGCGATGTGTTGGAGAAGTTCTCCGACAAGGTCAGCGTGATTCCGATAGGCCTGGATAAGGCCACCTATCCCCAGCCGATGCCGGATCGGCTACAGTTCTGGCGAGAGAAACTCGGCCCAAAGTTTTTCTTGTTTGTTGGGCTCATCCGTTACTACAAGGGGCTGCACATTTTGATAGAGGCCGCGCAAGGGACCGACTACCCCATCGTGATTGTTGGCGCCGGCCCGATTGAGCAGGAATTGAAAACACAGGCAGCGCAACTCGGCTTACGCAATATCCACTTTCTGGGACACCTGCCGGATGAGGATAAGGTCGCGTTGCTAACGCTGTGCTATGGGGTTGTTTTCCCATCGCATTTGCGCTCTGAGGCTTTTGGCGTCTCGCTGCTGGAAGGCGCGATGTACGGCAAGCCGCTGATCTCCAGCGAGATTGGTACCGGCACGACCTTCATCAATATTGCGGATGAAACCGGTCTGGTTGTGCCACCCAGCGATCCACTGGCACTACGGCAGGCAATGCGTTATCTGTGGGAACACCCTGAAGAGGCTGCAGATATGGGCAAACGTGCCGAAGAGCGGTATTGGAAACACTTTACGGCTGAGCAGATGGTGAAGTCGTATGTGGATTTGTATGGGGAGTTGGTAAGACATCACCATGGTGCGGGCCGCTGAGGTAGCGGTTGGCTAATAATTGTAATGGTTAGGTTAGTGGCGGATCACCTATCCAGCCCTCCACGGTCGCGGCAGAGCCAACGCTTCAGGCAAGCTTTCCGCTTTATGCCCCATTCGCGCGATTGCATCCCGGCGCAAACGGTTGAAGGTATCCAGCAGCATCAGGCTATATTCATTCTTTGGCCAGCGCCAGGTCTTCGGCAAACTTTTCAGGTTCGGTAATGTATTCATGAACCAGACGATTACGCAGATTGCGCGCTTCAAGCCACTGTTCCGTGCTGGTTAATACGCCCAACCGCTCGGCGCGATTGAGGTTTCGATTTGACTGCCCGGCGTCTCGGCAAGCGCAAGCAGCCAACGCGGGAATAACTTATCCGCCATCGTATCCTGCGTTCTGCCAAAACGGGACACGAAGGCTTCGAGTCGCTCGGCTATTTCCGGCGCATGCTCCAGATTGCGCACCCACTCCGCATCAATCGTCTGACTGAACAGGCTGTTCCAGCTATAGATGCTTTCCTTCGCGTGCGACTATTTCCAGGGTTTGCAAAAAACGTGCTATCGGCAAGCCAGTGGTTGGTCTCATAGGTTTATCCCTGTACTGGCGGCTTGCTCGTGTATCGGTTTTCGTGGTGTTGACGGGTCTAGCACCAGAACATCGATAGGCTGGTCGCCGATGCGTAACTGAAGCCTTGCGACCAATTGCATGGTTTTGCGCTCCAGCTCCGCTGTGATCGATGGCAGTTCTATGAGCAGATCAATATCGCCGCCCCGTGCATCGTCGTTAATCCTCGATCCGAACAGCTTCACATTCGCCTCGATACCGAAAACCTCATGGGCGGTATCGCGGATAATTTTCTGTGTTTTCTGGGAGAGTCGCATTATTCAGCTATTCGCTTTATCGATTGCTTTGCCGCATGTATTTTACATGAACCCGACAACTGCTATTGGGCAGCTATTGCTACAAGCGCACGCTGCGTCCGCCATCCACCGTCAGCACCTGTCCGGTCACATAGCCGGCATCGGACACCAGATAGCGCACCGCACGCGCGATATCCTCTGGTTCGCCGGCCTGTTTGAGTATGGTGTGGGAGATGATGCGCTGGCGTGATAACTCGTCGAATATGGCGTCGTCTTCAGGCCATAAAACCGGTCCCGGTGCAACTGCGTTGACGCGCACTTCCGGCCCCAGTTCCCTGGCCAGCGAGCGCGTCAGCCCGACCACGCCGGCCTTGGCGATGCTGTATACCGCGTAGCTTTTCATTGGCCGCTCGGCGTGGATATCGGCGATATTGACGATGCAGCCGTGGCGGCGGCGCAGCTCATTGGCCGCGGCTTGCGACAGAAACAGCGGCGCTTTCAGGTTGGTGCCGATCAGGTCGTCCCAGTTGGCTTCGTTGATTTCGCCTACCGGCGTGGAGTAAAAACTGGAGGCATTGTTGATCAACACGTCCAGGCTGCCAAAGGTTTCTACCGTGGTCGCGACCATGTTCGGGAACACTTCGGTTTTGAGCAAGTCACCCTGGATCAGGGTCACCGAATCCGCGCGGATGGTATTGAGCTCGTCCTGCAGTGCGCGCGCCTGCTGCACCGAGGTATGGTAATGCACCATCAGATTGGCACCCTCGCGATGCAGCAGGCGGCAGATCGCCGCGCCCACCCGTTTTGCCCCGCCCGTAATCAATACCGTTTTGCCTTGCATTGCTTTATTCCTTATGCTCTCGGCTTTGCCGATTATCAATCAAGCACGATGGGCACATCTATAAACTCAAACTCCGTCGCTATACTGCGTTACGCAAGATATTTTAACGCTTACATATCGACCATATGCTGCGCGCTAAAATCTCTTGCGCGCCTTGTCTCGCTTAGGATTTTGAGTTTATAGAGGTACCCATATGTCTTTGCCCACACCCAGCCCTGAAGCCCTCGCCCATAGTACCGCGCTCTCCCATCATATCGCGGATGCCATTCATCAGGCCGGCGGCTGGATCAGCTTCGCCCGCTACATGGAACTGGCACTGTACGCTCCGGGCTTGGGCTATTACAGCGGCGGTGCGGCCAAATTCGGCGCGGCGGGCGATTTTGTCACCGCGCCGGAAATTTCCCCGTTGTTTGGCCGCAGCCTGGCACGGCAGGTGGCGCAAGTGCTGCAAACCTGCGGCGGCGACGTGCTGGAAGCCGGTGCCGGAAGCGGGCGGCTGGCATGCGATCTGCTCAACGAACTGGCGCTGCTGGACTGCCTGCCGCAATGCTATTACATCCTCGAAGTGAGCGCAGACCTACGCGAACGCCAGCAAACGACCATCCAGCAACAGGCGCCACAAATGCTTGCGCGCGTGCAGTGGCTGGATACATTGCCAGAAACCTTCACCGGTTGCGTGGTGGGCAACGAGGTGCTCGACGCCATGCCGGTGAACCTTCTGCACTGGACGCCGGATGCCGTGTTCGAGCGCGGCGTGGCGTGGGCGGATAACACCTTCGTTTGGCGCGACCAGGCCATCACCTCCGGGCGTTTGTATGATGCTGCGCGAGCAATAGACGTACCCGCTGACTATGTCAGCGAAATCAATCTGGCGGCAAGCGCATTCATCAGGAGTCTGGCGCAGTGCCTGCAACGCGGCGCGCTGGTGTTCATTGACTATGGTTTTGGCGAGCGCGAGTACTATCACCCGCAACGCAACCAGGGCACGCTGATGTGCCACTACCGCCATCATGCACACGCCGATCCGTTCTATTTGCGCGGTCTGCAGGACATCACCGCCCACGTGGATTTCACCGCGATTGCCGTGTCCGGCATCGAAGCGGGGATGCGCCTGGGAGGTTATGCCAGCCAGGCACAGTTTCTCATCAACTGCGGCATAACCGATCTGCTGGCGCTCACCCCGGCGGGTGATGTCGGCGCGTATCTGCCCCAGGCCAGCGCACTGCAAAAACTGATGAGCCCCGCCGAAATGGGAGAGCTGTTCAAAGTGATCGCCTTGTGCAAGGGGCTGGACACCACCTTGCTGGGTTTTACCCAAGGCGATCAGCAGCGCAAATTGTAGTGCGCCTGTAGGAGCTGGTGTCGTTCAGGCTTTTTTTCTAAGCCAGGCCATACCCAGCAAGCCGACAGCAATCAAGGCCAGCGACGCCGGTTCCGGCACCGAAGTGGGCGTAACCCGGTCAGTATGGGTGGTGAGTGGCGTTACCGCGCCGTGCGAGTCGGGCGGGGTTACAGGCGGGTCATTGAGTGGCATAAACGGGCCCAGGGGCGGATTGCCTGCAACGGGCGAATTATCAGCCTGACGTTCGGGTTGCGGCTGTCCACCGGGTGGAGTTGGGCCTGCACCAGGATTCGTGCTCGGTCCTGGATTGCTACCGGCCGGCGGCATACCGCCCCCGCCGCCCACTGGCGCGTCACCACCACGCGGAGGGTTGCTGCCGCCTGTGCCTGGGCCTGGCTGTCCAATACCACCCGGTTCTGCTGCACCATTTTGCTTATCCGGATCCGGCATTCCGTTGCCCGCCGGCGCATGACCGGCATTGGATCCCGGGCCGGGGATAAAGAAACCGGCATGGTCGTCGAGCGCAATGAAATTGCCGCCGGTGCAAGGAATGGCGCAACCATCCGGCACAGGTCCACCTTCCGCCTGACCGGCGATCCAGCCAACATGATCGCGCTGCATGGCGTCCGCCAGCTGTTGCAACTTGTCTGCGGCCAGCTTGTTATCGGGCGATTGCAAATTTCCCGCCGCATCCAGGTCAGCCACGAATACAGGGTGATGGCGGTCGCCAGGCTTGTTGTGTGCATGCTGCGCGCGTGTCGCAGCCTTGTCATGAAAATAACTGCGCATCCCCTGCGCCAGCAAGATGCTCATCAGCATCAGTGCAAGCGCCAGGATAATTCTCTTTTTGGTAAACATGGTATGCCCCTCGATCGTGTATGAAGAGGAGCAATTCCTGTGCCGATTTATGTGGACTGCGGGCAATCCACACGCGATTGCAGCAAACTCAATAAAACCAGGGAGGTATCGGTGTCATCAATTATCGGCACACGACGCCAGGTGTCGAATTCTCAAAGATATTGCTGATTTCCTGGCGCTGACAGCGGCGGGATTTTCAGATTTTGTTCAATGCAGATGCGGCGCAGGTTCTGCTGATTCCGGGATTTGTGCGTGCACCAGCTCGCCTTCGGGATTGGGAAACAGCGGCGCGCCGCAGTCGTCACAATATTCCAGCGGCATGCGTTCATTCAGCAGCAGCACTTCGCCTATCCCGGCCGCACGCACGATGGTCTCGATTTCGCTGGTCACTTCGGTGTTTTCGTCTTCATTGCCGATCAGCGGCCACACCACGCCATGCAGCACGTCGTTCGAGCCCATCTCGGTAAAACCGATACGATATTCTTCCAGCACATGGTCATAGAATGGTGCGACCACGGCGCGCAGGCTGGCTGCGGGTAATGCCAGCATGGCATGCAGATAGTCCATCGCGGCACGCAGCCCCCAGCCGCGTCCGGCCAGGTCGGACTCGCGCCAGGCACTGAAATACGCATTGGGCAGCAGCACTTCGATGGCGCATCCAGGCAGCATGGTTTGCAGCACTGCGCCTCCATGTGCCTGCCAGTCGCGCAACACCTGCTCGCGGCTGTGCTGCGCTTCCTGCCAGCGAAACACCGCTGTACCCGGCGCAACCATCACCGCGCCCACCACGTAGCGCACATCGGCAACGAACGGAATAACCTGTGCCAGGCTGGCCGGGTCAACATGCATGTCCTGTTGATGCGCAGCGGCATCCGCCAGGCTGCGCGCAAACGTGCGCGTGGCAGCAAACCCACGCGGCAACTGATCCGGGCTGAACAGCACATCCGCCAGCGCCAGGCGCGCACCTGCCGCCAATACATGGCCGTGCAACTGGGCGCGCAGTTCCATCATGCGTGCGGGTACAATCGCGCCCGCCGCAATGCTGTAGCGCGACCATGCCTGTACCGGCACGGCAATCAGCAAAACCTCCTGCCCATCGGCACCGACCAGACCGCTGCTGCGCGACTCGATGGCCTGCGCCAGTGCATCGTAGGCCGGCGGGTTGGCTGTCCAGAGTTGATCCAGGGCGGATTCCAGCGTGTCTTCCTGGCCCTTGTCGAGCACGCTGTCAATCTGCGCATCCAGCTGGCGCGCCCACAAGCGGTCTTCCATACGGCTGGCCGATACGCTGAGCGCGATAGCCAGGCGTAGCAGCTGTGTGGCGTCGCGACTCAAGCGCGGTGTGCGGGGAAGACGGGGTCGTTTCATCAGGATTGTTCGTGTTGGTTGGGGAGCGCGGGAAGGCGTCACCCCAAAGCGCGTCAGTTCAATTTGCCGTGGCAATGCTTGTATTTTTTGCCCGATCCGCACGGGCACGGATCGTTGCGCCCCACCTTGTCCTCGTTGCGTACCGGCAGCGCCGCTGCACCAACATCGGCGGCATCGGGGTTGCCCGCCAATACCTCGTCAAAATCGGCATGATGGAATTCCACATTGGCCAGCGGGCTGACCGTCTCGACCGCCTCGACATCCTGTTCCGAACGTACCTGCACGGTAAGCGTGGTTTGCGTGACTTCGCGCTTGATGGTTTCGAGTAGCGTGGAGAACAGCTCGAAAGCCTCGCGCTTGTATTCCTGCTTGGGGTTCTTCTGCGCGTAACCGCGCAGGTGGATGCCCTGACGCAGGTGGTCAAGCGCCGCCAGATGTTCGCGCCAGTGGCTGTCCACATTTTGCAGCATTACCGCACGCTCGAAATGGCGCATCACCGGTTCGCCCACCTGCGTGACTTTATCCTGATAGCGCGCGTTGGCCTCGGCCACGATGCGCTCGCGCAGGCCGTCTTCGTCGAGCTTGCTGTCCTGTTCCAGCCATTCCTGCAACGGCAGTTGCAGCTGGAATTCCCCTGCCAGCGCGCGTTCCAGCCCAGCCACGTCCCACTGCTCGGCCATGCTGCCGGACTGGATGTATTCACCCGCCACGTTATTCAACACGTCCGCGCGCATGGCATGGATGGTTTCGGAAATATCATCCGATTCCAGCAATTCATTGCGCTGCTGATAGATCACACGGCGCTGATCGTTGGACACATCGTCGTATTCGAGCAACTGCTTGCGCATGTCGAAGTTGCGCGCCTCCACTTTGCGCTGGGCATTTTCAATGGCGCGCGTGACCCAGATATGCTCGATGGCTTCGCCTTCGGGCATTTTCAGGCGGTTCATGATCGACGCCACGCGGTCGGAAGCAAAGATACGCAACAGCGGGTCTTCCAGCGACAGGTAAAAACGGCTGGAACCGGCATCGCCCTGGCGTCCGGAACGGCCACGCAACTGGTTGTCCACGCGCCGCGATTCATGGCGCTCGGTACCGATGATGTGCAGACCACCGGCGGCCAGCACGACCTCATGGACGGGCAGCCAATCCGCCTTGAGCGCGTCGGTGCGCACCTGCTTGATGTCCTCCGCCAGACTCTCGTCCAGGCGGATGGCTTCGAGTTCCTTCTCGATGCTGCCGCCGAGCACGATGTCGGTACCGCGACCTGCCATGTTGGTGGCGATGGTAATGGCTTTGGGCTTGCCCGCCTGGGCAATGATCTCGGCCTCGCGGGCGTGCTGTTTGGCGTTGAGCACTTCGTGCGGCAGCCTGGCTTTTTTCAGCAGCGCGGACAGGAATTCGTTGTTTTCGATCGAGGTGGTGCCTACCAGCACCGGCTGGCCGCGCTCGTAGCAGTCCTTAATGTCGTTGATGATGGCCTGGTATTTCTCGCCCGCGGTACGAAATACCTGATCCATCTTGTCGATGCGGATCATCGGACGATGGGTCGGGATGACCACGGTTTCCAGCCCGTAAATCTGCTGGAATTCGTAGGCTTCGGTATCTGCCGTACCGGTCATCCCGGACAGTTTGTTGTACATGCGGAAATAGTTCTGGAAGGTGATCGAAGCCAGCGTCTGGTTTTCTTTCTGGATGGCCACGCCTTCCTTGGCCTCCACCGCCTGATGCAAACCTTCCGACCAGCGCCGCCCGGACATCAGCCGCCCGGTGAATTCATCCACGATCACCACTTCGTCATCCTGCACCACGTAGTGCTGATCGAGGTGGTATAGCGCATGAGCGCGCAGCCCGGCATAGATGTGGTGCATCAGCCCGATGTTGGCTGCCTCATACAGGCTGGAACCCGGCGGCAACAGCCCTGCGTCGGTCAGCAACTGCTCGGCACGCTCGTGCCCGGCCTCGGACAGCAGCACGGTGTGGGCTTTCTCGTCTACCCAGTAATCGCCTTCGCCGTCTTCTTTTTCCTGGCGGGTAAGACTGGGGATGACCTTGTTCACCGCCAGATACAGCTCGGTGCTGTTTTCTGCCTGTCCGGAAATAATCAGCGGCGTGCGCGCCTCGTCGATCAGGATCGAATCGACCTCGTCCACGATGGCGAAATTCAGGCTGCGCTGCACTTTTTCGTAGACCTGGTAGACCATGTTGTCGCGCAGGTAGTCAAAGCCGAATTCGTTGTTGGTGCCGTAGGTAATGTCGGCAGCGTAGGCAACCTGCTTTTCGTCGTGCGGCATCTGCGACAGGTTCACCCCGACGCTGAGACCGAGGAAATTATGGATGCGGCCCATCTGTGCGGCATCACGGCTGGCCAGATAATCGTTCACGGTAACGATGTGCACACCCTTGCCCGACAGGGCATTGAGATAGGACGGCAGGGTCGCCATCAGGGTCTTGCCCTCGCCAGTGCGCATTTCGGCGATGTTGCCGTCGTGCAGTACCATGCCGCCGATCAGCTGCACATCGTAATGGCGCTGATCCAGCACGCGATGGGCCGCCTCGCGTACCACCGCAAACGCTTCCGGGAGTAGCTGATCGAGGGTTTCACCTTTTTCCACGCGGGTCTTGAATTCATCCGTCCTGGCGCGCAACTCGGCGTCGGAGAGCTTCTGGATGGCGGGTTCGAGTGCATTGATGGCCTTGACTTTGGCCATATACTGCTTGACCAGCCGCTCATTGCGGCTGCCAAACACTTTTTTCAGCAGGGAAGAGATCATGGTTAAGGGGTAAATCCTTGACGCGTTGCGAGAAAATCAGGCAATGTTACCATATTCAGGATTGCATTCCGAAGACAGCCCATGCGCCCCACCTTACCCGCCCGCCAGGCTCACGCCTTTCTTGCCGAAGACGACAAATTGCGGCTGCTGTCTACACAGGTTCAGGCGCTGCTCGCCTTGCAACGCATCTGGGAGACGGTGGTTCCAGCCAGCCTGGCTGGGGTATCCCATATCGGCAAAAACGATACCGGTGAGACAACGATTTATTGCGACAACGGCGCCGTTGCCGCCAAGCTGCGTCAGCTATTACCCACGCTGGCAGAAGCATTGCGCGGCAAAGGCGTGGCGACAGCAACCCTGCAAGTGAAAGTCCGCGCCCAGACCCTGCCGGTGCCAATGCGTGCGGCGCCCAAACGGGAAATCAGCCGCGTCGGGCTGGACAATATCGCGCGGCTGAGCGATCAACTGGAGACCGGCGAACTCAAGACTGCGCTGGACCATTTGCTTGCCAGGCACCGCCCGGATTAGCGTCAACCAAGAGCTTGCCCGAACACCGCAACAACGAGACTGAGGCTTCCCGCTCTGCGATCTTGCGGTGTTCCGGAGAGATTGACTAGCAATGGCGCGGGGTCAGAATAACCGCGTGAGCATTGCACCCGCGCCCCAGTCTGGACTGGCGTTCGAAAAACCATCCACTGCATAGATCTGGGTCTTCCAGTCCTGGTTGATCTTATGGCTGATAAACGCCGTAACATCGCTCTGCGACGCGCCTGTAGAGGTAACCTTCTGACGCAGATTCAGTATCAGGCCGCCACTGGTTTGTTGCGAGATTTTGTATACCCCACCCACCGAGCCGTAGAACACGTTCTTCAACTGAAATCCGGGCGCGTTGCCCATCACCCTGTAACCTACCGTGCCCAAGGCGGTGAACAGGCCAACGGCTTTGTACATATCCACTTGCGCAGAATAGTCATTCGCTCCGGTGCCCAGTCCTTTTTTCTCGTCTGCCGTTCCAAACTTCACTTTGCCGGTCAGGTCGATCAGCAATGGATCCGTCCCAGTTTCGCCATAAACGTTATAGGTGGCACCCGCCACGACATCGCCCAGACCCGCTTCGGTGGTGCGGGCAGCCTTGGCAGATCCCAGCACAATACCCCCCTGAATCACGTTGCCTGGGCCAGTAATCCGGACATAGGGAACAGTCAGCTGGAAAACCCAGCGCCCGGTTTCGTACTTGCCGGTGAGAGGGACATACAGGATGTCGGTGGATTGCGTACCACCGTACTTGCCCGAACTGTAGTCCAGGCCGGTGGTGAGGCTAAGGCCGGAGTCTCCAGCGACCGCTTGGGATGAAACAATAATCATGGCAGCGAGGGCGCCAGCCAGAATCGCACTTTGTGTGGTGTTTTTCATTGCTATACCTTAGATACGCGAGAATATTACGAATGTTCTGGACGTTCGACCTGCTCGGGACGCTCGACTCTCTCGGGACGTTCGACTCTCTCGGGACGTTCGACTCTTTCTGGACGCTCAACTTTCTCCGGACGCTCCGCCTTTTCCACACGCTCAGCTTTCTCGACTCGCTCCACTTTTTCTTGCTTTTCGGTTTTTTCAATGCGCGCTTGATTACGCTCCAGCCGCTCTTGGGCATTTTTCAACCCTCGGTTGTCCGGATTTTTGTCAAGATTTTTGCCAACACTGGTCAATGCCTGGCTGAGTGGTTGCTTGGGTGTCGCGGTCGTTGTGCTGGTGGTGCCTGTAGTCCCACCGGAAACTGTGGTCGTGGTCGTATCCGCAGCCAATACAAGATTGCTGCCGCCGATCAAAAGTGCTGCGCCCAGTGCTGCGGCAATAGAGGTTTTAGTAAACATGAGCTTCTCCTGTTAGGTAATGATCCTGTCCGCCCGGGCTAGTCGCAAGCTTAAATAACCCGAGTCGCTGGTATCAGAACCCATTGCCTGGAGTGGGTCTACTCCTGGCCGACAAGCGGCATGATATGGGAGATAAATGGTTATTTCTGCTGAACACAGGTTACGAGGAGAACATCTCTCGTCTTGGCTGCCTATCAAAAAACCACAGCCACCGACAAAAGCGGTGGCTGTATGATTTAGGCGGTGTATATCTTGTTATTACCAGCAGTGACTACGAGCGGATGTAAGCGTAGCCTTCCTGTTGTTTTTTCATCAGTTCCACCACGCCGGCCTTGGCGTATCCGATATTCGGCAACATATCGTCTTTGCTGAGCTTCAGGTTGTGCATGGTATTGCCGCAGGCAACGACATGCACACCCGAGCCCAGCGCCTCGGCCACACGCGTGCCGACCTCCGAATCCAGTTTCAGCATGCCAATGCCGGGACCAAAGGCAACGACTTCGATATCCGTGTTGCCCACGCCCAGATCGTGCTGAATATTCTTCACGTTATTCAGTGTCAGATTCCATTTTTTAGGGTCGGCGTCGCTGACCTGGAACACGACTTTCTGCTTGGCCAGACCCTGCATTTCGGCAGACGATGCGTTGACCGGCTGAGTGCCGGCAGCGGTTGCGGTGAAAGATGCGCCTGCTGCGAGCATGGCAGCAGCCATCACTAAACTGCCGATAAGGCTTGATTTCATGTTATCTCCTTGCGTTCTGGTATCTGGTTGTAATTAATGTCGAAGGCAGGCCGATAAACAAATCGGCCCGCTCCGCAGAGATAGACGGGGCGGGCGGGAGAAATATTCCATGTACTGGAATATTTTCGATATGCTCGCCATGAAATACAGAGGAATCAGTAGTTTAGTGCCGGCAGATAGGGCGCTGCAATCAGAGCAGCACAAGCCGTTCAGCCACCACCAGCGCAGCGAAAATCAGCAGCAGCACCACGCCGAACTTGAGTACATTCCAGACGAACTGAACATAGCGCCGGTTGCCGGTGAACAGGTACAGGCCTCCGGAAACCGCCAGGGCCAGCAACGTCAGGACGAACAGCAGGCGGATGATAATCACGGATCAGGCTGACAAGGCATTCAATTGACGAATTCCGGCAGGCGCAAGCGCTTCATCGTCAAAACTGACGTATTCCCAGGCGCCCTGGTCCTGCAGCAGGGTACGCAGCAGGCGGTTGTTGAGCGCGTGGCCGGACTTGTGCGCGTAAAACGCGCCTATGATGGGATGTCCGAGAATATACAGGTCGCCGATGGCATCAAGCACCTTGTGTTTGACGAACTCGTCCTCGTAACGCAGGCCGTCGTTGTTGAGTACACGGAACTCGTCCATGACAATGGCGTTGTCCAGGCTGCCGCCCAGCGCCAGGCCGTTGGCGCGCAACCATTCAACTTCCTGCATGAAGCCGAAAGTACGCGCGCGACTGACTTCCTTGATGTAGGAGGTGTTGGCAAAATCGAGGGTGATTTCCTGACCGGATTTTTCGAACACCGGATGCTTGAAATCAATGGTGAAGCTGATCTTGAATCCGTCGAAAGGCTCGAAGCGCACCCGCTTGTCGCCTTCCACCACCTCGACGGTTTTTTTGATGCGCACGAATTTCTTCGCGGCATTCTGCACCTCTATCCCTGCCGATTGCAGCAGAAACACAAACGACGATGCCGAGCCATCCATGATCGGCACTTCCGGGCCGTCCATATCCACATACACGTTATCCACGCCCAGGCCCGCCAGCGCTGACATCAGATGCTCGACCGTGGCCACGCTGGCACGACCATTGTCCAGCGTGGAGCACAGCCGGGTATCGCCCACCAATTCGGCGGAAACCGGGATATCGACCGGACTGGCCAGATCGACGCGGCGAAACACCACGCCGGTATTGGGCGCTGCCGGGCGCAGTGTCATCAGGACTTTTTCACCCGTGTGCAGACCCACGCCTGAGGCGCGAATCACGTTTTTCAGTGTGCGTTGCCGGATCATTGCAAATATCCTAGATGAATCAGCCTATTATAGCGCGGATTCCAGCACCCTGGCCGGCTGAATCAGCCAGCCAGGGTTCAGTCGGCCTGTTTGCGCAGGAATGCCGGAATATCCAGCAGCTCCATGCCCGACTGCTTCATCGCCTCGACTTGCGCTTCACGGCGATTGTTGCGGAACACGGCGGGCTCGGCTTCCGTACTTTGATAATCCGCCGAGCTGGCAGTGAAATTATCCGTACCGGTTTTAACAATCACCGGTTTCGGCTGGCTGCGCGCCACCGGGCTGCCAAGACCGGTTGCGACCATGGTCACACGCAGTTCTTCGCCCATGTTTTCGTCCACCACCGCGCCCACGATCACGGTCGCTTCATCGGCTGTGAAACTCTTGATGGTGTTCATCACCTCGTGAATTTCGCGCATCTTGAGATGGGCGCTGGCAGTTATGTTCACCAGCACACCACGCGCACCTGCCAGATTGACGTCTTCGAGCAGCGGACTGGCCACGGCTTGCTGGGCGGCCTGACGCGCACGCTCGGCACCGCTTGCCACGGCCGAACCCATCATCGCCATGCCCATTTCCGACATCACGGTTTTCACGTCGGCAAAATCGACGTTGACCAGCCCCGGGCAATTGATCACTTCGGCAATACCCGCCACCGCACCATGCAGCACATTGTTGGCCGCCTTGAATGCATCCAGCATGGAGACGTCCTCACCCAGCACCTGCATCAGTTTTTCGTTCGGGATGATGATCAGCGAATCCACATGCCGCGACAGCGCCTCGATGCCGGAATTCGCCAGGCGTACGCGCTTGCCTTCGAACATGAACGGCTTGGTGACCACGGCCACGGTAAGAATACCCATTTCCTTGGCAACTTCGGCAACCACCGGCGCAGCGCCGGTCCCGGTACCGCCGCCCATGCCGGCGGTGATGAACAGCATGTCCGCGCCTTCGATCAACTCGGCAATACGCTCGCGGTCTTCCAGCGCGGCTTCACGCCCGATTTCGGGATTGGCGCCTGCGCCCAGCCCGCGCGTCACGCCCGTGCCCAGTTGCAACTGGATTTTTGCCTTGTTGCGCTGCAGTGCCTGCGCGTCGGTATTGATGCTGATGAACTCCACGCCCTGCACGCCAAAATCGATCATGTGGTCAACCGCGTTGCCGCCGCAACCGCCCACGCCAATGACTTTGATAACTGCATCCTGCGTCTGTGTATCCACGATTTCAAACATTGCCATCTCCTTTATCTAACCAATCAAAACTTACCCGAAACTGCTCAACCCGCTGCTGCCAACCCATCAAAAATTCTTGAACCAGCCCTTCATCCGCTCGAATATCTGTTTTACCGAACTCCCCGACAACTTCATCGGCTGATGCCGCTCCTGTTGATCCATGCCTGCCAGCAACAAACCCACGCCCGTTGCATAGCGCGCGTTGCGCATCATTTCCGACAGGCCGCCGGTGTATTGCGGCAGCCCCAGCCGCACCGGCATGTGAAATACCTCCTCGCCCAGATCCACCATGCCCTGCATGGCCGCAGAGCCGCCGGTTATCACGATGCCGGAGCGCATCAGCTCCTCGAAGCCGCTGCGCCGCAACTCGGCCTGGACCAGTTCGTAGAGTTCCAGCACGCGCGGTTCGATCACCTCGGCCAGGGTCTGGCGCGACAGCTGGCGCGGCCCGCGTTCGCCGACGCCGGGCACTTCCACCATGTCGTGCGCGCCGGCCAGTTGACGCAGCGCGCAGCCATGCGCGATCTTGATGTCTTCCGCATCCTTCAACGGCGTGCGTAACGCCAGCGCGATGTCGTTGGTGATCTGGTCGCCGGCAATCGGTATCACTGCGGTGTGGCGAATCGCGCCCTGGGTAAATACCGCGATATCGGTGGTGCCGCCGCCGATATCCACCAGCGCCACGCCCAGGTCTTTTTCGTCCTCGGTCAGCACCGCCAGCGCCGAGGCCAGCGGCTGCAATACCAGATCGCGCACTTCCAGCCCGCAGCGGCGCACGCACTTGATGATGTTCTGCGCAGCGGAGACCGCGCCGGTGACGATGTGCACCTTCACCTCCAGGCGCACGCCGCTCATGCCGAGCGGTTCGCGCACATCCTCCTGGCCGTCCACCAGGTACTCCTGCGGCAGGATGTGCAGGATTTGCTGATCAGTGGGAATATTCACCGCGCGTGCCGTCTCGATCACCCGGTCCACATCGAGCTGGGTCACTTCCTTGTCCCGGATCGGCACCATGCCGTGCGAGTTGAAGCTCTTGATGTGGCTGCCGGCAATGCCGGTGTAAACCTCGCGGATCTTGCAGTCGGCCATCAACTCGGCTTCCTCCAGCGCGCGCTGGATGGCGCCCACGGTGGATTCGATATTCACCACCACGCCCTTTTTCAAGCCGCGCGATGGATGGCTGCCCATGCCGATGACCTCCAGCCCGCCCTCCGGCAGCACTTCCGCAACAATCGCCAGAATCTTCGATGTACCAATGTCGAGGCCGACTATCAGCTCGCGTGTGTCCTTGTATCTGCTCATCCCTGCTTTCCTTGCCCCGTTGCCAAGCGGGCAGTATGTAATTGATGTTGACTTGATTCGTCGTGGTGTAATGCAACATGTTTGACGGCGGCGACCGGCACGCGCACCGCAAAGCCATTGGGGTAACGCAAATCCACATAGGTCACCGGCGTAGCCACGTTGGCCAGCGTGCGTGGATACAGCGCCACAAAACTGACCAGCCGCGTATCCATGTGTTCGCGTCCCAGCGCGATGTTCATGCCATCATCCAGGCGGATGCTCCATGCGCGACGCGCGCTCAGCGCCACTTCCACCGGCCGGTGGTGCAGCGGCAGCAGGATGCGGCTGAAATCGGCATAGCGCTGCGCCACTTCCTTCTCGCTGCCGGGTGGACCGGACAGCAACGGCAGGGGTTGCGCGGTCGCTGCCTGGAATATCTCGCCGTAGGTGTTCAGCAGCGCATCGTCGCCCCAGCGCGCCAGCGGCTTGTGTTCTTCCAGTGTCACCTCCAGCGCATCCGGCCAGTGCCGTCGCACGCTGGCGCTACGCACCCACGGCAGCTTGGTGAAAGCGACGCGTGCCGCTTCCAGATCCGCCGAGAAAAAATTGCCGCGCAGGTGCTGGTACACCACCAGCCCCACCTGCTCGCGCGTGACATGCTGGGCGCCGTTCACCTTGATCTGACGCAGATCGAACCATGGCAGGCGCGAGGCCAGCACCAGCAAGGCCCACAGCACGATAAGCGCGGTTGCCCACAGGCTCCAGCGGGTCAGGCGCGCCAGCGCGGCTTCGTCATCCCACACGGGCCGACTCCAGAATTTTCAGCACCAGCATGTCAAAATCCATGCCTGCCGCGCGCGCCGCCATCGGCACCAGGCTGTGGTCGGTCATTCCCGGCGAGGTATTGGCCTCCAGGAAATACGGCTTTCCTGCGCCATCCAGCATCACATCCAGACGCGCCCAGCCGCTGCATCCCAGCACTTCGAATGCCTTGAGCGCCAGCGCCTGGATGGCTTGCTCCTCGGCTGCGGGCAAACCGCAGGGCACGCGGTACTCGGTGTCATCACGCAGATATTTGGCTTCAAAATCGTAGAAATCCTTTTTCGGCACCAAGCCGATCATCGGCAATGCCCTGTCACCGAGAATCGCGCAGGTGTATTCACCCCCGCCAATGAAGCGCTCCGCCAGCACCAGCGCATCAAACTTTGCCGCCTTTTCCCACGCCGGTTTCAGATCGGCTGCCGCAGTCACCTTGCTCATGCCGATACTGGAGCCTTCACGCGCTGGTTTGACGAAAATCGGCAGACCCAGCTTGTGCACCACCGCCGCGAAATCCGTTTCGGCATCGAGCAGCGCATACTCCGGCGTGGGCACGCCAGCAGCCTGCCACAGCAGCTTGGTGCGCCACTTGTCCATCGCCAGTGCCGACGCCATCACGCCGCTGCCGGTGTAAGGGATGCCCAGCAATTCCAGCGCGCCCTGGATCGTGCCGTCCTCGCCATAACGGCCATGCAGCGCAATGATGACGCGGTCAAAATGCTCACGCGCCAGCTCCGACAAATCGCGTTCGGCAGGGTCAAACGCGTGCGCATCCACTCCCTGGCGCAACAATGCGGCCAGCACTGCACCACCGCTTTTCAGCGACACTTCGCGCTCGGCTGAGCGTCCGCCCAGCAGCACCCCGACTTTTCCAAATGCTTTCATTACACTGCTCACAATCTTGTCCCGATGATGCGCACTTCGCGCACCAGCCTCACCCCGGTGCGCTTGCTCACCACGTATTCCACTTCGTCGATCAGGTCTTCAATATCTGCTGCAGTCGCTGCGCCGGTGTTGACGATGAAATTGGCGTGCTTTTCCGACACCTGGGCGCCGCCAATGCGCATTCCTTTCAGGCCGCATGACTCGATCAGGCGCGCAGCGAAATCGCCCGGCGGATTGCGGAATACCGAGCCCGCATTGGGCAGATTCAGCGGCTGGCTGGCGATGCGCCGGCTCAACAGCTCCTTGATGCGCAGCCGCGATGCTGCGCCATCGC
The DNA here is from genome assembly GCA_035530335.1 of Sulfuriferula sp. Classification (GTDB taxonomy): domain Bacteria; phylum Pseudomonadota; class Gammaproteobacteria; order Burkholderiales; family Sulfuriferulaceae; genus Sulfuriferula. Next base: position 16,255 of record DATKUZ010000011.1, on the reverse strand, counting down.
CGCACGCCAGACGGAACCAGCCGCCGACGAACCATTCTTCTGCGCCGCTGTTCAATGCCACATGGCGGTAACCCAGGGTGTAGTCGGCTGCGCTACGCTCGGTGAAATGTCCCTGACGATCCAGGGTCAGCACTTGCGCCGCCACATCCCAGGTTTCCGTGCCGTAACAGCCCGCATTCATCGCCAGCGCACCGCCCACGGTGCCGGGAATCCCGGCCATGAATTCGGCGCCGACCAGGTCATGGCTGGCGGCAAAACGGGCCAGCTTGGGTGTCGCCACACCAGCCTCGGCATACACCACGCCGTATCCCTCGACTGGCTTGTTTTCCCAGCTCGTGCCTTTGAGCCGCGACTCCAGCGCAATGCGCTTCAATGCGCCGTGCAACAGAACCACCACGCCCTGTACGCCGCCATCGCGCACCAGAAGATTGCTGCCCAGCCCGGCGAACAGCACCGGCAGGTCAGCCGGCAAGCCGCGCAGGTATTCAGCCAGGTCATTGACGTCAGCCGGGATATACACGCGCTCGGCACTGCCCCCGGCACGCCAGCTCACGTGCCTGGCCATCGGCTCATGCAGGCGAACTTCGCCACGCGCAGCAGACCGGCTGCTGACCGCCCCGCCCGAGGCACTATGACTCAGTTCTTCGTTACATCGCACTGGCCGCCTCCACAATCTGTGCCGGTGTCTGGCCGATGGAACCCGCGCCCATGCACAGCACCACGTCGCCGTCCTGTACCGTATCCAGCACGGTGCGCGGCATTTCATTGATGTGCTCGACAAACACCGGCTCGGTCTTGCCCGCCACGCGCAGCGCACGCGCCAGCGCACGCCCGTCCGCCGCCACAATCGGCGCTTCGCCCGCGGCATACACTTCGGCCAGCAACAACACGTCGACGCCGGACAATACCTTGACGAAATCCTCGAACAGGTCACGGGTACGGGTGTAGCGATGCGGCTGGAATGCCAGCACCAGACGCCGCCCGGGAAAAGCCGCGCGCGCCGCCGCCAGGGTGGCGGCCATTTCCACCGGGTGATGGCCGTAGTCGTCGATCAGCGTGAAACTGCCGCCTGCGGCGATTGCGACTTCGCCGTAGCGCTGGAAGCGCCGTCCCACCCCGCTGAATTCGGCCAGCGCCTTGACGATGGCGGCTTCTGTTGCGCCTACTTCCAGGCTGACGGCGATCGCCGCCAGGGCATTGAGTACGTTATGCAGGCCGGGCAGATTGAGGGTGACTTCCATCACCCGCCGCCCGCCGCCATTGATTACCCCGAAGCGCATCTGACCGCCGCTGTGGGTGATATCCACGGCGCGAATGTCGGCACCGTCATTCAGACCGTAGGTGGTAATCGGCTTGGCGATGCGCGGCATGATCTCGCGCACGTTGGCGTCGTCGCTGCACAATACCGCCATGCCGTAAAACGGGATGTGCTGCACGAAATCCACGAACGCCTGCTTCAGGCGACCGAAATCGTGACCGTAGGTTTCCATATGGTCGGCGTCGATATTGGTCACCACCGCCAGCACCGGGGTGAGGTGGAGAAAAGACGCATCCGACTCGTCCGCCTCGGCCACGATGAACTCGCCCTTGCCCAGGCGCGCATTGGCGCCGGCCGCTTCCAGCCGGCCGCCGATAACGAAGGTGGGATCCATGCCCGCCTCCGCCAGGATGCTGGCAATCAGCGAGGTGGTCGTGGTCTTGCCGTGGGTGCCGGCCACGGCGATGCCCTGGCGCAGACGCATCAATTCCGCCAGCATGAGGGCGCGCGGCACCACCGGAATATGTTTTTCCCGCGCCGCCATGACTTCCGGGTTGTCGTCTTGCACTGCGGTGGAAACCACCACGGCATCGGCACCGGCGATATGCGTTGCCGCATGGCCGCGGAACACTTTCACACCCTGCTTGGCCAGGCGCCGCGTGGCTGCGTTCTCGGCCATGTCGGAACCGGTGACGATAAAGCCCAGATTGACCAGCACTTCAGCGATGCCGCTCATGCCGGCGCCGCCGATGCCGACAAAATGCAGTTGTTTGACCTTATGCTTCATTGCGCCAGCTCCATGCATACCCGCGCTACGGTTTCGGTGGCATCCGGCTTGGCCAGGGCGCGCGCATGCTGCGCCATGACCAGCAACTTTTCCCGATCCAGGCTGCGCAATAGCGCTGCCAGCCGGTCGGGGGTCAGTTCGGATTGCGGCATGAGCAGGGCTGCGCCGGCCTCACTCAAAAATTTCGCATTGCCGGTCTGGTGGTCATCCACCGCGTGGGGATAGGGCACCAGTACCGCGGGCACGCCCGCCGCTGCCAGTTCGGCAATGGTCAGCGCACCCGCCCGGGTAACCGCGATATCGCACCAGGCATATACTTCGGCCATGTCGGCGATGTAGTCGCGCACCTCGGCAACCACCCCTGCTGCTGCGTAATTGGCACGCAGGCTGTCTGCGTGCCGGGTACCGGACTGGTGGATGACCGCCGGGCGCTCGGCTTCGGGAATCAGCGCCAGCGCACGCGGTACAGCGTCATTCAATGCCGCCGCGCCGAGGCTGCCGCCCACCACCAGCAAGTGCAGTTGCGGCGCCGTGCGCGCTTGCGGTGCGGGCAGTGCGGCAATGCTGGCACGCACCGGATTGCCCACCCAGGTAGTCGCCACCTTGCCGCAGGGCAGGGGTTTGTCGCGCCTGCTCCTGAATACATCCGGGAAGCCGGTCAGCACGCGGTCGGCCACGCACGCCAGTACGCGGTTGGCCAAGCCGCCCACCGAATTCTGTTCATGGATCACCAGCGGCTTGCCCAGCAGCACGCTCATCAAGCCGCCCGGAAAACTCGGGTAGCCGCCCATGCCCAGCACCACATCGGGACGATGCCGCAGCAACGCGCTGAGCGCCTGCGCAAACGCCACCAGCAGCGTCGCCGGCAGCAGCAATTTGCGCAGCACGCCATTGCCGCGCACCCCGCCCAGCGACAGCCACGCCATGGTGTAGCCATGCTCCGGCACCAGGCGTGCCTCCATGCCGTGACGGGTGCCCAGCCAGACGACGTTCCAGCCGTGATTGCGCAGCGCATCGGCGGCGGCGAGGCCCGGATAGATATGCCCGCCCGTCCCCCCGGCCATGACCATGAGCGTGCGCGCGGTGCTCATGAACCCTTCTTTCCGCGCATCAGGCAGCGCGTTTCATGATCCACGCGCAGCAGCAGCGCAATGGCGATACAGTTGGCGACTATCCCGCTGCCGCCGAACGACAGCAACGGCAGGGTCAGGCCCTTGGTGGGCAGCAACCCCATGTTCACACCCATGTTGATGCACGCCTGCACCCCCAGCCACACGCCCACGCCCATCGCGGTCAGCGCGCAGAAGTGGCGCTCCAGCACTGCCGCCTGACGCCCGATCTGGAAGGCCCGCAGCACCAGCCACCCAAACAGCAGAATCACCGCGAGCACGCCGACGAAACCGAGCTCCTCGGCAATGACCGCGAGCAGAAAGTCGGTATGCGCCTCCGGCAGGTAGAATAACTTTTCCACGCTGCCGCCCAGCCCCAGGCCGAACCACTGGCCGCGTCCGAACGCGATCAGCGCATGCGACAACTGGTATCCCTTGCCGAACGGATCCGCCCATGGATCCATGAAACCGACAATACGCTGCAGGCGGTAGGGCGAACTCCAGATCAACGCCACAAAGCCGACCACCAGCAGCACGATGAGGCCGGCGAAAATGCGCAAATTCAGGCCGCCGAGAAACAGCGCGGACATGGCGATGGCAATAATCACCACGAACGCGCCGAAGTCCGGCTCGCGCAGCAACAGGAAACCGGTCAGCAGCATGACGATCAGCATCGGCATGAAGCCCTGCTTGAAGCTGTGCATGAAGGCGGCCTTGCGCACCGTGTAATCGGCGGCGTACAGCACCGCTACCAGCTTCATCAGCTCGGACGGCTGCAGATTGAGAATGCCCAGCGGCAGCCAGCGCTGGCTGCCGTTGACGTTGCGCCCGACGCCCGGAATCAGCACTATCGCCAGCAGCCCCAAGCCGCCGATGAACAGCCAGGGCGCGGCGCGCTGCCACTCGCGCATCGGCACCTGAAACGCGGCAAAGCCTGCCGCGATACCCAGGCCGATGAACATGGCCTGACGGATCAGGAAGTAGGCGGAATTATGACCGGTGCGGCGACTCGCCTCGGCGATGTCTATGGATGCCGAATACACCATCACCAGACCGAAGGCGAGCAGGATCAGGGTGATCCACATCAGCACAAAATCGTACTCCGGTGCCGCGCTGCGGCGCGGTACGGCGGCGGCCGTGGCGGCACTCATGCGGGAACTCCTGGCAGGGAACGCACCGCGTCAATGAATACCTGGGCGCGGTGCGCATAATTGTTGAACATGTCGAAACTGGCACAGGCCGGCGAGAGCAGTACGGCATCACCCAGCTGCGCGGCCGCAAAAGCGGCGCGCACGGCATCCTGCATGCTTTCGGCGCGCAGCACCGGCACCCCCGCGCCGTTGAGCGCGGCGGCTATCCTGGCGCCGTCACGGCCGATCTGCACAACGGCACGCGCATGCTGCGCCACGGCATCCTTGAGCGGACCAAAGTCCTGGCCCTTGCCGTCGCCGCCGGCGATCAGCACCACCTTCCTGTCCATGCCCCTTAACGCGGCCTCGGTTGCACCGACGTTGGTGCCCTTGGAATCGTCGTAGAAGTCGATGCCGTTGATCGCCGCCACCCACTCCACCCGGTGCGGCAGACCGTGAAACTGACGCAGCGCCTCGGCCAGCGGTGCCGCCGGCAAACCCGCACCACGGCACAAGGCAAACGCGGCGAGCGCATTGGCAGCATTATGCAGACCGGCCAGCGGCAATTGCGCCAGCGGCATCAAGCGCTGCTTGCCTTCCCACATCCAGCCATCCTTGATGCCGAATTCATTCAACATTGCCGCGGCACCCAGACCGAAGGTCAACACCGTACGCCAGGGCAGCGCCATACCCATGCTGCGCGCATCATCGCGGTTCAATACCTGTACGCCGTCGCCGCTGAAAATGCGCGCCTTGGCGGCACCATAAGCGTCGAGATCGGCATAGCGATCAAGATGATCTTCGCTGATATTCAGCACGGTAGCGGATGCGGCGTTGAGACTGGCCGTGGTTTCCAGCTGAAAACTGGATAATTCCAGCACAAAAATCTCCGCCTCGGGATGATCGTCCAGCGCATCCAGCACCGGTAAACCGATATTCCCCGCCATGATGGTTTTTTTGCCCACCGCCGCACACATGGCACCGACCATGCTGGTGACGGTGCTCTTGCCGTTGGAGCCGGTGATGGCGATGACTTTTGCCGCGCCGGGGACAGCCTGGGCGAACAGTTCGACATCGCCTTCCACTGCCACGCCGCGCAGCATGGCCTGCTGGATCAGCGGCTCGGCCACGGCCACACCGGGACTCACCACGATGCGCTCGGCCCAGTCGAAATCTTCCGTGCGAAACGCGCCGGTGGACACCGTCACATCCGGCAGCAATTCATGCAGACGCGCCAGATTGGGCGGGGCACTACGGCTGTCTGCCACGCGCACGGTGGCGCCGCGCCGCACCAGCCAGCGCGCCGCGGACAGGCCGGTATCGCCCAGCCCGAGCACCAGAATATTTTGTCCGTACAAATTCATCAACGCAGCTTCAACGTAGACAAGCCGATCAGCACCAGCATCATGGTGATGATCCAGAAACGGACGACGACTTGCGTCTCCTTCCAGCCCTTCAATTCATAGTGGTGATGCAACGGCGCCATGCGGAACACGCGCTTGCCGGTAAGCTTGAACGAAACCACCTGGATGATCACCGACAGGGTTTCCATGACGAACACGCCGCCCATGATGAACAGTACGATTTCCTGGCGCACAATTACCGCGACCACGCCCAATGCCGCGCCCAGTGCCAGTGCGCCGACGTCGCCCATGAACACTTCCGCCGGGTAGGCGTTGAACCACAGGAAAGCCAGCCCCGCCCCCGCCATGGCGGTGCAGAACACCACCAGCTCGCCCGCGCCGGGAATGTGCGGCACGCCGAGATACCTGGAAAACACCGCGTTGCCGGCCACATAGGCGAAGATGGCGAGTGCCGAGGCCACCATTACCGTGGGCATGATCGCCAGCCCGTCGAGGCCGTCGGTGAGGTTGACCGCATTGCTGGAACCGACGATGACGAAATAGGTGAGGATGACAAACCCCACCGCGCCCAGCGGAATCCCGATGTGCTTGAAGAACGGCACGATCAGTTCGGTCTGCGCGGGCAAATGCGTGGAATAGGCAATAAACAGTGCCGCTGCCAGTCCAATCAGCGACTGCCAGAAATACTTGGCCTTGGCCGACAGGCCCTTCGGATTGCGGTGGACTACCTTGCGGTAGTCATCCACCCAGCCCACCGCGCCAAACCCGAGCGTGGTGAACAGCACCACCCAGACGTAGTGGTTGGACAGATCTGCCCACAGCAAGGTGGAAATGGTAATGGACACCAGTATCAGCGCGCCGCCCATGGTCGGAGTGCCCGCCTTGATCAGATGGCTTTGCGGTCCGTCGTCGCGTATCGCCTGGCCGATTTTCATCGAAGTCAGCCTGCGGATGACGGCGGGCCCGACCACGAACGAGATGGTCAGCGAGGTCAGCGTGGCCAGTACTGCGCGCAGCGTGATGTAGTTGAACACGTTGAACGCGCGGATATCCTGGGCCAGATATTGGGCAAGCCAGAGCAGCATTAGCGGTTTACCTCGAAACTTTTCACCACCCGTTCCATCTGCATGAAACGGGAACCTTTGACCAGCACGGTCACTCCGGCATCCAGCCGGTTTTCCAGCTCGGCCAGCAACTCTTCGATGCGCTCGAAATGCATCGCGCCCGCGCCGAATGCTGCAACCGCCGCCGCACTCATTTCACCCAGCGCCAGCAACCGGTTAACGTGCGCCGCACGCGCAGCAAGGCCAATCGCCGCGTGCATTGCGGCAGCGTCCTCACCCAGCTCGCCCATGTCGCCCAGCACCAGAATTTTCTTGCCGGGGATGGTCGCCAGCACTGCCAGCGCGGCGTTTACCGAATCCGGGTTGGCATTGTAGGTATCGTCAATCAGGGTGGCGCCATGCAGCGCAGACTTGAACTGCAGGCGTCCGGCCACACCGCGGAATTCGGCCAGGCCGTTAACTATGGCGCGGGCATCCACTCCCAGCGCCAGCGCCGCGGCCGTCGCTGCCAGCGCATTGCGCACGTTATGCTCACCGGCCACACGCAGGCTGAATTGCAGTGGCCCTATCGGCGTAGCCGCCGTCACTTCGCTGCCGCGCGCACTCGCCCGGTAGCTGCCGCGGATGGCAGCGTCATGATCAATGCCGAAATCCAGCGCCGGATGCCGGCCTGCCAGGGTGCGCCACAGGCCGGCATGGGCGTCATCGGCATTGATCACCGCCACGCCGTGATCACCCAGGCCTGCGAAGACTTCACCTTTGGCACGCGCCACGTTTTCTACCGAGCCCAGCATGCCCACATGCGCGGCACCGGCATTATTGACCAGCGCCACATCGGGTCTGGCCAGCCGGGTCAGGTAATCAATCTCGCCGCTGTGGTTCATGCCCATCTCGATCACCCCATACACATGCTCGGGGCGCAGACACAGCAGCGTGAGCGGCATGCCGATGTCGTTGTTGAGATTGCCCTGGGTGGCCAGCACCGCGGTGCCGGAACTGGCGGTGCGCAGGATCGCCGCGAGCATTTCCTTCACGGTGGTTTTACCGTTGCTGCCGGTGATCGCCACCAGGCGCGCGGGCATTTGCGTACGCCACCAGGCCGCCAGCTGGCCCAGTGCCAGCCGCGTGTCGTCAACCAGCAGCGCGGGTTGCGCGCTGCAGCCGCTATCTGCCGCGATCATCACCGCTGCTGCGCCACTATCCAGCGCCTGCTGGGCAAAACGATGGCCGTCAAAACGCTCGCCCCTGAGCGCCACGAACAAGTCTCCCGGCTGGATCGTGCGGGTGTCGGTGGCGACACGGACAATGTCAACATCCGCGCCGCGCATGCTGGCATGGAGGGCGGCGGCGGCGCTGGCTAGCGTCATCATGCGCATGTCCACGCCTCCAGCGCCTGGGTGGCAACAGCAACATCGCTGAACGGATACTTCACGCCGCGTATCTCCTGATAATCTTCATGCCCCTTGCCCGCCACCAGCACCACGTCGCCAGCACCGGCCGACTGCACCGCAGCCGATATGGCGGCACCACGATCGGCATCGATGCGATAGTCGCCGCTCATGCCTGCCGTGATGTCGGCGATGATGGCCAGCGGGTCTTCGTTGCGCGGGTTGTCCGAGGTGACCAGCACGCGGTCTGCTAGGCGCGCGGCAATCGCACCCATCAATGGACGCTTGCCGGCGTCACGGTTGCCACCGCAGCCGAATACGCAGATCAGCTTTCCGTGCAGATTCATTTCACGCAGCGCGCAAAGCACTTTTTCCAGCGCATCCGGGGTGTGCGCGTAGTCCACCACCACCACCGGTTTGCCGGCGCCGCCCAGCGCCTGCATGCGTCCCGCCACCGGTTTGATTGCCGCCAGTTGCCGCACCGCATCCACCAGCGGCACGCCGCTGACCAACAGCGTCGCCAGCGTCGCCAGCAGGTTGTAGGCATTGAAGCCACCGAGCAGCGGCGAGGCCAGGTGCGCGTTACCCCATTCGGATTCGACATCCATTTCCAGACCGACGGCGCTGAGTTTGAGCGCCGTGCCGTGTACCCGGCTGCCGTTGTGCATGCCGTAACTCATCACTTCCACCTGGCTGGCGCGCAACTGATCGGCGAGTGCACGGCCAAACTCGTCATCGATATTGAGCACCGCGTAGCGCAGCCCCGGCCACTGGAACAGCGTGGCCTTCGCGGCGGCGTAGCCGGCCATGTCACCGTGATAGTCAAGGTGGTCGCGCGACAGGTTGGTGAGCACGGCCACGTCAAATTGCACGCCGTTCACCCGTCCTTGCGCCAGACCATGCGAGGACACTTCCATCACTGCAACACGCGCTCCTTGCGTCACATAATCAGCCAGTGCCTGCTGCAACACGATGGCATCGGGGGTGGTGTTGACCGATGCCGTGAGCGCATCCGGGAAGCCGTTGCCCAGCGTGCCGATCACCGCGCTGCGCTTACCGCTGCCGGTCAGGCTTTGCGCCAGCCAGTGCGCACACGAAGTTTTTCCGTTGGTGCCGGTCACACCAATCACCCATAATTTTTCCGAAGGATTGCCGTACACCGCTGCGGCAATCTCACCTATGCGGTCTTTCAGACCAGCCACCGGCACATTGGGAAGCTCCGCCCACTGTTGCGGCCAGGCGTAGCCAAGCTGCTCCCACAGCACAGCGGCCGCACCCGCAGCAATCGCCTGTGCCAGATGCGCGCGGCCATCACCCGACTCACCCGGATACGCAGCAAAGCCGCAACCCGGTGTGACTTTGCGGCTGTCAGCGGTAAGCGCATCCAGACGCACGCCCTGGCGTGCCAACGCTGCCAGGATGTTATCGGCGGTTTGATGTTGAGTGTCACGCGCGGCGATCACATCGACTCCTCTTCCGCATGGCTCGCTGCCGGCGGCAGCACCACGTTGCCGGTGGGGTTGTCCGGCGGCACGTCGAGCACCCGCAGCGCACCGCTCATCACGTTGCTGAACACCGGCGCCGCGACGATGCCGCCGTAGTACTGGCCGGCGTCGGGTTCATCGATCATCACTGCGATAATCAGGCGCGGGTTGCTGGCGGGCGCCATGCCGATGAATGAGGCAATGTATTTGTGGGCAGAGTAGCGTCCATCTTCAGGCTTGTGCGCGGTGCCGGTCTTGCCCGCCACCCGGTAGCCAGCAACCTGGGCACGCGGTGCGGTGCCTTCCGGCGACACCACGGTTTCCATCATGGCGCGCACTGCACGGGCAGCGGCGGGGCTGAATACCTGCACCCCGCTGCTGGCTGGGGCATCCTGCTTCAACATGGTGACCGGCCGCATCACTCCGTCATTGGCAAACACGGTATAGCCGCGCGCCATCTGCAACAGGCTGACTGCGATACCGTTACCATAGGCCATGGTGGCCTGTTCGATAGGACGCCAGCTCTGGTACGGGCGCAGGCGGCCGCTGGCCGCACCGGGGAATCCCACCTTGGGCGCGGTGCCGAATCCGGCCTTGTGCAGTTCGTCCCAGAAATATTCCGGCTTGAGTTCCAGCGCAATCTTGGCCGCGCCGATGTTGCTGGATTTCTCGATTATCTGCGAGATGCTGAGCATGCCGTTGGCGTGGGTGTCGTGGATGCGCCGGTTGCCCAGCTGATAGGTGCCGTCGCCGGTGTCAATCACCGTATCCGGCTTGATGGTCCCTGCATCCAGCGCCGCCGCCACGGTAAACGGCTTCATTGTCGAACCCGGCTCATACTCGTCGGTAACCGCATGGTTGCGCATCTGCCAGAGCTTTACGCCCTCGCGGTTGTTGGGGTTGTATGACGGCAGGTTGGCGAGCGCCAGAATCTCGCCGGTCTTGGCGTCCAGCACCACAATCGCGCCATCCTTGGCCTTGTTGGCGAGCACCGCATTCTGCAATTCGCGGTAGGCCAGATACTGGATTTTCATGTCGATCGACAACGCCAGATCGCGCCCCGGCTTCGGACTCTGGATGCTTTCCACATCCTCCACGATATTACCGCGCCGGTCCTTGATGACGCGGCGGCTGCCGGGTATGCCGGCGAGCCAGTTCTGATAGGTCAGTTCCAGCCCTTCCTGACCCACGTCATCCACATTGGTAAATCCCAGCAACTGTGCGGTGACATCTGCGGAAGGGTAGTAGCGGCGGTATTCGCGGCGCAGGTACAACCCCGGAATCCCCAGCTGGGTGGCGGCAGCGGCCTGATCCGGCGGCAGCTGGCGTTTGAGGTAGACGAATTCACGGTCTTCATCAAGATGCGATTGCAGCCCTGCCTCCGGTATTCCCAGAACCTTTGCCAGATGCCTGACCTGCTCCGGGCTGGCGCTGACCGAACCCGGATTGGCCCACAGCGACTCCATCGGCGTGCTTATGGCCAACGGCTCGCCGCGACGGTCGGTAATCATGCCGCGGTGCGCGGGCAAGGCCAGTATGCGGTTCACCACCGCGTCGCCCTTGCGCTGCAGAAAATCGTGGTGCAGCCCCTGCAGATATACTGCGCGCCCCACCAGCATCAGCAGCCACAGCATCAGCAGCGCGGCTACCACGCGTCCACGCCAGCGCTGCAGGTGCAGTTCCAGCAAATGGCTGGACGGACGCGCGGCAATGCGGCTCATTGCGCACTACTCCCGACATCGTTCACCACCTGCACGCGATTGGCTGACGGCACCTGCATTTGCAGGCGCTCCCGGGCCAATGTCTCAATGCGTCCATGCATCGCCCAGGTGCTTTGTTCCAGCTGTAACTGCCCCCATTCCACATCGAGTTGGCGCTGGCGCGCCTGCTCCTGCTGCAATTCGACAAACAGCTGGCGCCCGTGATGCTGGCTGTTGACCACGCCCAGGGCGCACACCACCACCAGCGCCAATAACGCGATGTGAACGCGGCTCACTCATCACCTCCGCAGCGCTCGGCAACACGCAGCGTGGCGCTGCGCGCCCGGGGATTGGTGGCGATTTCGGATGCCTGCGGACGAATTGCGCGCCCTACCAGGCGCATTTTCGGTGCGGGAATATCGGCAGCGCGGACCGGCAAGCGGCGCGGCAGCGGTGGTGGGCTCGACGCCTCGCGCATGAAGCGCTTGACGATGCGGTCTTCCAGCGAATGAAAACTGATCACCGCCAGACGCCCGCCCGGGGCGAGCAACTGCTCGGCCTGGGGCAGCGCTAGCGACAACTCCTCAAGCTCCCGATTGATGTAAATCCGTATAGCCTGAAAGGTGCGGGTCGCCGGATTTTGCCCTGGCTCACGCGTGGGCACGACTCCCGCCACGAGATCTGCAAGCCGTTTGGTGGTTGTAATCGGCGCGCTCGCTCTCTGCGCAACAATCGCGCCTGCAATCGATTTAGCATACCGCTCTTCGCCATAATCCTTGATGACCCCCCTGATCTCCCCTTCATCGGCTTCGGCCAGCCAGGCTGCGGCAGACAGCCCGCGCGTGGTATCCATGCGCATGTCGAGAGGGGCGTCGAAACGAAAGCTGAAACCGCGTTCAGCTTCGTCCAGCTGCGGTGAAGAAACCCCCAAATCCATCAACACGCCATTCACCTGATCCATGCTGCGCGCGCGCAACACTTCCGCCATCTGCGCAAAGCTACTATGAACAATCTCGAAGCGTGGATCTTGCCAGCCCTGTCCAACCGCCATCGCCGCCGGGTCCTTATCAAACGCAATCAGCCGTCCGCCGGCCCCCAGTTGCGTCAATATCCTGCGGCTGTGTCCGCCACGGCCAAAGGTCGCATCCACATACACGCCCTCAGGCTTGATGTTCAGTGCCGCAACCGCTTCCTCAAGGAGAACCGTCTCATGCTGCAAGCCGGAGCTCACAGCGAAAAACCTTCCAGTTCGGGCGGCATGGCGCCATCCCTGAACACCAGCGCCTGTTCCATCTGTGCCTGCCAGCGTTCTTCATTCCACAATTCGAATTTCACGCCCTGCCCTACCAGCACCACGTTTTTTTCCAGCGCCGCAAACTGGCGCAACATGGCGGGCAGCAAAACGCGCCCGGCGCCGTCCATTTCCAGATCGGCGGCATTACCCACCAGCAGACGCTGCAAGCTGCGCGTCTGCGGGTTGAAACTGGACAGGCTGTTGAGCTTTTTCTCGATGGGTTCCCACTCCGGCAGCGGGAACAACAGCAGACACTGGCTGGGATCGGCCGTTACCACGATGCGTCCGGCACCATGCACCATGAGCGCGTCACGATACCTGGACGGCACCGCCAGCCGACCCTTGCTATCCAGGTTAAGTGTTGCGACGCCGCGGAACATGGAACCCCTTTTTTGCATTGCGCAGAGGAAATTTCCCACTTTCCCCCACAATTCACCACTTCGCCCCACTATAGATAAAAAGCCATAGAGGGTCAAGCTACAAAAATGGATTTTTGCAAGGCGTTACAAACACTTACGCAACATAATTAAACGCTAATAAACAATCAAAAATAAGCACATAGCCGACTATCTGAAGGCTTGGTATTAAGTATTGCCAAAAACAGGGGTTGAAACAGATACCCGGCGTGACGCCGGATTTATTTTTCGCCTGCAGATGCAGGCTGGATTGGATCAAGTAAATAACGCACTTCCAGCACTTCGATTTCACGCACTCCCGCCGGGCTCTGGAAACGCACTACATCGCCGGCGCGTGCCTTGGCCAGCGCACGTGCCAGTGGCGACACCCAGTTGATGCGCCCTGCCGCCGGATCAGCTTCATCCACACCAACAATTTGATAGATGTGTTCGCTGCCATCCTCCTCGTCCACGCTCACCGTGGCACCGAAAAACACCTGCTCAATGCCCTGCTGGGTGCGCGGATCAACCACGACCGGATCATCCAGACGCTTGGTGAGATAACGCAGGCGGCGGTCAATCTCGCGCAGGCGTTTTTTGCCGTAGATGTAGTCGCCGTTCTCCGAGCGGTCGCCATTCGACGCCGCCCACGATACGATTTCGACCACTTGCGGACGCTCCACCTTGAGCAGGTGATCGAATTCAGCCTTGAGCAGCGCATGACCGCGCGGCGTCATGTAGTTCTTCGCACCCGCGGGTAACTGCGGCTCGGATACCAGCTCCTCGTCGTCAGCGTCGGATTCTTTGGTGAATGCCTTACTCATAGTGAATAGTCGGTGGCTGATTTCCACAAATAATTTTGGTCGAACCAAACGTCATTGAAAATCTGAATTCCGGTTGATTAACAGCCCTGGTGAAGCTTGAATTGCCGGGATTAGCCGGACGCTTGCGACAGAGCACCAATAGAGTGCGAATTTCGCATTAACCCGTCACACAAGTCGCCACAACACATCAAGTCAATAGATATTGCTGCATATATTCAATGCATTATACGCATATCCTTATTGGGCATGCTGTTTGCTTTGCGTAGTCGACCAACAATCCCGGAAAAATCACCATGAAAAAACGCCCACCGGCAAGACTGGCTATGGACCTGACCTACCTCGCCCAATTTATGCGCGGTTTGCATGAGAACCAGCGGAAACTTCATGAAATCAAGTCCGCCTATGACAACCTCGCGCTACTCGGGCAATTGTTGTGCGCAGGCACGGACATCACCGGCATGCGCACCGATTTTAACGAACTGGCCGGCGTGCTGCTCAACCAGCTCACCCAGGAGCTGCGCAAGAAGGCGGTACTGAGTTTGGGATCCAGCGCCAGGGTGGCAATCGACATCCTCATCCGCAACCTGTTCGAGCGAACGGCAGATATTGGATTTCTGGCAACCGATACTGATATTCGTTCATTTGCCGAAGCGGTAGAGCGCGATCCTGTCATTGCCGGGGACAGTGAGCGGGTGGCAGCGTTGCATACACGTTTCAGCGAATACGTTCGCAAGTACTCGGTCTATCACAACATCATTCTGCTCGCCCCGGATGGCCGGGTGCTGGCGCAACTGGACAGGGAAAATCCAGTCACCGCGTGCGGCGATCCGTTGATCGGCGAGTCACTGAATACCGACCAGCCTTATGTCGAGACATTTCGTTCAACCGACCTGCTACCCAACGAGGCGTCTCCGCTGATTTATTCCTGCCGGGTAATGTCCGAGGATGGCAGTCATCCGGTAGGGGTTCTGTGCCTATGCTTCCGTTTCCAGGACGAATGCCAGCGCATCTTCCGCGGCCTGGTGACAGAAGATGACTGGACTGTGGTTACCATCCTGACTCCCGACGGGGAGATTATCGCCAGTAGCGACATCTACCAGTTTCCGCCAGGTGCCAGGATGGAGCCGGTTGTGGATGAGGAATGCCGCATCATGCGCTTCGCCGGACGCGAGTATCTGGCGACGACGCGTGCAACCCAAGGCTATCAGGGCTATGCCGGTCCAGGCTGGCTGGGGCAGGCTCTCTCGCCACTCAATCACGCTTTCGAAATGGCAGTGGCGCATGAGCTGGAGCAGGTGCCAGCGTCCATTCTGGATGGGGTGCTTGAGACCACCACACTGTTTTCATCCGAGTTGCGCGACACGCCAGTGCACGCAACCAGCATCAAGCGCGAACTGGATCGTGCGGTCTGGAATGGCAATATCTGGCTCACGCGCGACAGCTATGCGTTGAATACCTCCTTCGCCAAAGTACTCCTCAGGGAAATCGGCAGTACCGGCGTGCACACACTGAACGTTTTTAGCGAATCCACTACCCGCCTGTATGAAACGGTGGTGTCCTCAGTGCTGTACGACTGCTCATCGCAGGCTGCGCTGGCGATGGATATCATGGATCGTAATCTGTACGAGCGCGCGAACGACTGCCGCTGGTGGGCTTTGACCAGCGCTTTTCGCGACATCCTGCACGGCCAGACAAACGAAGATGGCCTGCAGCAGGGGCGCCTGACCGAGATTCTGCGCACCATCAATGGACTGTATACCGTTTATTCCAATCTGCTGATTTTCGATGCCTCAGCGCGCATCGTGGCGGTATCCAATCCCGGCTATGCAGACCTGATCGGACAAACCCTGCAGACCGACTGGGTTCGCCAGACACTCGGCCTGCCGGATACGCAAAGCTATTGCGTTTCCTCATTCACGCCCAGCCAGTTGTATGCCAACCACCCGACCTACGTGTATTCGGCAGCAATCCGTGAACCGGGCAATGGGAACACCCCGGTAGGAGGCATTGCGATCGTCTTTGATTCCACCCCGCAGTTCGCGGCGATGCTGCAGGATGCACTACCGCGCAAAGAGGATGGCGCCGTCGTGGAAGGTGCGTTTGCCGTATTTGCCGAACAGGACGGCCGCATTATTGCGAGCACGGATGCAATGCTGCAATCCGGGATGAAGCTGGAAATCAGCCGTGAATTTTTCGATCTCGCACATGGTGAGGGATGCACCAACATCGTGGTGTTCCGGGACCGCTATTACGCCGCAGGGTCACGCATGTCCGCCGGCTATCGTGAGTACAAGGGTGACAGCGACACCTACCGCAACGATGTGGTCGCGTTGGTGCTGGTGCCTCTGTCGGAACGGGTGCTCAAGCCGGAAGATCGTCAATCCCTGCGCCGCATCAGGCCAGATAATTATGCTGTGCATCAAGCCGGCGAAGAGGATGCGGTCGAAATTGCCACCTT
>DATKUZ010000010.1:0-74209 GCA_035530335.1 Sulfuriferula sp. | reverse complement strand
CGGCATTCTGTTTCACTGTGCTGGTGAGTTCTTCCATGGAGCTGGCGGTCTCTTCCAGGGAGCTTGCCTGCGATTCGGTGCGCCCCGACAGGTCGGCGTTGCCTGAGGCTATCTGGCGCGAGGCTACGGCAATGGTCTCGGTGCCGGTACGTACCTGACCGACGATATGCGCCAGGCTGTCGTTCATGTCTTTCATGGCCTGCATCAGTTGGCCGGTTTCGTCTTTTGAATGGACTTCGATGGTCTGGGTTAAATCTCCCGCTGCAACGCTTCTGGCAATCCGCACCGCCTCATTCAATGGTCCGGAAATGGCGCGGATAAGCCAGAGACCGATGAAGGCAGCCAGCAGCACGCCGGCCAGAATAGCGATGATCGAAATATTGCGCACCGTGGCATACAGGCCTTGCGTTTTTTCATACTCGCTTTTGGCCTGATCCATCTGGAACTGGATGAGCGCATCAATATTCTTGCGCACCTGCAAATAATCCTCTTTCATCGGACCCTGAACAATTTCCTCGGCTTGCTGTAAATCTGCGGCACGCAACGCTGCCATCGCTGGGTACATGCCTTCGCCACCGTATTTCTTGCGACTGGAGATGAATTTATCCGCGAGCTTCTTCTCTTCCGGAGACAGCTTGGTCGCCATGTAGGCATTCCATAGCTTGTCAATATCCTTGATGGTTTTTTCCGCCTGATCCATCTGTTTGCCGAGGACTCCCGGGCCATCGGAAAAAGCCGACATCTGCCCAACAATGGATTCCGCAACGGCTAGCTGGTTTTTGTTGATCAATCTGACCAGTTCGTCCAGATGCCCCACGGTGACCAGCCGATTCTCATACACGGTCTTCAGTGAATTGTTGGCGGAATTCAGGCTGACCAGACCCATGATGCCGATCCCGGTCAGCAGCAGGGAAAGAAAACCGATCACAAAGATCAGCCGTGATTTGATGCTTAGATTGCTTAACATTGTCCCATCCTCCATTTTCCTATGCCGGAGCTGAAAATTTGCCAGGCTCGGCGCTTGGCAGCCCTGGTCAGATTGCCTGCGTTACGCCGCAGCCTTCTCAATCAGCCCCATCTCGGCGCTGGACATGAGCTTGTCGATATCCACCAGGATCAGCATGCGTTCATCGAGGGTGCCGAGACCGATCAGATAATTGCTATCGAACGTCGTCCCCATCTCGGGTGGCGCTTTTATCTGTTCCGGGGAGAGCGTTGTTACGTCGGAAACGCTGTCTACTACCATACCCATTACCCGGCCGGCGATGGTGAGGATGATCACCACCGTAAACTGGTCGTAGGTCGGCTCCCCCAGATTGAACTTGATGCGCATGTCGACGATCGGCACGATGATGCCGCGCAGATTCACCACCCCCTTGATGAAATCAGGGGCGTTGGCGATCCGGGTAACCGGCTCGTAACCGCGAATCTCCTGCACCTTGAGAATGTCGATGCCGTATTCTTCCTTGCCCAAGGTAAAGGCAAGAAACTCGTTTTCGGAGATTTCCCCGGCGGACTGCGCCTTGTTCAAAACAGCGTTGGTTTGCGACATGATCTTTGTCCTTATGATCAAGAGAAAATAGGAGCCGTATCAAGCTGGCGACTTGAGCGCAATAGCGCGGCGACGTCGAGAATCAGGGAAACGCCGCCGTCCCCCAGAATAGTGGCGCCGGAAATGCCTGCCACTTTGCGGAAATTCGACTCGAGGTTTTTCACCACCACCTGCTGCTGACCAACCAGCGCATCGACTAACAGCGCCGCCTTTTTGCCATCGGATTCGAGGATCACGACAATACCTTGCGACGGCTCGGTGAAACGCGGTTCGATCGCAAAAATCCGATGCAGCGGGATCAGCGGCAAATATTCTTCGCGGACTTTGACTACCCGCCCCTGGCCGGAAATTTCCTTGACGTCTGCGGGTGTGGGCTGCAGTGATTCGATGACGTAACCCAGCGGCAGGATATACACTTCCTCGCCAACCTTGACCGACATGCCGTCCAGAATCGCCAGCGTCAGCGGCAGGGAAATCGCCATGGTGGTGCCGAAGCCTTTGGCGGAGCGGATTTCCACGGTGCCACCCATTGCCGTAATGTTGCGCTTGACCACATCCATGCCGACACCGCGGCCGGAAACGTCAGTCACCATTTCTGCAGTGGAGAAGCCCGGCGCGAAGATAAGCTGCCAGACTTCCGCGTCCGGCATCCCGTCTGAAACGGGCAAACCTTGCTGCTTTGCCTTGGCAAGAATTCTTTCGCGATTCAGGCCAGCGCCATCGTCACTCACCTCGATCACGATATTGCCGCCCTGATGCGCAGCGGAAAGGGTGAGTTTGCCGGCTTCGTCTTTGCCTGTGGCGCGACGCGCGTCGGGCATTTCGATACCGTGATCAACGCTGTTGCGTACCAGATGCGTGAGCGGATCAACGATGCGCTCGATCAGACCCTTGTCGAGTTCTGTCGCAGCGCCGCGCGTGATGAATTCAACTTTTTTGCCGAGCTTGGCTGCCAGATCGCGCACCATGCGCGGAAAGCGCGAGAACACATAATCCATCGGCATCATGCGGATGGACATCACCGCTTCCTGCAAGTCACGCGTATTCCGCGTCAGCTGGCCGACGCTATTCAGCAGGCGTTCGTGAGTGACGGGGTCGAGCGAACCGGTGCGCTGCTCGATCATGGCCTGGGTAATGACCAGCTCGCCGACCAGATTGATGAGCTGATCCACTTTTTCAATGCCAACGCGGATCGATGACGATTCCTGGGTTGCGGGCTGTTTATCCGTGGCACGCCGGCCGAATGGCTTGCCTTCAACGGATACCGTGGTTTCGGCTTCTGCCGGATGGTCTGTGTGAAGCGCGGATGCAATTGCGGCTTGTCCGGTTGCGGAAATATCCTTTTTCGCGATTTCCGACTTCAGCGGTTCGAAGAATCCATAGCCTGGCTCTGTTCCACTCGCCACCAGCGTGGCTACGCTTTCAACCGCCGGCTGTGCTGTTGCCGGGGCAGCTTCCTCGGTGATTTTGAGATCGTCCGGATCCAGCACGAATGAACAGATGGCGACAATATCGTCCAGCTTCTCGTTGGTGGCCAGCGTAAAAACGAAACGTTTATCGTCAAGGCTTGCCTGACTGATTTCGCCCAGCAAGCCGAGTTCTGCAGCCAGTGCATCTACGTCGCGCTGGGGTACCTCGGGCAATTCGATGCGGAAGCAGTGGGTAGTCGCTGCGACTTGAATTGGTGTGGATTTGGCTTCAGGTTCATGCCTTTCCGGCTGGGAAACTGACGATACCGCGACACCGGCATTGGGGGCGGAGCCCTGTGACAGCGCGTGCAACCGCTGGCATACATCGTTGACCGCATCCTGATCGACGCTCGCACCATGATGGTGGCCATCCATTTGCATTTTCAAAATGTCCTTGGCTGCCAGAAAGGCATCCACGTGCTCAGCCGTCAGCGCCATCTCGCCTTTGCGAATTCTGTCGAGCAAGGACTCCAGCATGTGCGTGACCTCGGTGATGTCAGTGAAGCCGAAGGTGGCTGCTCCGCCCTTAATCGAGTGCGCTGCGCGGAAGATCGCGTTGAGATCTTCCGTATCCGGTGCAGATATGTCGACAGCCAGCAGCAGTTTCTCCTTCTCGGCAAGCAATTCCTCTGCCTCGTCAAAGAACACCTGGTAGAACTGGCTCATATCAATGGTCATTATCGGACTCCGTCATTTACGTACTGCATGATTTCTTGTGGTTACATCAGCCGATTACTTTTTTCACAACCTCGGTCAGCCGCTGCGGATCGAATGGCTTGACCAGCCATCCATTGGCGCCCGCTGCCTTGCCCTGTGCTTTCATGTCGTCGCCGGATTCGGTGGTCAGCATCAGAATCGGCACGCGCTGGTAGCTCGTCATTCCACGTAATGCCTTGATGAAACTCAGGCCATCCATGCGCGGCATGTTCTGATCCGTCAGCACCAGATCAACGGTCTGTTTTTTTGCCTTGTCCAGGCCGTCCTGTCCATCCACTGCCTCAATCACCTCGTAGCCAGCCGCCTTCAGGCTGAATGCCACCATCTGGCGCAGTGAACCGGAGTCATCTACTGCAAGTATCGTCTTGGCCATCTTTGCTCCCGCCGTTCTCGTTTTTGGGCTGGATGCCCGTTCGTATTGTTTACTTGCTGCTCGTCAAAACAGCTCGATGTCTCCGCTCTCCATGTGCCGCTGGCTGACCGCTTTGCGCACAGAGCCTTCGAGCGCAACGCTGCGCTGGGCGAGCATCTGGTTGACGCAGTTCAGCAAAGTGACGATGTCCTGCTGATCACTTTCCGGCAACACGTTAGAGCTTCCTGTGCCCAGCGCGCCGAACATGTCGCGCAGTCCCGCCAGATGCGTCACCATCCTGCCGATCAACTGGCTGGTCATGTCCTGAAACTGCAAGCCGGTAACGGCAGCATTGACATGCTGGCCTATCTCGCCATGAATAGCCTCCAGCCTGGCGACACATTCAGGCGCGGGGGCTCCGCCGGACAGCAACTGGCTTACCGTCTCCTGCTGGATACAGAGCGCGCCATGAATCGCCATGAAACTTGCACCCAGCTTTTTAATCGCTTCAGCAAGCAGAATATTCATCTGCACCAGATCCGTTTCGACTTCCGCCAAATGCCGATCCCCGTGATCCGATACCCCGGATAGCAGGCACTTGACTTGCGAGCCCATCATTTCACTGGAGGCCATGGCTGTACTCAAAGATAATTGAACAGCGACAAGCCAGAGATTTTCACAAACGACTGCTGCGCCGCCTGCAGTGTGGTTTGCTGCTGGGTAAGCTGGCTGATGGCCTTGGCGTAATCGACATCCTGAAGCTGGGACAGCGTCTGGCTATACTGTATATCCCGACTTGAGCCGGCACTGTCCAGGGAATCCAGCTCCTTGAGACGCGAGCCGACGGAAGCGCGCACGGTCAGCACGTTATTCAGCGACTGGTCGACATTGCCGTTGGCGGTCGCCAGGCCGGCAGTCAAGGCTGCGCTACCCGCCGGCGTCGTTACGGGGGTTTGCAGCAAGGTAACAAGGTCGGTCAGGGTCTTGAATATATCCTGATTATTGCCCTGAAATATGGCCTGGCCTGAATCGCTTACCGCCATCTGGCGTGAAGAATCCACCTGAACCTGCCGTTGCCCCTGGTCTCCATTGTATTGGGCGCCGGTCGCGGTCTTGACGAAAGGCTGGGTTCCGGTCTGATAACCGGAAAACAGATAATTGCCAGTACCGTCAGTGCTGTTAGCCAGCCCCAGCAATTGATCCAGGTCGCTACTTAGTTGTGTCGCAAGATTGCTACGATCCGAGTTCGATAGCGCACCATTGCCCGCATTGATGGTCAGTGTTTTCGCGTCCTGCAGAATCGAGGTAACGCTTGCCAGGGTACTGTCCACGGCTGTCAGCGAACTGACCGCAGTCTGACGGTTGGTGGCGTACTGGGCATTGACCGACTGCGACTGGGTCACGTCCAGCGCGCGGGCGGCGGCAACCGGATCATCCGCAGGCGTCAGCATGCGGCGCCCGGTAGACAGCTGCTGTTGCGTCTTCACCAGGCTGGATTGCAGGTCGCTGATTCTGGCCGCGCCCTGTTGGTAGATGGTGCTGGTGCTGATGCGCATGATGTGGCCTCTTAATTACCCAGTGTGAGCAGAGTATTGAACAGCTGGCTGGCTATCTGCATGACTTTACCGGCGGCCTGATAGGCCTGCTGGTAACGCAGCAGATTGGTTGCCTCTTCGTCTAGATTGACCCCGGATACCGACTGCTGAGCCTGCACCATACTCGTCAACAAATTACCCGATGCGGTACTCGACACATTGAGTTCATTGGTTTTATTGCCCACGCTACTGACCAGTTGCGAATAGGCGCCCTGGTAGGTCGTCGTACCGCCGGCCAAGGTATTGCTGGTTTGCAACGCACCCAACAGGAGCGCATTGCGGTTGTCGCCTACGCCGCCGGTGTTGGGTGTAATGCTGAAGACATCGCCAGTGACAGGCGCTCCGGCGATCTGGGTGGTCCAGCCGTTATAAGTAATGTCTGCGCCGGGTGTATAAGTAACGCCCGTAGGATTTCCGGTCCCCGTTCCGCTCACATCGTATGTAGTCGGAGAGGTAAAAGTAATCGTGACGGGCTGTTGTAAATTGGCATTCGGGGGAGGCGGTGAGTTCACGCTGGCTGCGCTGATACTCCCCGAATCCGCATTATTGGGCGTAATGGTGAAACTATCCCCAGTAGCTGGTGCTCCAGCGATCTGGGTGGTCCAGCCGTTATAAGTAATGTTTGCGCCGGGCGTATAACTAACGCTGGTGGGATTTCCGGTTCCCGTTCCGCTCACATCGTATGTAGTCGGAGAGGTAAAGGTAATCGTGACGGGCTGTTGTAAATTGGTGTCAATGGGCGGAGGGTTCACACTGGCTGGGTTGATACTCCCCGTGCCAGCATTAGTCGAGGTGGCCGCCGAAAGAATCGGTATCGGGGTAGCCGCAGTACGGATCGGTGCCGCCGCAGCGATCAGTGACGTGTCGCTAATGGCCACGTTGAACGCCTTGGCGCCATCCACCGTAGGACGAATCAGAAAGCTGTCTCCCGCCGCCATCGTGCCAGCAAGACTCAGGCTCACGCCGTCTACGCCTGTAGGGAATGTACCAGAGGAGCTAATCGGGGTGACAACGCCATTCGTAACCTGCGCGAGGTTGTAATTGGTGCCATCGAAGTTCAGCCGATAATCGCTGGCAGTCAACGCACTCGCATTACTGATAGTGGCGGTGAGCGCCCCTGTTCCGGTATTGGTCGTGCTGCCAGTCACCCGTGGCGATGCCACGGTAAAGAAATCCCCACCCATATTGCCGTTGAGATCCTGTCCCAGGCGATGCTGTGCGTTGAACGTACTGGCCAGGCCGATCGCCACCCGTCCCAGTGCGTTCTGCGCGGGATCAAGGGACTGGCTGCGAAAAGCCAGCAATCCACCCAGATTGCCGCCGGTCAGACTGTTTTCACCCATGATGACGGTATTGCCGTTAGTCGCATAGGCCACCTCGGTGCGGCCTGGATCGGTCGGCGATACCGTTGTCTTGAGCGCGAATGTCTGATTGCCGATAACCAGCGGCTGGCCATTGCCGATAAACACGTTATATTTGCCATCGTCCTGCTTGACCACCGTGGCATTGATTTCCTTGCTCAAATCCATCATCAGCTGGTCGCGCTGGTCGAGCAAATCGTTTGCCGGCTGGCCGTTGGCAGCCCCTTGCGCTAGCGTGATTGCATCATTCAGCTGCGCGATTTTCTGCGCATAGGTATTGATGACGCCGACACTCGATGCAATCTGGCTGTTCACGCCCTGGTTGATCTGATTGAGCTGGTCATTCAAGCTCTGAAAGCGTGTAGCAAGCGACTGACCCGAAGACAGTGCGGCCTGACGCGAGGGTACAGAAGCGGGATTGGCGGCAAGATCCTGCACGCCTTTGAAAAAATCCTGCAACGCCGGCGACAGCCCGGCGGACGGGTCGGCCAGCATGTTATCGACTTGCTGAATTTGGGTGGCGTAGGTGCTCTGGCTGCTGTTTGCCGACTGCGTGGCGCGTATCTGGGTAGCCTGAAAATCGCTGTAGATGCGTTTGACCGTGTCAATTTGAGTGCCTTGACCAAGAAAACCATAGCCGAAATTTTGCGGGATAGCGGCACCCTGCACCACCACCTGGCGGCTATAGCCCGGCGTTGCCGCGTTCGCGATGTTATTTCCGGTCGTGCTGATCCCCGCCTGGGCTGCAGCGAGCGCGCTTTGTCCGATGCTGAGAATGTTCGAAGCCATGGTGTGTTTGATTTACTGGTATGAGTGGGTTGTCGGCAGGCTGCCGAAAAACTTTAACAACGCTCTTCTCAGGCAGACAGCGACTGGGTGATGATGCGTGTCAGCTTGTCTGCGTAGTGCGGATCAGTGGCATAGCCGGCACGCTGCAGGCCCTGGGCGAATCCCGTCGCATCCTGGGCACTGGCCAGCACCTGTTGATAACGCGGGTTGCTGCTCAACAGATGGGCGTAATCGCGGAAGGCATCGGCGTAGTTGTCATAGGCTCGGAATTTCTGCACTTTTTTCTGCGCCACGCCGTGCACGTATTCGGTGGTGAGGTGCTCCACCACCTTGCCATGCCAGCCAGCGCCAGCCTTGATGCCGAACAGGTTATGGCTGGGTGTGCCATCCGCCGCGACCAGCTCGCGCCGTCCCCAGCCGCTTTCCAGCGCGGCCTGACCGAGCATGAATTTGGCCGGGATGCCGGTAGTGCGGCTGGCCTCTTCCGCATGCGGCCCGAGACGCGTCTGGAATGCCTGCATGTGCGTCGGTTGCAATGCATCGGTCTTGGCTGCGTCGGTGCCTGGGCCGGGTGGGACAAGCGTCGGCATTGCCTGCCCGGCCTGTTTTCCCGGCGCGGGCGCGGCCACGGTACTGGAGAGCTGGCGGATCAATACGTCCGCCAGCCCCACGCCACGCGTAGCGAGATTCTGGCTTAACTGCTGATCCAGCATAGAGGTGTACATGCGGGTTTGTTCGTTGTCGAACGCCCCGTCCTGTGGGCTGGCCTCGCGCATGCTCTTGAGCATCATGTTCATGAACAGTGCTTCGAACTGCTTGGCGACGGTCTTCAAGCCCTCGGGTGAATTCTGCCTGGCCGACTGGCGTAACGCGTCCACGCTCTGGGTATCGGTAGCCAGCTTTACGGAAAGCTCAGTCGAGTTGATCATGATGAGCGATCCTCAAATAATTTCGAGTTCAGCGCGTAGCGAACCTGCTGCCTTCATCGCCTGCAAAATGGCCAGCAAGTCCTGGGGGGTGGCGCCAATGGCGTTCAGCGCCTTGACCACCTCCGCCAACGAAGCGCCGCTTTTCAGCATCAATACCTGGCCCGGCTCCTTCTTGATCTCGATCTGGGAGCGCTGCGTCGTCACCGTCTGCCCCTGGGAAAACGGTGCGGGCTGACTGATGACAGGCGTGGTGTCGATCATCACCGAGAGGTTGCCGTGCGAGACCGCACAGCTATCCAGCGTGACCGCCTGATTCATTACCACGGATCCGGTGCGCGCGTTGAGGATCACTTTGGCGGCGGTCTGTGCCGGCGTCACGTCAAGGCTTTCCAGTGCTCCCAGGAACGCAACCCGCTCATCGCTGTTGAGCGGCGCCTGCACCTGGATCACGCGCCCATCCAGCGCTGCCGCGGTGTTCTTGCCGAAATGCTGGTTAACCGCCGCCACCACGCGGCTGGCGGTGGAAAAATCGGTGTCGTTGAGTTCCAGCCGTACGACATTGCCCTGGCTCAGCGAGCTGGGTATCGCCCGCTCAACGGTTGCACCGGCAGAAATACGCCCCACGCTGAGATGATTGACCTGTACCTTGCTGCCGCTGGCGGAAGCGCCCACGCCGCCCACCAGCAAGTTGCCCTGGGCCATGGCATAAATCTGGTTATCGGCGCCTTTCAGCGGTGTCATCAACAGGGTGCCGCCGCGCAGGCTCTTGGCATTGCCCATCGAGGACACCGTGATGTCGAGTGTCTGTCCCGGCTGGGCGAAAGCCGGCAGCGATGCCGTCACCATCACCGCCGCCACATTCTTCAGTTGCAACGTGGTGCCGGGCGGCAGATTCACGCCCATTTGCTGCAACATGCTGGCCACGCTTTGTACGGTGAACGGCGTTTGCGTGGTCTGGTCGCCGCTGCCGTCGAGGCCGACCACCAGGCCATAGCCGATCAGCTGGTTCTGGCGTACGCCCTGAATGCTGGCGAGATCCTTGAGGCGCTCGGCTTGGGACACGCCAGAGAGCAGCATGCCCAGCAGCGCAAACAGCAGCGGTAAAATTCTGCCCGATTTCGACATGCACAGGCTCCTGGTTTTCATAGCGGCAACACGCTCAGGAAGAACCGTGTCAGGGAGGTCATCACTTGCGCCGCATCAATGCGGCTGTTGGTGCGGTATTCGACCCGCGCGTCGGCGACCTGGGTGGAAGACACCACATTACCCGAGGCAATCGTGTCCGGGCTCACCACGCCGGAAAAACGGATGTATTCGACGCCGGTGTCCAGCGACACCTGCTTTTCGCCAGTGACCACCAGATTGCCGTTCGGGAGCACCTCGGCAACCGTTACCGTGATCGTGCCAGTGAAAATATTGCTGGAATTTTCTGCACCGCTGTCCGCATATTTGTTCGCGGATTGCGCCGACACCGACGTACCCTGCAACATCTTGAGCGGCAGGCCCAGCACCGTCGGGATACTGGCCGCCACACTGCCGGACTTGCTGCCGGAACTCGCGGCCTGCTTGCCGGCATTGGTTTTCTCGTTGATGGCGATGGTCAGCACATCACCCACCAGGCGCGCGCGACGGTCTTCGAACAGCGGGCGATACGCCGTTGCCTGAAAAATCCCGCCGTTGGCTGGCGCAGCCGGTGCGGGCTGCGGCGGTTTGACGTGGGTGGGCTTCTGCACAATCGTATCGGGTACCACGGCGCAGCCGGCGAGAACCAGCATCGACAACATCATCACGGTAGCGGCACGATTATTCATTTCTGTTCCGTTTACACAGGTGAATGAAACGCTCAAAGCTGGGTAAGCTTCTGCAACATCTGGTCAGAGGTGGTGATGGCCTTGCTGTTGATCTCGTAGGCACGCTGGGTCTGGATCATGTTCACCAGTTCCTCAGCCACGTTCACGTTCGAGGTTTCCACATATCCCTGATTAAGCAGTCCGGCGCCGTTGCTGCCGGGCGTGTTGGTATTGGCCGTGCCCGATGCAGCGGTTTCGACATAAAGGTTTTCGCCTTTGGCTTCCAGCCCGGCCGGATTGATGAACGTGGCCAGTTGCAGCGAGCCCACCTGCACCGGTGCCACGCTGCCGGACTGGGTTACCGATACCGTGCCATCACGGCCGATGGTAATGCTCTGCGCATTGGCCGGAATGGTGATGGCGGGTTGCACCACATAGCCGCTGGAAGTCACCAGCTGACCCTGGCTGTCGCTCTGGAACGAGCCATCGCGGGTATACGCCGTCGTGCCGTCCGGCAGCAGCACCTGGAAAAACCCGGAACCCTGGATCGCAACATCCTTATCGTTGCCGGTCTGCTGCAGGTTCCCCTGGGTGAAGATGCGTTCGGTGGCGACCGGGCGTACGCCGGTACCCAGTTGCAAACCGGATGGCAGCTGGGTTTGCTGGGACGACTGTGCACCGGGCTGACGCATGGTCTGGTAGAGCAGGTCTTCAAATACTGCGCGCGAGCGCTTGAAGCCGCTGGTACTGACGTTGGCCAGGTTATTGGCGATGACGTCCATTTGTGTCTGCTGTGCATCCAGACCGGTCTTGGCTATCCAAAGTGAGCGGATCATTGTTTTCTCCAGAAAATCATTTCATCGCCGATGCTACCCACCGGCAGTCAGTTACCATTCTGCGCCGGGCTGCACTAGCTCAAACTGAGAAGCTGACTCGCTTTAGTGGCGTTATTCTCGGCGTTCTGCAGCAACTTCATTTGCATTTCAAACTGCCGGCCCAGGCTGATCATGCTGACCATCGCCTCGACCACGCTGACGTTACTGCCTTCCAGCGCACCGCCCACCAGGGCAACGTTCGGATCCGCTTCGGCCGGACTGCCGTCCCTGGTACGGAAGTAACCGTCGTCGCCGCGCACCAGAGATGCGTCCGGCGGATTGACCAGCTTGATCTGTCCCAATACGTTCACTGCAGTCGGCGAGCCGGTTTTCGGTATCGCCGACACGGTGCCGTCTTTGGCGATGGCGATCGTTACATCCGGCGGAATGCTGATCGGGCCGCCCCCCCCCATCACATTCAGTCCGTCCTGCGTCTGCAATACACCATTTTCGCTAAGCTTCAGGCTACCGTTGCGCGTGTAGGCTTCCGCACCGCTTGCCGACTCGACGGCGATCCAGCCCTTGCCCTGCACCGCCACATCGAGATCGCGCCCGGTTTGCTGGATTGCGCCAGGGGTGAAATCGCTGCCCACGGTTGAGTCCACCACGAACGCACGCGTCGGCAAGCCATCGCTGATCACCGGCACCGCCCGGAACGAATCCAGTTGTGCACGAAAACCGGTGGTGGTGGCATTGGCCAGATTGTGCGCAGTCGTGGCCTGCTGTTCCAGGATGTGCTTTGCGCCGGTCATGGCGGTGTAGATCAGGCGATCCATGCTGGTCTCCTAAACACGCATCAACGCAGGTTCACCAGGGTCTGCATGACCTGATCCTGGGTCTTGATGGTCTGTGCATTCGCCTGATAGTTGCGCTGGGCGGTAATCATGTTCACCAGTTCGGCGGTGAGATCGACGTTCGAATCTTCAACGGCGGACGATTGCAATACACCCAGGCTGCCGGAGTTGGGCGTACCCACCAGCGCCGGGCCCGAGGTCGCCGTTTCCGCCCACAGATTGTTGCCAAGCGGTTGCAAACCGTTGGGATCGGTGAAATTCGCCAGCACCACCTGCCCCAGCGTTGCCGACTGGCCATTGGTATAACGCCCGACGATGGTACCGTCCGCACTGATGTTGAAGCCGGACAAGCGGCCCGAGGTATAGCCATCCTGCTTCAGCCCGTTGACGCTGAATGACGAGCCATACTGCGACGTTCCCGTGTAATCGACACTCACCGGAAACGGCGTGGCCGCTCCGGTGCTGACCGGCACCGGCACCGTGAATGGACCTCCGCTGGTAAGCGAGCCATCGGTACCGAAAGCCAGCGTACCTATCTTGGACGGCACGAGAGCCACCCCATCGTTGGCGGCATATACGTCCCAGGTATTGGCGGCGGTCTTGACGTAGAAAGTCTGCAAGGTATGTGCGTTACCCAGGCTGTCATACACGGAAACTGCCGTTGAACTATTGTAAGTCGTCGGGTCCGCCATATTGAATGGCGTGGTGACAGGCACCGCACTACCCGAATCCAGATTCAACAGCGTATTCACTTTAGTGGTGGTTTTGGGTGTGAGGTCTGCGGTATTGATGTTCAAATCAGTCGGCGCGCCCGTCGCGAGCACACCACTGGCATTCACTCCATAACCCGTCAGCCGGGAACCGGTGGCGTTGACGATATAGCCGGCTTTGTCGAGCTGAAACTGGCCATTGCGCGCATAGGAAACGGTGCCGTTATTGCTCATGCGAAAAAAACCGCCGCCGTTGATGGCCACATCCAGCGGATTATTGGAGGCGGTGATGTTGCCCTGGGTGAACTGCTGCGCAATCTGGGCGACCTTGGTACCGATACCAACCTGCGAAGCGCCCCCACCGCTCAGGGAATTGGCATAAACGTCGGCAAATTGCGCTTGAGACTCCTTGAAACCGACCGTATTGGCGTTGGCCACGTTATTGCCAACCACATCCAGATTCTTTGATGCAGCATTCAAGCCGCTTAAACCTTGTTCAAAACCCATTTCATTCTCCTAAATATGTGGTTGACGCTTATTCAAAAAATCTGCTGCACATCGGCCAGATTGACCGCACCAAGACCCGGTACATTGAGCATTACGCCCTGACCACTACTTGCAACACTCGCAACCTGGCCAAACGCCAAAGTACTTGCATTCACACTCTGCCCACCCTGTGTCGCGCTGACTGTAAAGCTGTATTGACCGCTGGCGGCAGCAGCACCGCTATCGGTCGTACCATCCCATTGCAGCGGCAACATTCCGGCTGGTTGCGACCCAAGATCCATGCTGTGAACGGGTCGCCCGCTGGCATCCAGGATGGTGATCTTCACAGCGTCAGCCGGTCCCGGAAGATTAATACCGAAGGTCGCTTGACCATTGCTCAGACTCAAACTGGAACCCGCCGCCAGCACATCGTGTCCGATCATGCCAGCTGCCTGCAGGGTCTGGCTGGACTGATAGCTGCCGATCAGCGACTGCAGCGTGGTATTCATTTTATCGATACCGGTAACTGTGGAGAGTTGCGCGAGCTGGCTGGTCACCTGCGCGTTATCGAGCGGGTTGAGCGGATCCTGGTTTTGCATTTGGGTAACCAGCAGCTTCATGAACGTATCCTGCGCAGCGGCAGCGGTGCTCTGGGGCGCTGCGCTGGCTGGATTCATGGCCGCCAGCAAGCTGGTGGATGCGGTATTGTTTTGCACGGTGTTCATGGAAATCTCCTCTGTTACTGGCCGATGGTGAGTGTTTTCAGAAGCATGGTTTTGGCTGCATTCATGGTGTCCACGTTGGTCTGATAGGACCGCGACGCGGAAATCATGTTGACCATTTCTTCCACGACATTGACGTTTGGCATGGCGACGTAGCCTTTTTCGTCGGCGACGGGGTTTTTCGGGTCGTAAACCATTCTGGGCGGCGCCGTGTCCTCGACTACCCCCAGCACCTTCACCCCGCTCGCCTGCGAACCGGCGACAGGCACCGCACTGAATACGACTTGCTTGGCCCGATAAGGCTGGCCGGTGGAACTGGTGGTGCTGTCGGCGTTGGCGAGGTTACTGGCTGTTGTATTAAGGCGCTGCGCCTGCGCGCTCATGGCGGAGCCGGCGACATTGAAAACATCAAATAGCGACATGATGATTACCCCTGTATTGCAGCCAGCAGATTCTTGATCTGCCCGCTGATCATGGTGAGACTCGCCTCATAGCGAATTGCGTTGTCGGCGAACTGATTGCGCTCGGTATCCATATCCACCGTGTTGCCATCGACACTCCCCTGCTGGACGCTGCGGTATAGCAGCGGCGCACCACCGGGCCTGGTTGTGCCCGGTGCGCTCAGGTGTGCAGCGGAAGTCTTGGCCAGCTCTGATGACGCCTGCCCGGCAGGGGCCAGCGCGCTCTGCAAGGCGCTGCTGAAATCGATATCGCGTGCCTTGTAATTAGGTGTATCAGCATTGGCTATATTGGATGCGAGCAGCTGCTGGCGCTGCGCACGCAGGCTGAGCGCGGTTTCCTGAAACCGCAGGTAGTCGTCGAGTTTTCCGATCATGGCAATCTCCGAAAATAAACATCTAGAGAAAACGTATATTCATGCCGCCATTACATTTTTACAGCTCCGATCTTACGACTGCTGATGCGCCGGCAATTGATGGATAAGCACCCATAACTGCAAGCTGTTCGCTGCTTTGAGTCAACGCTGATCAACTAAGATAGGCATGGAATCAATCCATCGGCCATCTACCCATGAATACCCTGCTTGCCCTGCTGCTGTTATCGTTCGTGCAAATTGCCGCCGCGCAAACCAGCGGCGTGCGCCAGGATCCGGCGCTCGTTCGCCAGGTCGCCGAACAGTTCCTGAACGCACAAACGCGCGGGCTTCCCGGCCAGGTGAGCATCAGCGTCAGCAAGCTCGACCCGCGTCTGGACCTGGCGTCCTGCGCCGCGCCCCAGGCGTTTATGCCCACCGGCAGCCGGGTATGGGGAAAAACCACCGTCGGCATCCGTTGTACCGTACCCACGCCGTGGACTGTTTACATTCAGGCCAAGGTAACCGTGGTAGCAAGCTACATCGTCGCCGCCGCACCGCTGGCCCAGGGCCAGATCGTCAGCGCAACCGATCTCGCCACCATGCAGGGCGATCTGACGACCCTGCCGACCGGCATCATTACCGACGCTTCACAGGCCATAGGCCGCACGGTCACCCTGTCCCTGCAGGCAGGAACCGCACTGCGCCAGGACAGTTTGCGCAGCCAGCCTGCCGTACAGCAAGGGCAAACAGTGCGCCTGGTGTCCGCTGGTCCGGGGTTTCAGGTTTCTGCCGAAGCCCAGGCGCTGACCAGTGCCGGCGAAGGTCAACTGGTCCAGGCCAGGACACAGGCCGGGCAAATGATCAGAGGGGTGGCCAAAGCCGGTGGTGTGGTTGAAGTAAGCTACTGAGAGGGGTGTTGCGTCATATTCTGATTGAGCATTAAAGTTTGCAAAAGCCTCGCCGATATAATGCTCACTGGCTCTGGCCTACTTGAGCCCCAATCAGATTGAGATGACACAATGAAAATCAATGACTCGAAAAAGAACACCAGCCTGCCGCTCGGACAAACTCAAGCAAACGCAGGCAAACGGGTCGACAAAGCGGGAACGGAGGCCACTCCGCCTGCGGATACGCTCAAACCCTCCCCCATGTCTGCGCAATTACAGTCCTTGCAAGGCACAATGGCCGCCAGCAATGTGTTTGATGCGAACAAAGTGGAAGCCATCAAGCTCGCCATTGCCGACGGGAAGTTCCAGGTCGATGCCGAAAAAGTGGCGGATGGCCTGATAACTACCGTGAAAAACCTGCTGCAGGCACGCCGGAACTGAACCCACCTCATGGATACCCGTCTGATGGATACACTCAACG
The DNA here is from genome assembly GCA_035530335.1 of Sulfuriferula sp. Lineage (GTDB taxonomy): Bacteria > Pseudomonadota > Gammaproteobacteria > Burkholderiales > Sulfuriferulaceae > Sulfuriferula. The sequence continues at coordinate 57,886 of DATKUZ010000010.1, read as the reverse complement.
AAGAACGCGAAGCAATGCACCGCCTGCTTGGTCTTATCCAGCAGGAACAGGGATTATTGCTCGAAGCAGATATCGACGGGCTCAATGCGATCACCGATGAAAAAGCCAGAACCGTGGCAAGCATGGCGGAACTGGCCAACACCCGTCTGCACGCCCTTGCCATGGCCGGCTACCCGCAAAGCGAGGCAGGCATGCAGGCATGGCTGGCCAGTCAAACAGCCGGCAGCGCCGCAGAAATCTGGGCCGAACTGCTGGCGCTTACTCAATCCGCGAAAGAGACGAACCGTGTCAACGGCTTGCTGATCCATACCCACTTGACGCGCAACCAACTCGCCCTGAACGTGATACACGGGGCGGATCAGCGCAGCGGTTTCTATGGCCCTGACGGGCAATCGAAGATTTCAGTAACAGCACGCAATCTGGTTATCGGCTAACTTTGTACTCACCCGGCCTGAAGTCCTGACGGGTCGCGTAAACGCATCCCGTCGTGATCACTCAAGCAGCCTGGCGCATCAGGCCACGAATAATACCCGGCTACCCCACCGTTCAAATTTCATGCGCGCCGACCTTGCTTCCATAACGCAACCTGCCAACCCCGCCGCAAGGCGCGCTGCGCTTTTGCAGAAATTCAGCGACGATGCAAACCTGCCTGCGCTGGGCAGCGCGGTGTCACGGGTGGTGCAGCTCGCTTCATCCGATGACGAAGCCTTGCAGGAACTCACCAATTTCGTCTTGTCCGATGTCGCGCTTACCCAGAAAATATTACGGCTATCCAATACGGTGTCTTACCGTACTGCTTCAGGCAGGACGATTAGCACCATCTCAAGCGCAATTTTCCTGCTTGGCTTTGACACGGTTAAGACCTGTGCATTAGCCATGCTGTTGGTCGACCGCCTGCCGGACAACAACCATGCGCAGAGCGTACGGTTTGAACTGGCCCAGGCATTGCGCGCCAGCGTGATAGGGCGGCAACTGGCACGCCGCAGCCACTTCCATGATTCCGAAGAAGCCGCTATCGCCGCCCTGTTCAAGAATCTGGGTCAGCTATTGGTCGCTTCCCATGATCACAGCCTGTACAGTGAAATCACCATACTGACCCATAACTCCGACCTCACCCCGGCCAAGGCTTCCATACAGGTGCTGGGCTGCAGCTTCGACCAGCTCGCCGCCACCGTGCTGCACGACTGGAAAATCTCGGATACGCTCATTCAGGCCCTCGGCCCGCTTTCCACCCGTACCCAGAAAGCGCCGGAGAGTCGCCAGGAATGGATGTCTCAAGTGGCCTCTTTCAGCTCGGAAGCAGCCAGGCTGATGCCGCATGCGAATGACGCAAAACAACTCGCCGACAACCAGATATTGCTGACAAGGTTCGGCAGCGCGCTCAACCTCGACAAGGAAAAAATCGACCAGCTGTTTGCGGCAGCAATCGAAGAAGCACACATCCTGCTGGACAGCATGGGGCTGCTCTGTCTACCCGACAAACCGGCGGAATTGCCGAGCGAAATTGAGCCTGGCAGCAGTGCTCAGAATCTGCTGGATGACTTCCTGTTGGCAACCGCCGAGCCTGACAGCCAGCCAGCCATGGCATATCATCCCAGTGGCAAACCCGTCAATGCACATGCGTTGCTGCTGGCAGGAGTGCAGGACGTGACGCAGATGATGGGCTCCGGTCATGGCAAGCTCAACGAGCTGATCATTCAAGTTCTGGAAACACTGTACCAGGGCATGGGTTTTCGATTCGCGACAGTCTGCATGAAGGATCTGAAAAGCAACCAGTTTCGGGCGCGTGTCGCGATTGGCGAACACCATGCCGCACGCCAGGCAGGTTTCATATTCCCTACCGCCAGCACCCACGATATATTTCATCTGGCGATCAAAAACAACGCCGACCTGATGATTGCCGACGCCACCGCCACCAAAATTCACGAACTCATCCCCGCCTGGCACCGCGAATTATTGCCGGACACACGCAGCTTTGTTGTGCTGCCGCTGGTAATACGGGAAAAGCCACTTGGCCTGCTCTATGCAGACCGGTCCCGGCTGGCGCCAGAAGGCGTCTCGGCGAATGAAACCGCGCTGATCAAGACATTGAAAAGCTTGTTATTGGCAGCGCTCAATTCGCATTGATGCAGACGCCTGGCTGTCTGTTGTTGTGCTGGCCGTTTTCAGTTTTTCGGGTGACATAAGTGCCGGCTTGGCTAAGCACTAATGGGCCCGGGGGTCGTAGCCAAGTTGAGTGTCGCCGCTCAAGGCGTCGGTGTGGCGCAGTACCCAGCCCAGCACATCGTAGGCGAAGGTGGTGCTGCACCCTTTAGGGTTGATCGCTTTGATCAGGCGGTTGGCTGCGATATGTCTGCGCTGTTCGATTTTGTGCGGGCCAAGTATCAGTGCCTGGTCTATCCACGGGGTTTCATAGAATCAAGCGAGTACGATCCTTATTGATTACGAAACGAATTCGGAGGTGAACTGAAATTCGTTCATAGATGTTCCTCGATGACAGGATTTTAAGCGGCAATTTCGGCACGGTCTTCCAATGTAAATCCGTTAACTTGCATCCATTCGTCGTCGAACATCTTGGACAGGTACTTGAGCCCCGTGTCTGGAAATACTGTAACAATGGTCGCAGGCTTAGTCAGAGTCTTCGCCAACTCTAGCGCCGCCCACAGGTTGGCACCAGAACTACCACCCGCGAAAATGCCTTCCCTGGTTGCCAATAACCTAGCTGTATAGAATGCGTCCTTGTCGGTGAACTGAACCATCTCATCTACGACAGAAAAGTCCATACATTTGGCAAGGTGATCTTCCCCGACTCCTTCCACGTTATACACACCGATTTCCGTCGGGTCGATCGCCCCCATTCGGAAGAATTTGTAGTAAATGGAGCCCACAGGATCTGGCATGATAATTTTCAAGTGCGGATTCTTTTCTTTCAAGTATCGCCCCGCCCCAGATACCGTACCGCCTGTGCTACCGCTGGCTAAAAAGTAATCAACATTCCCGCTGGCTTGAGCCCAAATCTCCGGGCCCGTGGTCAAGTAGTGAGCTTCGGCATTCTTGGCGTTATCGTACTGATTGATCCTAAAACTATTTGGGGTCGAGCGTGCCAGATCAAGGGCTTTTTGTACATAATGCGTGGGAGCCCCAGGCGCTGCTTTGGTCGGGCAGACAATGATCTCCGCCCCCAGCGCACGCAACATGTTTTGCTTTTCCTTACTAACCTTGTCAGGCATCGTTAATATAGCTCTGTATCCCTTGATTGCAGCGACCATGGCAACTGCAGCTCCGGTATTGCCTGATGTGTTTTCAACAATCGTCCCGCCGGGTCTGAGAAGACCTTTGGCTTCGGCATCCTCAATTATGTGACTGACGATCCGGTCCTTGATGCTTCCGCTGGGGTTCATGAATTCCAACTTGGCTAGAATTTGGACGTTGTTGTTTGGATTCAACCTTTGGATGCGTATTAACGGTGTGTTTCCAATTGTTTCGAGTACAGTCGGTACGTGCGGCATCATATGTCTTTCTCCCGGATCCTAAGTCATTCACAAGAACAAGGTGATGGATTGCGCAGGTGTCACTCCCACGCTATCCATTTGTGTATACGAAACCCTTAGCTAGGACGCGCCTCGATGACTGTCGTGACATGCCCGATTGGGGTGCCCTCTCTAACCATTGTGAGTGCCTGTTGGGCATCTAGGGCATAAGGCTGAAGTAGCTTTTCAATTTCAAACGCCTTACCAGCTGCTATAAAAGGTGACAGCCCTTCGAATGACACTTCAAGTGTGTCAGTCGTGTAGAAATAGAACGGATTTCTGGGGTTTATTTGCTGTTGGCGCACGTAACCGGATATGACCTCCTCGGCTTCGGATTGCATTTTCCACGTATAAATGAGCACCTCCGCCTGATAGCCTGCTTTCTGGAACATGTCGAGGATCGCCGCCAGTGGCCTTCTAGACCCAATTGAGGAGAGTACCCTTCCTTCATTGTTGAGCGCAGATCTAGCCTGCATGAGAAAAGCATAATGCAACTCGAGCAAATCCTGTTTGACAGACTCTGGGGTGTCCAGATAGCTTGACGCATAGAAGCTGGATGTGTTCTGGCCTGACAGCAAATCAATTTGGAGTGAGACAGGAATGTTCGGCAAATTTTCGTAGATTAAGTCAAATTTATGCCCCGCTTCGATCAAAGGCGCACATAGATCTCCCGTCTCCCCAACCACCTCTACCTCTTCTGCACGAAGCAGGTTGTTTCGGATATTTTCGATGGCTTGGTTGACCACGGAAGGATGCAAGTCCGTTACCACCATTTTTTCCGGCCTGAAAATTTCCATTGCCGCTAAGGCATCCGTTCCAGTACCAGTCCCGATCGTGCAGAATTCTTTCACTCTACGCCCCTGCTTACTGAGCTTTTGGTTAAAAGCGAGCATTGCTGGAATGGCCACCGACGCTACCCAGTCGTATTTTGGATTCTGCACCTTGGGTTCGTAAGAATGCTCATCCAAGACTATTTCGATTTCAGGCTTTATGGCATGGGCCGGCATGATGTTTTCAAATATGGTGTTCTGAGGCACCTTGAGCTTTATTACGCGATTGTGAATTGATTGCTGTTCCATCTTTAATCTCCTTCGTTCGGTTACGGGGTTGAACAATTAGTCCGCAAGAGTGCGCTCTTATGTCTTCTAGCCCGGGCGGCTCCGTTGTTTGTTATTGACTGCCGCAAGTCTGAGTGGGCTTCGCGGGGATCGTGTTACCAATAGGATCCCGATTACTATTGGGACAAGTCCCAAGTAATCGGACCAGACGGTCTTCTCGCCGAGTACAATCCAACCAAAGAACATGCCCAACGCCGGGTTCAGGAAATGCCAGGAGCTCGCAGCACTTGCCGTGCCTTCCCGCAACAGCCGGAACCAGACGAGCGTTCCCCCCATCGAAACAAACACGACAAGATAGGCCAGTGCCCAAATGAAGTTGTGGTCAAACCTGATAGCGCCGACTTTTTCGAAGAGAAGAGCAATGGGAAGCAGTACCACTCCCCCAACAAGAACCTGTACACCGTTTATCATGAGGAGGCTGTTTTCAAGCTTGCCCTTCTTGAAGAGCATCGTCCCGAAAACAAAGAAAATCACGCCGGCGAAAGCGAGCCCAATCCCAATTGGGGCGTCAATCTGCATGCCTATTCGGTGCCGCATGATGAAGACAACGCCGGCCAACCCCGCTATAAGGCCACTCGCTTTTCGTACCGTCATTTTTTCCTTAAGAAAGAAATGGGCGAGTGCAACAGTAATGAGGGGGTTCATGCTCGCAATGACAGAAACAAGGCCGGCGGATACGCTTTCCAGGGCGACGAACGTAAGCCCTAGATAGAGAGTGTTATTCAGTATTCCAAGCACAGCAAGCAGGGCGAGAGACCTCAATCCTGGAATATCTCTGGGTTGGATTGCCAAGGCCATGAGGATCATAAGCGGCCCTGCAATGAGAAAGCGAAAGCTTGCCAGGAGGAGTGGCGGTGACGACGATAGCCCGATTTTGGTCGCAACGAAGGCTGAACTCCACAGGACGCAAAACGTCACCGCCCAGGCAACGACTCTCCGCTGTCCGCCGATCCCTCGATCACCGGTGCCAAAGGCCGCCTCTGTGGAGGGTGTGTCATAGATGCTAGGTAGGACTTCTCGTTCCATCTGCCAATCTCAACGATCATTAAGAATCAGGGGATAGCGTAATGACGACTAATTAATTGAGCAAATGAATTATTGAAATACCATTCATTGAGATTTACAATGTACAAATGAAAATTCGATTGGATCTGGATCTACTTCGGACGTTCGTCGCAATCTGCGATGCAGGCGGATTTACCCGTGCCGGCGAGCGGCTGCATCTGACCCAATCCACGGTCAGCCTTCAGTTAAAGCGGCTTGAGGAAATAGTCGGAAAACGTCTACTTGAGCGTCACAGCCGCAAAGTGATCTTGACGAACGACGGCGAAATTCTATTGGGCTATGCCCGCCAAATTCTGGAGATCACTGACGAGGCTCAGTCGCGAATGTCGGAGCCGGAAATTGAAGGAGTGGTGAGAGTTGGGATTCCCGAGGATTTCGCGAACCGACACTTGCCTGGAATACTGGCGCGGTTCACGCGCGCTCACCCCAAGGTGCAGCTTCAGGTTCGTTGTGATCTAAGTGTCAGTCTCCTGGAAGGCTTGTCGCGAAACGAGTTCGATCTTGTCTTGGTGAAGAGGGAACCGCAGAGCGATTCAGGGGTTTTGGTTTGGCGTGAGCCACTGGTCTGGGCTGCGGCAGCGGAGTTTGATGCGCCTCGGCATGATCCGCTCCCCTTGATCGTATTTCCTCGTGGCTGCATCTATCGAGATCTTGCACTGCGGACGTTGGACGAGCTGAAGCGTAAGTGGTGGCTGGCCTTCATAAGCCCGAGTTTGGCTGGATTGCAAGCTGCTCTACTCGCGGGTCTCGGAGTAACAGTGTTAGCGAAAAGCGCGCTGCCTCCGGGACATCGGATTTTAGGGCCAGAAGAAGGTTTTCCAGATCTTTCTGCAACGGAGTTGGCTCTTCATTATGCAACTTCCGGACCCTCCAAAGCCGCCATTTTGCTTTCAGAGCACATAACAGAAAGCATTGATGCTGGTGGCCCCCTTATAATGTGGCAAAGCGTGGCGGAGCGATCAGCGCTAACTGGCATATTTTCGACGGTTAAGGCAACCGAGCAGCACTGGCCTTCCCGAACACGATTGCCTAGTCCGCAAGAACAGACCAAGGAAGGCAGTCGCGACACGTCACACAATTTGTAGAATGGTTAATCGACTGAGGTAAGCTGCAAAAATGGAGTCCCAACAATCAGATACGCCGAATTGACTGATGCTGCGGTTGCTATTGTGATGCAAACCTCGGGGTCACAAACCCAAACCTCGGTGTCAAGTCTAGTTAAGTAGCATGGTGAATGCAACTTAACTAGACCTCGTATCCCTCCCCTGTTCTTTAGCCCCTCACGGTGTGGACTTTGGGTATCTGCGAATGCAGTTTATTGTTTGGCCGGTCGGCCCGTCTTGAGTTTTTCGACTTCTGCAACAGCCTCAAGTAAAGCGATATCCGACATCCTGGACAAGCTGAGAAGGCCTACCCGTAATAGCTCGCTCTTTTTGACGTGAACCCCGGACTGCAGGCATTTTTTCTTGAGTTCGACAAGTTGTGAATAATCGGTTTCCGGCATGGTGAAGCTGTCGCGTACCATTTTGACTTTTTTGGGCTTGTCAGCTTTTGGCGGATTTACTGCTTTGACGGGACTCGGTTTTGCTGCGGTTGCCACTGCTTTTGCCGTTGTGTTAGCTACCATTTTTGCTGGAACTGCTGCTTTAGTTGCGGGAGCTGTCTTGGTGGTTTTGCTAACGGCTGCCCCGGCAGCCACCGCGAGTTGGCCGGTAGTGGATTTGACTTTAGTAGTCATGGCGTGTTCCTCAGATTTAAGAACGCATAAAAAATTGACCAATGTGTCACGGCACTCACCGACATAAACGATACATACCGTATAAACTATATAAACCATTTTAATTCTTGTGTGCAAGAGGGATTGCGCAGCACCCGATGCCAGTCGATAAGGCGCTTCTTGAGTTCATCGAGTACCGCCTCAATTTCCCAACGCTCGTGATGCAAATGCGCCAGCCCGGAAAAACCTCGGGTCGGGTCTGGATAAGTATCATGGTTAATACAACATATTTAAACTTGGCCCCGTGTTCTTTCGCGCTTTCGAAGCCGTGGGAGTTAATCGAGTCTGAGCACGCTTTTCCTGGCTTTTCTTTGGGCCTTGATGCAGATGAACTGCTCAGGCAAGATGCTCGATTGATCGCTTTTCTACAGTCTCATTAGGGCTTTATGCGCGCACCTTACCTCACTCGGCTGCTTGTCGGCGCCGTCCTTGTTGTAGCATTGCCGAGCATCGGTTGCTTCGGTTGGTACTCGCTGGATTCCATGGCTAACGCAAGTACATCTGTGAAAGTCATGGTTATCGCAGCCTACCCAGCGGCACTCATCGCCTTGACCTTTCTGCTGCTGGCGTTATCTTCCTCGAATCGAAACCGGTGGCACGTGCAGATCTCCGGTTTGTCCTTGGCGGTAGCTCTTGCCATTGTGTTTTTTGCGCGAAACGGGTTGCTGCCAACCTGAGTTCCAGTTTCGTTTCTGGGCGAATTATTTTTTTTGTTTTTTGCATTATCAAGCCCATACGATCGACAAATACCTTCTCATCACCGGTGGTGATATCCCAAACAGCCTTAGCTTCCTTAATGTTGGCAAAATCTTTGTGCGCGCCTTGATCATTGCACCTAAAGAAAGATGCGAAGCTACCGATATTTCTCAATATTCCCAGAATTGATCAAACGAACTCCTCATGACATCGTCCATTTCCGACACCCTGGCTGAACTACGCCGCCAGTTCACCGACCAGCTCTCCGGCCGGATAGACGCCCTCCATACGCATGCCCAGCGCCTGGAGACTGCCGCTTGGCAGCCAGCTGATGCGGAGGCGCTGCACCGCTTGGTGCAACGCCTCACCAGCTCGGCGGGCATCTTCGGCATGCAGTCGGTGTCAGACGCCGCGCGTGCGCTTGAGACGTCGCTGGCGTCACTGCTCAAAACCGGGACTGCACCCACTGAGGCAGAATGGCAGACCATTGGCGCGGCCCTCGACCGCCTGAATCAACTGGTACGCACAGACGCACAGACCTAAGGGACGGATGACCGAGGAAAGATAGGGGTCTAGATAAAATACACCTCACACGCCTGATATCTGCCTGCTCAAATCTGAGCGGCCATAGCCAGTTCAACTACCCGTCACACCGAGCAGCCGGGCTAATTCCGGGAACTTGTTTTGACCGGCACTTCCGTGACCACTTCCGGGAGTGCCGACAGGATGGTCACCGTCACGCGACGGTTGCGCGACCGGCCTGCGGCGGTAGCGTTGGAATCGACGGGCTGGTTCGATCCGTGTCCGACTGCCGTCAGGCGATTCTCGCTCATGCCGGTGTCGCTGAACAACCTGACCACGCTGCTTGCACGCATCGCAGACAATTCCCAGTTGGAAGGGAAAAACGCATTGCTGATCGGTAGGTTATCCGTATAGCCTTCAACCCGTATGGCATGCTGATCGTTCTTCAGCACCGCCGCTACGGCTTTCAACGCCTGGCTGGATTCCTCGGTCAGTGTTGCTTCACCGGGGGCAAACAGCAGGCTGGCATTGATCTCCACGCTCACACCGCGCGCGCTCTGGGTAACGCGAACCTTGCCCTCGCTGACCAGCGGCGCGAGCACCTTGAGAATGTCGCGGGCAATCCCGGTCATCTGCTCCCTTTCGCGCCTTACCGCTTCACTGATATGCGGCCTGGGTATCAGCAACTTCCTGGGCAGCGGCACTATCGGCTGCTCTTGCCCGGATTTCGTCTGCGGTGCTCGCGTCTGCCCAAACGCGCTGCCTAGGGAATCTGAAAGCACGCGATATTTACTCTCGCTCACCGACGAAATCGCATACATCACTACGAAAAATGCAAACAGAAGCGTAATAAAGTCCGCATAGGAGATTAGCCAGCGTTCGTGGTTTTCGTGCTCTTCTTCGTATTTTTTTCGGGCCATGGTAGGTACTCGTAAGAAGGCAAAAGGCAAAATTAAAGGCAAATCAAAAACCTGGCGCAAGATGCTGGTTTGCTTCTGATTTTTAATTTTTGCCTTTTGCCTTTTGCCTTTATTTAAATTCCTGCCTTATCTGAGATAGACAGCCACACGCTCTTCGATGACGCGCGGATTATCGCCCGTGGCAATCCCGATAAAGGCATCCGCGAGCATTTCGCGTTTGTTGACTTCATGCATGACCGTTGCCTTGAGCCGGTTGCCGATGGGCAGAAAGACCAGGTTGGCCAGGCCGACGCCGTAAATGGTGGCGACGAAAGCCACTGCGATGCCGCCGCCGAGCTTGGTCGGATCGGAGAGATTCTCCATGACGTGAATCAGCCCAAGCACCGCACCCAGAATACCGATGGTCGGCGAATAGCCGCCAGCAGCTTCCCATATCCTTGCAGCCTGGCGCTGTTCCGTCTCATAGGCGCTGATCTCAAGATCAAGGATTTCCCTGAGCTTGACGGGTTCAGTCCCATCAATAATCAGACGCAGGCCCTTGGCGACGAAGGGGTCATGCGTCGCCTGCATGAAGGGCTCCAGACTCAGCAGGCCTTCCCGGCGCGCCGTGTGGCTCCAGGTAGTGATCTCGTTAGCCAGAGTCCGGCGGTTGTCTGGCGGAGGCGCGAATACCCAGCGGACCATACGCACACCGCGCACAAAAACCGGCATGCGATTTTGCAAAAGGATGGCGCCTGTTGTCCCGATCACCACAACAACAAATGCAGCCGGTTGCACCAGCGAAGCGATATGGCCGCCGTCCAGCATATGCGCCACCAGGACGCCCGCCAGCGCGAGCGCAACGCCTGCTAGGCTTCCCCAGTCCACGCATGTCCCCTTAATGTTGATCGGAGCCGGGCAACGGCCTGACTATGCAACTGGCATACGCGCGATTCCGAAACCCCCATGACCGCACCGATCTCTTTGAGATTCATTTCTTCTTCATAGTAAAGTCCCATCAGGATTTTTTCGCGCTCCGGCAAGACTTCGATCGCCTGCGTGACTGCCCCGCGAAAACCGCTGTCCAGCAAGCCTTTCAGGGGATCATTCGATTCGTTCCTGGCATGATGGTCAAGAAAATGGTCGTTATCCTCGGCATCGTGAAAATCTTCGTAATAAAGCAGTTGATGCCCCGCGCCGCTGGTCAGCAATTCCTGATAATCAGCCAATGAGAGTTTGAGCTCCCTGGCCACTTCGGTTTCCGTGGGTTCATGGCCCAGACGTTGCTGCAGGGTGCTCATCGCCGTCTCAATCTTGCGCATGTTCTGGCGAATGCTGCGCGGCAGCCAGTCGGTACTGCGCAGTTCGTCGAGCATCGCGCCACGAATGCGCTGCACGGCATAAGTTTCGAACTGTGCGCCGTGGGTTTCTTCATAGCGATTGATCGCATCAAGCAAGCCCATCATTCCCGCCTGCACCAGGTCGTCCACTTCCACACTGGGCGGCAGCCTTGCTTTCAAGTGATAGGCGAGCCGCTTCACCAGAGATGCATGCTGCGTCAGGAGCTGGTTCTTGTCTGACTTTCCGTTGACGGTATACATATTCAGGACAGACTGAATTGTCCGGCGAGGCGCCTGAATGCGACTGAAGCACCTGCCAGCGGGTATGCATCGATCACCGAACGTCCCAGGCGTGCCGCGCGATTGAGGTGCTCATCCGCCGGCACCGAGCCCATGGAGTTCAACTGGATGGCGAGGTAACGGCTTGCCGTCCGCGCGATATTTTCGTAAACCAGGTGCGCCTCCTGTTCGGAAGCCCCGGTCACCAGCACCCCGAACGAGCGCCGTCCCAGGCAGGCGTTAAGTCGCTTGATCAGACAGTATGCAGATTTGATCGACGCCGCTCCGGGGGAGAGCTGAACCACGATCTCTCCATCCGCCATGGCCGGAACCGGAAACGCGTCGTTCGCGTCGAGCTCTCCGTCCACCATGACGACACCGGTCTGCCTGGCGAGCAAGTCAAAGGCGTTGGCAAGATGTTGAGCCTCCGCCGTGCCCTGACGGACTGGGTACTGCCGCCCGCGTGCCAGCGTGACCAGGCCAAAACCTTGCGCTACAGGCTGGATCACCTCATCCAGCGCGCGCTCCTGGCGCGCTACGTCGAGCAAGGTCGCGTGGCGTGTCGCACCAAACCGCGAGGCGACACCATTCGATACCGAACGCGCATCGACCAGCAGCACGTCGCTACCTGCTTGCACCAGCGATGCGCCAAGATTGGCGAGCATCGCGCTTTTCTCATCGTCCCTCAGCACGGACAGAAAGGTCACGATGCGTGGCCGTGGCCCGGCCAGCATGCGCCGCAGGCCTTCTGCCTGATCGAAATCGAAATTAGCCAAGGTTCACCTCGCGCAGTGATTTATCTTTCATCGCACGCACCGTATTGGCAATCACCAGCGGTAACTCGTCATCCTGAAACTGGAACGGCGAGGTTTCGCGTTTCAGCTTGAACGCACGATCAATCAGATATTCGCGGTTGATCACATGCAGATCTTCCGGTACACGCTGGCCGTTGGCTGTGTAATAGAGGCTCAGCTTCTGACGAATGGCCACGTCGAGCACATTGCCGATGGTTGCCGCTTCGTCGAGCTTGGTGATGATGCAGCCCGCCAGGCCGGAGCCCTGGTAGGCGCGCACAACTTCGCCGAGCGTCTCGCCGGTGGAAGTGGCGTTGAGGCATAGCAGGCGTTTTACCTCGGTGCCCGCGCCCGACAACATGGCCACCTGTTCGGCCACCATGTGGTCGCGCTGGTTCATGCCCACGGTATCGATCAGGATCGTGTGCTTGTTTTTCAGTTCGTCCAGCGCGATGCGCAGGTCGGCTTCATCCTTCACCGAATGCACCATGACGCCCAGTATCTTGCCGTAAATGCGCAATTGCTCGTGACCACCGATACGATAGCCGTCGGTGGTAATCAGCGCGAGCTTGCCGGTGCCGTGGCGCATCACGCAGCGCGCGGCGAGCTTGGCGGTGGTAGTGGTTTTACCGACGCCGGTAGGACCAACCAGCGCAAACACACCGCCTTTTTCCAGAATCTCGTTTTCGTTGTTGATGGCCTGGAGATTGCGCACCAGAACAGACTTGACCCAGCCCATGCCTTCTTCCGCAGTGGCCGCCTCCGGCAAGTTTTCCGCCAGATGACGTGCCAGGCTGGCGCTGAACCCTGCTGCCAGCATTTCCCGCAAGATGACCGCCCGATGCGGCTGCCTATTTTTGGACGAACCCCATGCTATTTCGGCGAGTTGTGCTTCCAGCATGCCGCGCATCGAGCGTATCTCGCTCATCACTTCGGTGAGTTCGCTGGCAGCGGCTTGTTTCGCGGACGATGCAGCGTGCGCGGTTTCAAGCGCCCCCGCGAGGCTGGCCGCCTGATTGTTGTACACCTGCCGTTTTGGCGGTAATGGCGCGAGCAGCGGTTGCGGCGCGGCTTCCCGCTCAACCGACGGCGCCGCCAGCGCGGCGATATCCTCATTCGCCAGCGCCATGATCTCGACGCCGCCATCGATACTGCGGTTGGACAGAATCACCGCATCCGGGCCGAGTGCATCGCGCACCTTGCGCAAGGCGTCACGGGAATTGCTCGCAGAAAATTTTTTAACGTTCATGCTTGGCCTCCAACTAGGCGGGTAACCCTAATGGTTTTTGAATCGGGAAGTTCGGCGTGCGACAACACCTTGAGTTGCGGAAGCGCGCGGCGCAGAAAACGGGCGAGCAGCGCACGTAAAGGCCCCGGCACCAGCAGCACAGGCGTGAAGCCCAGTTGCTCCTGTTGCCGGGTCGCCAGTTCGGCCTGGGTAGCCAGCATATCGGCCAGACCAGGTTCAATACCTGCCCCCTCGGGCCCGCTCGCCTGTAAAGCCTGCATCAGCAGGCGCTCCAGATGGCTGTCCAGGGTCATTACCGAGAGTTCGCTGGCCGAAGGGAACAACTGCTGGACAATCGCGCGGCCGAGGGCGATGCGCACCAGTGCGGTGAGCTCGTTCGGATCCTGGATGCGCGCTGCATGTTCCGCCAGGGTTTCGATGATGGTGCGCATGTCACGGATATGCACGCCTTCAATCAGCAGGTTTTGCAATACTTTTTGCAGCGTGGAAAGCGGTATCAGTTTGGGTACCAGATCTTCCACCAGTTTGGGCGACTCCGTGCCCAGATGGTCAAGCAGCTGCTGCACCTCCTGGCGTCCCAGCAATTCTGCGGCATGCAATGTGATCAGGTGGTTGAGGTGGGTTGCCACTACCGTGCCGGCGTCCACCACGGTATAGCCCATGGTCTGCGCCTGTTCGCGTAATCCCGCATCTATCCAGGTTGCCGGCAATCCAAACGCCGGGTCGCTGGTCGATGTACCGGGTAGCGTGCCGGTGACCATGCCGGGATTGATGGCCAGATACTGACCGGCATGGGCCTCGCCGTTGCCCACTTCGACGCCTTTCAGACTGATGCGATAAGCCGCCGGCCTGAGTTCCAGATTGTCACGGATATGCACCGGCGGGGACAGAAAACCGACTTCCTGGGCGAATTTTTTGCGGATACCCTTGATGCGGCGCAACAGTTCACCGCCCTGCCCTTTATCCACCAGCGGAATGAGGCGATAGCCCACTTCCAGACCCAGCGTATCTACCGGGACAATGTCCTGCCAGGTAGCTTCTTCCTGCTCGACGGGCGCGGCCACTTCTGCGGATTCCGGCTCGATGTCTGTCTTGAGCGCGCGCTGCGTGAGCGCATAGGCGCCGCCGCCCAGCACTGCGGCCAACAGGAGGAAAGCGAAGTGTGGCATGCCGGGAATCAGACCCATGCCGCCGATGATCCCGGCGGCTATGTAGAGCACCTGCGGCTTTGCAAAAAGCTGGTCGAGCAGCTGTCCGCCGATATCCTGATCGCTGGCAACGCGGGAAACCACGATACCTGCCGCGGTGGAGATAAGCAGCGAGGGAATCTGCGCGACCAGGCCATCGCCGATCGCCAGCAAGGTGTAATTCTTGATGGCGACGGCAAAAGTCAGATCATGCTGCACCATGCCGACAATGAGGCCGCCGATAATGTTGATCACCGTAACCATGATGCCGGCTACCGCATCGCCGCGCACGTACTTGCTGGCGCCGTCCATCGCGCCATAGAACTCGGCCTCCTGGGCGACTTCGGTACGGCGGCGGCGTGCTTCCTGCTCGCCGATCAGGCCGGCATTCAGATCCGCGTCAATCGCCATCTGCTTGCCGGGCATGGCATCCAGGGTGAAGCGCGCGCCGACTTCGGCAATGCGCCCGGCACCCTTGGTGACGACCATGAAGTTGATGATGGTCAGAATGATGAAGACCACGATACCGACCGTGTAATTACCGCCGATCAGGAAGTGCCCGAAAGCCTCGATCACCTTGCCTGCAGCGTCAGGCCCGGTGTGCCCTTCGGTAAGCACCACCCGGGTCGAGGCAACGTTGAGGGAGAGCCGGAGCATGGTACTAACCAGCAGAACCGTAGGGAAGACCATGAAATCAAGCGGCTTTACCGTATACAGACTGGTCAGCAGCACGATGATGGCAAGCGCGATGTTGAAACTGAAAAAGATGTCGAGCACAAAGGCCGGCAACGGCAACATCATCATCGCCAGCATGATGATAATGAGTATCGGCGCAACCAGCGTAGCGCTGCCCGGAGCAGTCAGCCAGGCAGGTAGTTTCAGGCCATTCATTGCATGCCTCCATGATTATTCGTGGCCTGTGCCGCTGCATTGAGCGGATCGAGCTGCGGCGGCACGTCGAGCTCGCCCGGGATCTCCGGACGGACCCCGCCATGCTGGCGATAGGCACGCAACTGGAATACGTAAGCGAGCACCTCCGCAACTGCGGTATATAGCGCTTCCGGAATCTCGTCGCCGAGTTCCGCGTGCTGGTAGAGAGCACGCGCCAGTGGCGCCGCCTCCAGCAGCGGCACTTTGTTCGCGCCAGCCAGTTCACGGATCTTCGCGGCTACCTCGTCGGCACCTTTGGCGACCACTTTAGGCGCGCGCATTGCGCCATCTGAATATTTGAGCGCCACCGCGTAGTGCGTCGGGTTGGTCACCACCACATCCGCCGTCGGCACTTCGGACATCATGCGGCGACGTGCCATCTCGCGCTGCTGCGCACGAATCTTGGCCTTGATTTGCGGATCGCCATCCGATTCCCTGGCCTCCTGGCGAACTTCCTGGCGCGTCATTTTCAGTTTATTGGCGTGATGCCATACCTGGTAAGGCGCATCAATCATGACG
Source organism: Sulfuriferula sp. (assembly GCA_035530335.1). Taxonomy (GTDB): domain Bacteria; phylum Pseudomonadota; class Gammaproteobacteria; order Burkholderiales; family Sulfuriferulaceae; genus Sulfuriferula. The sequence continues at coordinate 41,981 of DATKUZ010000010.1, read as the reverse complement.
ATGATGCCCAGTGCACCGACAATCGTGATGAAGCTGATCCATAGCAGGCTGGCAAGATGGGTACTGCCCTCATGCATGGATTCCACGCTGAGGGCCAGCACTGCGTCTTTTTGCTGCCAGATCACCAGCCCGGCAACCACACCCACCAGAATGGTTTTGGCTATCGCCTTGCCGAATTCCATGGCCGCGTTGGAGGAGACCAGATTACCCAGTCCCTTGACTGGATTCAGCCGTCCAAAATTCGGTTGCAACGCCTTGGTGCTGAACAGCCAGCCGCCAATCACCGCCGGTGAAGCCAGCGCGACAATAATCAGCAGCAGCGCTATCGGGGCGAACACCATCAACACTTCGCCCAGACTCGTTCCCAAACGGGCGAAAAGCGCTGAAGGATCATACGCCTGGGCACGCTCGAAGCTCAGGCCGGAGACCAGCATGCTTTCCAGTCGACGGATCAGCTTCTCGCCGGAAAACCAGATACCGCTACCCGCCGCCACTAGCATGGTGAAAGTGGCGAGCTCGCGCGAACGCGGGACATCACCCTCCTCACGCGCTTTTTCAAGTCGCTGGGGTGAGGCTGATTCGGTTTTTTCGAGATCGCTGTCTTCAGCCATCGCCTGCTCCTCTTGCGGCGCCGTCTTGCTTTCAACATGACGCAATAACGGATCACACAGCTGCGATTATTGGCGAGAAAGCATGCAGGTCATCGGAAGAATAAGGATGTAAATCCCCCGCATTTCACTGAAGACAAGTAATTGTTGAGACCAACCGCTGAAATACGGCTCAAGACTTCACAAACTTGTGCCGATGTATGAAAGTCACGGCCCGAGTCAGAACAGGCGGGTTTGATTTTGCATGAGTGAATGAATTCGCTGAGTTCAGTCAGCCGGATCCAATAATGATAGGCCACATATGCGCGATAGACCCGAAGACATACCTGACTTTAATGCCAAATGTGCACTACCCGACTGCCCAAGAATTAGCATATGACGCTCAATCAGACCAGCCACTCACAGCCTGACCCCATGTTGCAGATAAGCAACCGCGCACTGGCGTCTTCCGGAAGCGGAATCGTCATCATGGATGCAACGACGGCATCCAACCCCATCGTCTTTGCCAACGACGCATTTTGCCGCATGACCGGCCATGCGATGGAAGAGGTACTGGGACGCGATTTTTCCTTTTTGCTCGACAAGCACCACAATCAAGACGAGATTGCCGCAGTCTGCTGCGCCCTCGCCAACAATAATGAAGCCAATCTGGTGCTGCGCAAGCGCCACCAGAACGGCGCAGAAATCTGGAGCAAACTGCTCATTTCCCCGATACCCGATGAAACCGACAGGATTACCTATTTCATCGGTGTGCAGACCGACATCACCGAACACAAGCGCGATGAAGAGCGGCTGGCTCACCAGTCAACCCATGACGCGCTCACCGGACTTCCCAACCGCAACCTGCTCAAGGATCGCCTGCAGCAGGCGATGGCGCAAACCGACCGCAGCGATGATAGTGTGGCACTGCTGTTCCTCGACCTCGACCACTTCAAGCTGATCAATGACAGTCTCGGTCATGCCGCAGGAGACCGGATGCTCCTCGACGTGGCGGAAAGGCTGCGCGCCTGCGTAAGGGAAGGCGATACCGTATCCAGACATGGTGGCGATGAATTCGTACTGGTGTTGAGGGAAATTGACCAGTCGCACCATGTGGCGGCGATTTGCGAAAAGATATTCCGGACCATCGCCGACCCATTTTTCATCCAGGGCCATAGCTTCCACGTCACCTGCAGTATCGGCATCGCGCTTTACCCGCAAGATGGTCAGGATACGGCGACGCTGTTCAAATACGCCGATATGGCCCTGTACCAGGCGAAAGACCAGGGACGCAACCACTACCAATTCTTTTCCCGCGAAATGAACGAACGCATGCTGGAGCGCGTCATGCTGGACGAAGCGTTGCGCTCGGCGATTGCAAACGACGAACTGCTCCTGCATTACCAGCCACTGGTCAACCTGAGCACAGGCCAGTTAGTGGGACTGGAAACGCTGGTGCGATGGCAACATCCCGAGTTCGGCATGGTATCGCCGGTGCGCTTCATACCCATTGCCGAAGAGTCCGCGCTGATCGCCAGTATTGGCGAATGGGTATTACGCAAAGCCTGCCAGGATATGCGCGCTTGGATTGACAATGGCCTGACTGGATTCCAGGTGGCGGTTAACGTTTCACCCAGACAATTCCGCGACCCCAGGCTGGCAGACCGGATTGAGCAGGTACTCGCCGAGCACCGCATTGAGCCAGGCATGCTGTCTCTGGAAATCACCGAAACGGTGTTGATGCAGGACACGGCATCGAGCGAAGCCACGCTGCAGCAACTCAAGGGACTCGGAGTGGATCTGGCGCTGGATGACTTCGGCACGGGTTATTCCTCATTAAGCTATCTGAAGCGCTTCCCGTTTGACCGTGTCAAGATTGATCGCTCCTTCGTCAGGGACATCATCACCGATGCCGATGACGCGGCGATATCGAAAGCGATCATCTCCATGGCTCACAGCCTCGGCATCCGAGTCGTCGCCGAGGGGGTCGAGACCGAAGCCCAGTGCCAATTCCTGCGCCGCCACCAATGCGATGAAATGCAGGGGTACTACTTCAGTCGGCCGCTTCCGCCTGTGGAAATAACAGCGCTGCTGATGGAAAAGAAGCATCTTCCGGAAAATATTTTAATGCTGCAGGAATCGCCGCGTACCCTGCTGCTGGTGCACGTTGATCCTGACATCCTAGCTGCACTGCAACAATCACTGCACCAGGATGGTTATCGAATCATGCTCGCATGCAGCGCTGAGGAAGCGTTGGGGGTGCTCGCGCAGCACGAAGTCGACGTCATGGTATCCAGCCTGACAATGCCCGGCATGGCCGGTATCGAACTGCTGCGCCGGGCCATGAAAATGTATCCCGACGTGATACGGATCGTCCTGTCCGATCCCATCCAATGGCAATACGTTGCCGACAACGACCACAACGGCCTGATCCATAAAATCCTCATCAAACCATGGGATGACCAGCAATTGCGCAGCCACCTTGATGATGCTTTTCGACATAAGGCGCTGGTGGACGCAAACCAGCGCCATAACCTGGAATTTCACAAGGAATTCAGGGAAGAAAACCAGCGTCTCGGCCGCAAGACAAAGACGCTGAGCCAGGCACTGGCAAGCGCCAACCTGAAGCTGGAAAAGGCGCTTGACCAGCAGCAACAGCAGGGCATGCGCGATCAAGCTCAACTCGACATCCTGCGCGAAATGCTGGAACACATTCCGCTGCCCATGATCGGTCTGGACGACGACTGCATCATTGTCTTCCTCAACACTGCAGCCGAGGCGCTGTTTGCACCTGATGGGCCGAGCATTGGCCAGGATGCCCGCGAGCTGCTGCCAGCGCTTTGCGCAGCGATAGACAGCACGGCTGCTGACTGTACGCTGCCAATCCGGATCAACCATCAGCATTACCGCATCAGTTGCCAGCGAATGGGGGGAAATTCGCTATCCCGCGGTAACCTGTTGACTCTGGTAAAACAGGGGGAAAACGCATGAGTCCAATGCACGAACAGATTGGTTTGAACAACGCCGTTGCCGGCATGATCCTGACAGACAATTTACGTGATGCGGAAGGTAACATGCTGCTGTCACGGGGAACGGCATTGACCGAAGCAACGCTTATCACCCTGCGCCGGCGCAAGGTCAAATATCTGCACGTGTTGACTGCTGCAGATTCCGCAGCGGATAGGGAGGCCGCGCACGAATTCCAGCGCCAACGCCTTGCCAAACTCTTCAGAGCCACCGGCAATACGGCCGCAAATACCTTGTTGCTGCGGCACATCATGCAATACCGCCTGTGTGAAAACCATGAATAAGCTGACCATGGACAAGGCCGTCAAAACGATCCGGGGCCTGCCACCCCTGCCTGAAATTGTGACCGATTTGCTGAGCAGCATGGGACAGGAAAATATCGATATCGATACGCTGGCCGAAAAACTGTCCCATGACCAGGCGCTGGTGGCAACGACACTGCGTCTGGCCAATTCCTCGTTTTACGGAATATCACACCGGGTAACCAGCATTCGCGAGGCCTTCGCGATTCTCGGCATGAAGGCTATGCGAACGCTGATTACCGCTGCGGCAGTGACTAACGGTTTTATCGCCAAGCATGACTATGCTGGCGAGATCGAAAAAAACTGGCGCCATTCCATTGCCGTGGCTGTGTGCGCCAAAGCGCTGTCGCGTCAGCTCCATCTCGATCAGGAACTCGCGTTTACCATGGGTCTGTTGCACGATACCGGGAGGGTGATCCTGGCGATGTATTTTCCGCTGCAGCACCAGGCTACGCTTGCATATCGGGCAGCACATGACTGCACCCTGTTCCAGGCAGAACAGGCAGTCCTCGGTATTGACCACGCCATGGTGGGTCAGGCACTTGCCGGGCACTGGAAATTTCCACTGGTGCTACAGCTGGCCATAGGCAACCATCATGCGCCCGAGAAATCTGGACACAGCCATTTGATCTCCCTCGTGCATGTCGCCGATGCAATCGCCCACTCACTGGATCTTGCGCTGGATGAGGAGGAGCTGGTTCCGCCGGTTTCCACAACCGCCTGGAATAGCCTGGGCATAGGCCAGGACGCATTCCTGCAAGTATTTGACGAAACAGAACAGCAGTTTGACGAAATGTGCCAAATTTTAGTCGTATAGAAAAAGCGACTAGCCACGGAGCGCACGGAGAACACTGGAAGATAAAAGGCAACATTCAAGATGCCCTGAGGTTGCCTTTTGCCTTTTGCCTTTTGCCTTTTGCCTTTTGCCTTTTTATTTCCGTTTTAACTGCCGCTTTTCGGTTTGGGAAGCACCCCAGGTACCTGCGCCGCACCGGAAACCTCAGCCGTCTCACCCCCCTCTTTGGCAATGGAGTCTTCGGTTTTCTTGTTCATGACTATGATGCTGATACGCCGGTTGATCGGATTGAGAGGATCACGCTTGTCGATAGGGACCGCGGAAGCGAGCCCCACTACGCGCAATACCTTGTTCTCATCCATACCGCCCGCAATCAGCTCGCGGCGCGAGGCATTGGCCCGATCGGCGGAGAGTTCCCAGTTGCTATATCCCGCTCCGCCGCCTGAATACGGGCTTGCATCAGTATGGCCGGAGAGACTTATTTTATTGGGGACGTCGTTCAAGGTATGCCCGATATCGTGCAGGATTTCCTTGGTATAAGGTTCAAGCGTTGCTTTGGACAAGGCAAACATGGGACGATTTTTCTCATCGACAATCTGGATACGCAATCCCTCGGTCGTGATATCAAGCAATAACTGTTTTTTGAATTGCTTAAGCGTCGGGTTGGCATCAATAGCCGCCTCAATACGACCCTTCAGGGCTTTCAGACGAGAGGTCTCGATACGCTCAAGGTCTGCCTGTGCTGCCTTGAGGTCGTAAGTCTTTTTCTGCGCTGGATTGTCGGCTTTATTAATCTGGCCAATCTGCTTGGTCAGGTCCGCCCCCCCGCCCTTGATGACGCTGGAGCTATCGCCACTCCCCGAACCGCCCGACATTGCAACCTTGAGCGGCGTCTGGAAATATTCCGCAATGCCTTGCAGTTCGCCTTTTGTGGTTGAGCCCAACAACCACATCAACAGAAAAAACGCCATCATCGCCGTGACGAAATCGGCATAGGCGATCTTCCAGGCGCCGCTGTGATGGCCACCACCTGATTTCTTGATGCGTTTAACGATTATGGGGCGTGGCGCTGCTTCGGACATGTCTGTTCCCGCTGAGCTGTCTGATTACTTGGATCTGGCTTGCTTGACGTGATCTTCCAGTTCAATGAAAGAAGGGCGTTCGGTCGAGAACAATACCTTTCTGCCGAACTCCACCGCTAGCGCAGGTGCATACCCGTTGAGGCTTGCCAGCAATGTCACTTTGACGCACTGGAACATCTTCGAGGATTCATTCAGCTTTTGTTCCAGCAGGGTGGCAAGCGGCCCGACAAATCCATACGCAAGCAGGATGCCGAGGAAGGTTCCAACCAGTGCATTGGCGATCAAAATACCCAGTTCCGCCGGTGGCAAACCCACCGATGCCATGGTATGCACAACCCCCATGACTGCGGCCACGATGCCGAATGCGGGCATGGCGTCGCCGAGCTTTGCAATAACGTGTACAGGCACTTCACCTTCGTGATGGTGGGTTTCGATCTCGTTATCCATGAGATTCTCAATCTGGAATGCATCCATGTTTCCCGACACCATGAGGCGCAGGTAATCAGTCATGAACTCCATCACATGATGATCGGCGAGAATGCCCGGATACTTGCTGAAGATCGGGCTGTCTTCCGGCTTGTCGACGTCGCTTTCGATCGACATCAAGCCTTCTTTGCGCACTTTGCTCAATAATTCGTACAGCAGCGCCATGAGCTCCATGTACAGCGCTTTTGTGTACTTGGATCCTTTCAGCAGGCCAGGCAAGGCCTTGAGGGTAGCCCTGATGGATTTGGGGTTATTGCCGACAAGGAATGCGCCCGTTGCGGCGCCGCCGATCATGAGCAATTCGACCGGCTGCAGGAGCGCGGCCAGGTGTCCGCCGCCAAGCGCGAAACCGCCAAAAACGGAAGCCAGAACTACGATATATCCAACAATGACTAACACGCACGCAAACTCCGTTGACAGGGCTGAAGGAGATTAACCTCCGCCCGTTTGTAATATGACGCTTAAAGTAACTGATCGCCTGCTCGCATCAATGGCGGAACAGGCATCCGAAAGCCAGACTCATTAGGGTTTACGACGCGCGTTTCAGGAACTTGAGCAGCGACGCCGGGCGTGAATCCACCCTTGCCGCAACCCAACTAAAAGCGCCAGGCATGAAGGATAGTACCTTGGGTTTGAGGCGTGACGGTGACATCCGCAGCGACGCCCGGAATGGAAAATTCATAACTCAGCAGCAACGTGCCAGGCCGCATTTCGGTTCTGGATTTCTCCCACAGGGCAGGCATGGCCGCTGGCGACAAATAAGCAAACACCACATCGTACTGCGCAAAATCCAGATGCGTGTAATCGCCGCGGATAAAGCGCCCACGGCTGCGTACCATCCATACCCGCACCCAGCTTGCCAGCCAGGGCAGTGGCGCCAGTTCGATTCCGGAAATGATACTTTCCGGTCTGCGTGCAGCAAGATTCAGCACCAAACCGCCCAAGCCGCTGCCAATGTCAATGAAGCGCAGCGGACGGTCAACCGGAAGCAGGCCAGCGACAGCTTCCCAAACCGGAAGCCCGGATGGATAAAAAGGAACCTGGGTACGGAATGTAGTCCAATACCAACCGAGAAGGAAAACGAACAGGGCAAGGAAAATTTCCGGCGGCAGGGAAAGCGAATGCATCGCTATCAGCGCGACTGGAAACAGAAACTGAATGGGGGGCCACCAGGGCGCCAGACGGCGCCAGAAAGATACCGCCGCAGCTATGCTGCCTTGCAGCAACGCCGCCACGACAATGGTCACCTGCATGCCGGCCAGCACCCAAATGCCGCGCATGGCCAGAATGATCAGCAAAAACGATGCGCACTGAATGACCAGGGCCTGAACTGCCGGTGCGCGCAACGCGGATTGGAGCGTACGCACCCTGCTGTCTGACGACATCCCGCGGTCCACGGACTGGTATATCTTTGGCTCGGTGTTGCTATTAATCAGGCTGCCAATGCCAGCGCAGCAGCGGCATCTTCACGGGCTTTTTTGGTTTTTCCGGCACGGGAAGGCATGTGGCAGAGACCGCAGGCATAGTCATTGTGAAGATCAAGACTGTTCACTACAAAGTGGCCGCCACACTTGCAACAAGAAGCAGTCATGAGCATTTTTCTATTCACAAAACGCACCAGCGTCCAGGCTCGCGTCAGCGAAAGAACGGGCTCTTCGCTGTTGCCGGGTTGGGTTTGCTCAAGGTAAAGTTGATAAGCCTTCATCACGGCTTCAATACCATGAATGCCGGCGTGCTCTTCAAGATAGCGATGGATATTGATAAACAGCGAAGAATGGATATTGGGCTGCCAGGTCAGGAACCAGTCGGTAGAAAATGGCAGCATGCCTTTCGGGGGCGAAACGCCTTTGAGCTCCTTGTACAGCTTCAACAGACGCTCGCGCGACAATGAGGTTTCCGATTCAAGCAGTTGCAGGCGCGCGCCGAGATTTACCAGTTTGATCGCGAGTTGAATTTCGTTAGCTTCGGTTACTACGCTTTTCTTGGTCTTGGTCATTTTGTGATCCCGGCTTAAGCGATTGAAGTTTGAATATTATTCCTGCATTGCCTAGGCAATTTCTTCAATCGGCTGACCCGCCATCAGGATTGCCGCGTGGGACTGGGCCAGCATGCGATCCTTGTTGTAATTGGTCAGCATGCCGAGAATGGCGCTATCGTCAAAGCGGAAACGCGCCAGCATCATGTTGGTACCCGCAAGCTTGAGAATTTGAGCATTACTCAGACCCTCCATGAGGTCTGCGATCTGTTTATCGATTCCCAGACGGAAAATCGCCGTGGCCTTGTCAGAACGAATCATCTGCTGCGCAAGCATCAGGTAGCTCAGGTTGGCGTCGCGGATTTCAGTCATTACATCGTTCGCTGTCATTATTTTTCTCCTTAGCTGTAACCGTCGGAAACCAGTTTGCAATTCGCAATTCCAGTGGTACCCATATTGAAGGCTGGATCAAAGGGGGGAAATAGGCCATGTTCGGTATTTTCCGTAGGTGGCGACAACCGGCGTCATGTAGGCGTTTGTCTTACAAATACCTGCACAACGAGCGCATATTCAAAATATTGCACAACCCACATCAAACTGGACAGTACAATCAAGTGCCGTATATTCACGGACCCGCAAAAAAAATAGACGATGCCAGTGCGCTATTAGACCACCACACTAAAGCGGTTTATTATTCGGTGCGATGAATGGATGCCATAACACTAAACAATCCCCCTCTTGCGCAAAAACATGCGTTCACAATCTTCCGCTTTGGCAATAGCAAAATTCTGTGGACACAAAAAGCAGCCTCTTTTTTTGCAGGCTTAGGATAACTGCAACGCACCGCGTTTGATACGCCCCTAAATTGGAGACCGCTTTCCAGAATGCCCCTCATACCCGATATCCCGCCACGCGCCAATCTTGAAATCCAGCTGGAGAACCTGATGGAGGTTGCGGGAGACGCCGTTTTCCAGCTGAATGCCAAAGGGGAAATCCTTTGCACCAGCAAGCGCACGATCGAGTTGATCAAACCGGACGGCACGCTCACCGGCTTATTATTAGCCGACCTGGTGGTGCCGGAAGATAGCTGCGCGATTAACGCAGCGGTGCAACAGGCCATCCAGTCGAACCAGCATAGTCAGGTGAATATCCAGATAAAAGCCTGCCTTACTACGCACTGCTTTGATTTTCTGATAGCCGCCTATGCTACCGGGGAAGGCCATATAAAACTGCTTGCCGTCGGCAGAAACATTACGCAACAGCTGGCAACCGAGGAAAGTTTGCGTCACCTGGCTACCCATGACTTATTGACCGGCTTACCCAATCGATCGCTGCTGTCGGACCGCCTGAATATGGCGATGGCACAAGCCAGACGGACCGGGAAAGGCTTCGCCGTCCTCGCTCTTGATCTCGACGGCTTCAAGAAAATCAATGATGCGCTGGGGCATCCTGTTGGCGACACCCTGCTGCGCGAGGCAGGCGTGCGGCTGCGTGGCACGCTGCGCGACACCGACAGCCTGGCGCGCGTGGGCGGTGATGAATTCATTGCCGTGCTGCCCAGTGCATTGACCGAAGCGGAGATTCAGATTGTCGCGCGCCGCATGATTGCCGCCATTCAACTGCCCTTCGAAATTCAAGGCCATGCCCTGTACGTAAGCACTTCTATTGGCGTGGCCACCTACCCGGATCATGGCGATAACGAGGTGAAACTGCTTGCGCACGCCGATACCGCCTTGTATCGCGCAAAAGAGACAGGCAAGGCCCGTTATGTGCTTTATAACCCCCAAACATTCACCAGGCCGGTACACGATGTCTCAATCGAGGCGGCGATGTTCGAAGCAGTAAAAAATGGCGAATTCCTGTTGCACTACCAGCCTGTGGTGGATGCGGGCACACGCCAGATCATGGGTTTTGAGGCACTCATGCGGTGGATGCACCCTGACCTGGGATCGGTGCCTCCGATTCAGTTCATTCCGATGGCGGAAAACAATGGCCTGATCAATTTGCTCGGTGCATGGGCGCTCAGGGCAGCCTGCGTACAAATCAAGCGTTTCGAAGAAGCTGCCGGGCGTCAGCTCTATGTATCGGTTAACGTCAGTCCAAGACAGTTCAGGAGCGACCAGTTCCTGCAAACCCTGGATGACGCCATGGCGCTATCCGGTCTGCACGGCAGTCAATTGCTTCTGGAGATTACCGAAGGCATCCTGATGTCGGATCCGGAGCATGCAGAAGCATTGCTGACTGCGATAGCTGCGCGCGACGTACGTATCGCGATCGATGATTTTGGTACCGGCTACTCCTCACTGGCATATCTGAAACGTTTTCCAATCCACACCCTGAAAATTGACCGTGCCTTCGTCAAGGATTTGCCCCACTCGATAAAAGATGCCGCCATCTGCGACGTCGTGATTAGCCTGGCAAACCACCTGAACCTCACCACCGTCGCCGAAGGCGTTGAAGATGAACAGCAGCTACAATTCCTCGCGGCGCAGGGTTGCGCCCTGATCCAGGGATTCCATACTGGCCGCCCCATGCTACCGGGCGATGCCATGGCAGCCTTGAAGGCGAATTCCGATGCGACACTATTGACCTGACGACCTTATGAAAAACTTCGATTCAATCGGCACGCTGCCGATCCGCAATCCCCAAAAAACACTGGAACTGCTGTGGAAGCGCATTAAACAGCAGGGTGATTTGCCCGGCTTCGCCAAGGTGGTCAACGCAATCATGAGCGCAATACGCGGCGAGGACGACCGCGAGTTCAACATGACCAAAACGGTATTGTCCGATCCGGCACTGACGCAAAAGGTATTGCGACTCGCCAATAGTGCGATGTACTCGGTTTTCGGACAGGACATCAACACGGTGTCGAAAGCGGTCCTCATCGTCGGTACGGAATCGATAGGCCACCTGGCTTTGGGCTCAAAACTGATTGACGGCCTGGCCAAGGCATCCGCAGGCTCGACGAGCACGCACAATGAAATGGAAAAGGCGGTTCTTGCGGGCCACATAGCGCGCCAGGTCACCTGCGCTGCCAGTGCCCGCGATGCCGAGGAGGCCGTGGTGTGTTCGATGCTGCATGGCCTGGGCCGCATGATGGTGACATTCTACCTGCCTGATCACTGGTCCTCGGTGCAGGCGCGCTGTGCAGAACTGGGCGTCAATGAGGCGCAGGCCACGCTCGATACATTGGGGCTGGGGCTGGATGAGGTGGGCCGCTGGGTCGCGCAGAAATGGGGCTTGCCGACTGCGCTCATCAACAGCATGCAGGACGTGTTGCCGCAAACCCTGGGCGAACCGCTGGATCATGCCGATTGGCTGGGAGCAGTCGCCACCATGTCCTCGCGCTGCGCCAGGGTGCTATGCGATGAGGCGAACGCCAGCCCGGACGAACTTGCGGATATTGCGAACAGCTATGCCGACATGCTGGGGATGGATGGCGCCGAGATGCTTGCCGCAGTCCAGGCCGCCCAGGAATCCGCAGCGCAAGATGCCCTGTTCGCAAGTGTGGCTACATCGCTGAAGCCTGAGAAAAGCCTGCTCCCGAAAATACAGAGCGGCAAGCCGGCTGACGCCGTCAGAATTTTGACACGGGGCGTGGCAGATATGCGCGGTGTGACGAATAGCGCAACGCCCTATCAGCTCATGACAATGGCCCTGGAGACGGTTTATCAAGGTCTGGGCCTGAGCCGCGCAATTGTTTTCCTGCGCAACGGCAACGAAGGGAAGTACTTTGCCCGCATGGGTTTTGGTGAAAAGGTGCAGGAACTTATTCCGCACCTGGTTTTCGGTGAAGCCTATCAACCTGACGTTTTTCACGCCGGGCTGGCGAACGATAAAATAATCGTTGTGAAAGATGCCAAAGACCCGGCTTTCGTCAGCAAGCTGCCGCGCTGGTGGCGCGATGCGCTGCCGACGACGCACAGCTTCGTCGTACTACCCCTGACTGCGAACCGTCATCCCGCGGGATTCATTTATGGCGACTGGGATGTGCCCCTGCCTGCCGCCGCGCTGGATGCTGCCGAGCTCTTGCCACTGAATGAGCTGCGCAAGCTGATGGTTCAGGCGATCGAACAGCGCAGCCAACTGAATCCCGGCCTGATTATTTGAGTCTGGAAGTTTTTGCCGGCCCGGTTACAGCGTTGCCCAGACTGTCAGTTGAAATTCGTCCGTTCCATCCCCATGTCCGGTTTTTGGTCATGGAGGATAGATCATGCTCGATTCGCTCAAAAAAGTAGGCAAGGAAGTCGGCAAGGAACTCAACCGTGCCTGGGATAATCTGTCCGAGGGCTGGCGTGAAATGCTCTCCCGCTCCGGTGATGCATTGACTCATTTCACCCGACAAAAGGCGGTGGAAGGTACCGCGCCTCCCGACCGATTCCCGAGCTGGAGCATGCTGGCAGGAGAAGTTGAGGAAACGGAAAAATCCATCCTGGTGCGGCTGGAAGTTCCCGGCCTGGACAGGGATGACCTGGAACTCATGATTGAAGGCAATACGCTGCGAGTAAGCGGCGAGAAGCGCTACGCAAGGGAAGATGAGGGCGGCAGCTACCACATCATGGAGCGTGCCTACGGCAGCTTCCAGCGGCTGATCCAGTTGCCGCAGGAGGTGGATGGCGAGCAGGCCGAGGCCAGTCTGAATAACGGGGTGCTGACCGTACGCCTGCCCAAAACCGGTGCCCCCTCTGGCCGGCGCATCAAGGTAACGTAAGGTAACCGGAAAACCGTTTCCAGTGCGTCAGATACCCAGCATCAGCCGCGCCGGGTCTTCCAGCGCGGCTTTCATCTCCACCAGAAACTGCACTGCATCACGGCCATCGATCAGGCGGTGGTCGTAGGATAACGCCAGGTACATCATCGGACGGATCACCACCTGGCCGTTTTCGGCGATGGGGCGTTCCTGGATTTTGTGCATCCCCAGAATAGCCGACTGCGGCGGATTCAGAATCGGGGTGGAAAGCAGCGAGCCGAACACGCCGCCGTTACTGATGGAGAAGGTGCCGCCGCTGAGTTCTTCCAGGGTCAGTTGCAGCGCTTCAGCGCGCTGCGCAAAGTCGCCGATGGCGCGCTCGATATCGGCAAAACCTTTGCAGTCGGCGTCGCGCAGTATGGGGACGACGAGGCCGCGCGTGGTGGAGACGGCGATGCCGATGTCGTAGTAATCATGGTGCACGATATCGCTGCCGTCTATCGCAGCATTGACGATGGGAAATTGCTGCAACGCCAATACTGCGGCTTTGACGAAGAACGACATGAAGCCCAGCTTGACACCATGTTCGCGCTGGAATTCGTCCTTGTAGCGGACGCGCAGATCCATCACCGGCTGCATGTTGACTTCATTGAAAGTGGTGAGAATCGCTGCGCTGTGTTGCGCGGCCACCAGGCGCTCGGCGATGCGGGCGCGCAGGCGGCTCATGGGTTCGCGACGCTCGTTGCGCCCCTGGCGGGTGTTGGGGGCGGCAGGCGCGGGGCTGAACGGAGTAGCGAGTACTTTTGGCGCGACGGGTGGCGCCGCGCGTGCTGGCTCTTCTTGCACCATGCTTTTCTCCTCCTCCCCGGCGCTCTCCTGCCGCGGCAGGGAGGTGGATATTGCGGCGACCGGCAAGGCTGGCGTTGCCGTCTCCGGCGCGCCGTTTTCAATCCGTGCAATCACTTCGCCCGCCGTCACCACCGCGCCGTTCTCGCGCAGCAACTCCACCAGCACGCCGGAGGCCGGGGCGGAAATTTCGAGTATGACCTTGTCGGTTTCGAGATCGATCAGGGTTTCGTCGCGCACCACCGTATCGCCGGCTTGCTTGTGCCATTCCAGCAGCGTGCCCTCGGTAATCGAGTCGGACAATTCCGGGGTTTTGACTTCGATCAGCATTTATTTGAGTGCCTCGTCCAGCAGCGCTTTGCGCTGTGCTTCATATACTTCAGGGTAGCCTACCGCGGGCGATGCGGCGAAGGGCCTGCCGGCATAGCCCAGGGTCTGCGCCGCCGCCATGCATTCGCGCAGATGATGCTGAATGGAAAACCAGGCCCCCTGGTTTTGCGGTTCTTCCTGCGCCCACACCAGTTCGGCGGCATTCGGGTAGCGCGCCATTTCTGCGCTGAATGCGTCGCGCGGGAACGGATAGAGCTGCTCGATACGTACCAGGGCAATATCGGTGATGTTGCGCTCCTGACGCGCATGGAGAAGATCGAAGTAGACCTTACCGCTGCATGCCACCACCCGACGCACGCTGGCGGCATCCACAGCGCTGTCCGCGCCGATCACGACGTCGAATCCGCCCGCGGTAAATTCCTCCAGCGGCGAGCTGGCCTGTTTGGCGCGCAGCAGGCTTTTCGGCGTCATCACGATGAGTGGCTTGCGATACGGGCGCAGCATCTGGCGACGGATGAGGTGGAACATCTGCGCAGCGGTGGTGGGCTGGCACACCTGGATGTTGTCGTTGGCGCACAGCTGCAGGTAGCGCTCCAGCCGCGCCGAGGAATGTTCCGGTCCCTGGCCTTCCTGGCCGTGCGGCAAAAACAGCGTGAGACCGCACAGGCGCCCCCATTTGGCTTCTCCGCTGGCGATGAACTGGTCGATGACCACCTGCGCACCATTGGCGAAATCGCCGAATTGCGCTTCCCAGATCACCAGCTCGTCCGGCTCGGCGGTGGCGTATCCGTATTCGAATGCGAGTACCGCCAGTTCCGAGAGCAGCGAATCAATCACGACGAAATGCGGCTGATTGGGATAGATATGTTGTAGCGGCACATGCGCGCCCGCGTCCCAGCGTTCGCGCTGCTGATCGTGCAGTACGGCGTGACGGTGGAAAAAAGTGCCGCGTCCGCTGTCCTGCCCTGACAGGCGCACCGGATAGCCGTCGCGCAGCAGGCTGGCGTAGGCCAGTATCTCGGCCATGCCCCAGTCCAGCAACAGCTTTCCCGCCGCCATGTCACGGCGGTCAGCAAGGATTTTGGCTACCCGCGGGTGCAACGTGAAACCCTCCGGTACCGCGCAGGCTTTTTCCGCCAGCTCACGCAACCGGGTAAGCGGCAAGGCTGTCTCTGCGGGATGCTGCCAGTCTATGCCGCGATAGGCTTTCCAGTTGGCGGCGAAGGCGCGTTTATATAACGACACCGCAGGCGGCACGATGCGCTCGCCGGTTTCCAGCTGCGCACGGTAAGCAGCAATAAAATCCGCCGACCCGGCCTCGCTGATCACGCCTTCGGCGGCCAGCTTGCCGGCATACAGCGCACGTGTGCCGGGGTGCGCGGCAATCTTGTGGTACATCAGCGGCTGCGTCACCCCCGGTTCATCCTGTTCGTTGTGGCCATGACGGCGGAAGCACACCAGGTCGATGATGATGTTATTGTGAAATTCGTGCCGGTAGTCGAGGGCAATCTGTACCGCCAGCAGCGCCGCCTCCGGATCGTCGGCGTTGACGTGCAATACCGGCGCTTCGATCATTTTTGCCACGTCGGTGCAGTACAGCGATGAGCGCGTATCACGCGGGTCGGAGGTAGTGAAACCGATCTGGTTGTTGATGACGATGTGTATCCCGCCGCCGTTGCTGAAGCCGCGCGTCTGCGACATGTTGAGGCTTTCCATCACCACGCCCTGGCCGGAGAAAGCGGCATCGCCGTGCAGGATCACCGGTACCACTTCGGTGCCGTCGTGGTCGCCGCGACGCTGCTGGCGTGCGCGCACCGAACCGCGCACCACCGGGTGCACGATTTCCAGATGCGAGGGATTGAAGGCCAGTGCCAGATGCACCGTTCCTTGCGTGGTCGCCACCTCGGTGGAAAACCCCTGATGATATTTCACGTCGCCGGTCAATGCGCCATCAGCGTTGACCTGTGCCGGACCGAATATCTGCCCGAGTGGTTTGCCCAGCACGTTAACCAGCACGTTGATGCGCCCACGGTGCGCCATACCCAGCACGAGTTCCTGTGCTCCGCGTTGCGCTGCGCCTTCAATCAGACCATGCAGCATGGGAATGAGGGTTTCTGCGCCTTCCAGCGAAAAGCGTTTTTGCCCGACATAGCGTGCATGCAGGAATTTTTCCAGGGTCTCGGCAGCGGTGAGGCCTTCGAGTATGTGTCTTTTATGCGCTGCGTCGAACTGCGGCGTGGCCAGGCAGCCCTCCAGCCGCGCTTGCAGCCAGCGTTTGCGCGTATTGTCGGAGATATACATATATTCCGCTGCCAGCGTGCCGCAATAGGTGCGCCGCAGGATATGCAGAATCTCGCCCAGTGTGGCCTGCGCAGGTGCCACCAGAGAGCCGGTATCAAACAGTCGCGCGCTATCGTCGGGCGTCAAGCCGTAATGCGCAGGGTCGAGTTCGGGTACTTCGGACTTTGGGAAGCGCTTGAGCGGGTCAAGATCAGCCTGGCGCACGCCGAGAAAACGGTGCGCATTGATGAGTTGCAGCACGCCCACCTGACGCGTGTCACACGGCGAGCTGGTTGCGGATACGGCGGGTGCGGCTCTGGGTATGGCAGGCAGCGCATCAAACCAGGCCCGCCATTGCGGGGCCACGCTGTCTGGGTCTGCCTGGTAAGCGTCGAACAATGCCTCCAGCAGTGGTGCGTTGCCGGAAAACAGCGCGGTATGTGACTGCCATTGATCCAAAACGGGTTACCGTTTGTCCACCGCAACATAATCGCGCCGCACGTCGCCCACATAGAGTTGACGCGGCCGCCCGATCTTGTTTTCCGGATCGCCGATCATTTCGTTCCACTGCGCCACCCAGCCGGCGGTGCGCGCCAGCGCAAACATGGCGGTGAACATATTGGTGGGGATGCCCAGCGCGCGCAATACGATACCGGAATAGAAATCCACATTAGGGTAGAGTTTCCTGGCGACGAAGTATTCGTCCTCCAGTGCGATCTGCTCCAGCTTGCGGGCGATCTTGAACAGCGGATCGTCGTTCAGTCCCAGCTCGTCCAGCACTTCATGACAAGTGTCGCGCATCACCGCCGCACGCGGGTCCATGTTTTTGTAAACCCGATGGCCGAAGCCCATCAGACGGAACGAATCGCTCTTGTCCTTGGCACGTTCGATGAATGCACCGATGCGTGAAACATCGCCAATTTCTTCCAGCATTGCCAGCGCTGCCTCGTTGGCACCGCCGTGTGCCGGCCCCCACAGCGAGGCGATGCCTGCCGAGATGCAGGCGAAAGGGTTGGCACCGGAAGAGCCCGCCAGCCGCACCGTGGAGGTGGAGGCGTTCTGCTCATGATCGGCGTGCAGGATCATGATGCGCTCCAGCGCGCGCGTCAGTACCGGATTAGCCGAATACTGCTCGCACGGAGTGGCGAACATCATGTACATGAAATTTTCCACGTAGCCCAAGCTGTTTTGCGGATACATGAATGGCTGGCCGGTGTTGTATTTGTAGCTCCACGCTGCAATGGTGGGCACTTTGGCAAGCAGGCGGAAGGCAGATACCTCGCGATGGCGCGGATCGCTGATATCCAGCGAGTCGTGATAAAACGCGGACAGCGCCCCCACCACGCCCACCATCACTGCCATCGGGTGTGCATTACGTTGGAAGCCGCGAAACACAGTACTAATCTGGTCGTGAAGCATGGAATGCTGACGCATGGTGGCATCGAAGTGATGCTTCTGCTCGGCAGTGGGCAATTCGCCGTATTGCAGCAGATAGGCAACCTCGATGAAATCGGAATGCTGCGCCAGTTGCTCGATGGGATAACCGCGGTAATAGAGCAGGCCCTTGTCGCCATCAATGTAGGTGATGCTGGAACTGCAACTTGCGGTGGCCTGAAAACCGGGGTCATAGGTGAAATAACCGGATTTTCCCAAGCTGCGAATATCAATCACGCTGGGGCCGAGCTTGCCGGACAGCACAGGCAATTCGATGGGCTTGGCGCCGTTGTCAAAAGTGAGGGTGGCTTTAGTCGGTGGTTTCATTTTTTGCTTTCCTGTACGCAGCCATTCAATAATTATCGCCTGTTCGGACTGGGCCGCAGACTGGCCTGTCTGGATCATATCCCACAACTCGGCATCGCCCAGTTCCAGTAATTCGCCAAATGCGGTTTGCTGGCTGAATGGGAGAACGGGGTAATGCTGCTCCAGAAAATCCAGTAACAGAATGTCCAGTTCCAGCATCCCGCGTCGGGCGCGCCAGCGCAGACGATTCAATTCAGTCATGCGCCGCGCTTTACCAGCAGCGTCTTTATTTTACCAATTGCAGCCGTGGGATTCAGCCCTTTTGGGCAGACCGACACACAATTCATGATGCCGTGGCAGCGAAACAGACGATACGGGTCTTGCAGATCATCCAGGCGCTGATTGGCCGCTTGGTCGCGGCTATCCGCAATGAAGCGATATGCCGCCAGCAGTCCGGCGGGACCGACGAACTTGTCCGGGTTCCACCAGAACGACGGACAGGCGGAAGAACAGCAGCCGCATTGAATGCACTCCACCAGCCCGTCCAGTTGCGCCCGCTGCTCCGGGCTTTGCAGGCGCTCGATCTCGGGTGCGGGGTCGGCGTTGTTCAGCCACGGCTCGACCGAACGATATTGCTGATTGAACAGCGTCATGTCCACTACCAGATCACGAATCACCGGCAAACCCGGCAGCGGGCGCACCTCCACCGGCTGTTTCAGATCAGCCAGCGGCGTGATGCAGGCGAGTCCATTGCTGCCATTGATGTTCATGCCATCCGAACCGCATACCCCTTCACGGCAGGAGCGGCGCAGGGTGAGCGTGCTGTCCAGTGTGTCCTTGATGAGCAGCAGCGCATCCAGCAGCATGTTGCCGGCCGGATCGATGTCCAGATCGTAGGCCTGCATGTGCGGCTTGGTGTCTTGCTCCGGGTCGTAGCGGTAAATGGAGAAACGCATCAGTAGGTTCGCTCCTTGGGTAAAAACGGCTCCACGGTGAGCGGCTTCAGGCGCACCGGCTTGGTGTCAATCTGGTCATTCTCCCGTGTGTACAGGGTGTGTTTAAGCCAGTGGTCATCATCGCGTTCGGGATAATCCTCACGCGCATGCGCGCCCCGGCTCTCGGTGCGCGTCAGTGCCGAAATCAGCGTGGCGCGCGCCACGGCAAACAGATTCTCCAGCTCCAGCGCCTCAATACGGGCGGTATTGAATACCTGGCTGTGGTCGGTAAGGCGGACGTCATCCAGCCTGGCTTGCAGGACATCCAGGGCGGCGATGCCTTCACGCATCAGCATCTCGGTACGGAATACGCCGCAATGTCTTTGCATCAGCGTTTGCAGCGCCACGCGCAGATCGGCCACGCTTTCCCCTGCACCGGTTTTGTTCCAGCGTGCCAGCCGCGCCACTGCACCTTCAGCCGCGGATTCCGGCAACAGGCGCGGGAAAGGATTTTCGCGCAGGGTTTCGATGATGTGATTGCCGGCGGCGCGACCAAATACCACCAAGTCCAGCAGCGAGTTTCCGCCCAGCCGGTTGGCGCCGTGCACCGAAACGCAGGCGCATTCGCCCACTGCATACAGACCCGGCACCGGCTCCTCCGGGCCGAAGCGCGCGGGCATCACCACCTGGCCGTGCAGGTTGGTGGGAATGCCCCCCATCATGTAATGCGCAGTGGGCACCACCGGGATGGGTGAGTCAATCGGGTCCACCCCGGCAAAACGCAGCGCCAGTTCGCGGATACCCGGCAGCTTGTCCTTGATAAGCGCCGCGCCGAGGTGGTCGAGCTTGAGGTGGATGGTATCGCCGTGCAGTCCGCAGCCGCGCCCGGCATGAATTTCCAGCGCCACCGCGCGCGCCACCACATCGCGCCCGGCAAGGTCTTTGGCGTGCGGCGCGTAGCGTTCCATGAAACGCTCGCCCTGGTTGTTAACCAGATACCCGCCCTCGCCGCGCACGCCCTCGGTAATCAGGCTGCCCGAGCCGGGCAGCCCGGTGGGGTGAAACTGCCAGAACTCCATATCCTGCAACGCCAGACCCGCCCGCAACACCATGCCCAGGCCGTCGCCGGTATTGATGTGAGCATTGGTGGAGTAGCGGAAAATGCGTCCCGCCCCGCCGGTTGCAAGCAGCGTGGCGCGCGCCTCGATCACCAAGGGCGCGCCGGTTTCGATGCACAGCGCGGTCACGCCCAGCACATAGCCATCGGCGTCGCGCAGCAAATCGAGCGCAAAGTACTCGTCGAAAAAATGGGTACGGGCCTTGAGATTCTGCTGATGCAAGGTATGCAGCAACGCATGGCCGGTGCGGTCGGCGGCAGCACAGGTACGCGTGGCCTGCTCGCCGCCGTAGTTCATGGATTGGCCGCCGAACGGGCGCTGGTAGATGCGGCCATTGTCCAGACGCGAGAACGGCAGCCCCATGTGCTCCAGTTCGATCACCGCTTCCGCGGCATGACGGCACATGAATTCGATGGCATCCTGGTCGCCCAGATAGTCCGATCCCTTCACCGTGTCATACATGTGCCAGTGCCAGTTGTCCGGCATGACATTGCCCAGCGCGGCGGTAATGCCGCCCTGTGCCGATACCGTGTGCGAGCGCGTCGGAAATACCTTGGACACCACCGCCACCTTCAAGCCGGAACCGGACAGCTGCAACGCGGCGCGCAGCCCTGCCCCGCCGCCGCCAACGATGACTGCGTCGAATTTGCGCTTGACCGGCATCATGGCAAGCGCCACAAAATTGCACCTGCCCATACCACGCAGGCCGCCAGCCAGAGCAGCGCCCCCACGTGTAGCGCCAGACGCAACCCGAGCGACTGCACATAATCCATGAAAATATCGCGCATCCCCACCCAGGCGTGCAGTGCCAGCGCCACCACAAACAGCAGCGTCGTAATCCGCATCGGCAAGGGCGCGAATAGCCCGCGCCAGACGGCGAAATCGAGCGGCCAATGCAACGCGACCCATACCGGGAACAGCAGCGAGTATGCCGCCAGCAGCAGCGCACTCAGGCGCTGCACCAGCCACGCAGACAGCGCGCCGCCTACCACAGCCCTATTCCCGTGATTACCAGGGTCAGCAGGGCGCTTGCCAGTAGCGTAGCGGAAGACAGCTTGCGCGCCGTCGCTAACGCCGTGCCGACATGGATATCCAGCAGCAAAAAGCGCAATCCGCCCAGCAGGTGCTGCAAATAACCCCACAGCAACAGCGTCAACAGCGTTTTGACAACAGACATGTGCAGCCACTCGCGCAACCGTGCGTAGCCGTCGACATCAAATGAAGTTTGCAGCAGATACAACAGCAGCGGCGCGACCAGAAACAGCACGGCACCACTCATGCGCTGCAGGATGGACACCCACCCCGGCAGCGGCAGGTGTATTTTGAACAGATTGAGGTAAACCGGACGGGACGCATGCCGCACCGATTTACTCCTTTGCCGCTTTCATCACCGCGGGCGGAATGCGCTCGATCAGACGCGCATCAAAAGGCTTGGGCAGGATGTAGTCGCGGCCAAACGCCAGTTCGGTCAGATTGTAAATGGCCAGAACATCAGCCGGCACCGGCTCGCGCGCCAAATCCATCAGCGCATGCACCGCCGCAATCAGCATTTTTTGTGTAATACGTTTGGCACGGGCGTCGAGCGTACCGCGAAAAATGAACGGAAAGCCCAGTATATTGTTCACCTGATTCGGGTAATCCGAACGCCCTGTCGCCATAATGAGATCATCGCGCGCGGCGTGTGCCGCATCCGGTGAAATCTCGGGGTCCGGGTTAGCCAGGGCAAACACCACAGGCCTGTCCGCCATGCTCTTGATCATCGCAGGCGTCACCAGATTGGCCGCCGACACACCGATAAACGCATCTGCACCCTGCATCGCATCAGACAGCGTCCTGGCATCCGTATCGGCGGCAAAGAAAGCATGATGCGGTGGCAAATCGGTCATGCCCGTATGCAGCACGCCCACTTTATCCACCACCAGCAGTTTGGATTTGTCCGCGCCCATTGCCAGCAACAAACGCAGCGATGCGTTACCCGCCGCACCTGCACCCAGGCAGACTATCCGGGCGTCGGCCAGTTTTTTTCCCTGGACATGCAGCGCATTGATCAGGCCGGCACAAATGATCACGGCAGTGCCGTGCTGGTCGTCGTGGAACACCGGGATATCCAGTCGCTCGGACAACGCTTTTTCGATCTCGAAACAATGCGGCGCGGCGATGTCTTCCAGATTGATGCCGCCAAACGTCGGCGCGATATTCACCACGGTATCGATGAATGCCTGCACGCTGGGTGCGCTGACTTCGATATCGAACACGTCGATATTGGCAAAGCGCTTGAACAACACGGCCTTGCCTTCCATCACCGGCTTGGCAGCCAGCGGCCCCAGATTGCCCAGACCCAGAATCGCCGTGCCGTCGGTAATCACCGCCACCAGGTTGCCCTTGTTGGTGTAGCGGTAAGCCGCCTCCGGGTCGTCGCCAATCGCCCGTACTGGCTCGGCCACGCCGGGGCTGTAGGCCAGCGACAAGTCCAACTGAGTGGCGCAGGGTTTGGAGGACTCAACGGAGAGCTTGCCGGGTTTGGGAAACTGGTGGTAATCGAGGGCTTGCTGTTTGAGTGTGGACATGAGATTCCGGAATAGTGATTGTGCAGCAGTTATAATGAAACGGGCGGCGCATTCATATTAGAGCCATCGGCAGATTATACTCATAGCGCTGCCTGCTATGGATTTATGATAAAAAGTCATATCGTTACATCTGTACAACCCAGCCTCATCAAGCGCTACGCGATCAGCGCGCAAGAAAAATTAGCAAATGTTAATAAAGCTTCAGTCAGTCCTGCCGATATTATAACGACATCATGCGACCTCACTACTAATCGTCACCATGACCAATTTTAATCTGCCATACACCAGCGCCGTCCTGATCCTCGATGACCAGGCTACAAGCCGCAGCATTCTTGCCCAAGTTGTTCGCGGCATCGGCTCCGGTATCAAAGTACAAGAAGAAACCATGCCTTCTGCAGCACTGGCCTGGGCAGCAGCCCACCCTGCCGATCTGGTGCTGGCAGACTACTTAATGCCCGACATGAATGGCGTCGAGTTTATTAGCCGCTTGCGCCAATTACCCGGCTATCAACACGTGCCAGTCGTCATGATCACCATCAAGCAGGATATGGAAACGCGTTACGCGGCACTGGACGCCGGTATGACCGATTTTCTCACCAAGCCCGTGGACATGCGCGAATGCTTTTCGCGCTGCCGCAATCTGCTGACGCTGCGGCAGCAGCAACTGGCCCTGGAAGACAAGAGCCGGGTGCTGGAAGATAGGGTAAGTCAGGCCACAGAGGAAATCCGTTGTCGGGAAAAGGAAACCCTGATGCGGCTCGCCCGTGCCGGCGAATACCGCGATACCGATACTGCCAGGCACCTGCTGCGCATGTCCCGCTACAGCCGTGTGCTGGCGGATGCGATTGGGCTGCCCGAAGACGAAGCAGAACTCATTGAACTCGCTGCGCCTCTGCACGATATCGGAAAAATCGGCATTCCGGACAGCATCCTGCGCAAAACCGGGCCGTTAACGGACGAGGAAATTACCGTCATGCGCCAACACCCGAAAATCGGTCATGACATCCTGGAAGACAGCCCATCCAAATACCTGCGGCTGGGGGGCGAAATTGCCCTGTCCCATCACGAACGCTACGACGGATCGGGTTACCCGTTCGGTACTTCAGGTCAGGACATCCCGCTCTCCGCACGTATCGTGGCCATCGCTGATGTGTTTGACGCACTTACCTCGGTCCGGCCCTACAAATCCGCATGGAGCATCGAATCGGCCATGCAGTACTTGCTCAAGGAAAGCGGCCGGCATTTCGATCCCGCACTGGTAAAGGTCATGCTGACGCTTGAGGCATCCGTGGAAAAAATCCAGGCAGAACATGCCGACCCCGGTTGATCCGATGCTTGAGGAGCCCAAAAATGTGCGCCACAACGTTAGCATCCCTTGCTTCACAGCGTTTATTCCTACTCGATTCCCTCAGCCTCATGTCCGTCCGCGATATACGCAGTGCCCCCACCTATCGCCAGACCGTTCTCATCATCGATGATCAGCCTACGGTGCTGGCGATCCATACTGCCGTGCTCAAATCCCTATCGATGGATTTGCGCATCGTATCCATGACCGATCCCACAGCCGCACTCGAGTGGTTGCATCAAAAACCGGCAGACCTGATTATTACCGATTACCGCATGCACCAGATGGATGGCATCCATTTCGTCAATGCCGTACGTGACTCAAGCATTGAGCCCATGCGGCCGATAATCGTGGTGACCGCGCTGAAAGACGAAAAAATTCATCAACAATTACTCGCAGCGGGCGTTTCGGCTTGCCTGGTCAAACCCGCGCGAGCAGCGCAGTTGTCAAAAATAGCCCGGACCCTGCTCCAAAAAAGCAGGCGGCAATATACAACATAGCAAAGCAGACAGGGCACTACCCATGCTGGATAAAATGAAGATTTGGTTCACTGATCGTGTTGCGAAATGCGACAGGATCGAACTTGAGCAGTCATTGGTTCGGCTGGGTATCGGATTGGCTATCCTGGCTTTTCTTGTAGTCAGGATAGCTACTCACACCGCATTTACTAATAATGATGTGGTAGCGCAAAAAATCATCAGCGTTTTCTTACTTCTTACCCTCGTAATAATAGGCGCTATTCTCCATACAGGAAAACCTTCCGTTAGCCGCAGACTGGCGGGAGCTTGGCTGGATCAGGGTAGTACCACCTTGTTCATCTTGTTCACTGGCGAAGCTGGCGTCCTTTTGGTTGGCATATATTTGTGGGTCATTTTTGGTAATGGGTTTAGATTTGGCAATAAATATCTCTTTCATGCTCAAGTATTGAGTATTGTAGGATTCGTTTTCACGACCCAAGTCAATCCATACTGGCTGGAACATAAGACCATGGCATATGGCGTGTTATTGATGCTGGCTGCCTTGCCAATTTATGTCGCTGGACTAATTAGAAGGATGAACGAGGCCAGACAAAAAGCAGAAGAAGCCAATGCTGCGAAGACCCGCTTTGTGGCCAACATGAGTCATGAGATTCGTACGCCTTTAAGCGGCATTGTCGGTATCAGTACCCTGCTCAAGGCCACCCCGCTCAACAGCGAGCAGCAGGATCTGCTCAGCACGCTGGACAGCTCTTCCAGGTTGCTGCTATCCCTGCTCAACAATGTGCTGGATTTCGCTAAAATCGAGGATGGCAAGCTGGCTATCGAGCACACGGATTTTTCCGTGAACAGCCTGCTGGAAGAGACGGTCAAAATCTTCCGCTCCCAGGCGGAAGCCAAAAGCATCCGTCTGGATACCCACATCGCGGCCGCAACAGACAAACTGCGCGGCGACCCTCATCGGCTGCAACAAGTGCTCGCCAATCTGGTAGGCAATGCCATCAAGTTCACCGAACAGGGCGGCGTCACCTTGTCCCTTTCAATACTTTGGGAAGATGAACATCGCAGCAATGTGCGCTTCGAAGTGGCGGACACCGGCGTGGGCATTCCCACCAGCGCCCAAGGTAAAATATTCGAGAGTTTCATCCAGGCGGATATCTCCACCACGCGTCGCTTCGGCGGCAGCGGGCTGGGGCTGACCATCACCAGGCATCTGGTGGAAGCCATGGGTGGACGTCTCACGTTCGAGAGCGCAGAGGGTCTGGGTAGCCGCTTCTGGTTCGATCTATCGTTTGAAAAAGCGGCTCAGTCTCAGCCAGGAAATGCCGGGATCGTACCGTTGCCTGCCACACGGGATACAAGCCTGGAGAGCACTCTACGCATCCTGGTATGCGAGGACGACGCCACCAACCAGAAAATATTACTGCGTCTGCTGGAGCGGGCCGGCCACCACGTCTCTCTGTCGACCAATGGCGAAGAATTACTGGATCAACTGGAACAGGCCAGCTTCGACCTGGTCATCGCCGATCTCAACATGGCGGGCATGAGCGGAACAGATGCCCTGAAGCTCTATCGCTTCACCCGCCCGGACGACACCCGCACCCGTTTCATCCTGTTCACCGCCGATGCTACCCTGAGTGCGCGTCAGGCTGCCAAGGAAGCCGGATTCGATGCTTTCCTGAGCAAGCCTGTGGATGCGTCCACCTTGTTTGGCACCATCGCAAACCTGCTGGGCATGCCTTCCGCCACCGCCGAACACTGGCTGAATACGGTCATGAGCGGTTCCGGTTTCCACTCCAGACTGCCCGCTCCCGCTGACGCGGAAACGAGTGCCGCGCTGGATGCCGCAACGCTCCGGGAACTGGAAATCCTGGGTATCGGCGACGCCTTGTTTGTGCAGCGCCTGCTACGCAACTACCTGCGTGACGCGGACGAATTGCTGGACAAGATCGAACACGCGGTCAAACAAACACAATACGGCGCCCTGCGCGACCATTGCCACGCTCTCAAAGGAAATAGCCTGAGCATCGGCGCTCGCGGCGTATTCAGCCGCGCCGACACCATGGACCGCGCCGATCCGGGCGAACTGCGCTTTCGCGGTAGCGCCATGGTCGGGCTATTGCGCACGGACTACGCAGCCGCGCGCGCCGCCATCGAAGATTACCTCAGTCGCCGCCAGACAGCCTCGCGCTGAAGCATCAGGCGATTTCCAGTTCTGCCCTTACCGGTTCCGACTCGGTCGCCCTGCGGTCCTGCGCCCGCACCAGGCGCTCCATGATCTTGAGGTCGCGTTCGCTCAGTCGCAGCGCCGCATCCACCCAAATCTCGGTGATCTCGTACAGCTCTTCTACCGTAAGCGGATTCACGCGCTGCTTGGCGCGCTGAATGGCCTGGAAAGAATTGAGCGAGCGGTGATTCTTGCGTATCCAGTCATACAGGGCTTTTTCGCCCTGGCCATCCTCGGCCAGCACGTCTACCACGCCCATCTCGTGCAGCTCCGTCGCGGTATAAACCTTGCCCGAGCGCACCATGGCTTCGGCCGCCCGCATGCCGATCTTGCGCGACAAAAAGCTCAATGCCCCCATCCCCGGAAAGAGGTTGAACAGCACTTCCGGCAAGCCCATTAGCGCACCTTTCTCCGCAATCATCACGTGGGCGGAAAGTGCCGACTCGAATCCTCCGCCCATCGCCTGCCCCTGAACCAGAGAAATGGTCGTGATCGGTGCCTGCATGTTGTAGTAAGTCCACACGTTATCAATGCACAACTTGGCGTAAGATAAAAGACCTTCTCGATCTTGATACGTAATTGCTTGGCGGAATGTTGCCAGATCTCCACCAAGATTAAACACACCTGGGATATCTGAAGCCAGAACCATGTAATTGGCCTGTTTAAATATACCGTTGGTAACAACACGTCCCTTCATGCCCTCAAGGTTATATTGATACATCAAGAGCTCCTGCAAAGCCATCCGAGTAAAGCATGGCCTCGGTTCAGGCCGCATGAACGACCACATAACACCGTATTCCTCATCGAAACGGGTGCGAACTTGCTCAAAGCTGGCGTTGCTGTACTGCTGGAATTCCACAACTGCGTTCATTATTTTCTCCTGGTATATCGTCTGGGGTAAGTCTGCCGGCGCGCTTGCGCGGTATCAGTCGTAACACAAAAATATTTCAGCGTAAATAAGCCCAGCCATACAAAAAACCGGCTTGCTCTGCCACGTCGTCAAACCGTCTTCTGTATTGCTAGAACCAGCCGCTACGGAGCATGCTTCGTGCACCTTAAACTGCGCGGCTTCTTCACTGCGCAAAGTACGGTAAAATCGCGGTATTTCGATTCCGGGTTTTATCCACCATGCACGCACCCCACCAGTTGTTCAACACCCTCTCCGAATTTCCGCTCGGCAATGGCAGCGTTGGCCGGTTTTACTCACTGCCCGCGCTGGAAGCTGCCGGAGTGGGGAAAATATCGCGTTTGCCGGTATCCATCCGCATCGTGCTGGAAGCGGTACTGCGCAATTGCGACGGCAAAAAAATTACCGAGCAGCACATCCGCGAACTGGCCAACTGGCAGCCCAACGGCCCGCGTACCGAGGAAATACCCTTTGTTGTGGCGCGCATTCTGTTGCAGGATTTCACTGGCGTGCCGCTGCTGGCCGACCTGGCGGCGATGCGCTCGGCGGCGGCAAAGGCGGGCAAGAATCCGAAGGTGATCGAACCGCTGGTGCCGGTGGACATGGTGGTGGATCATTCGGTGCAGGTGGACGTGTTCAACCAGCCCGACGCGCTGCAAAAAAATATGGAGCTGGAATTCATCCGCAACCGCGAGCGTTACCAGTTCCTGAAATGGGGCATGCAGGCATTCGATACCTTCAAGGTAGTGCCGCCCGGCATCGGCATCGTGCATCAGGTCAACCTGGAATATCTGGCGCGCGGGGTAATGGAGAAGGACGGCGTGCATTACCCGGACACCCTGGTGGGCACCGACTCGCACACCACCATGATCAATGGCCTGGGCATCGTCGCCTGGGGCGTGGGCGGCATCGAAGCGGAAGCGGGAATGCTCGGCCAGCCAGTGTATTTCCTTACCCCGGACGTGGTCGGTGTGCACCTGAAAGGCCAGATTCGCGAGGGTGTGACTGCTACAGACGTGGTGCTGACCGTGACCGAAATGCTGCGCAAGGCGAAGGTCGTCGGCAAATTCGTGGAATTTTTCGGCGCCGGCGCAGCGGCACTGTCGCTGCCCGACCGCGCCACCATTGCCAACATGGCCCCTGAATACGGCGCGACCATGGGCTTCTTCCCTGTGGACGAAGCCACCTGCGCCTATTACGCTGCCACTGGCCGCAGCGCGGAACAGGTGGATACCATCCGCAATTACTTCCAGGCGCAGGGCTTGTTCGGTATCTCCCAGGCCGGCGACTGCGACTATTCGCAAGTGCTGGAAATCGACCTGGGCAGCGTGGTACCCAGCGTGGCCGGCCCACGCCGCCCGCAGGACCGTATTGAGCTGGATCACGTCAAACAGGCCTTTGCGGGACTGTTCGCCAAACCGGTGGCCGAGGGCGGCTACGGCAAGTCAGCCGCGACCCTGGCGCAGCGTGTGATACTCGCGCCGGCCCCTGCCGGAACAGATATCGCGGGCGGCGGCATGCAGAACGCGGACACGCTTCCGGCGGGCGGCACCGACCCTGCGGTGGTGATCGAACGCGAAATGGTGGACAACCGCCCCACCCCCGACCATATCGCCAGTAATGCGGTATATACGGCTGGGCAAAGCGGCACGCTCGGCCACGGCGATGTGGTGATCGCCGCGATTACTTCCTGCACCAACACCTCCAACCCCAGCGTGATGCTCGCCGCCGGTCTGCTGGCGAAAAAAGCGGTGGAAAAGGGATTGACTGTATCCCGCCACGTCAAGACCTCGCTCGGCCCCGGCTCGCGCGTGGTGACCGAGTACCTGGAAGCAGCCGGGCTGCTCGACGCGCTGGGCGCGATGGGCTTCAAACTGGTGGGATACGGTTGCACCACTTGTATCGGCAACTCCGGCCCGTTGCCTGCCGCGATCGAGTCCGCGATTACCGGTAACGACCTGATCGCCGCCTCGGTACTCTCCGGCAACCGCAACTTCGAAGCGCGCGTGCACCAGAACGTGAAAGCCAATTTCCTGATGAGCCCGCCGCTGGTGGTGGCCTACGCCATCGCCGGGACAATGAACAAGGATCTGGCAACCGAGCCGCTGGGTACGGGTCGCAACGGCGAGCCGGTGTATCTCAAGGACATCTGGCCGTCGCTCGAAGAAGTGGCTGCGGTCATGGGCACCGCTACCAACCCGGACATCTACCGCAAGCTTTACGCCGACTTAAGCGCAGACAACCCGCTGTGGGCCGCCGTGCCTGCGCCGGCGGGCGCAGTGTACGACTGGGATGGCGCATCCACCTACATCCAGCAGCCACCATTTTTCGACGGCGCAGCAGGCGACAGCGGTGTGATTCACGGCGCACGCGCGCTGGCGGTGTTCGGCGACTCCGTCACCACCGACCACATCAGCCCGGCGGGTTCGATCAAGCCCACTTCTCCCGCCGGCAAGTTTCTGCTGGAGCACGGCGTGGACCGGGCCGACTTCAACAGCTACGGTGCACGCCGCGGCAATCATGAAGTGATGATGCGCGGCACCTTCGCCAACGTGCGCATCAAGAACCTGATGCTGCCCGGCAGCGAGGGCGGCGTCACCCAACACCAGCCCGACGGCGCGGAAATGGCCATCTACGACGCGGCCATGCAATACCAAGCGGCTGGCACGCCGCTGATGATTTTCGCCGGCGAGGAATACGGCACCGGCTCCAGCCGCGACTGGGCGGCCAAGGGCACGCGCCTGCTGGGCGTGAAAGCTGTGGTAGCGAAGAGCTTCGAGCGCATCCACCGTGCCAATCTGGTGGGTATGGGTGTGCTGCCGTGCCAGTTCAATGACGGTATGGGCGCGGATAGTTTGAGGCTGGACGGCAGCGAGACTTTCGACCTGCTCGGGCTGGAGAACGGCATATCCCCGCAGCAGGATGTAACACTTATGATCCACCGCGCTGATGGCTCGACCGATTCGGCGGCAGTGAAGCTGCGCATCGACACGCCGATCGAGGTGGAGTACTACCAGAGCGGCGGCATTCTACCGTTTGTGCTGGCGCAGTTGCTGGCCGACTGAGCGGCTACGCCATGTCCGACCTGAATGATCCACGCGTATTTTTCGCCGCCGAGCGCACCTTGCTGGCCTGGAACCGCACCTGCCTCACGCTGATGGCGTTCGGCTTTGTAGTGGAGCGCTTCGGTCTGTTCCTGCACATGCTCGCGCCGCTGGCGCCCCAGCATCTGGAACGCGGCATCTCGTTCTGGGTGGGACTGGGTTTCATCCTGCTCGGCAGCCTGATGGCCGTGCTGGCCGTGATCCAGTACCGGCGTGTACTACGCACGCTCAAGCCGGTGGAAATTCCGGACGGTTACTGGGTCAACATGGCTGCGCTTTCCACGTTGCTGCTCGCCGTGCTCGGCATGGTGCTGTCCGCTTACCTGACCATGGGGCTAAAATAAATTTCGCGTATAGCGGCTATACGACAAGCCCTCTCCTGTCCCAATAAATAATTGACTCCCATGACCCGCAAAATCCTCGTCACCTCCGCCCTGCCCTACGCCAACGGCGCCATTCACCTCGGCCACCTGGTGGAATACATCCAGACCGATATCTGGGTACGCTTCCAGAAAATGCACGGTCATGAATGCTATTACGTCTGCGCCGACGATACCCACGGCACACCCATCATGCTGCGCGCCGAGAAGGAAGGCATCACGCCGGAGCAATTGATCGCACGCGTGCACGACGAGCATTTGCGCGACTTCACCGGTTTTCACGTCGGTTTCGACAGCTACCACTCGACCAACTCCGAGGAAAACCGCGAACTGTCCGACACGGTCTACCTGAAGCTGCGCGAAACCGGGTTGATCGAGCAAAAGACCATCGAACAATACTATGATCCAGTCAGGGAAATGTTCCTGCCGGACCGCTTCATCAAGGGCCAATGCCCCAAGTGTGGTGCGCAGGATCAGTATGGCGACGGCTGCGAAGTATGCGGCGCGACCTATACACCCACGGATCTGATCAATCCGGTTTCAGCCATTTCCGGCAGCACGCCGGTGCGGCGTGAGTCCGAACATTATTTTTTCAAACTCGGCGACTGCGAAGACTTTTTACGTGACTGGACCCGCTCTGGCGCACTGCAAAAAGAGGCCGCCAACAAACTCGACGAATGGTTCAACGCTGGCCTGCAAAACTGGGATATCTCGCGCGACGCGCCCTACTTCGGCTTTGAAATTCCCGATGCGCCGGGCAAGTATTTCTACGTTTGGCTGGATGCGCCGATCGGCTACATGGCGAGTTTCAAAAAGCTCGCGGCGGACAAAGGGCTGGATTTTGACGCCTGGTGGCAGGATGGCAGCACCACAGAGCTGTACCACTTCATCGGCAAGGATATCCTCTACTTCCACGCGCTGTTCTGGCCCGCCATGCTGAAAAGCGCCGGCTACCGTACCCCGAACGGAGTATTCGCGCACGGTTTTCTCACCGTCAACGGCGCCAAGATGTCCAAGTCGCGCGGTACCTTCATCACCGCCGAAAGTTACCTGTCCAGCGGCATGAACCCGGAATGGCTGCGCTATTACTACGCAGCCAAGATCAACGGAAGCATGGAAGACCTCGACCTCAACTTGGCCGACTTCATCGCCCGGGTGAACAGCGATCTGGTCGGCAAATACATCAACATCGCCAGCCGCACCGCCGGGTTCATCCACAAGCGATTTGGCGGCAAGCTCGCCGCCAACCTGCCGACCTCTGAACCGCTGATCGAAGTCCAGCACGCCGCCGGCCTCATCAGCGAATGCTACGAAGCGCGCGAATACGGCAAGGCACTGCGCGAAATCATGCGGCTAACGGATTTGGCCAACCAATACGTCAACGACGCCAAGCCCTGGGAACTCGCCAAACAACCCGACGCCGAAGCCTTGATGCACGAAATCTGCTCAGTCAGCGTCAATCTGTTCCGCCTGCTCACCTTATACCTCAAACCGGTGCTACCCAAGCTTGCCGCCGAGGTCGAAGCCTTCCTCAACCTCGCCCCGCTCGCCTGGCGTGACGCTGACACACTATTGACCAACCACAGCATCAACGCATACCAACACCTGATGATCCGCGTCGATCAAAAACAGGTCGATGCCCTGGTTGCCGCCAACCAGCAAAGCCTGGAACCTACAGCCGAGACCCACTCTCCGGTACGACATGCCGAGGCACAAACCCACACCATCGCGTCGATTGCCGACACCATCACGGTAGATGATTTCGCCAGGATCGATCTGCGCGTGGCAAAAATCGTCAATGCCGAGCATGTGGAAGGTGCGGACAAGCTGATTCGCCTGACCCTGGACATCGGCGAAGGCAAAACCCGCAATGTTTTTGCCGGCATCAAATCCGCCTACGATCCGGAAAAACTTATCGGCCGAATGACCGTGATGGTCGCCAATCTGGCGCCGCGCAAGATGAAATTCGGCGTCTCTGAAGGCATGGTGCTGGCAGCATCAGGCGAAGCGCCGGGGCTATATATCCTCTCACCAGACGACGGCGCACTTCCTGGGATGCGGGTGAAATAAGGCGGAACGGATCCGGCATTCAACCCGGGCGCTTGCCTGAACCTCATCAATAATCAGCTTATTCTTCGGCCGCTTTGCCATGAACCTCACCCAACACCTGCTCATCACCGGCCATGTGCAAGGCGTATGGTATCGGGAGTCCATGTGCCAGGAGGCGGCGCGACTTGGCGTGACCGGATGGGTGAGGAATTGCACCGACGGCACAGTAGAGGCACTGGTTTCCGGCACGCCGGAAGCAGTAGACGCCCTCACGGAATGGGCCAGGCGCGGCCCGCCCCTGGCCAGAGTTGAATCCCTTGCAGTCTCACTCGCAGAAGGTGAGTTCACCTCGTTCGACAAGCGCGACACCATCTAACCCGTTTCGCGCGCGTCACCCAGCCTCGAACCAGCTTTGGCTTCCAATCAGATCAGGGGGAACAGTGCGGGCAAAAAAATGCCCGGCGCGTAATCGCTGCCGGGCGAAATCCTCTTTTTAAGGAGGAGGAGGAGACAACACTGAGCTCTTGGGAAAGAGCTGAAGATCAGCGTTATAAGTATTTTCTAATATTGTTACTTACTTGTCAATTGTTTTTTCGCCTCATGCGAATACATGCTGTCAATATAGGGCTATCCATTTGATTTATTGTAATAATAAAAAACGGGTGGAATAACCACCCGTTTTAATTTATCTGAAATCCGAATCCGCTCAGAACTCGATTCGCACATTGTCTCGGCTAAGCCAGCCATTCAGCCCTTCAAGCAGGCCATCGTGCAGTGCCACGCGCCAGTTGTCGCCCAGCACCAGTTCGCAGGCAGCCGCACCGTTGTGATATCCAATCCGTACCGGACAACCGCCGTCCTGCGAGCGGTACGGCTGCAGCATGTCCAATAGCCGAGTGGCGCTGGATTGCCCGTTCATGGCGAGCATCAGTGATTTGGCATAACGGGTGCGCGCAGCGGTGAGGTCATAGAGCTTGTCCACCATCACGCGCAGGCCACCGGAGTAGTCGTCTTTCGACACTTTGCCTTCCACCAGCAGCAGGCGGTCTTCCTTGAGCCACTCGCGGTGGCGCTCGAACACCTCATTGAATACCGGCACCTCGAGTGCTGCCGTACCATCATCCAGTTGCACAAAAGCCATTTTTCCGCGCCGCGTCATCTGCGTGCGCAACGCCGAGATAATGCCTGCCAGCAATACCGGCTGGTGGCTGGGAGCGATGTCCTTCAGGCGCAATTTCGCCAGCCCGGCCAGCTCGGATGCGTAGGCATCGTATGGATGGCCGCTGAAATAAAAGCCCAGCGCAGTTTTTTCCTGCAGCAGTTTTTCTTTCTCGTGCCAGCGTGGCACATTGGCCAGGGTGGGCTGGGTGTCAGGATGGCTGTCGAGGTCTCCGAACAGGCTGACCTGGTTGATGTCGGCGGCGGCCTGTTCGGCCAGTTCCAGCGCCATGCCAACCGAAGCCAGAAGGGCTGCGCGGTGGTCGTTGATGCTGTCGAATGCGCCGGCGCGAATCAACGATTCCAGGGTGCGGCGATTCACGCTGCGCTTGTCCACGCGCCGCGCCAGATCGAACAAATCCTTGAATGCGCCGTCTTTTTCGCGTGCCGTGACAATGGCGCTGATTGCTGCGGCACCGGTACCCTTGATCGCACCCAGGCCGTAGCGGATCTGCTTTTCGTTTTCCGGGGCAAAGCGGTAACCGGACAGGTTGATATCCGGCGGCAATACCTCCAGACCATTGGCCACCGTGTCTTCGTAGAAATTCTTCACCTTGTCGGTGTCGTCCATGTCCGCCGACAGGGTGGCAGCCATGAACGCCGCCGGGTGATGCGCCTTCAAATATGCGGTGTGATAAGCCACCAGCGCATAGGCGGCGGAGTGGGATTTGTTGAACCCGTAGCCGGCAAACTTCTCCATCAAGTCGAAGATATAAGTCGCCTGTTTGGCGTCCACTCCCTTGGCTACCGCGCCGTTGACGAAAATGTCGCGGTGTTCGGCCATCTCCTCGGCTTTTTTCTTGCCCATGGCACGACGCAGCAAGTCAGCGGAACCGAGGGTATAGCCGCCCATGATCTGGGCGATCTGCATCACCTGTTCCTGATAAACGATGACGCCGTAGGTGGGCTTGAGGGTGCCCTCCAGCGTGGGATGCATGTAGTCCACGCGTGCCTTGCCGTGCTTGCGGTTGATGAAGTCGTCGACCATGCCCGACTCCAGCGGGCCGGGGCGAAACAGCGCCACCAGCGCCACCACGTCCTCGAAACAATCCGGCTGCAGGCGCCGGATCAGGTCTTTCATGCCGCGCGATTCGAGCTGGAATACGGCGGTGGTGTTGCAGGCTTTCAGCAGCGCGTAGCTGCGCCGGTCATTCAGTGACAGCGTCTCCAGGCTGAATGGCGCTTTGCCATCGGGCGACAGCGCCGCCACATAGCGCATTGCCCAGTCCAGGATGGTCAGCGTGCGCAAGCCCAGGAAGTCGAATTTCACCAGGCCGGCTTTTTCCACGTCGTCCTTGTCGAATTGCGATACCGCGGAATCCGAACCCTCGGCGATGTACAGCGGACAAAAATCGGTGAGTTTGCCGGGGGCGATCAACACCCCGCCCGCGTGCATGCCGACGTTGCGGGTCAGATCTTCGAGCTTTTGCGCCAGGTTGAACAACTCGCGCACGTCCTCTTCGTTGTCGTAGCGTTCCTTGAGCTGCGGCTCGGTTTCCAGGGCTTTTTGCAACGAGACCGGCTTGACCCCCTCGATCGGTACCAGCTTGGAAAGCTGGTCGCACAACAGATAAGGCATGTCCAGCACGCGCCCGACGTCGCGGATCACCGACTTTGAACCGAGGGTGCCAAAGGTCACAATCTGCGACACCGCATCGCGTCCATATTTGTCCTTGACGTAGTTGATGACGCGCTCGCGCCCGTCCTGACAGAAGTCTACGTCGAAGTCGGGCATGGACACCCGCTCCGGATTCAAAAACCGCTCGAACAGCAGGTCATAAGGGATCGGGTCAATATCGGTGATGCCGAGCACGTAGGCCACCAGCGAGCCCGCGCCGGAGCCACGCCCCGGCCCCACCGGTACGCCGTTGTGTTTGGCCCAGTTGATGAAGTCCGCCACGATCAGGAAATAGCCGGGGAAGCCCATCTGGATGATGGTACCGAGCTCGAATTCCAGACGTTCCTGATACTGCGCATAGCGCTTCTCGCGTTCGCCGGCGTCGGGGTAGAGCAGCGCCATGCGCGCCGCCAACCCATCCCGGGAACGTTCCCGCAAGTGGTCGTCGAGGGTCATGCCAGCCGGCGTGGGAAACTGCGGCAGCTTGCTTTTTCCCAGTTCCAGATTCAACGAACAGCGTTTGGCGATTTCCACGCTGTTGACCAGCGCCTCGGGGATATCGGCGAACAGCGCCGCCATCTCCGCCTGGGTTTTGAAATACTGCTCCTCGGTGAACATGCGCGGACGACGGCGGTCACCCAGCAATGCGCCTTCGGCGATGCATACGCGCGCCTCATGCGCCTTGAAGTCATCGCGTTCGGGGAACTGGACGGGATGGGTAGCCACCACCGGCAAATCCAGCGCCAGTGCCAGCGGCAGCGTTGCCTGCAGGCAGTTTTCAGCGTCTGCGTGGCCACTGCGCTGGATTTCCAGGTAATAGCGATCGGGAAACAGCGCCGCCCAGCGCCTGGCCGCTGCCTGCGACGCGTCGCTATTGCCCGCCAGCAGAGCCTGGCCGACATCGCCCAACTGCGCGCCGGACAGCGCAATCAGCCCTGCCGTGCCGGTTTCGCCGAACCATGCCTGGCGCAGCTCTGCCCGGCCGCGATACATGTTTTCACGGTAGGCGCGGGTGAGCAATTCAGACAGGCGGCGATAGCCGTCGCGGTTTTGCGCCAGCAGCAAGAGGCGGCCGGGCCGGTCGCGATCGGTGTCATTGCTCACCCACACATCGCAACCCACGATGGGTTTGACCCCTTTGCCACGCGCGGATTGATAAAACTTCACCATCCCGAATAAATTGGACAGATCGGTCAACGCCAGCGCAGGCATGCCATCCGCCACGGCGCGCTGCACCGCGTCGTCGATGCGCACGATGCCGTCGCTGATGGAGTATTCGGAATGCAGGCGGAGATGGATAAATTCTGGATCGGGCATTGCCTGATTTTACCCGGTTGCAGCAGGGTATAATACCGTCTGTTTATAAGCCCTTGAATCCCTGAATCATGTCAGCCATTCTTAACATCGCCGCTTACCGTTTTGTACCACTGGAAGATCTGCCTGCCCTGCGCGAAACCTTCCGCGCGCATACCCGCACCCTCAAAGGTACCGTGCTGCTCACACCGGAGGGCATCAATATGTTTCTCGCCGGCGTTGCCGCAGAGCTGGAAAACTTTATTGGCTGGCTCACTACGGATGCACGCTTTGCCGGCATCGCCATCAAGCGCAGCATGTCGGACGAAATCCCGTTTAACCGCATGCTGGTCAAGCTGAAAAGGGAAATCATCACTTTCCATCAGCCCGATTTCGAGCGCACTTCCCACTCCGCGCCGCAGCTACCCGCCAGTGAGCTGAAAAAATGGTACGACGAAGGTCGCGAATTCATCATCGTGGACACTCGCAACGATTTTGAATACCGCGTCGGCACGTTCAGGAATGCGGTGAATCTCAAGCTGCACAGCTTTGGCGATTTTGCCGCCGCTACCGAACAGCTCAGGAATTACCGCGACGTGCCCATCGTCACCTTCTGCACCGGCGGCATCCGCTGCGAAAAAGCCGCGCCGTTCATGGCCGGCCAGGGCTTCAGCCAGGTTTACCAGCTGGAAGGCGGCATCCTGAAATACTTCGAAGAATGCGGCGCTGCACACTACGATGGCGAGTGTTTCGTGTTTGACAAGCGCGTCGCGCTCGATGGCGAACTCAAACCTACGCAAACAAACATGTGCTTTGCCTGCCGCAGCGTATTGACACCCGAAGACCAGCAATCGCCGGACTATGTGCTGGGCGTATCGTGCCCGCACTGCGTGCAGAAACAGGCTGCAGCCTGACAGATCGCACAACGCATACCTGATGATGTTGCAATGGCGGCCCACAGGCCGCCATTTTTTATGCCTGTTAGCGGATAATCATGCGCAATCAGTTCAATTTTTCCGAATATGAAAATCACTCTGGAATCCCTGCAAATTCTCGACGCGATTGACCGACGTGGCAGTTTTGCCGCAGCAGCTGAGGAGGTATTCCGGGTGCCTTCTGCACTCACTTATTCCATGCAAAAACTGGAAAGCGACCTGGGCGTGGCCTTATTTGATCGCAGCGGGCGCCGAGCCCTGCTCACTGCCGCCGGACGTGCCCTGCTGGAAGAAGGCCGCGTGTTGTTGCAGGCTGCGGATGCGCTGGAGTGCCGGGTAAAGCGAATTGCCACGGGCTGGGAGACGGAGCTGCGCATCGCACTGGATGTGGTACTCGATGTCGCCGCCCTGTTCCCATTGATCGAGACATTTTATGCGCAGATGAGCGGAACACGCCTGCGGCTGAGCCACGAAGTTCTCGGAGGCAGTTGGGATGCGCTGGCGACAAACCGCGCCGATCTGGTCATCGGGGTATCCGGCGACCATCCGCCAGGCGGCGGCTACGCCACGCATAAAATCGGCGATGCGGAATTCGTATTCGCAGTGGCGCCGGGTCACCCGCTTGCCACTGTGGACCAACCCATCGCCGCACATGAGTTGCTCAAGCATCGCGCAGTGGCCATTGCAGACACCTCGCGCCGGCTTTCCACCCGCAGCAGCGGCTTGCTTGACGGACAAGACGTGCTTACCGTGCCGGATATGGCCGCCAAACTTGCTGCACAAATTGCCGGATTGGGCGCCGGCTTTCTGCCCTGCGCCATGGCCGAGCGGGAAGCCGTTGCTGGTCGTCTGGTGATATGCGAGGTGGTCGAGTCCAAACCGCCGATACCGCTTTATCTGGCCTGGCGCACCCGTGACACGGGACGCGCGCTGCGCTGGTTTCAAAAACAGCTCGAGGACGCTACCCTGGCAGCGGCGCTGTTACGCAACCTTGTTCCCCAGCGCTAAACAGATAAAAAACGCCCGTCTGCTGGTGGCAGACGTGCGCCCGAAAATCCAGCAGGCCTGTAACTGATTGCGCCTGCAACACTACAGTGTGTTATTTGAGCTTTTTAAGTCCCAGGGCGCCGAGTACATATTTCTCGTACAGTGGTTCGGTGGTGCCTTTCTTCATCTTGCGGATGAAGTATTTTTCGAACGCGACTTTAGCCAGGTGTACCCACTTGCCTTCCTTGAACCAGTTGACGTTGCGCGGCGGAATCTGCGGCAGCGCCACAAAAGCCGCGCCGGTATCACCGAAATCAGCCAGACAAATGGCGTTCCAGGTGGCTTTTTCCATCGGCTCCTTGCCATCCAGTGCGTTGCGGATATTGTGCGCAGTGGCGGTGACCATGGATTCGATCATGTAACCGGTCTTGGGCGCGCCGGTAGGCACCGGGGTGACTTCCACCGGGGGAATGGCAACACAGACGCCTACCGAATAGATGTTCTGGAACTTGGGGTTGCGCTGGTACTGATCGATCAGGATGAAACCGCGCGGGTTGGTCAGTCCCTCGATGCCGAACACTGCGTCTACGCCTTTAAACGCGGGCAGCATCATGGCGTAATTGAACGGCAGTTCGTGCTCCTTTTTCACGCTGCCATCCTCGTTGAGTTCTGTGACGAACATCTTGCCCGCCTCGACTTTAGTGGTTTTGGCATTGCATATCCACTTGATATGGCGGTCGCGCATGTTGGCTTCCAGCAAGCCCTTGGAATCGCCCACACCGCCCAGGCCGAGGTGGCCAATATACGGTTCGGCGGTGACGAAAGTCATAGGCACCTTGTCGCGTATCTTGCGGCGCTTGAGGTCGGTATCCATGATGAAGGCATATTCGTAGGCCGGACCGTAGCAGGAGGCCCCCTGCACCGCGCCCACCACGATCGGTCCCGGATTGGCGCAGAAATCCTCCCATTTCTTGGCGGCTTTTTCAGCGTGATCGACGTGGCAAATGGAGTGGGTATGCCCTTCAGGACCCAGACCGGGCACTTCGTCAAACGCCAGTTTTGGGCCGGTGGCGATAATCAAAAAATCGTAATCGACATTACGACCATCCATCAGTTCGACCTGGTTTTTGTCCGGGTGTACGCGTTTGGCGCCCGAGTGAATGAAATCGATACCTTTTTTATTCAAGTATGGCGCGATAGGAAAAGCGATGTCTGCGCGGGTGCGCCATTTCACGCCCACCCAGGGGTTGGAAGGCACAAAATGGAAGGTATCCATATCGGAAATAACAGTGACCTTGTCTTCCTTGCGAGCCTGCTCGCGCATTTCGTAGGCCATGGGCATACCGCCAATACCCGCGCCAATGATAACGATATGTGCCATTTAACATCCTCCGTAAGTATTAAACATACGTCAGCCATCGACGTGATTACCGGGTTCCGCTTGTCTCACAAACTCTCTTCGCAACATACATGCCATTATTCCAATTCATTGATATCACTGGAATAAAACCCATAAGCCAAATTTATTCAAAATCGTTGTCATGCCATTTTGGCTGTCTTGTCTTAATATAGACCATAGTGTCATGACATTCTGACAGGTGAAAAAAAATGAATACCGCACTTGCTCCCGAATTGCAGTCATTGATGGACGTACATGAAAATCCATTTGTTTTAATTGACGAAAACTACGTTATCGTCGCTGCCAACCATGCTTATTGTGTGACTTATGGCATGGATAGAAACGAAGTTGTGGGGCAAAAATGCCATGAGGTATCGCATCGCTCTACCGTTCCCTGCCATCAGAATGGCGAGGACTGCCCACACCAGGAAGTATTTCGCAGTCATCAGTCGCATGAAGTGATTCACATCCATTTCGACCGCCATAATCGCCCGGAATATGCACGCATCAAGGGGCACCCGATTCAAGGCTCAGGCAATCAACGCTACCTGGGTGAAGCCATTTTCCACATCGCCAGTTCGGATGAACTGGACTGCGAAGATATACGCATGATCGGCAATTCGCCGGCTTTTCTTGCCTGCCTTGACCACCTGACCCGCGCGGCCGAATCCGAGGCCGCCATCCTGCTGCTGGGCGAAAGCGGTGTCGGCAAGGAGCTGGCGGCACAGTATATTCATCGCCGCTCGGCGCGGCGCAACAAACCCTTCATCGCGGTGAATTGCGCCTCAATTGCAGAGACCATGTTCGAGGATGAACTATTTGGTCATGAGCGCGGGGCATTTACCGGCTGTATTGGAAGAAAGCAGGGATTATTCGAGTTAGCAGACGGCGGCACCCTGTTCCTGGATGAAGCCGGAGAGATCCCGCCCAATATGCAGGCCAAGCTATTGCGGGTACTGGAAACTGGCGAGTTCCGCCGCCTGGGTGGCACAGACACTTTACGTGCCGATGTGCGATTGATTTCCGCCACCAACCGCGACCTGCTGGAGATGGCCGAAACCAGGCACTTTCGTCTCGATCTGTATTACCGTATCGCCGGCATTGACCTGCGTCTGCCCAGCCTGAAGGAGCGTAGCAGCGATATCCCGGCACTGGCAGAAGCCATGCTCAAGCGCATTACCCAGGCGGGTGCGCCGCGTTGCAGACTCACCGACGACGCCCTGGAAAAATTGATGCAGCATAATTTTCCGGGCAATGTTCGGGAACTCCGCAATATTTTGCT
>DATKUZ010000009.1:0-3122 GCA_035530335.1 Sulfuriferula sp. | reverse complement strand
TTCACGTCGGCGATGATGTGGCTGCGATGTTCATCCAGTTCTATCTGTTCGATCTTTGCCACTGCATGGTCTCCTTGATATTCAGGCGCCGCGCTATTGCTGCAGTCATCCGATGCGACGACAAAAGCCCGGCCACCACTTCATGCGGCCCTGCGCGGGCTCACGCCGGCGGCTTCGTTCGACTTGCTCCTATTGTCTTTTGTGGCCGAAATCATGCAGGGGCCGCTGCACGGTGGAGAGAAACCCCTGATGCCTCGGCGTGTGGTGTCGCAGACGGCGATAGACCTGAACCTTGACGAAATCGGTCATCAGGGCCGAGATGATGGAATATCCCCAGATAAGTGCGATCTCGGGCCAGCTGATGGGCGTGATCAGGCCGAAGCCATAGGCCGCTAGCAAAGTAGCTGCCAGTTTGGTGATCACCGCCGACCAGACCATGATGGGGGCGGGCCAGGGCCGCTTCCACATGTGCTCCTTGGCGCGTGCGGCGAACAGCACCAGGTGGCCGGCCACGGCCATTTTCAAAAAGACATAGGTCTGGATCTTCGACACATCCAGCTTCAGCCAGTCCATCGCGATCAGCAGCATACCGAAGCTGCCGATCACGCCCACGATGCCCATGGCAGTGGCCACCGTAATGACCTGACCCATGTTCCAGCGCACCGGGTTTTTCTCCAGACCGGTGTGGTCATAGGCGATGGTCATGATCGGCACGTCGTTGAAGAAGGCGAGCAGAATGATCATGATCGCCGTGATCGGGTAGAAATTGAAAAATATCATCGTCAGCACCACGAAGAACATGATGCGGATGGTCTCGCTGATGCGGTAGACGGCGTAGGCGTTCATGCGCTCGAAGATGCGCCGTGCCTCCTCGATGGCACTGATGATCACCGACAGACCGGGAGCGGTGAGAACAAGATCCGCTGCTGCCCTTGCCGCATCCGTGGCGCCGCTCACTGCAATGCCGACATCGGCCTGTTTAAGGGCCGGGGCGTCGTTGACCCCGTCGCCGGTCATGCCGGTGATGTGGTTGCGCGCCTGCAGCAGCTTGACGATGGCGAATTTGTGCTCCGGGAAGACTTCGGCAAAGCCATCGGTCTTCTCCACGCGCTCGCCATCGGCGCCGTCCCGGTGGCCGTCCTTGTCCAGCGACAGCGCGCTGGCTTTCAGAATGTTCATCCTCAGGCCGAGCTTGGCGGAAATCTGTTTGGCGATGGCCTGGTTGTCGCCGGTGACCATCTTCACGTCCACGCCGTGCTCCCGCGCGCTGGCGATGGTCTGCGCCGAATCCTCACGCGGCGGATCAAACAACGAGAGGATGCCGAGGAATTGCCACTGTTGCGCGCCTTGCTCCTTGCGCGCCACGCCCAGGGCGCGATAGCCCTGTTCGGCAAACCCATCCACCACCTGCTCGGCATGCCGGGTTTCTTCATCCGTGAGAGCCGACATTTGCATGATCACCTGCGGTGCACCCTTGGTGACCTGAAAGGACTTGCCCTGGCCATCCACCATCGTGGCCTCGGTGCGCTTATGCACCGGGTCGAACGGGACGTAAGCGGTCTGACGGTAAGACTCGAGCGTTTCCCGGCTCTTCAGCCCTTCCAGCACCGCCTGGTCGATCGCGTCCTTGTCTTCCGCCTTCGAGGCGAGCGACGCTGCCAGCAGCACCGCCTGCTCATCGGCGGCGTGAAACAACTCCACCTTGCCCAGCGTCAGGCGATTCTGGGTCAGGGTGCCGGTCTTGTCCGAACACAGCACATCCATGCTGGCCATCTCCTCGATCGATTCCAGCCGGGTGACGATGGCCTTGCGTCTGGATAGCGCCACGGCGCCCACCGCCATGGTCATGGACAGCACCGCCGGCATCGCGACGGGTATGGAGGCGACGGTCAGAATCAAGGCGAACTGCACCAGATCCAGCCATGGCGCATTGCGGTGCAGCTGAAACAGCACCAGCATTACCACCAGCGCGAGGCTGACATAGATCAGGT
Source organism: Sulfuriferula sp. (assembly GCA_035530335.1). Classification (GTDB taxonomy): domain Bacteria; phylum Pseudomonadota; class Gammaproteobacteria; order Burkholderiales; family Sulfuriferulaceae; genus Sulfuriferula. The sequence goes on along the minus strand of DATKUZ010000009.1, from coordinate 1,131 downwards.
AGTCGCCGATGCTCAGCACCGCCTTCTGGAAGTGGGAAACGGTTTGCGCCTGTTGCACCAGGCTGGCGGTCTTGCCGAACTTGGTCTGCGCGCCGGTGGCGCTCACCTCGGCCATCACCTCGCCCTGTTTCACCACCGTGCCCGAGTAGGCTTCGTCTCCGGTCTGTTTGCTCACAGGCAGCGATTCACCGGTGAGCGCCGACTGATCCACGCTCAGGTAGTCCCCCTCGATCAATTTCACATCCGCGGGGATCACGTCTCCGAGGCGGATGCGAATCACGTCGCCGGGCACCAGCAGCTTGGCGTCGATCTCCTGCCACGTTCCGTCGCGCAGCGCCCGCGCGCGCATGGCCAGTTGTTTCCTCAGCGCCTCGACCGCGTTGCCGGCAGTGAACTCCTGCCAGAAGCCGACCCCGGCATTGAACGCCAGCAGCGCCAGGATGATCCAGAAATCCGCCCAGTGCCGGACCAGTCCGGAGAGTATGGCCGCGATCTCGATCATCCACGGGATCGGACCCCATAAATAGCTGAGGAATTTCAGGATGGCACTGGTCTTCTTTTCCTCGATCGCGTTCGGGCCATACTGGGCCAACCGTTTCTGCGCCTCGGCCTGGCTGAGGCCCTTGGGCGAGGTTCCCGGTATCTGTTCCGCCACCTTCGACGGGTCAAGCTTGGAAACATCGGGTTTCATAGTGGATATCCCTGTTACGTCCTGGCCATGCCTCGGTTTTCGTCAGCGGCGCGATGCGTGTCGGCGGCGACCAGCTTCCGCGCGGCGTCCATAAGCTCAAATGCATTCATCTGGCATTGCTCCATTTCCAGTTGCGGATTTCCGGCAAGTCCTCGCCATGCTTGGCGATGTACTGCTTGTGCTCGATCAGCTTGTCCTTCAACTGCTGCTTCAGGTAAATGCCCTTGTCGCCGGTCTGCGGCAGGCGGTCGATCGCGTCCATCACCAGGTGGAAGCGGTCCAGCTCGTTGAGCACCGTCATGTCGAAGGGCGTGGTGATGGTGCCCTCCTCCTTGTAGCCGCGCACGTGGATGTTGTCGTGGTTGCTGCGGCGGTAGGTCAGCCGGTGGATCAGCCAGGGGTAGGCGTGGTAGGCGAAGATCACCGGCTTGTCCTTGGTG
>DATKUZ010000008.1:0-37513 GCA_035530335.1 Sulfuriferula sp. | reverse complement strand
GCACCAGCTCGCCGATCTTGATCAGCAGGTTGGCCTTGTTCACCTGGTAGGGTAGCTCGTCAACAATCAGGGCCTGGCGTCCGCCCGCCTTGTCCATATCCTCAAAATGGGTGCGGGCGCGGATCACCACGCGGCCGCGGCCGGTGCGGTAGCCTTCGCGCACGCCGACCAGTCCGTAAATGATGCCTGCGGTAGGGAAATCCGGCGCCTTGATGATATCGATCAGTGCTTCGATATCGGTTTCCGGGTCTTCCAGCAGCGTGAGGCACGCATCGCATACATCGGTCAGGTTGTGCGGCGGGATATTGGTCGCCATGCCTACCGCGATACCGGACGAACCGTTGATCAGCAGATTGGGAATCTTGGCCGGCAGAATCAGCGGCTCGTGTTCGGAACCGTCATAGTTCGGACCGAAATTCACCGTTTCCTTGTCGAGATCGGCGAGCAGCTCGTGGGCGATCCTGGACATGCGGATTTCGGTATAACGCATGGCTGCCGCGTTATCGCCGTCGACCGAACCGAAGTTGCCCTGGCCGTCGACCAGCGGATAACGCAGCGAGAAATCCTGCGCCATGCGCACGATGGTGTCGTACACGGCGGTGTCGCCGTGCGGGTGGTATTTACCGATCACGTCGCCGACGATACGCGCCGACTTCTTGTAGGCCTTGTTCCAGTCGTTGGACAGCTCGTGCATGGCAAACAGCACGCGGCGGTGCACCGGCTTCAGGCCGTCGCGCACATCGGGCAGGGCACGCCCCACAATCACGCTCATCGCGTAATCAAGGTAGGAGCGGCGCATTTCCTCTTCGAGGCTGACGGGAAGCGTTTCTTTAGCGAAAGATTCCATTGAGCGGTCTGATTTTTATGAGGGGGCGGAAAACCACGCAATTCTAGCATGCGCAGCGCACCCGGCAAAACCAGCCGCTCGCCAGCCTTGTCAGGTGGCGGGCGGGCCTTTATAGTGCGGCGAACCCGCTCAAATACTGATCATGCCCGAAACCCCCGCTCACCCTGTCGAAACCCTCATCGAAGCACGCTGGGTCATTCCCGTCGAACCGTCCGGTACAGTGCTCGCCGACCACAGCGTAGCGGTGGACGGTGGCCGTATTGTGGCCATCCTGCCGACCGAAGAAGCGCGCCGCCGTTTTATCGCACAGCGCTACTTTCGGCTCACCGACCATGCGCTGATCCCCGGCCTGATCAACCTGCACACGCATGCGGCAATGACGCTGCTGCGCGGCTACGCCGACGACCTGCCGCTGATGGAATGGCTGAAAGGCCACATCTGGCCTGCAGAAAACCGTCATATGTCGCCCGATTTCGTCCGCGACGGCGCGCGCATCGCCTGTGCCGAAATGCTGCGCGGCGGCACCACCTGTTTCAACGACATGTATTTTTTCCCGGAAGCGGTGGCGGAGGCGGCGCTGGACGCGGGGATGCGCGCCGCGATCGGACTCATCGTGGTTGATTTCCCGACGGCTTACGCAGGCGACGCCGACGACTACCTCAACAAGGGTTTCGCCCTGCGCGACCGCCTGCGCGACGAGCCCTTGCTATCCTTCGCCCTCGCCCCGCACGCGCCGTATACCGTAGGCGACAAGACCTTCGGGAAAATCGCCACCTTCGCCAGCCAGCTGGACTTGCCGGTTCACGTCCATCTGCACGAAACCGGGGACGAGATCCGCCAGAGCCTGACGCAGCACAATCTGCGCCCGCTGGCACGGCTGCACAACCTGGGCCTGCTGGGCCCCGGCCTCATCGCCGTGCATGGCGTACACCTGACCCCCGATGAACAGGCGCTGCTGGCCGAACAAGGCTGCCACGTGGCGCATTGCCCGGCTTCCAACCTCAAGCTCGCCAGTGGTTTTGCGCCGGTCGTGGCGCTGGCCGGGCACGGCGTCAACGTCGGCATCGGCACCGACGGTGCGGCCAGCAACAACCAGCTCGACATGTTCGGCGAGATGCGCCTGGCCGCCCTGCTCGCCAAGGGTGTGGCCGACGACGCCGCTGCCCTGCCCGCCCATGCCGCGCTGCAAATGGCCACACTCAACGGCGCACGCGCCCTGGGCCTGGACGACAGCATCGGTTCGCTCGCCCCGGGCAAGCTGGCTGATATAGTGGCGGTGGATTTATCCGGCATCGAGACCCAGCCCTGCTTCGACCCGATATCCACCCTGGTCTACGCTGCCGGGCGCACGCAGGTCAGCCACGTCTGGGTGGACGGCGAACTGCGCCTCGACAACCGCCAGCTCACCAGCCTGGACGAACGGGAACTTAAGTTGACTGCCAACGTCTGGCAATCACGGATCACGCACTGAAAGAGAAAAACATGAGCAACGCCGACCAACTGGAACTCGACAAATTCAGCGCCCTCGCCCACAAATGGTGGGACCCCAACAGCGAATTCAAGCCCCTGCACGAGATCAACCCGCTACGCCTGGACTACATTGATCACCTGGCCAATCTGGATGGCAAAACCGTCCTCGATGTGGGCTGCGGCGGCGGCATTCTGGCGGAAAGTATGGCCGGGCGCGGCGCCATGGTCAGCGGCATCGATCTGGCGGAAAAATCCCTCAAAGTCGCCAGGCTGCACCTGCTCGAATCCGGCGCCAAGGTGGATTACCGATGCGTTCCGGTGGAAACGCTGGCGGCGGAGCACCCCGCCAGTTTCGATGTCGTCACCTGCATGGAAATGCTCGAACACGTGCCCAACCCGGAATCCGTGGTGCGTGCCTGCGCCGAGCTCGTCAAGCCGGGCGGCTGGGTGTTCTTTTCCACCCTGAACCGCAACCCGAAAAGCTACCTGTTCGCCATCATCGGCGCGGAGTACGTGCTCAATCTACTGCCGCGCGGTACCCATGATTACGCCCGATTCATCAAGCCATCCGAGCTGTCGCGCTTTGCCCGCGGTGCCGGGCTGGCAGTGAATGACCTCATCGGCATGACCTACAACCCGCTGACCAAGGTCTACAAACTGGAACACGATACCGCCGTGAACTACACCCTTACCTGCCGCCGCCATGGTTAACGCCGTCCTGTTCGACCTCGACGGCACGCTGGTGGACACCGCGTCCGACCTCGGCTATGCGCTCAACCAGCAGCGCCAGATGCACGGCCTGCCGGAAATGCCGCTGGAACTGATCCGCCCCTACGCCTCACACGGCACCGTCGGCCTGCTGCAAATCGGCTTTGCCATCAGCCCCGATCATCCGGCATTCGAAGACCTGCGCGCCGAATATCTGGAACTGTACGAGCAAAACCTCAACCAGTTCAGCACCCTGTTTCCCGGCATGATGGAACTCCTCGACGAGCTGGAAATGCGCGGCCTGCCATGGGGCGTCGTCACCAACAAACCCGCGCGCTTCACCGACCCGCTGCTGGCGCAAATGGGACTGGACGACCGCGCCGCCACCGTCATCAGCGGCGACACCTGCGCCCATTCCAAACCACATCCCGATCCCCTGCTCGCCGCCTGCCGCGAGATCGGCATGTTGCCCTCCACCTGCGTCTACATCGGCGACGCCGAACGCGATGTCGAAGCCGCCCACGCCTGCGGCATGCCCGTGCTGGTCGCCGAATACGGCTACCTCGGCCCGCAAGACAACCCGCTGGAATGGGGCGCGGACGGCTTCATTCAGACCCCCACCGCGTTGCTCGAATACCTCGGCTATTGATTGGTGTAGAATTCACACCGTTGGGGCTTGAACTTTTCAGTGCCGGCACCATCTATGCAACAGCAGCAAAGCAGTAAATCTGGGGGCGACCTGGCTTCGACGTGGGTTGCAAAGCAGAGCAGGGCATACCGAGGACGGACTACCTCGTAAATACAATCCGAAATCGTTTAACTGCAAACGACGAAACTTACGCTCTGGCCGCTTAATTGCGCCAGACCCTACACCAGCTAGCATACGAGTTGGGTCGGGCAACCGGCAGTAGGGTAATTTCAGTATGATCGCCTTGTTCAGGGTCGCTTTGGACAAGGTTAAAACCAAGGCAACTCGCCGGCTTCCAGCCTGTTCGGTGGGCGTGAAGCAGGTTAAATCCAAATCACCGGACTAAGTATGTAGATCTGTCTGTAGAGTGCTTGCGGACGGGGGTTCGATCCCCCCCGCCTCCACCAATAACAAAACCCCAACCGTTTCTTGGTTGGGGTTTTTTCTTGCCTGCTCGCGCCAGTTCCCGCGTGTTCGCGGGGGGTCTGTGAAAGCCTGCGGACTAGACACCTGGCTACATTGCCCACTCGGAAAATTATTCGGGCAAATCATTCAGCTCATAGCTGGTACTGCGCCCACCTGCCGCAGACTTGCGCAGCACACCATGGGCCAGCAGCTCATTGATGTCGCGCAGGGCAGTATCCGGCGAGCACCTGGCAATGGACGCCCACTTGCTGCTGTTCAGCCTGCCCTCGAAGCCATCAAGCAAGCGATTGAGCAATTTCACTTGCCGCTCGTTCAACGGCGTGGTGGCCCAGCGTTGCCAGAAGCGTGTCTTGGCAAGCACAGCATCCAGCGTGTGCTGCGCGGTATTGACTGCCGTCGCCAGATTTTCCAGAAACCACTTGAGCCACGGCGTCACATCCAGCGAACCCTTTTGTGTGCGCTCCAGGATGTCGTAGTAATCACGGCGCTCCCGCTGGATCTGTGCCGACAGACTGTAGAAACGCTGATGGCTGCCATCGGCACGCGCCAGCAACAGATCGCCGATCGCTCGGGCGATACGGCCATTGCCATCGTCGAACGGATGTAGCGTGACAAACCACAGGTGGCCAAGACCCGCTTTCAGAATGGGGTGGTCAGGCGTGCTGGCATTGGCCCACTCGACAAAGCGCGCCATCTCCGCATCCAGCCGATCGGCCGGTGGCGCCTCGAAATGAACCCGCTGGCGGCCAATCGGGCCGGACACGACCTGCATGGGACCACCGGCATCATCTCGAAATGCACCGACGTGGATTTGGGCCAGCCCGCTGTAGCCGGTAGGGAACAAGGCGGCATGCCAGCCGAATAGCCGATCTTTGGTCAGCGCGGCGTCACAACGTGCTGTCGCGTCAAGCACCATTTCGACCACACCTTCAACGTGGCGATCCACTGGTGCAAGTGCGCCGATGTCGACACCAAGACGGCGGGCAATGGAAGAACGAACGGACTCGGCATCGAGTTGCTCACCTTCAATTTCACTGGTCTTGATCACGTCTTCCGTCAACGCCGCCAGACTGGCCTGATCCCGCAATGCCATGCCGACATCGGCCAATCGACCGAGCAGCAGGCCATGGGCCCGACTGACGTCGGCCAATGCCCCAGCCAGGAAAGCCAGATCGTAGTGCCAGCTAGGCCAATCGCTGGCTTGCCAGATGTAAGTGTAATCACCGCTATTCATGCGGAGATTATGGGCCGCATTCTCCGCAAAGACAAGTTATTCACCGCATTATGTGCGGAGAATAACCGGATTATTCTCCGCAGAAGTCGTCATGAGGACGCGGGTTCAGTTGCCAGACCGGGAATCGAACTGATGCTGATGTCGAATCACCCAATGCGGTGGCCTTTTGTTCGGGTATTCGATAAAGACAAACAGGATGAGAACCGCACGGGTTCAACCAGACGAGCACTGATCGGCTAAACGCCCATATTGCCGCACAATATCAGTCCGGATGTTTCGGCAAAGCCGGCCACCCGCCAGAAAAGCAGCAGTTAGAAACTTCCGGGTCAACAAACAGATCGAAGAAACTTCAGGCAAAACGCCCATGCAGATACTGGATGATTGCGGAAGACTCATACATCCACTGAACCTTCCCTTGTTCATCGGTAATTTTCAAACAGGGCACCTTGACTCGACCGCCGCCCTGCAATAACGCTTCGCGGTTTTGTGGCTGTTTTTGCGCATCCAGCAGCGGGATATCCAGCGACAAGCGGCTCAGCTCGCGCCGGACCTTGATGCAGAAGGGGCAAGTCCTGAATTGATAGAGCGCCAGATCCTTGCATTGCTGGTCGATGAGCTGTTGCGCTTCCGCTTGCCGAACGACACCCTTGGGCGTGGTCGCTTTTTCCCAAAGCAGCATGAAAGGCGTCATCACGATCCGCAGCGTCTTGAAAAACATTCTAAAGAACCATTTCATCAGGAATTCTCTCGTTATTGGTTGGTTGAAAAAAGGGACGGTGTAACTGTAGCATCCGGTTTCTGACCACTCCCTTACAGCCTACCCATTGTAGGGCCTGGAAAAGTGGAATGGTTCCGCTGCCGGACCAAAGTTCGCACTCATGGACAGTGATTGCCATCCTGCCATCTTTAAAAAATAGCCGCCATCAGGCCGCCTCACTACAACACGATTGATTGACGCGCCCTCATTTTTAATGGCATACCAGCGCTTATCGAGAGTAAATGGGTGTATTTTTGGCAAGTCTCGAAAATGGGTTTAATTTGGTGCAGTACAACATGACTTGATTCGAGTCTGCCCCTGATTTACGTGGCAAAGTGACAAACCCAAAAGGCAAAAGCATGCGCGAAATCGACGGTTGCTACGGAGAAGGCGGCGGCCAGTTGCTGCGCACGGCAGTGGCACTTGCGGCGATTACCGGCGAAACCATCCGGCTGCACAACATCCGCGCCAAACGCAGCAACCCCGGCATGGCTGCGCAACACGTCGCCGCGGTCAAAGCCGTCGCCGCCCTGTGCGGGGCAGAGGCGGAAGGCTTGCACGTTAAATCCACGGAACTCCTTTTCCGCCCCGGCCCGTTGCGCGGCGGACACTTCCATTTCCCGGTCGGCACCGCCGGCAGCATCACGCTGGTGATGCAGGCCGCGCTCCCCGTCGCCATCGCCAGCGGCGAAGCAACAGCAATGCACATCAGCGGCGGCACCGATGTCCGTGCCGCGCCCCCGCTCGATTACTTCCGCTATGTGCTGCTGCCGCTGCTGGACAAGATGGGCCTCAAGGCCCGCGTCGAAGTACTGCGGCGCGGCTATTACCCGCGCGGCGGCGGCGAAATCCTGGTGGAAGTACAAGCCTCGCTCCCGCTCCGGCCTTTGCTGCTGGACAACCCCGGCGCCCTCACGGAAATTCGCGGCTACGCCCATATCGCCAACCTGCCGGAGCATATCGTTCAGCGCATGGCGGCTGCGGCAGCGGCGGAACTTGCCAGGTTTCCAGCGCCCGCCATCGAGCAAGCGGTGCTGGGCCGGGCAGAAGCCATCGGCGCCGGCGGCGCCATCGTGCTCATCGCCCCCACCGAGCAAACCATTCTGGGCGCCTCCGCCACTGCGGAAAGAGGCGTGCCGGCCGAACAGCTCGGCCTGGAAGCCGGGCAAAACCTGCGCGAAGAAATCGTTTCCGGCGCAACGCTGGACGTCCACGCCACCGATCAAATGTTGATCTACCTTGCCTTGGCCGGCGGCACATCCCGTTTCCTCACCCGAGCCGTCACCTCCCACGCCGCCACCACCATGTGGCTGCTGGAGCAGTTCTTGCCGGTAAGTTTCAGCGTGAAGCAAAACGAATCGCTGAGTTGCATCGAGGTGAAGCGCATGTCCAAGGCTGACTAGTCGCCTATTCCACTGCGCCATAACATGATAAAAAAACTGCGTTACATGAACATGCCGGCCATGACGTGTAAAGAAAATTGGATTTCTTATATATGTGAATTTGTGGAGAGAGATTGAGGGGTTCGCGCAACACTGCGACCAATTTCTCTGTGCAACAGGAATGGAGCCGAAACCAGCGCCGAGTTCAAGCAGATGGCCAGCCTGGGCGACAAGGTGGCGCAGATGCTGCTCTCGCGCCTGCTCAAGACCGGGCTGGTGGAAACGGACAGCCCGCTTGGGCCAGTACGCATCGGGCTGCCGCTGGATGCGCTGCAGTTCTATTTTCCGGACCTGTACCCTGAAGCAGCGATACGGCCGGATGAGGACTAGATTAGAATCCCATTACCATCAAGAAAAACGGCAGCCGATAGGTTGTTACAATGGGCAACACAATTCAGTTTAACCTGCCCCAATGGCACTTCTGTTATCACTCCGCGCGATATGAGCATCATCGGCCCCTTCGATCCAAAATTGCTTGGAAACCTTGGCGCTGAAGCTGCCGTAACAAGATTCCGTGAATTGCTTCTTTGCGAGGCAAGATATGTCGGCTTGAGACCAGACGCGGTCACCATATCGGCGAATCTTTACGTTTCTGATGGCGGTATTGATGCCCAAGTCGAATCAAACTCTCCTTTGCCAGAAGACACATTTATCCGCTACGGAAGAACCGGATTTCAACTCAAGACAGGCACGACATTCAAACCGTGGCAGCAAAGCACGCTAAAAAACGAATTGCTTTCTCATGCGGGAAAGTTGATATCTGAGGTTAGACGGACTCTTGAAGCTGGGGGCCATTATTTCCTGGTTTGCTTCGGACTTGATCTAACCCCGGAACAACGGAACGACAGTAAAGAACAAATTGCTGCATTGTTTGCGGGCTTCGGCTTCTTAGGCATGGGCGCTCGCATTGAAGTCTTCGGGCAAAGCCAGATTTCAGCATATGTTGAGCGCTATCCCTCATTGCGCCACTCGATCACGGGAGGCAGCGACGAAGATTTTCTATCTGTATCCGAGTGGTCGAAACATGCTCACATGAGCAATGAACTCGTTCTATCTGAAAACCAGGCAAAACTTGTTCAGCAGCTTCGAGAGAAATTGAGGGGGGAAGCGAAACACCTACGGATATTGGGTGAGCCAGGCATCGGAAAAACTCGTCTGGTGCTGGAAGCAGTCAGCGCGGAAGATATATCTCCGATCACACTCTACGTTGATCATGGTGAACGATTCGCACGTACCCAATTGTTTCGGGAACTCTTGCGCGCCGATTCAAAATTCCCGCTGGTGTTAGTCCTTGATGAGCTTTCCGAGCGTGAGATGTCGGAGATTTGGGGGCACCTTAAGAATCGTAGTGGCGCATTGAAGATAATCAGCATTGATCATGCCCCGGATCGCAGCAGGGATTCCGAGATTGAGCACATTTCTGCTCCCCGCCTTCCAGATCAAACCGTCCGGGCAATTTTGGCACGTCATGTAGGCGAGCGCACAGAACTTGATCGTTGGGTGTCTATATGCGAGGGCTCTCCTCGTGTAACGCAGGCAGTAGGTGAAAATCTGGCCGCCAACCCGGACGACATCCTCAGGTCACCAGCGACGGTTCCGATCTGGGAACGATTTCTCTTTGGTTACGCGCAGCATCAGAGCGATGAAGCTCGCCAGGTGGCAAGGATAATGAGGCACATTGCCTTATTCTCTCGCTTCGGGTTTGAAGACCCGGTGGGAAGCGAAGCAAGATACATTGCGGGACTTGTGGCACAAGCTGATCCGGCAATTACCTGGTCGAGATTCCAGGAAATTGTACAAACGCTTCGTGGACGGCGCGTTCTTCAAGGGACTCGCACTTTGTTCATCGTTCCTTGGGCGCTGCATATTCACTTGTGGCGGGAATATTGGCATTGGAATGGCAACGGATTCGATTTCGTTAGCACATTCGAGGCTATGCCGGAATCGCTGCACGGCTGGTTCATGGATATGTTTCGTTATGCCCATGGTTCAGATGCCGCCCAGATCGTTCGAAATATCCTTCGCCGGAATGGTGTATTTTCTGACCATAATTTTCTATGCTCAGCAAAGGGCACCTCGTTTCTCTCGACCCTTGCCGAAGCCGACCCGGATGCAACCCTTGATCTAATCGAGTACACGATTGGTTCTTGGTCACGGGAAGAGCTTCTTGCTTTTAAAACGAATCGCCAAAGTATCGTTTGGACGCTAGAAAAAATCGCCGTCTGGCGCCCGACCGTCGTTCGCGCAATCCGAATGCTGGCCCAGATGGCGATTTCGGAGAACGCGAGCAATAGCAACAACTCAACTGGAACAGTATTGGGATTATTTCGTATTGGTCCCGAAGCGGCGGCTACTGAAGCAAGCCCAGAAGAACGATTACCAGCTTTGTTGGAAATGCTACGTTCAGACAATGACGATTTTAAACGCATGGGACTCAAGGTAGCCGAGGCGGCACTGACGACCTCTGGAATGGGCTACCGAATAGTCGGTGCTGAGTATCAGGGGATCAAAGAAAGGGCTGACCTCTGGAGTCCAAAAACTTACGGTGATTGGTGGACAGAATATCAGCGTTATTGGGACTGCTTGATCGATGAAACGCGGAACTGGGGTGACGATTTGCGAAGGGAGGCGAACTCGGCGATTCTTGCAGCAGCGGGAGAGCAGCTGCGAATTGCCCCCCATAGGGAGAAAGTTCTCTCCGTAATTGAACAGGTGTCAGCCGACCCGAGCACTGACCGGCGACGGCTTAACCATTTTATTATTCGACTGCTCAAGCGAAATCATGAAGAGGATGACCGATTAATCCACTTTCGCCTACGCCGCCTTGCAGGGCGCCTTGCCAGACAGAACCTTGAATCGCGTTTCCAACGATATGTGTTGGACACGACCTGGGGGGAATGGGAGGACTACGAGGTCGATGCCGAGCTTCGAGAGCGCACTCGACCGAAAAGACTTTTGATAGCACTGGCCGAGCGTGTGACCAGAAGCGATGAAGCATTTGAACGCTTGTTGCCGAAGCTTGTAACGAGAGAAACGGAGACTGCGGCCTTATACGCTTTTGGAGAGGCTATGGCTGCCGTTGACGTGAGCAATCAGCGCCTTCCATCTTTGCTTTTATTTGCGAGTGTTTCAATAAAATCTCAATGTCTTGGCGGTTACCTTGCTGGTCTTAAAGCCCGTGACCAGAACAAATGGCGGGAGGCGCTGCTTGGATTACTGGCTAACCAAGGCACGGCCAATTTCGGCGCTGATTTAATCTGCCGATCCGGCTTTGATGATCAAGTGTTGAGTGCATGTTTGGATACGTTTGAAGCTGGTTGGGTAGAACCCGGTTATTTTCAAAGTCTCTGTTACGGAAGGAGTTGGCAGACAATTTCTCAAGACGTTTTAGTCCGTCTTCTGACATTGCTCTCCAACCGTAAGGATCAAATTTCAGCTTACGCTCTAGTTGAACTGCTGGACCAGGTTCTGACGACTGAAAACTGGCCTGTAGACTCTGATTTTGCGTTCATGGTCGTTACTTTACCAAGCCATTTTGAAGAACGACAGGACACTATGCACGCTTACCATTGGCATAGAGTCTGCGAAAAACTGGTGGCATACGATCCGACAAAGGCAATGCCATTGCTCGATGTGCTCCTTCAACAAATGAGTAACAATTATCGTCTGAGCTACGACCATGACGTTGAGCCATTTGCGCAAGAGCTGTGCCATAACAACCCAGCCGAGGCATGGGAGATTGTTGCCATGCACTTGCTAAGTGTCGCCCCCAACTGGCGAGATGATCTAATAAACTGGTTGAAAGGTGGGATAGGCGGTTTCGGTGATGCAAGTTCAGTGCCGCCGATGGCCGAATTTCCTCTACAGACGGTTCTTGATTGGATAGCACAAAATCCTGAAGGCCGCGCCGCCATGATTGCCCATTGCGCTCCCAGTTCGTTAGACGACGATCTGGGAGGCGCCCTAACAAGAGCACTGCTCGTCAGCTATCGGGATGTCGATGGTGTCCTTAGTGGCATCAGTGATAATTTTGGCTTTGGCGGATGGAGCGGGCCGAGGAGCCAACATTTGAGATCGAAGCGCGATCGCTTCCGGGGATGGTTGAGTAAGGGTTTTGATCGGAATGTAGTGGCCTGGATCGAAAGTGAAATCACTTATCTTGATAAAGACATCGAAGCGGCAGAAATATCAGAGGAAAGGGAATCTTGGAATCGTCCATCCAACAATTAATTGCAGCGGATTCGTGCGGGAGCATATGAAGCCATGAGCACACTCGGGCTATCCCTTTTCCTTATTGGCGCTTATTTGGCGCTAATGCTCCTGCCAATAGGTGCAATTCATCTTTGGCGAAAACGGCAGGAATCCAAGCGCCGTTCTCCGCTGAATCAAATGCTATTGCGTGGGCCTGGGGAGTCGCTGCGCACCGAATTGGACGATATGCGCTTGGACGTGCTGATGTATGCGGTGATGCTTCCCATGATGCCGTTGCTCGTCTATGCGCTTCATATCTCGCAGTCCTATCTTGGCGGCACCAAGGAGTCGACTCTTCGCATCAGTATTGATGTGTTGTTTGGTCTTGGCGCGATTATATTTTTCAGTTTCAAAATCATCACTCTCTTTAAACGAATCAATAAATTTCGGCTCGGTTACGAGGGTGAAGTGGCTATCGCCCAGGAGTTGAATCAACTCATGCGCCTTGGCGCTTACGTTTTCCATGATGTGCCTGCAGATGGCTTCAATATCGACCATGTGATCGTCTGGCCCAAAGGGGTGTTCGCAGTTGAGACCAAAGGCAGGATGAAACCTAAGCGAAATGGTGGGGCTGAGGATGCCAAAGTGGTTTTCGACGGACAGCGATTGCAGTTCCCCGGCTGGTCAGAATCCGCACCACTGGATCAAGCGTCTCGCCAGGCAAAGTGGCTTGCGCAATGGCTTTCAAGTGCGGTGGGCGACAAGGTTGAGGTCAAGCCAGTACTCGCCTTGCCGGGGTGGTTTGTCGAGTTGAAGGCGAGAAGCGATGTTGTAATTATCAATGGCCGGAACGCATCGGGCACCTTTGGTAAATTGTTTCACACCGCGCTCAGCGAGGAGATGATCAAACGCATTGCGCATCAGCTGGAGCAGCGTTGCCGGGACGTAGCGCCGAAGCATTTCCATAAGCGCACAAAGATTTCATCGAATACCTAATTAGTCAGCAATGGCAAATCACCGGGCCAGACTCAATCCAGATATTCGTAAGCCGCCAGCGCCATGAAATCCGCAAACATGTCATTCACCACCAGGGATTGAACGACCTCCGCAGCCACCGGGTATTTTCCGGCAAGAAAAGCGTCGTCCCCAGAATGCCGCAAGACAACACAAATTCAATTCGAATCCGACCCCGATACCGTAGACCTTATTCCTGGCTTACAAGCAGGTTCCGATAACGTGCCATATCGTCCGTAGTGTCGATGTCCGCCAGGATGCCGGGATCTTCGCATGCCAGCAGTGTGGCACGTGCCTCGTGAGCGCAAACAATTGCGCGCGCGCCCTGGTCGCCGCTGAGATGGACGAGCGCTTCAAAGAATTCACATCCGAAGCCGACGGGATGGCCGCGCTGACCATGGTAAACCGGGGCTGCCAGTGGGGCGCCCTGTTCGAGCTGGCGGTGGATTTCCACCAGGGTGGCAGGCTGGATAAATGGCATGTCTGCAAGCGCGACAATCCAGCCATGGGCGTGGCTGCTGGCGCGTACGCCGCAGGCGAGGCTGGCGCCCATGCCTTGCGTGGCGCTTCGGCAGGCCACTACTGTAAGGTCTTCCTCTGAGAACATATCGACGAGCGCAAGATTATCCGGGTGCACGACGGCGAGCGTCATGGACGTAGCTGCCTTGAGCTTGCGTGCGGCGGCGACGGCAATCGGCGTGCCGTCCGGCAGCAGATGCAGCAGCTTGTTGGAGCCGAAGCGGCTGGAACTACCTGCCGCCAGAAGGATGCCGGCGATCATGCAAGCTTGAGTGCAACTTGCCGCAGGCGGGCTTCAGGCTGCCGGGATGGAGCGGCCTGGAGCGTGATTCCGTGGCGCAGGGCGGTCATTTCCGCCAGGATAGCGACGGCGATTTCCGGCGGGGTGCGGCTGCCGATGGGCAGGCCGACAGGGCCGTGCAAGCGGCTGATTTCCGCTTCGCTCAGGTCGAACAGACGCAGACGTTCGCGCCGCTTTGCATTGCTGGCACGGGAGCCCAGCGCACCGACATAGATGGCAGGCGATTTGAGTGCTTCGAGCAGCGCCATGTCGTCCAGTTTGGGGTCGTGGGTCAGCGCCACGACGGCGCTGTTTGCATCCATTTGCAATTGTTTGACGGCGTCATCCGGCATGCAGGTCAGCAGTTGCACGCCGGGCACCTGCCATCCTTGCCGATACTCTTCGCGCGGGTCGCAGACGATGATTTCGTAATTCAGGGCCTGTGCCATCTGTGCCAGAAAGTGCGAGATCTGCCCGGCGCCGATGACCAACAGACGCTGGCTTGGGCCGTGGATGGTGACGAGTTGTTTTCCATCGAATTGCAGCGTGTCGTTGCGTTGTGCGGGGAGCAGCGTCGCATGGCCGGTTTGCAAATCGACGCGGCGTGCGAACACCTCGCGCCGTTCGATGGCAGCGAGCATTGCGCGCAGCACGCGGATGTCCGGTCCGGGTTCCAGCAGCAATTGCAATTGCCCGCCGCAGGGCAGGCCGAAGCGCGCGGCCTCCTCCTTCCTCACGCCGTAGGCGATGAGGCCGGGAGTGTCTGTTGCCAGCCGGTTGTCGCGCAACTGCGAGAGTAAATCATCTTCCACGCAGCCGCCGGACACCGATCCAGCCAGTTGTCCATCCGCACGCATTGCCAGCCAGGAGCCGGGCGGGCGCGGCGCAGAGCCCCAGGTCTTTACTACCGTAGCGAGTGCGACGCGATGACCCTGTTCCAGCCAGTCGATGGCGGCGCGCAATACGTGCAGGTCGACGCTATCCAATTTTCAGCTCGCTGGTATCGAACGGTAGCTTGCGCAGGCGCTTGCCGGTGGCGGCAAACAGGGCATTGGCTACGGCAGGGGCGATGGGCGGTACGCCGGGTTCGCCCACACCAGTCGGGTTGGCGACGGAGTGGACGATGTGCACTTCCACCTGCGGCATTTCGTGGATGCGCAGCAACGGGTAGTCGTTGAAATTGGATTGCTCGACGCGGCCTTCCTTCAGGGTGATCGCGCCGTAAAGCGCCGCCGTCAGGCCGAAACCGATGCCGCCTTCCATTTGCGCGCGGACGATGCTGGGGTTGATCGCCATGCCGCAGTCCACGGCGCATACCACGCGGTCTACGTTAAAGCTGCCGTCCGGATGAACCGTGACTTCGGCGACTTCGGCAATGTAAGTATTGAAGGATTCGTGCAATGCAATGCCCCGCCCGCGCCGGACGCCATCACGGTGCGGCAGCGCTTTGTCCCAGCCGGATTTTTGCGCTGCCAGTTCGAGCACGCCGCGATGGTGCGGGTGATCCTTCAGCAGGCCGCGCCGGAATTGATAAGGATCCTTGCCTGCAGCATGCGCCACCTCGTCGATGAACACCTCGGTGGAAAACGCCGTATGGGTGGAGCCGACGGAACGCCACCACTGGACTGGAACCGGCAGCCTGGGCGAATGCAGGTCGACCAGCATATTGGGAATGGCATAAGGAAGGTTGGCCGCGCCTTCGACTGAAGTAGCGTCGACGCCATCCTTCAGCATGGCGCCTTCAAAAGGCGTGCCGGTGATGATGGACTGGCCCACCAGCCGATGCTGCCAGCCGACGAGATTGCCGTCCGCATCCAGCCCGGCGCGCAGGGTATGGTAGAACAGAGGCCGGTACCAGCCGGCGCGCATGTCGTCTTCGCGCGTCCAGACCATTTTCACCGGTGCCTTGCCGCCGATGGCCTTGGCAATATGCACGGCTTCCAGCACATAATCGGAGTCAGGATTGGCGCGGCGGCCGAAGCTGCCGCCGGCATACAGCGTGTTGATTTTTACCTGTTCCGGCTTGAGTCCGGTCGCCTTGGCAATGGCATTCTGGTCGGCGGTCTGGGACTGGTCGCCGTTCCACACTTTACAACTGTCGCGGTCGAGTTTTACCACGCAGTTCAGCGGCTCCATGGCGGCATGGGCGAGATAAGGGAATTCGAATGATGCTTCCAGATGCTTTGCGGCCCGGCCTATGCTTTTTTCCGCATCGCCGGTCCGGTGGGCTACCGCGCCGGGGGTGTGGGCGAGTATCCGGTATCGGGAGAATATTTCATCGGTGCCCAGTTTGAATGCCTGCGACTCGTCCCACTTTACGGTGAGCAGGTCGCGGCCTTTTTTGGCGGACCAGAAATCCTTGGCCAGCACGGCTACGCCGGTGGGGATGGCAACCACGTCCACCACGCCCTTCACGGATTTTGCACGCGTGCCGTCAAACGATTTGAGCCTGGCGCCGAAGCGCGGCGCGTGCGCGACTACGGCGGTGAGCATGCCGGGCAGGCGCACATCCTGGGTGAACTGCGCAGTGCCGTTGATCTTGGCCTTGCTGTCTTTGCGCGCGACATTTTTGCCGATGTACACGAAGTCTTTCGGGTTCTTGAGTTTTACTTGCGCGGGCACTTCCTGCGTGGCTGCCTTGACTGCGAGCTCGCCGAAGCTGGCCTTGCGGTTGGATGCTGCGTGGCTGACGACGCCTTTTTTCACCTGGATGCTGTCGGCCGGTACCTGCCACTCGGCAGCAGCGGCGGCAACCAGCATGGCGCGCGCAGACGCGCCGGCCTTGCGCATCTGTTCGAAGGAATTGGCGATGGCGGTACTGCCGCCGGTGCCTTGCGTCGGCCCCCAGAACAGATTGTTGTAGAGTTTGGCGTCGGCCGGGGCGCCTTCCACCTTGATCTGCGACCAGTCGGCGTCAAGCTCTTCGGCCACCAGGGTAGGCAGTCCGGTGTAAGTGCCCTGCCCCATTTCCAGATGCTTGACGATCACCGTCACCAGATTGTCCTCGCCGATGCGTACGAAGGCATTGGGTTCGAATGTCTCCGATATTGCTGCTGCGCTGCCCGCTTTGCCAGGCTTGGCTGCGGGCGATGCGGCGCGTCCCAACGGCAAATAGATGGCGAGGGTGAGGCCGATACCTGCTTGCAGAAAGTGCCGGCGGCTTTCATTGACGATCCTGATTTCACTCATGGTCACCTCTATAAATTCATTTTGCGGGCGAATCGCGGCGTCACGTGCTCGTTCGCTCCTCGTCTATCAATCCGATATGCCTCGTCGCTCACTGCGCGGCTCCTTGCGCTTCATCCCGCAAAAGTGAATTTCTGGAGGCGTCCATATGTCCCGGCTCCTTAACCTAACTGCTTCGCCGCTTCCTTGATGGCCGCGCGGATGCGTTGGTAAGTCGCGCAACGGCACAGGTTGCCAGCCATCGCGCTGTCGATGTCGCTGTCGCTGGGTTTGTGGTTGCCGCTGAGCAGTGCCACTGCGGACATGATCTGGCCCGACTGGCAGTAGCCGCATTGAACCACTTCCAGCTTATCCCACGCTGCCTGTACGGCATGGCCGACCCTGGAGTCGAGGCCTTCGATGGTGGTGACCTTCTGGCCTGCCGCCGCCGATACCGGCGTCATGCAGGAGCGTACCGGTGCGCCGTTGAGATGTACCGTACAGGCGCCGCATAGCGCGATGCCGCAGCCGTACTTGGTGCCGGTCAGGCCGATGGTGTCGCGCAACACCCACAGCAAGGGTGTGTCGGGGGCAACGTCGATAGTGTGCTGTTTGCCATTGATGGTGAGTGCAATCATGGAAAATCGCCTCCGCTTAAAAGTAGGTAAGGCAAGTGATGGAATAGGCCGCCATCCTGCCCGATGCCAGCAAAAAAACAAATTATAGTCAATTGCCGCGTTATGCCAGGAAAGCCGGAAATTCAATGCTGGCCGGCTCAATCCAGATATTCGTAAGCCGCCAACGTCATGAAATCCGCAAACGTGTCGTTCACCACCAGGGATTGAACCACCTCTGCAGCCAGCGGGTATTTTCCGGCAAGAAATGCGGCCTCCCCCAGTTCGTTGCGGATGTGCTGCAATTCCTCGGGAATCATGCTCAGCACCAGCTCCAGCGTGACTTTCCTGCCGTCGTCCAGCACCCCCAGCGGGCTGCGAATCCAGTGCCATACCTGGGAGCGCGATATCTCCGCGGTTGCCGCATCTTCCATCAGATGGTGAATGGGTACGGCCCCCTGCCCGGCCAGCCAGGCGCCCATGTATTCGATGCTGACCTGAATATTATTGCGCAAGCCATGCTCGGTAATGGGCGCCTGGGGCTGGAAATCCAGCAGGTCTTCGCGGGTGACATGCACGTCTTCACGCTTGCGCTGTATCTGGTTCGGCCCGAGCTTCTCTATATCAAAGGCATCGCGCGCCACCTGTACCAGCGCAGGGTGCGCCACCCATGTGCCGTCATGGCCATCCGCAGCTTCGCGGTTCTTGTCAACGCCGACCTTGGCCAGGGCGGCGGCATTGCCTTCGGGATCGTTCCTGACCGGAATCTGTGCCGCCATGCCGCCGATTGCATGGGCATTGCGGCGATGGCAGGTTTTGATCAGCAACTGGGAATAGGCGCGCATGAAGGGGGTCGTCATGGTCAGCGCCCCGCGCTCGGCAAGCATGAATGAGGGATGCTGATGCAATTTCTTGATGCAGCTGAAAATGTAATCCCAGCGCCCGCAATTCAGCCCGGCCGAATGCGATTTCAATTCGTGCAGAATTTCGTCCATCTCAAACGCAGCGGGAATGGTCTCGATCAGCACCGTGGCCTTGATACTGCCGCGGGGAATGTCCAGCTGATCCTCGGCGGCATTGAACACGCTGTTCCAGAGCCGTGCTTCGAGATGGCTTTCCATCTTGGGCAGGTAAAAATACGGGCCTGTTCCATAGGCAAGCTGGGTGCGGGCGTTATGGAAGAAAAACAGGCCAAAATCAAACAGGCTGGCCGAAATGGCTTGCCCGTCCACCAGCAGGTGCCGCTCCGGCATATGCCAGCCGCGCGGCCTGACGAACAGCACCGCCACCTGCTGGTTCAATGCATAGTGTTTTCCCTCGGGCGTATCCAGCGTAATGGTTCGTTGTACGGCATCGCGCAGGTTGATCTGCCCCTGGATCAGGTTATTCCAGACCGGCGAGAGGGAATCCTCGAAATCCGCCATAAACACATCGGCGCCCGAATTGAGGGCGTTGATGATCATCTTACGTTCCACCGGGCCGGTAATTTCTACCCGGCGATCCTGCAGTTCTTCAGGCACCGGGTCAATGACCCAGTTGGCGGCACGAATGGAAGCGGTTTCTTCCAGGAAATCGGGCTGGATACCCTGATCGAACGCCACCTGACGCAGGCCACGCAGGGCCAGCAGGCGCTGACGCTTGGGCTCGAATTCACGGGACAGCGCGGCCAGGAACGAAACAGCCTCGACACTGAGAATGGCTGCGTATTCAGGCGATACAGCACCCTTGATCTCAACGCCATCGGGCAGAGGTGACACGCTCATGGGATACCCTTTCAGCAGGCGCCAGCGCAACAGGGAAAACCGCTTTTCAGTATAGGAAGTATTCGGCCAATTACTGGCGGCAATTGATGGCATCCGGTATGCGTCATCCGGATACTTCTGAGCCGGTCTCCGTTAAATGCGCTGCGGGTTGGAACTTTTCATGATCCGACTGCCTCTATGTAACAGCAGCATCCGGGGGCGACCTGGCTTCGACGTGGGTTGCAAAGCAGAACAGGGCATACCGAGGACGGACTACCTCGTAAATACAATCCGAAATCGTTTAACTGCAAACGACGAAACTTACGCTCTAGCCGCTTAATTGCGCTAGACCCTACACCAGCTAGCATACGAGTTGGGCCAGGCAACCGGCAGTAGGGTAATTTCAGTATGATCGCCTTGTTCAGGGTCGCTTTGGACAAGGTTAAAACCAAGGCAACTCGCCGGCTCCCAGCCTGTTCGGTGGGCGTGAAGCAGGTTAAATCCAAATTACCGGACTAAGTATGTAGATCTGTCTGTAGAGTGCTTGCGGACGGGGGTTCGATCCCCCCGCCTCCACCAATTCGTAGTACCGCAACATCCTGCAGCGCCCGCAAGGCGCTGTTTTTCTGTAGCGATGGACGCATTTATCCTGATTTGATCAAGTTGTTTACAACACGGACGTAAATGCGTTACAAATGCTGAACAAGCTGCCTGAAGCAAATCGCTCGACAAACCGCGACACCATCGTAAGGAGGGAGCCGTTTTGATAAAACGCCTGAAAAACTCGCTAAGCTGCACCCATTCCGACAGCCGCCGCCGTTTCCTGGCATTCGGCGCCGGAGCACTGGTAACTGCTGCAGCAGGCATGACCTCCCGCTCT
Organism: Sulfuriferula sp.; assembly: GCA_035530335.1. Classification (GTDB taxonomy): domain Bacteria; phylum Pseudomonadota; class Gammaproteobacteria; order Burkholderiales; family Sulfuriferulaceae; genus Sulfuriferula. The sequence goes on along the minus strand of DATKUZ010000008.1, from coordinate 17,536 downwards.
GCCTCCGCGCAATCCGCAATCATCACACCCGAACGCACATTGTCCATCTACAACCTGCACACCGGGGAAAACCTGAAGACGGCGTACTGGGTGCAGGGTGAATACATTCCCGAATCCCTGACCGACATCAACCATCTGTTGCGCGATTTTCGCAATAACGAAATCAAACCGATCCATCTGGGCCTGCTCAACCTGCTGCACGACATTACCGAGCGCCTGGGCACTTCCAAGCCCATCCAGCTCATTTCGGGTTACCGATCGCCTGCCACCAACGCGCAGCTTCATGCCCGCAGTTCCGGAGTGGCGAAGCACAGCCTGCATATGGACGCCATGGCCGCCGACATCCGGATTCCCGGGCATGACCTGAGCGAACTGCATAAGGTTGCCATGGCGATGCAGGGCGGCGGCGTCGGCTACTATCCCAAATCCGATTTTGTTCATGTGGATATAGGCCGCGTACGCTATTGGAACGGTGCCTGATTCCGGTTCGCTCCTGTACCTCCTGTCCACGCCATTACACGGCGTTCAACGGACGATCGTCGGATAGATTCGCGTGGCGACTGCAAGCACCGCGACAAGAGCAAATGCCTGGACGGCAAAATCGGTACCCAGGCCAAACACGCTCTGCCCTCCCTGGATCATGAAAGTTCTCAGCGCATCGACCTGGTAGCTCAACGGATTGGCCGACGAAACGGCTTGCAGCCAGGGCGGCATGAGGCTCAGAGGATAGATGGCGTTGCTTGCGAAAAACAGCGGCATGGTCAGCACCTGCCCGATCCCCATGAAGCGCTCCCGCGTCTTGACGACGCATGCCACGATCAGCGAAAACGTGGAAAAAATCGCGGAGCCCAGCATGATATTTCCGAATACACCGGCAATCGCTACCGCATCCAGCCGCAAACGCACCCCCAGCAGGAACGCCAGCACATAGATCGCCACAGCCTGGGAAGACGCACGGACGCCCGATGACAAGGCGCGCCCGAGCACCAGGGACAGGCGCGAGGCCGGACTGACAAGAAACTTGTGCACTATCCCCAAGTCCCGCTCCCAAATGAGCGATATTCCATAAAAAATGGAAATGAACAGCACGCTCTGCGCCAGAATGCCGGGGGAAATGAAGTCGAGATAGCTCATCGAGCCGGTCGGAACGGCGCGCGTCCGCGCCAGTACCTGTCCGAAAATAAGCAGCCACAGGGCGGGCTGGATCATTCGCGTCACCAGCTCCGCCGGGTCGTGGCGCAGCTTGCGCACATCCGCTTCGGCCACCACCAGGGTATGCCGGATGAAATCGCTGACGACTGAAAGCCTACTCCAACCGCTGGGCGGTGCGGCGCGTTCTGCGGACATCCTCATAGTCTCCTCTCTCGCCGGCAACCGAAGCGCCCGTATAGTGGATGAACACGTCATCCAGATTGGCATCGGGTCCCAGACGCTGTTTGAGCTCGTGCGGTGCCCCGCTTACCACAAGCTTTCCGGCGTGCATGAAGGCGACGGTATCGCAGAGCTGGTCGGCTTCATCCATGTCGTGCGTCGTCATCAGGATCGTGGTTCCGAATTCCTTGCGGAGAATACGGATGCGCTGCCAGACCGCATGTTTGGCCGCCGGATCCAGTCCTACGGTGGGCTCGTCCAGAAACAGAATGGCGGGACGGTGCAGCATTGCCTGCGCAATCTCCAGACGCCGTATCATTCCTCCGGAATACTGGTTGACCAGTCGATCCGCCTGGCTGGCAAGCTCCATGAATTCCAGGGCGCCGGCGATTCGCGCTTTCCGCTGGGCACGGGGAATGCCATAAAGCTTGGCCGAAATGAGCAGGTTTTCATATCCGGTCAGCTCACCGTCGGCCGACAGCATCTGTGCGACATAGCCGATATGCCGCCTCACCGCTTCGGGTTCCCTGACGATATCGAATCCCGCGACGCGCGCCGTCCCGGCGGTGGGCGGCAGGAGCGTCGTCAGCATCTTGATGGTCGTGCTTTTCCCCGCGCCGTTCGTGCCAAGCAGACCGAATATTGCACCGCTTTCCACGCTGAAGCTCAGTTGGTCCACAGCGGTGAGACGGTCAAAATTCCGGGTAAGCGACAAGGTTTCCACAACTGCCGGCCTCGCGGAGACGGCGCCGGCATTGCCCGGTACTGCTGATGCATCCATCGGAAATGCTCCGCTTGAGTGTGTGCCTGAACTGTCAGGGAGCCGCTCCGCCGTCTCCCCTGCGCTGCCCCGGGAACAGGCGGTTGGCAGGCTGCCCCGGTAACGCGGGCGTTTCCTGCTGGCGCTGATCTTTCTTCGGCTGCGCCTCTGTTCGCGGTGCAACCTCGCGCTGGCCGCCCCCACGCAACTCCGGCCCCGGCGTTGGCCGCGGGACCACCGGCTCGGGACGCGGCACGACCGGGGCAGGCACGGCTGCCGGGCTTGGCGCGCGCTCGATCGCCGGCGCCATGCGACGTTCCTGAGGCAGCGCTGGCGTCACGTTGCGCGTTCCCTGTTGCGGTATGGCACGCGGGACGGCGACCTCGGGACGGGTCGGCGCAGATGGCGTCTCGCGTCGAGCGGGCACACGCAATTCCTGCTGCGGGCGCGGCGCAACCGTCTCGGGCCGCGCACCCGCCGGCCGAGAGATAGCCGGAGCCCGCTCAATTCCCCCGGCCGGCAGACTGCGCTCCTGAGGCGCCGCGGGCTGCGGCCTGGGGGTTCTCATTTCCTCCAGCCGGGGAGGAAGCTGCGGACGGGCGCGCACGGGACCCTTCTCGGTTCCAAACGGCGGCCGTGCCGGTACCGCGGGCTGCCTGGGAGGCGCTACGATCGTGGCCGGGATGACGCCTCCCATCCGCCTTTCTTCGGCGCGATTGCGACTCCACGGCAGGCTCGGCTCGCGCGATGGCCGGGTAGCGACGACAGGTCTGGAAAATGCCGACTGCGGCGGCCGGGCTGCGGTACCGACATCGACGACCAGACTGCGAGGCGCGGGCTTCACCGGAAGTTCGCCGCGAACCGGCGCGAATTCATGGGTAGCGCGCAATTCGCGCAGCGGCAGCGCTTTCTCGATCCGGCCCGCCCGTACCGGGCCCCGCCCGAACTGGTCGGCGTGCATGGCCACGACCGCGTTGGGAATCCCAGTATTGTGAAACGTGATGTTGTTCACGTTGACGATGGTCGTGCGGCTGACCACCGTATTGTTGACGATGCGCGGTCCGCCCCATCCACCCCACCAGGGTCTGCCGATGAAACCGCGGCGACCCCACCAGGGGATCACCGGCTCGCCCCAGCCGAGGGCCACCCAGCACACGGATGGTGAACCGATGCCGATGCGCAACGCCACGTTTTGCCCGATGTAAAAGAAGGAAACCAGGGCCGGTGCATACACCGGGACCACCCCCACCGGCCCCGGCGCCCACGCCCAGAAGCCGCCGATAAACACCCACCGCCCATAATGGAACGGCGCCCATCCCCATGGCTCGTCATCCACCCAGGTCCAGCCATAATAGGGATCCCAGACCCACGAGCCGGTGCTGTAAGGCACCCAGCCGGGGCCAACGCCGTCTGGCACCCATACCGAACCGTAACTGGGCACCACCCGCCAGGAACCGTAGTAATCGAGGGCATCCGCGCCGTAGACGCCGGGAGGAACATAGCGGGCGCTGACCGCCTCGATGGCATCGTCGGTGCGGGCGTAGTTCCAGCGATCCCAGTCATCCAGCTCGGGCGCCACATACGTTTCGATCATGGGGCTGGTCGTCCCGCGCACGACAATTTCCTCGCTGGACGCAATACTCAGGACCGCGCCTCCGGGCGCGATCACCGTCGCCCGGCCGCCCCGGCGCGAGATGAAATGCGTGGCATCCCCCTCGACCTCGACCCGGTAGTAACCGGCCCGCTCAATGGTAAATGCGGCGTTGGGCGTATCCAGTTCGACGCTATTGCCGGCAGACAGGGTACGCAGGTCCAGGGACACCTGGCCTGCGGTCACCCTGACCTGCAGGAAATCGGGCTCCTGATTGTCGATGCCGAAAGCGGTCCTTTCGGCGGCGCGAATGAAGTCGCGCGGACCGGTCTGGAGTTCGATGTTCGCGTTGTCCCCGGTGTAGAGCTGGTCGCCCGGCGCCAGGGGCATGTTCAGCCGGGCCGGCACCCAATTTTCAGCCCCGGGGCGCCAGAATGACGCCTGGCCTTGCACGAAGCTGATGCGCGGCGGCGTCTGCGCTTCCAGCTGCGCGTTCTCCTGTGCGGCGGCGGGGCCACAGCACCAGTTGATCTGCAGCGCGAGCAGAATGGCAGCCAAATGCTGGATACGGATCATGGTTCGTTCCTTTTGGACTTGAATGTCCCAATTTGCCGCTGTCGGAAACTATTTTCCCAACAAAAAAAGGCACCTCGGGGTGCCTTTTTTGGGTGTAGCGAGTTACCTGCACCGGGGTTGTCAGCCCAAGACAAGCAAGCTCATCGCCCACCCGGCCCGCCACCCATTCCCCCGCCCATTCCGCCGCCACCAGGTCCCATGCCACCTCCGGGCCCGATACCCCCCCCAGGTCCCATGCCACCTCCACGCGCAGGAGGATAGTCCGGCAAGGTTACCCCACGCTGTTTAGCGCGCTCCTGCATGCGCTGGTGGTGCTCATTGCGGATCCGCTCGCGCTCTTGCTCGGTTTTGGCATTACGCATTTGGTTACTATACGCTGCGCGCTCCTGGCGGGTCATCAACTGACTGCCATACACCTGATCCTGGTCCCGGGTTTGCAGCCGATCCTGGGTACGCGTCTGATCCTGCGCCTGAGCCTGCCCGGCAGTCAGCACCAGCCCGCTGCTCAACAACATGCCGCTGAACAATACCGTTACTACCGACAAATATTTTTTCATTGCCAACTCCTCCGTCGTGGATGGTATCTCTGGCGCAACAGTCGCATTAACTGCACGACCAGTTTAAAAAGTATAGTAAGCAAACGGGAATCATGTAAGTAACAAATGTCGGGCAAACTTACTCATTACGCAAATTCCGGCAAACGCATTGGCGGCAATAAAAAAGGGGGGGCATGTCATGAAATGTTCATCACGTTACAGAAAAAACCATTCTTGCAGGAAACTGTTCTCCGGATTCCGGAGACGGCATTATTTTTCGCCTTCTTCCTTTTCGTGATCTTCACCGCCTTTGCCGCCACCCATGAATTTTGGACCACCCATTCCGGCCTGGCCGCCTTTGTGGCCGGCGTCACCGCCTGTGGTATGACCACCTGAATCCGGCTGCAGCACGGTGGTTTCCAGCGTCTTGCTGCCGCCACCATGGGATGAAGAACCCTTGTGGCCACTGTCACCGCTTTCATGACCTTCCTTGCTCTTGCCACCCATATACTTCTTGCCGCCTTTCTTTGATCCGCCTTCTGCGTGACCTGATTCGCCGCCGTGTTCAGCTTGGGCGGAGGTAACCAGGTCAAGCCCGGCATAGTGGCCGGCAAGCGGTGCCACCACCAGAGAAAGCGCGGATACACTGGCTGCCGCAATCAGTTTTTTGAAGGATTTTTGCATCGTTCTTCTCCTGCCATGTTTACTGGACAAAAAAAGGGCGCACTCGTTGAGGGCGCCCTTTAGTGAAACGATTAACGTACTTCGTTATCGTGAATGAACTGAATCACGCGCAACGCATCGTCAGTGGCTACGGCAAAGTCATCAGCCCCGCCGGTTGGGGTGGTATCAACCCAGTCAGTGCCGCCGAACACGGCGTCATACAGATTCACGGTTTCCGCTTTGTAAGTTACGCCATCTGGTTGCAGAACCAGCACTACCGCGGTTTTTCCGTCCCAGGTTGCTGCACGATCATAGTTGACGCTGGAGAAATCATAGTACTTGGTCGTCACACCGTTGACTACGGTATTTATCCCCAGAACAGAGTTCAGATACACTAACGTGTCCACTGAGATCGTGCTGGTTTTATCTGCTGCAGCCGCGAGCAGGCTCTCCGCTTTCAGGTTGGCTGGCAGCTTGGCTTTCACGTCGGCAGGCAGCGTGTTGGTCATGATGGCAACATACAGCGCCAGATTTTCCAGCGGGGAATCTATGGTCGAGCCATCTACCATAATGCGCCCGGCGGCATCCAGCGTGATGCTGGTACCACTCAGGATGGACGAGGTGGCTTCAGTCAGGGAGTGACTCAGTACCTTGGTAGGCGCGCGGCCCACGCTCAGACGGCTGAATTCCACTGAACTCGGGACCACATTGTAAGTGGTCGTACCAATGGTCACGGTAGTCAGCAAATTGCCTTCGGCATCGCGGGGAATCAGAACCTGAGTGCCATTATCCAGCAACGGAACCAGATTACCCAGCGCATCTGTCACATAGGCCAGCACCTGGACATTACCGCTCGCATCAAGCAACGGCACGCCGTTTGCGTCACGCAGAACGACATACAGATCGCCATAGAGATCGCCTTTCTTGCTGCCTGCGCCGCTTGGCTTGCCGCCTCCGCCTGACTTACCACCCTTGACGCCCGCCCAGATTGGACGGTCGGAGTCGCTGTCGGCGCTGGGGCCGCCCTGGCCTTTCATCATGACATCTTTCTGGCCCTTGCCGCTGCCATGAGTCGTTCCAGCAGAAGAACCGCGCTTGCCTTTGTCTGCACCGGATTTCTTGCCGCCATCGCCTTCAGCAGCATGAGCAGATGAAATCACACTGAACCCATTCGCCGCAAAATGCTGGCTGGAAAGGGGTGCCATAATCATGCCGAACGTAACAAAACCACCAAGGACAATGATGCGCTTGAGCGAATGCGTATTTTTAGTCATTTAAATCTCCTGATGAACATCATGAAAATGGCAACAAGTGGAGGCTTTCACCATACAGCAACCATTCTATAAATTTACAAAAATTTACAATTTCATATTAGTAACAATCTGGAAAGCCGTCATTGACAAACATCAATCAGCAACATTTATTTCTGATTCCTTTAAAAATGCCTCGAACGCTTAGAAACGCAGCCCCAAACCCAGGCTGAACAGATTGTCCCTGTTCTTGAAATTGGGAGTGTCCGCATTAGCCTGAGTTGTGGTGAAACCATAGTCGCCATAATTCGTTACGGCATATTCCATTTTCACAAACAGGTTGCGGTATGCCGGCACTTCAGCACCGATGCTCAGCCGATTACCCTTCAGGACATCATCCCGATCCACCCAGGCAGCCGCATTGTTCCCCTTGACATACAGGGTATTGAAACGGGTGCGCACCTGTCCGGCACGGGCATACAACAGGGAGCCATTGTTCAGCACATAGCCCAGGCGGACGCCGGCGCCATAGCTTCCCTTCTTCTGCACGGAGACGTCACGCCCCCCACCGCTGCTATCACGGTTATTGAACCATTGGGTATTGCTGGATTCTGCTTCCAGGTCCAGACCGAGATACACGCGGTTGAAGGTCCAGCCATACCCGGCAAAGAAACCCCAGGTCCCACCGAGCTTGCCAAAGTCGCCCGTAAAGGCGCAATTGCTACAGCCGGCACCGCCACCATCGTTATGAATTGCATCAAGCCGGGTGGTCAGACTGCCATGCCCCACTTTCGCACCGGCATAAAAGCCGGACACGCTGGCTGCATCCACTTTCGGTATGGGTTTAACCTGCCCGCCAAAGCGCCAGCCCAGACCCACTCGAAACAGGCTCTCGGCATTATCGAATTTATCCGTAGAAGTGGCACCGCCAGCACTGGTCTGATAGCTGGCATCATAGTTGCCGTAATGGGTATAGCTGTAATCCATGCGCACAAAAAGGCGCTCGGAGGCCGGGATATCCACACCCACGCCATAGCGTGTGCCATTCAGGGTTTGATCCTGGTTGTAAGCGCCTGTTGCCGCATACTGGTTTTCTGTTTCATAGGTATGGAAATTGGTACGAACCAGACCCAGGCGGCCATATAACAGCCCCCCATCCAGGGCATAGCCGCCGCGCAGGCTCGCACCATAACCCCGATTTTTTTCCAGTGACATGGTGCGGGCATCGCCCTTCACTTTCTGGTGATACCAGCTGGCATTGCTGTCCTCCGCTTCCAGTTCCAGACCGTAATACCAGCGGTTCAACATCCAGCCATAACCGGCGAACAGCCCCTCCGTGACCCCACCCTGCTTACCCATATCCATTTCATCCGTGCCGCCACCGCCGCTTCTGGTGCTGAAGGCTTCCGTCATCAGGGAACCGTAGCCCGCCTGAGCGCCCAGATAGAATCCAGAATAATCCGGGATCGCATCTACAGGAATCTGCAACCCGGTGGTATCAGCCGTGGCCAGGAAAATGTCTGACAGCCTGGCGCTGGTTGCAGGCATGGCACGGGGCACGCGGCCTGGGGTATAGCCCGCACTCACGAAAATCTGGTTCCTGGCAAAATCGAAAGTATTCTGCACGCCATTGACAACCGGCGTGACTTCGCTTGATTGACGCAGCAACAGCCGGTAATCGGCAGCAAGATAGATATCCTTGCTCACATAGTATTTGGCGCCGAACCCAGCATCCAGGTAATCATCCACCCGGCCTGTTCCCTGAAATTGGCTTTTGGTGAGCGCTAGGCGGCCATTGAAACTCAGGTTCTGGCTCACATCATGATCAACCCTGGCCCCAACAGTCGTATCCAGGTAGCTGGAGGCGCCGGCAATCGTGGTTTCTTCCAGCGACCTGTCCACAAACGCGGTCACATAAGTCGTAGGGCCCACCGCAAACTTGGCATCGGCGCCAAAATAGGGTTTGCTGACATCCGTCAGGGCCGCATTATCGTAATTCTGCTGCATGTGGCCAATGAACACTTCAGCGGTATTTTTGCCGCCAAAATCCGCGCTCAGACCTGCCGCCAGGCGGTAGCCATCGGAATCCCGGCCCACCCCGGCCAGGTCATAGCGCCGGGTGTCTGTGGCCAGCTGGGCAAATGCGGTGTACTTGGGGGTGAGCTTGTATCCGAAACGCCCGCCGACGGAGTAGAGCTTGCGATCGCGGTCATCCATCACCAATATACCGCCCCCGGAGGCAGGCACATTGCTGTAATCCAGGTGCTCATAGGTTGTGCCTACCCGGATCGATGCCTTGTCAAACTGGTGGAAAACGCCTACATGTCCCTTGGTTTCCCAGAACCGGGTCGGCTCCAGTCCGCCAGCTCGCGCCGGGTCGATATTGTAGCGATCTTCATGATTGCGGCTGATCCCTGCCCCGCCATATACATTGGTTTTCTTTGAAATATCATAGCGACCCTGTGCCTCGAACCAACGATCTGTCACGTTTTCAGTGGTGTGAGACTGGTATCGATCCATGTCCGCACCTGCCCAGAAGTTCAGGCTATGCCGCGCCCAGTCTGACCGGACTGACAGGGTTGGGGAGAAAATCGTGACCCAGTCGGAAGTCTCCCTGGTACGGTCCGAATAGATATTGTCATCGTACAACTCGGTCACTGAAATATCCGGATAGAACAGGAATGACCCCACACGCAAGCCCCCGGCTTGAGGTTTGGGCCCAGACAGCGCTTCCGGGCGCAGCAGATCAGCAGGAGAAAGGGGAGAAACCGGCGCAGTCGGGTTGGCCTCCTGACGAATCAGGATGCCCGGGCTCTGTGACTGACCTTGCCCCTGCGTCTGAAGCGGGGCAACAACAGGTTGATCCGCCAACACTGTTTCAGGTGCACAAAACGCCAGACTGATCAGCACCGCTATTTTTTTTCTGGAAAACGTCACGAAACACTCCCTTAAGTTTTTTTTCAAGCCAGCAACTTGGATTATTAATTTTTTAATGCCAACAAATATTGTTTTTTTACCCTCGTTGACAATTATTAATTATCAATCGTCAACATGTTCCATACAATGTTTTGCAACATTGCCTACCCGTCAGGCAATAATCTTTATTATCTGCGCGAAACGGGAGGACCCCTGTTTTATTAAGCTTATTCCATTCTCGGAATAGTCGTTTATCTTTTTAATTCTGGTCAAAATAAAGCCAAATTTCAGAGCAGGCCGCGCATCCTACGAGCCCAGCCGCAGCCCGTCATTAATAATTATCAATCCATATCCGTTGCCAGTTGCGCGAGCCGTCCACACTCGCAACTGACGAACTGGCCATTGGCTTCACGCACCCAGCCCTGGCGCTTGAACTCGGCCATCAGGCGACTGGCAGTTTCGGTGGACACGCCAAGCATGGCGCCAATATCTTCCCGACTGGGGGCGATAAAGGGCTCGTTCGCAACCATCGAGAGCTTGAGCAGCAGGCGCGCCAGGCGCGCGGTGGCACTGCCCGTCGACAACTGCACAATAAAATTGTCCGCCTCGTCCAGGCTTGTTTGCCAGCGCAGCATGAGTTGCGCATGCAGTTGGGGGCTATGCACATCCAGATCCTGAATGACCTGAGTAGCGATGCGGCAGGCGTCCACCTCGCCCAGCGCCACCGCTGTATGGTGGTAATTGTTGCCCAGCAGCGCTTCCAGTCCGGCCACATCCCCGGCATGCAACAGACGCACAACGCGCAATGCGCCATTGGGCATCGATTGCTCCAGCTTGACCAGGCCACTGCGGATGGTGAACAGATGACCCCCGACGTCATCCTGGTTATACAAGTGGGCACGGGGGTGAAAATGGAAGTTATCCACCGGCTGCAACAGATGATCCAGCGCTTCATCCGGCAGATCGGCAAATAGAACGGAGCTGCGCACGGCGCAGGTTTTGCATTTGGGATGCCCGACCCATTCGGCATCCAGGCACAGGGCTTTGCTCCCGTTATTTTTCATGCGTTCTTTTTTGTCTCGGTAATATCCCTATACGCTTTTAAACATAGCAAGCTTCCGCCGGCTTTCAAGTAATTTGTTACTTGTTTACCGGGACCAGACACGCGTACTGGATAGACCGCTGCGGATGCATGAACACGGGGGCACGCACACTCATTCAGCAGCCACCGATTCCACTTTGAATTTCACCGGGACCAGCACCCCCTTGCGGGCGCGGTGGAGTACGTAATCCTGCAATGCGTTCCAGCCCAGCGCCAGCTCAGAGCGCTTGCCGCCCCTGCCCTGGCCGAGGATTTTCAACGTGCCGCCTTCCCGCACTGTGGTGGCAGACAGCATGACCTCCCCTTCCCCCACGCCCAGCACGATCACGCCTTTACCGCCCGCCAGCACTTTCATTTCGCTGACCGGGAAGGCAAGCAGCTTGCCGTTGCTGCCCAGAGCCGCGATGAGCGCGCTGTCGCCGACTTCGACCGGCGGCAACAGGACATCCGTCTCGCCGATGTTCATGAATGCCTTGCCGGCGCGTTGCCGCGACACCAGATCCTTGAGTACGGCGATGAAGCCGTAACCGGCCGAGGTACTGAACAGATATTGGGTATCCGGCGCTGCCGCGCACATGGCGACGATCTTCGCCCTGGCCGGCAGACCCAGCAGGGAAGCCACCGGCACGCCATCGCTGCGGCCGCCCGGAATATCCGACGAGGCCACGGTGTAAGCGCGCCCGCCGCTGTCTATCAGCACCACCGGATGCACGGTGCGCGTCTTGTTGAGCGCAAGCAGGTCGTCGCCGTCCTTGAAGGTCAGCGTGGCTGCGTCGGCATCATGGCCGCTGCGCTGTCTGATCCAGCCGTTCTTCGACAGGATCACAGTGCAGGCTTCGTCGGGAACAGCAGCGGCCCTGGCGGTAATCCGCTCCGCCGCCTCGATCAGCGTGCGCCGCGCATCGCCGAATTTCTTCACGTCGGCCTTGATCTCGGCCACGATCAGGTCGCGCATCGCCTTGCGGCTGCCCAGCACCTTGTTCAGTCCGTCTTCTTCCGTCCGCAGTTCGCCGATCTCCTTCTCGATGCGGATGGCCTCCAGGCGCGCCAGTTGCCGCAAGCGGATTTCCAGAATGTCCTCGGCCTGGATTTCGCTGAGTTTGAAATGCGCCATCAAATCGCTTTTCGGTTCATCCGACTCGCGGATCACGCGAATCACTTCATCGATGTTGAGCAGCACCGCCATCCGTCCTTCGAGGATGTGCAGACGCTTTTGCACCTGGGCCAGGCGGGTCTCGCTCCTGCGCGTGACGGTGGTGTAGCGAAACGCGATCCATTCGGACAACAGATCGAGGATATTTTTCTGGCTCGGCCTGCCATCCAGACCAATCGCCACCATGTTGACGGATACCGTCGTCTCCAGGCTGGTATGGGTCAGCAGCAGCGCGATGAACTGTTCCAGCGGCATGCGCGAGGAGCGCGGCTCCAGCACGATGCGCACGCTGGCGTCCTTGCCGGATTCATCGCGCACCGTTTCCAGCGCATCGAGGAACAATTGTTTCATCGCCTTCTGCTCCGGCATCAGGTCTTTCTTGCCTGCCTTCACTTGCGGGTCGGTGTATTCCCCGATTTCCTCCAGCACCTTTTTCACCGACACGCCATGCGGCAGCTCATGAATCACCATGCGCCACTGGCCACGCGCCTGCTGCTCGATGGTCCAGCGCGCGCGCACACGCAGACTGCCGCGCCCGCTGACATAGGCGTCGCGGATGTCCTTCGGGCTGGAAATGATGTGGCCGCCGCCCGGGAAATCCGGCCCCTGGATATGCGTCAGCACGCCATCCACGTCGAGGGTCGGGTCGCGCAGCAAAGCCACCGCCGCCGCGCCTACTTCACGCATGTTGTGCGGCACGCACTCGGTCGCCATCCCCACCGCGATGCCGGAAGCGCCATTGAGCAGCAGGAACGGCAAGCGCGCCGGCAAGTCCACCGGCTCCTGCTCGGAGCCGTCGTAATTGGGGCGGAAATCCACCGTGCCTGCGCTGACCTCGGACAGCAACAGCTCGGCATATTTGGTCAGCCGCACCTCGGTATAACGCATGGCGGCTGCGGAGTCGCCATCGCGCGAGCCGAAATTGCCCTGCCCGTCGACCAGCGGGTAGCGCAGCACGAAATCCTGCGCCATGCGCACCATGGCTTCATACGATGCGGAATCGCCATGCGGATGATATTTGCCGATCACATCGCCGACCACGCGCGCCGATTTCACCGGCTTGGCACCGGGCGCCAGACCCAGCTGATGCATGGCAAACAGAATCCGGCGCTGCACCGGTTTTTCGCCGTCCGACACCGACGGCAAAGCGCGCCCCTTCACGACGCTGATGGCATAGCGCAGATAAACCTGATGGGTATATTCACCGAGCAGAAAACGTTCATCACCGTTTTCCGGCGGTGCCGGAGGTGCTGGCGGGGGCTGATCCCCGTTACCGCCGCCAGTGGAGGCAGACGGCAAGTCAGTGGTGGCGGAAAATAAATCTTTTATTTCATTCATGTCTGTTCCTGATTTCCAGCCCGATTGGTGGGCGCTCGTGACACTGTCGAGTTGCGTTTCTAGATATCCGCCTCGACTTCATTACCGTGCACGGAGATTTGTTCCTTGCGATACGCGGCGTTGGCCTTGCCCATCAAGTTGTCGAACATGCTCACGGTGCCGTCCAGGTCGTCCCCCACCTCGACCAGTACCAGTCTGCGCGTGTCCGGGCACAGCGTGGTTTCCCACAGCTGGATCGCGTCCATCTCGCCCAGGCCCTTGAAGCGCGATACCTGCCATGCGCCTTCCTTGACGCCTTCCTGACGCAGGCGCGCTTCAAGTACCGTCAGCTCCGTTTCGTCCAGCGCATACAGCTTGCGCGGCGGCTTGCCCTTGCCTTGCGCCGGCACATCCACGCGGAACAGCGGCGGCTGCGCAATGTAGATATGACCATGCGTGATCAGCTGCGGGAAGTGACGGAAAAACAGCGTCAGCAACAGCGCCTTGATGTGCTCGCCGTCGTCATCGGCGTCGGCCAGGATGATCACTTTTCCGTAGCGCAGCTCGTTCATGTCCAGCGTGCTGTCCAGGCTATGCGGGTCGATGGCCAGCGAGACGGCGATGTTGTGGATTTCCTGATTGGCGAGTATCTGCGAGCGCTCCACCTCCCAGCTGTTCATGCCCTTGCCGCGCAATGGCAGCACCGCCTGAATCTCCTTGTCGCGGCCGGCCTTGGCCGACCCCCCGGCGGAATCGCCCTCCACCAGAAACAGTTCGGTGATGCGGTTGTCGGAGGATTCGGCGTCGCTCAGTTTTCCCGGCAACACCGCCACGCCCGAACTCTTGCGCCGCTCCACCGCCTTCGACGACTTGGTGCGCGCCACCGCCAGCTTGATCGCCTGTTCGGCAATGCGCGTGGCCTCGGCCACATGCTCGTTGAGCCACAGATCGAAGGTGTCCTTGATGGCCGCGCCGATCAGCTTGACCGCCTCGCGCGAGGACAGTTTCTCCTTGGTCTGCCCGGCAAAACTCGGGTCGACCATGCGCACCGCCAGCACAAAGCGCAGCCTGGCCCACACGTCATCGGCGGCGAGCTTCACGTTGCGCTGCATCAGCCCGTGCTGTTCGGCAAAAATGCGCACGCTGTTGAACACGGTGTCGCGCAAGCCGGCCTCATGCGTGCCGCCGCCCAGGGTCGGGATGAGGTTGACGTAGGATTCCCCGCCGCCCGATCCCGTCACCCACGCCAGCGCCCATTGCACCCCTTCGCCGCTGGAAAAGGATTCGTTGCCGGTCAGATAGCGCTCGCCGCAAAACGCCGGCGCGATGGGCTCATCCTCGGCAATCATCTGGTCGAGGTACTGCGCCATGCCGTGTTCGAAATGCCATTCCTTGACGTCCGTGCCGGACGCGGTTTCGATGTTGAGCGTGACCCGCACGCCGGGCAGCAGCATGGCCTTGGCGCGCAGCAGGTGTTCCAGCTCGCTGCGGGAAACACCGGGCGAATCGAAATACTTGGGGTTCGGCCATACGCGTATCGCGGTGCCGGTATCTTTCGCCGCACAATTACCGGTGATGGACAGGGGTTCGATCACCTCGCCTTCGGCAAAAGTCATGCGGTGCAGCTTGCCTCCGCGTTTGACCTCGACTTCCAGCCGCGAGGACAGCGCGTTGGTGACCGACACCCCCACGCCATGCAGGCCGCCGGTGAACTTGTAGCTGCTGTCTGCATCGCCTTTGGCAAACTTCCCGCCGGAATGGATGACGGTAAACACCACCTGCACCGTCGGCACCTTTTCTTCAGGATGGATGCCGGTCGGGATGCCGCGCCCGTCGTCCCTGACCGACACCGAGGCGTCGCGATGCAGGCTGACTTCGATATTTTTCGCGTAGCCCGCCATCGCCTCATCCACCGCGTTGTCGATGGCTTCCACGACGATGTGCGTCGGATCATTGGTGCGTGTATACATGCCGGGCCGCAGCTGGATCGGTTCCAGCTTGCGCAGCACGCGGATAGAGGATTCGTCGTAATTCTGTTTTGCCATGGGTGCGTTGTCGTATATGTTCTATTCAAGAATGCGCTATAGACTAACAAGAATGCGCGTAAGCATAAATCAGTAGATGGATAATTGCCTGCCGGATGCTCGTGCAAACCCGCCCGTTCCGACCCTTCCTCTTGAAAAACATCCACCCGCCCCAATTTAATCAACAGTTTTTTGTCCCTACTAACCGGAGAATCCACACCATGACCGTAGAAGCACACAAGGAAACCCTGGGCTTCCAGGCTGAAGTCAAACAGTTGCTGAATCTGATGATCCACTCCTTGTACAGCAACAAGGAAATTTTTCTGCGCGAACTGATTTCCAATGCTTCCGACGCGGCCGACAAGCTGCGCTTCGAAGCGCTATCGGACGACGCGCTGTGGGAAAACGACACCGAACTCAGGATCCGTATCGCTTTCGACAAGGATGCCCGGACCATTACCATTTCCGACAACGGCATCGGCATGAACCGCCAGGAAGTGATCGAGCATATCGGCACCATCGCCAAGTCCGGCACGCGCCAGTTTTTCGAAGCTTTGTCCGGCGACCAGGCCAAAGACACGCACCTGATCGGCCAGTTCGGAGTGGGCTTCTATTCCGCCTTCCTCGTCGCCGACAAGGTCACCCTGATCACGCGCCGGGCCGGGCTGGGCGCCGAACATGCGGTGCAGTGGGAGTCGGCGGGCGAAGGCGACTACACGCTGGAAACCGTGGAAAAATCCGGCCGTGGCACCGATGTGATCCTGCACCTGCGCGAGGGCGAAGACGAACTGCTGTCCAGCCATAAACTGCAATCCATCATCCGCAAATACTCCGACCACATCACCCTGCCCATCGTGATGAAGAAGGAAGAGTGGGACGCGGAGAAGAATGAAACCGTGGTCAGGGACGAGGACGAAGCCGTCAATCAGGCTTCCGCGCTGTGGGCCCGCCCCAAAAACGAAATCACGCCGGAGCAGTACGAGGAATTCTACAAGCATGTGGCCCACGATTATGAAGCGCCGCTGGCCTATATCCACGCGAAGGTGGAAGGCAAGCAGGAATATACCCAGTTGCTGTATATCCCCGCGCACGCCCCGTTCGATCTGTGGGACCGCGAGCAGCGCCACGGCATCAAGCTCTATGTGCGGCGCGTGTTCATCATGGATGACGCCAAGCAGCTGATGCCCAACTACCTGCGCTTCGTGCGCGGCGTGATCGACTCCAACGACCTGCCGCTCAACGTATCGCGCGAAATCCTTCAGGAAAGCAAGGACATCGAAGCCATACGCGGCGGCTCGGTGAAGAAGGTACTCGGCATGCTGGAAGACCTGGCGCAAAACCAGCCGGAAAAATACGCCGCTTTCTGGAAGGAATTCGGCCGCGTCATCAAGGAAGGCGTGGGCGAGGATTTCGCCAACAAGGAGCGCATCGCCAAATTGATCCGCTTCTCCTCCACGCACAGCGACAGCGAGGAACAAAGCGTCGCGCTGGCCGACTACATCGGCCGCATGAAGGAAGGCCAGGACAAGATTTACTTCGTCACCGCCGACAGCTTCGCCGCAGCCAAAAACAGCCCGCACCTGGAAATCTTCCGCGCCAAGGGCGTGGAAGTGCTGCTGCTCGCCGATCGCGTGGACGAGTGGATGATTTCCCACCTGACCGAGTTCGACGGCAAGAAACTGCAATCCGTGGCCAAGGGCGACCTTGATCTGGGCAAGCTGGCAGACGAGGAAGAGAAGAAGGAACAGGCGCAGCAAGCCGACGCCTTCAAGGGCCTCACCGACAAGATCAGGGAGGCGTTGGCCGAGCAGGTCAAGGAAGTGCGCATCACGCACCGCCTGACGACCTCCCCGGCCTGCCTGGTGGCGGGCGAGCACGACATGGGCGCCAATCTGGAACGCCTGCTCAAGGCCGCGGGCCAAAACGTGCCGGGTACCAAGCCGATCCTGGAAATCAACCCCAAGCACGCCCTGGTGCAGCGGCTCAAGGACCAGACCGACAGCGACAAATTCAGCGACTGGAGCGCCATCCTGTTCGACCAGGCACTGCTGGCCGAAGGAGGCCAGCTGGAAGACCCGGCGGCTTTCGTGCGGCGATTGAACGAGCTGTGGCTGGCGATGTAACGTGTAGTTATTTGTGTCCCGTCCTAACCTAGGTTGACAGTAAGACGTCGTTTTCACAGGCTGCTTAGGTAAGTAGTTAAAGACGCCTGGTGCACTGCATCAGGCGTTTTGTATTTTAGCGCCAGATGGGGTCGTTCATGGTTGTAGATTTGGA
>DATKUZ010000007.1:0-89741 GCA_035530335.1 Sulfuriferula sp. | reverse complement strand
GGCCAGCTTCAACGCCACGCTGGATGAAATCCTCGCCCTGTCCCCCGACCGGCTGGCGGTATTCGGTTATGCGCATGTGCCCTGGCTGAAGAAGCACCAGAAGCTCATTCAGGAGCCGGATCTGCCCGACTTCGCCACGCGCCTCAGTCTGCAGGAACTGATCCAGCGCCGTCTGTCCGAGGCGGGTTATGTGTATATCGGCATGGACCATTTCGCCAGGCACGACGATGAGCTGGTGCGCGCCCAGCAGCAGAAGACGCTATGGCGCAACTTTCAGGGCTACACCACGCACCGCGACTGCGACATCCTGGCCTTCGGCGCTTCGGCCATCAGCCAGACCGACGAGGTTTACGCGCAGAATTTCAAGCGCCTGGCGGATTATCACGCCAGTGTGGCGCACGGCGGCCTGCCCATCGAGCGCGGACTGCGCATCAGCCACGACGACAAAATCCGCCGCGATGCCATCACCCGCATCATGTGCGACCTGGAACTGGACAAGGCTGCGTTCTCACACGCATGGGGGCTGGATTTCGACACCTATTTTGCGCAAAGCCTGACGGAGCTGCAGGCGCTGTCCGCCGACGGGCTGGTGGAGATCACCCCGGAAAAGGTACGCGTTACCGAAGCCGGGCGGATTTTTCTGCGCAATATCGCCATGGCGTTCGACGCTTACCTGCACCAGACCGAGGGTGCCGCACCGCGCTATTCACGTACCGTATAGGCGCCAGCTTGGCGTACAACTTCGAAAAAACCGCTGCCACAGAGCGCATGGATGCCACAGCGTTGGCGGGTTTTCAGGCGAAATGTTTTCTTGTGGATAAGCCTGGAAAAACCACCGGTACGTACACAGGGTCAGCAGACGAATTCTTCGTCCGTCTGGCACAGGCAAGGAAAAACTGAACATGCTATCCATGAATGTAGGTCCGTTCGCATTATCGGGCAATGTACTGCTGTTGCTGGCAGCCGGGCTGGTGGCGGCTGGCGTAGGCCACCTGGTTGGGCGGCGCCAGCAAACAGGGATCGTCAACTCCCTGAGCGACATGCTGATCGCCGGGGCGATCGTGGCGCGCATCGCCTTTGTCGCCCTCTGGTTCGACGCGTATCGCAGCAGCCCCTGGTCGATGCTCGATATCCGCGACGGCGGTTTCACGCCCTGGGCCGGAGTGGCGGCGGCGCTGCTGGTGGCGGTCTGGCGCGGCTGGCGTCAGCCGGCACTGCGCAAACCGCTGCTGCTGGGGCTGACGGCAGGCGCGCTGGTGTGGGGTGCGCTGTTCGGTGCACTCCGCACGACTGAACGGCCGGCGCTGCCCAAGCTGGCTTTGACGACGCTTGCCGGTGCGCCGACCAGCCTTGCTGCGCTGGCCGACGGCAAACCCATGGTCGTCAATCTGTGGGCGAGCTGGTGCCCGCCATGCCGGCGCGAAATGCCTGTGCTCGCCGCTGCGCAACAACGCGAAACCGGGGTGCGTTTCGTGTTCGTCAATCAGGGCGAGGATGGGGCGACGGCGCAGCGCTACCTCAGCGCAGATCAACTCAATCTCGCCAATGTGCTGCTCGATCCGGGCGCGGCGCTCGGTCGCGAAGTCGGCTCGGGCGCGTTGCCAACCACCCTGTTCTATGACGCCAATGGGCGGCTGGTCGATAACCACCTGGGTGAGCTGTCCGCTGCTTCGCTGGCGAGCAAATTGGACCCGTTGCGCACGTCCGCCAGTGCTTCGGGCAAAGATTGAGACACGATGATCAAAAATCCCCTGGCGTCTATTGCGGCAATACCGGGCGCGATCCGCCGAGTCTGGCGGGGTTTGTCGGCACGTAAACGGACCATTCTGACGTTGGTGTTATTGGTGCTGGCATGGCAGGGGATGCTGGGCGGTCTGCGCTTGATGGATAACCCGGCGCTGTCTGAAATGCAGGCGACGATGCTGTCAGGCGAATCGACAAACCTTGCTGCGCTGGCCGACGGCAAACCCATGGTCGTCAATCTTTGGGCAAGCTGGTGCCCGCCGTGCCGGCACGAAATGCCGATGCTCGCCGCCGCACAACAACACGAAACCGGGGTGAGCTTTGTCTTTGCCAATCAGGGCGAAAACGCGACAACCGTGCAGCGTTATCTGTCCGCCGGTCAGCTTGATCTGGCTAATGTCATGCTTGATCGAGACACCCGGCTGGGTACTGTGGCCGGCTCGATGGCGCTACCCATCACACTGTTCTATGACGCTAGCGGACGGCTGATCGATACCCACCTGGGTGAGCTATCGGCGGCTGCACTGGCAAAAAAATTAGGTCCGTTGCGCGCGCATTGATTTTTCATTTTCCAACCTGGAAATTTTGCAGATTCGTGTACTAGTATTTGGAACAAGCAACCCTGTTGGACGGATCAAATGCTGAGAAAAATGGGCGTGTCATTTCTGTTGTGCCTTGTGCTGACGTCAGCCCATGCGGGCACGCAAGAGCTGGGCTATGAGGTGCAGACGCTGACAATGGACGGCGCACGCAGGGAAGTACGCGTGCCCAAAGGCTATCGGCTGGAATTGCTCAGCCATCTGGACGCCCCGCGCATGCTCACTTTCGCCGCCAATGGCGATCTGTTTGCGGGATCGAAATCCGGCAAGGTGTATCGGTTGGCCCCTCCCTATACCCGGGCGGAAGTACTGGTGCAACTGGACGACTATCCGCACAGCGTGGCATTTCGTCCTGGCGAAATACTCATTGCGCAGACCAATGGCGTCTATCGGGCTCCCTATCGGTCCGGGCAGACAAAAATTCCGGCGGCTTCGGTAAATCTGTTCGCCGCATTACCCGGCGGCGGCGGGCATAACAGCCGCACGCTCGGGGTAGGTCCGGATGGGCGGGTATACGTCAGCCTGGGGATACAGGACAACTGCAGCGACCAATATATGGGTGCAGGTTATGCGTTCGAGGACCGGCGCGGCGGGGTACTGGTATTGCGCGAAAATGGCGACAAGGCGCACTGGGAGACTTTCGCCTCGGGTTTGCGCAACCCTGTAGGATTCGACTGGCAGCCGCACACCGGCGTGCTCTATGCCAGCAACAACGGCCCCGATCATCTGGGCTACGATCAACCTCCTGAATATTTCAGCCGGCTCACAGCAGGGTCGTTCCACGGCATGCCGTGGTTTCAGTTCGACGGCAGGCAGATCCGGCGCGATGAGTGCATTGCGCGTCCTCCGCCTCGGCCGGTCAACACCGTGGTGCCACCGGCAGCGACCTTTCCGGCGCGCAGCGCGCCGATGGGCGTCGCCTTTGTGCCCGAAGGCGCAATGGACGCGCGGCTGACGCTGGACGCCATCGTCGCCTTGCATGGTTCATGGGGCACCCAGCCACACGGGTGGGGAACAGGAGATCCGGCTACCCGCCGTCCGCCAAAGATTGTGGCGGTGCGCTTCCAGAATCAGCGGGCGCAGCGCGTGGATGACTTGATCAGCGGATTTCAACTGCCTGACGGCCAACGCTGGGCGCGCCCGGTGGGGGTAGCGATCGGACCGGACGGCGCACTTTATTTCACCAGCGATAGCGGGCTCAATGGGTTGTTTCGACTGAAGCGGATGCAATGAATACGGCACGACGGGCGCAAGCACCGGTAATGTCCTGTCGATTCAACGCATGTAAGCATAACCGGCCTGCTGCAAGCGCACGATCTCGGCATCCGCCATCGGTACCATGGTAACGAAACCGTGGATGTCGGCGGGTTCAAACCCATGCCCTTTAGCAGCGATGCGGCACATGCGGAATTCGATGACCCCGCTTTGCGCGGCACTTTGCGCACGCTGCATCAGCTCGCGATACCTGGCGTAGTTTTTGATGGCGAAGAATGGGATTTCATTGCCGTGCAGCACGATCACCACTTTGCTGTCGAACGGATCGTTGCCGTTGAGGTTGGCGAGCAGCACCGCGCGGCTGATGACGGAACGTACCGCCGCCTCGGAATCCACCGCCACGTCGTATACCACTTTCTGTTTGGCATAAGTCTGTTCCACCACATGTGCGTGACCCCACGGTGCGTCGGGATTTGCAGCAGTTGCCAAGGCGGGAATAAACAATAGCGCAGCGAGCAAGGTAATGAAAAATGTGCGCACGATGATCTCCTGATGATAGGGGACTTAAATTTTGCCTTTTGCCTTCAAAGCCCTTGGGTCGGCAGCAGTGTACTTACCTTACTTCATGTAATAGAGAAAATTCTCATACGGCGCTTCAGCCACCTTGAACCACTGGATTTCGCTGTCGCGGAATTTTTTCCATTCGCTGTAGATGGTCCTGAACGCCGGGTTCCTGGCGGATTCATCGGCGTAGAGTGCAAACGCCGCAGCGCGCGCGGCGAGCATGACATCCTTGGGGAAAGCGTGCAGCCTGACGCCGTTCTGCACCAGGCGCATCAGGGCGGGAGCGTTGACGGTATCGTAGCGCGCTAGCATGGCCATGTTGGCTTCCACCGCAGCGACTTCGAACGCCTGCCGGTATTGCTCGGGCAGCGCATTCCATTTTTGCAGGTTGACCATGAACGACAGCTGCGGGCCGCCCTCCCACCAGCCCGGATAGTAGTAGTTCCTGGCGATTTTGTAGAAGCCGAGTTTTTCGTCGTCGTAAGGCCCCACCCATTCGGCAGCGTCGAGCGCACCGCGTTCCAGCGCCGGGTAGATGTCGGCGCCGGCCAGCGTTTGCGGCACCGCACCGAGCCGGGCCATGATCTTGCCGCCGAGCCCGGGAATACGCATTTTCAGTCCCTTGAGGTCGGCCAGCGACTTGATCTCGTGGCGGAACCAGCCGCCCATCTGGGTGCCGGTATTGCCGCCGGGAAACTGGATGATATTGTAGCCTTTGAAGAATTCGCGCATTAATTGCAGCCCGCCGCCGGAATACATCCAGGCGTTTTGCTGGCGCGCGGTGAGGCCAAACGGCAAGGCGCAGTCGAAAGCGAAGGCCATGTTTTTGCCTACATAGTAGTAGCTCGCCGAATGCCCGCATTCCACCGTTCCGTTCTGCACCGCGTCCAGCACCTGCAGGCCGGGCACCAGCTCGCCGCCGGCGAATACGCGGATCTCGAATTTGCCGTTGGTGAGTGCGGATACGCGCCTGGACAGCACCTCCGCTGCGCCGTAAATGGTATCCAGGCTCTTGGGGAAACTGGAAGCCATGCGCCATTTGATGATCGGTGAATCTGCCGCCTGCGCCGGTTGCGCAGCGAGCGCCGCGCCGCTTGCCAGACCGATCCCGCCTGCGCCCTTCAGAAAATCGCGTCGTTTCATTGTTATCCTCCCATGATTTAGCAGGTAAAATTGCAAGGACTAAAGCCCTGACTCTTCGAACATGTCCGAACCTGCCGAAAAAATCCCCGCGTCCAATTTCATCCGCAACATTATTGCCGACGATATCGCCAGCAACAAATGGGGCGGCCGCGTCGCCACGCGTTTTCCGCCGGAGCCGAACGGCTATCTGCATTATGGCCACGCCAAATCCATCTGTCTGAATTTCGGTCTGGCACGCGATTTCAACGGCGTGTGCCATCTGCGCTTCGACGACACCAACCCGGAAAAAGAGGAACAGGAGTATGTGGATGCCATCCTCGACGCAGTGCACTGGCTGGGTTTCGACTGGGGCGAGCATCAATATTTCGCCTCGGATTATTTCGCCAGGCTCTACGCCTTCGCCGAATACCTGATCGAGCAGGGCCGCGCCTATGTGGACAGCCTGAGCGCCGAGGAAATGCGCGCCCTGCGCGGCAGCCACATCGAGCCGGGCGAGAACAGCCCCTACCGCGACCGTGGCGTGGCGGAAAACCTCGACCTGTTCCGGCGCATGAAAGCCGGAGAATTCGCCGACGGCGCGCATGTGCTGCGCGCCAAAATCGACATGGCCTCGCCCAATTTCAACCTGCGCGACCCGGTCATCTACCGCATCCGCCATGCCGAGCATCACCGCACCGGCAACGAATGGTGCATCTATCCGCTGTACGACTACACCCATTGCGTATCCGACGCACTCGAACACATCACCCACTCAGTCTGCACGCTGGAATTCGAGGACCACCGCCCGCTCTACGACTGGGTGCTCGACCAGTTGCAGCCACTGATCGGCTGGCATCCGCAGCAGATCGAGTTCTCCCGCCTCAACCTCACCTACGTGGTGTTGTCCAAGCGCAAGCTCATCGACCTGGTGGGCGAGGGCCACACCGACGGCTGGGACGACCCGCGCATGCCGACGCTGGTGGGCGCGCGCCGGCGCGGCTTCAGCGCAGCGGGTTTCCGCCTGTTCACCGACCGCATCGGCGTGTCCAAGGCGGATTCATGGATCGACATGAGCGTGCTGGAAGACTGCATGCGCGAGGATCTGAACCTCGCCGCCGAACGCCGCATCGCGGTGCTGAATCCGCTCAGGCTGGTGATCGACAACTACCCGGAAGCGCAGAGTGAAGACTGCTTTGCGCCCAACCATCCGCTCAAACCCGAACGCGGCAAACGCGCCGTGCCGTTGTCGCGCGAATTGTGGATCGAACGCGAGGATTTCATGGAAACGCCATCCAAAGGCTATTTCCGGCTGTTCCCAGGCAATAAGGTGCGCCTGCGCTACGGCTACGTGGTCGAGTGTACTGGTTGCGACAAAGACGCCGACGGTAACATCACTGCAGTGCACTGCACCTATCTGCCGGACACCAAATCCGGCACGCCCGGTTCCGACAGCGTCAAGGTCAAGGGCAATATCCACTGGGTTTCCGTCGCCCACGCCTACCAGGCCGAAGTGCGCCTGTACGACCGTCTGTTCAGCGTGCCCCACCCCGGCGCGGGCGAGCGCGACTACAAGCTCGACCTCAATCCGGATTCCAAAGCAGTGATCAGCGCCTGCCTGGAACCGTCACTCAGGGACGCGCAGGCCGAGGACAGCTTCCAGTTCGAGCGCCACGGTTATTTCGTCGCCGACCGCGTGGATAGCCAGCCGGGCAAGCCGGTGTTTAACCGTACGGTGACACTGAAGGATTCGTGGGGGAAGCAGGGGTAGGTGGCATCGTTCGGGACTTGGCCTGGTCACGCTTTAGCGCGTCAACCGTATATGATGGATTAGGCCTTGAGGCGCACATAGAGATGGACATTGGCTGAACCATCACCAACCGATACTTCCTTAACTTCAAGGTAAGCCTGTTTGCGCACAAGCTCTCCCAACTTTTGACAGCCGTAGTTTCGAGGATCAAACGACGGGCTGTTTTTTACAATCATGGAGCCAACTGCCGAAAGAGGTGCCCAGCCGTTTTCTTTCGCAGTCGCAGCTATGGCGATCCGAATTAACGGTTCCACTGGTTCTGGTGCCTCGTCATCTGGGACAGCAGCGAGTTGTTGAGGCCTCAGAATTTCGGTGTAAATAAACTTGTCGCAGGCTGCTACGAACGGTTGAGGAGTCTTTTTTTCTCCGAACCCGTAAACGACCAAGCCCGCCTCTCGAATGCGTGTTGCAAGGCGGGTGAAGTCGCTGTCTGATGAAATAAGGCAGAAACCATTGAGACTACTTGCATGGAGCAAGTCCATTGCGTCAATGATCAGCGACGAATCTGTCGAGTTTTTGCCCGTTGTATAGCTGAACTGCTGCATGGGCTGAATTGCCATCTTGTGCAGCACATCCTTCCAGCCCTTTAGGTTCGTTGTAGTCCAGTCACCATAGGCACGTTTCACGCTCGCTGTGCCATAGCGCGAAATCTCCGCGAGTAACTCGCCAACGATTGACGCCTGCGCGTTGTCAGCATCGATGAGGACTGCGAGTTTGTCATTATGAGGGAATGCCATGTGAACTCCGAGTAAAAGGCCTAACGTATTACAGACGGCACTGACTTTAGACCCCCATGCCGTCTAAATCAATTATTCGGTACTATCCTTTTAATTTTGTTACCAATATGGCTGTCGCTCATTTTCGTCTGGCCTAAAATTCTGACGGCCAAGCCGGGGTTGCCCGGCAGCAAGTTCTTTCTTTGCTCGGGCAAAGAAAGAACCAAAGAAAACACGCCCCACCTTGCAGGCCTTCGGCTTCCCCCTGGCATCAGGCCAAAAACCGGTCGGGACGGGAACTCGCCTGCGGCTCAAACAGCCGCCCCGCCTGATCGGTTTTTGGCCTGACGCCAGGGGCTGCGCAGAGGGGAATACATCCCACCTATTGTCTGTGTCGGGAAAAACACGCTAACACCCGCTTTGATGTTCTTTATCATTTGAACTAGTTAAATCCGCTTCTATGTGCAAATTAAACATTTAGTCAATAATATGTGCTAAATTAACAATAATTCTTGCACTGAATCAGGAGCACCCATGAACCTGGCACTCGCACCCAACATCGATCAATCCAGTGTACTGTCCGAAGCCTTGGCCAATGCCGGCAAGCATTTGGGAATGAGTCAGGCTGACCTGGGCGAGGTCATTGGCAAGAACCGCACTGCCATCAGCCGGGGCGGCATCGACCCGGGCAGCAAGGCGGGTGAGCTGGCACTGCTGTTCATCCGCTGTTACCGCGCGCTGTATGTACTGGTCGGCGGCAATCCGCAGCAGATGCGGCACTGGATGCAGACCGAAAACCTGCATACCGGGGGCATTCCGGCCGAGCAGGTCAAAAGCGTGCAAGGTCTGACCGCCGTGCTGGAATATCTGGATGCCATGCGGGGCAAGCTGTAAGTGATTGACTGGGATGCGTGTCTGGCGGACGCCAAACCGCACAGGCTTTCGGGCGTGCTGCTGCGTTTGGTGGAAAGCCAGGAGCAGGTGGCGACCAATCAACTGGTCGGTTCGCTCGACCGCCAGGCGGTGCTGGAAGACTTGCTGGAGGCGACCAAACCGCGTCGGCGTTCGGGAACCGAGGCGCTTCACTACCTGCTGGCGACGCCGTTTCGGTATCCGCCGCTGAAGCATGGCTCGCGCTTCGGCACGCGCAGCGCGCCCAGTCTGTTTTACGGTTCCTTGAAAACCAGCACGGTGCTGGCAGAGGCCGCCTATTACCGATTTCTGTTCTGGTACGGGATGATCACCCCGCCTGCGGGCAAGCTCGATACCCAACATACCTTGTTTGGCGCGGGATACCGGACGGACAGGGGGCTGCAACTCCAGGCGCCACCGTTTGTGGCGCATCGGGATGTGCTGTGCAGCCCGTCGGACTATGGCGCAAGCCAGACGCTCGGTGCCGGCATGCGCGCGGCCGGGATCGAGGCATTCGAGTTCATTTCTGCGCGTGACCCGGAGAGCGGCATTAATGTCGCGCTGTTCACGCCGCTGGCGTTGAGCGGGAATGACCCGCTGTTCCAGGAGGCCTGGCTATGCGAACTGACCGGAGAGCGCGTCCGCTTTCATGCAGCTCACAGCCGCGCCCCCCATGAATTTCCAATCGACACGTTTCTGGTGGCGGGTCATTTGCCGCAAGCGGCCTAGCCGAATCCGGTTGCCGCTGCGACGACTGGAGCTCCGGATTTAAGCGCGGGATGGCCGTTCGGCTATTGATGCCGGAATTACAGCTTTTCGGCGTGCTCGGCCAGATACTTGGCTACACCTTCGGGCGACGCGCCCATGCCGGCCTTGCCCTTTTGCCAGCCTGCCGGACACACTTCGCCGTGTTCTTCGGTGAATTGCAACGCGTCGATCATGCGCAGCATTTCGTCAACGTCGCGCCCCAGCGGCAGGTCGTTCACCACCTGGTGGCGCACGATGCCGGCGCGGTCGATCAGGAACGATCCGCGTAGCGCCACGCCGCCGTTCAGCTCCACATCGTAGGCGCGGCAAATGTCGTGTTTGATGTCGGCCAGCAGCGGATATTGCACCTGGCCGATGCCGCCCTTGTTGACCGGGGTGTTTTTCCACGCCAGGTGGGTGTATTCGGAGTCGATCGACGCGCCGATGACCTGCACGCCGCGCTGGTTGAATTCTTCCAGGCGGTTATCGAAGGCGATCAGCTCCGACGGGCACACGAAGGTGAAGTCGAGCGGGTAGAAAAACAGCACGACGTATTTGCCTTTGGTGAATTCGGGAAAAGTGATTTCCTTGATTTCGTTGTCACCCAATACGGCGGTTGCGGTGAAATCGGGTGCGGCTTTGCCGACGAGAACTGCCATGAAAAACTCCTGTTGTGATAAAAAATTCAGTGCCATTGAATAATGGCCTTTTCAATCTAGCCAGCGTTGGGACGCCTGTCAATTTTCCTTAAGATTTAACCCAGGCAAACCGGTTAAACTGTACGCATGATAATTAGACATACTGGCTTGCCATGGATGATGCCCTGACCTCGCGTCCCTCTGCTTGTGAAATAACCGCCTGGCTGGCGACGGCGGTCATACTGCTGCTGGTATTGGTGTCCCACTTGCTGCCTGCGCTGCTTGCCGGGTTGCTGGTATTCGAGTTGGTACACCTGATCTCGCCGTGGATTGCGCACCGCCTGCCCGGCCAGCGTGCCAAGATCATTGCGGTGGCGTTGCTGTCTTTTGCCGTGATCACCCTGTTGACGCTGGCGTGCGTGGGACTTATCGCCTTTTTCCGTTCCGATTCCGGCAGCCTGCCCATGCTGTTTGCCAAAATGGCGCAGATCATTGAAGATTCGCGCAAACTCATGCCCGCCTGGGTGATTGAGCGGCTGCCGGCGGATGCCGAGGCATTCAAGCAAACCGCTGCGGAGTGGCTGCGTACCCATGCCGCCGAATTGCAACTGGCGGGGAAAGAGGCCGGGCGGCTGGCCGCGCATATCCTGATAGGGATGATTATCGGCGGCCTGGTGGCGCTGCGCGAAGTGGTGGCCGTAGAGGATTACAAACCGTTGGCGCGCGCACTAACACAGCGCATCAGCCGGCTCGGGCTGGCGTTCCGCCGCATCGTGTTCGCCCAGGTGCGCATTGCCGCGATTAACGCAACGTTTACGGCGATCTATCTGGTGCTGATCCTGCCACTGGCAGGCATCCACCTGCCGCTGACCAAAACCATGATTGCGGTCACCTTCATCGCCGGGCTGCTGCCGGTAATCGGCAATCTGATTTCCAATACCATCATCGTGGTGGTGAGCCTGAGTCAGTCGCTGGCCGTGGCCATTGGCTCCCTGGTCTTCCTGATCCTCATCCACAAGCTGGAATATTTCCTCAATGCGCGCATTGTCGGCAGCCAGATCCGCGCGCGCGCCTGGGAACTGCTGGCAGCCATGTTATTGATGGAAGCGGCATTCGGGCTGGCCGGTCTGGTGGCGGCACCGATTTATTATGCTTATCTGAAGGACGAGCTGTCGGCACGCGGACTGGTGTGATTCAGCTGTACATGCAAGCCAATACAGCATTGCGAGAATACAGCGGAATAAACGCTTCAGACGCGTGTAAGTCTGGTTTGATATAATCCGTTCCGCTCCCAAAACACACAATTAAGCCCTACTTGAACACTGCTCATCCCCCTTTGTCGCGCGTCTGGCTCTGGCTGCTGCTGATTGTTGCGGCGTTCACCTGGTTCGCCCCCCTCGATTACAACGCGCTGATTCGACCCGATGAGGGCCGCTACGCCGAGATTCCGCGTGAAATGGTAGCCACCGGCGACTGGAACACGCCGCGCCTGAACGCCATCAAGTATTTCGAAAAACCGGCGCTGCAATACTGGGCAACGGCCACCGCTTTCGAACTGTTCGGTGAGCATAACTGGACCGCGCGCTTGTGGTCGGCGCTGACCGGTTTCCTCGGCATCCTGCTGGTGTATTACACCGGCATGCGACTGTTCGGACGCGAGGCGGGGCTGATGGCCGCCCTGGTGCTGGGCAGCAGTTTTCTCTATGTGATGCTGGGGCATATCAACATCCTCGACATGGGCGTCAGTTTCTTCATGGGACTGACGCTGGCCGCCATGCTTCTCTCACAACGCGATGGAGCAAGCGCGCGGGAAAATCGCAACTGGATGTACGTGTGCTGGGCTGGCATGGGCCTGTCCATGCTCAGCAAAGGACTGATCGGCATAGCATTGCCTGGCGCAGTGCTGGTGCTATATACCCTGATCCAGCGCGACTGGGCGTTGTGGAAGCGCTTGCATCTGGGCGTGGGCCTACTGATTTTCCTGGCCGTCGCGGCGCCCTGGTTCATCACCGTGTCCATCGACAACCCGGAGTTCCCGTGGTTCTTTTTCGTGCACGAGCATTTCATGCGCTTTCTGACCACGATTCACGGCCGGGTGCATCCCTGGTACACCTTTATTCCGGTGGTGATGCTGGGCATCCTGCCCTGGCTGCTGCCCATGTTCGACAGCGTCTGGCGCGCCTGGCGCAGCGAGGCGCCCGCGCGCGGCCAGTTTGCGCCGCGCCGCATGCTGCTGATCTGGGTGGTGTTCATCTTCCTGTTCTTCTCCAAGTCCGATTCCAAGCTGGTTCCGTACATCCTGCCGATCTTCCCGGCGCTGGCGCTGCTGATGGGCGACCGGCTCAGCCGCATACCCGGCAAGACGCTGTTCTGGCAGCTCGTCATCATGCTGCCGATTGCCGTGGCTGCCCTGGCGTTCGCGCCGCTGGCGGTACGCGCGGGCAGCGCCGAGGTGCCGGCCGCGCTGTATGCCAATTTCGTCCCCTGGATCCAGGCCGCGGCGGCCAGCTGGCTGGCTGGCACGCTGCTGGCGTTATGGTTCTCGCATCGCGACCAGGTACGCGCGGCGGTCATTTCGCTGGCGCTGGCCGGCCTGCTGACCGGGCAATTGACGTTCATGGGTTATAACGCACTCTCACCCGCCAGTTCGGCCTACAATATCGCCCAGCAAATCAAGCCTTACCTGAGGCCGGGTGTGCCGTTTTACAGCGTGGGGATGTACGAGCAAACGCTGCCGCCGTACATCGATCGCACGCTGACGCTGGTGGCGCACACCGATGAAATGGCATTCGGGCTGCAACAGGAACCGCAAAAATGGATACCGACCGTGGACGCATGGAAAAAAATCTGGCTGCAACAGCCTTACGCGCTGGCGGTGATGTCGCCGTCAACTTATGACCAGCTCGTGCAGGAAAAGCTGCCGATGCGGCTGATTGCCCGCGACACGCGCCGCGCCGTGGTGACCACGCCATGAGCGCGGTCAGCTGGATGCTGATTCTGTCGGGCGTGCTGCTCAACGCCTGCGCCCAGTTGCTGCTCAAGGCCGGCACCAACAGCGTCGGCACCTTTGCCTTCAATGCCGGCAACCTGCTGCCGATAGGGATCAAGCTCGCCACCGAACCGCATATCCTGGGCGGCCTCACCTGCTATGTGATCAGCGTGGTGGTGTGGATCATGGCGCTGTCCCGCGTCGAAGTCAGCCTGGCCTACCCGATGCTGTCCATCGGCTATGTGGTCAACGCGCTGGCGGCCTGGTGGCTGTTCGGCGAGGCGCTCACGCTGGAGCGCATGGCCGGCATCGGCGTGATTATTTTCGGCGTATTTTTGCTGGCTAGAACTTGAACATGGATTTCTTACCCTTTACCCGTCCGTCGCTGGACGAGCAAACCATCGCCGAAGTCGGCGACGTCCTGCGCTCCGGCTGGATCACCAGCGGACCCAAGGTGCAGGCGTTCGAGGCGCAGCTCTCCGCGCTGATGGGCGGGCGCGTGGTGCGCAGCCTCAATTCCGGCACCGCCGCACTGGAGATTGCCTTGCGCCTGATCGGCATCCAGCCCGGCGACGAGGTCATCACCACGCCGCTGTCGTGGGTGGCGACCGCCAACGTGGTGGTGCTGGCGGGGGCGACGCCGGTGTTCGTGGACATAGACCCGGTCACCCGTAATATCGACCTGGACCGGATCGAAGCTGCGATCACTACCCGCACCCGCGCCATCATTGCGGTGGATCTGGCCGGGCTGCCGGTGGATCGCGACCGCCTCTACGCCATTGCCGGGCAGCATCAATTGCGCGTCATCGAAGACGCCGCGCAGTCGTTCGGCGCCACCTGGAAGGGACGTGCGATCGGCAGTTTCGGCGACCTGGTGGCCTTCAGCTTCCATGCCAACAAGAACATCACCACCGGTGAGGGTGGCTGCCTGGTGCTGCCCGATGCCAGCCTCACCGGCCTGTGTGAAAAACTGCGCCTGCAAGGCGTGGTGCGCCTGCCCGACGGCAGCATGGAAGTGGACGTGGCTGGCGGAAAATTCAACCTCACCGATATCGCTGCCGCCATCGGCCTCGGCCAGTTGCGCCGCCTGGATGCATTCAGCGCACGCCGGCGTGAACTGGCACAGCATTATTTCGCGCACTTCGAGCGCAGCCTCGGCTGCGAACTGCCGCCGGAAAAGTTCACCGATTCCAACTGGCACATGTTCCAGATCGTGCTGCCGCTGGCGCGCATGAGCATCCCGCGCGGCGAATTCATCGCGCGCATGAAAGCCCGCGGCATCGGTATCGGCGTGCACTACCCGCCCATCCACCTGTTCCAGCTATATCGCGAGCTTGGTTTTAGCGCAGGCCAGTTCCCGCACGCCGAACGCGTGGGCGCGGGCATTGCCACGCTGCCGTTGTTCCCGGCCATGTCCGAGGCCGACGTCGAACGCGTGTGCGGCGCCTGTGCCGAAGTGTTGAGCGAGGTGATGCAATGAGCGCGCCGCAGTTATCCGTCGTCATCCCGGTCTACAACGAGGAAGCCGGACTCGACGTGCTGTTCGCGCGCCTGTATCCGGCGCTGGACGCGCTGAATCTGAGTTACGAAATCATCTTCATCAACGACGGCAGCCGCGACCGTTCCGCCGCGATACTGCGCGAACAATATGCACGCCGCCCGGAGGTGACGCGGGTGGTGCTACTGGCCGGCAATTTCGGCCAGCACATGGCGATCATGGCGGGGTTCTCGCGTTGCCGCGGCGAACGCGTGGTGACGCTGGACGCCGACCTGCAAAACCCGCCGGAAGAAATCGGCAAGCTGCTGGCGCGCATGGACGAAGGCTACGACTACGTCGGCGGCGTGCGTCAGCAACGCCAGGATTCGTCCTGGCGGCGCCATGCCTCGTGGGCGATGAACCACCTGCGCGAACGCATCACCCACGTGGTGATGACCGATCAGGGCTGCATGTTGCGCGCCTACAGCCGCGAGGTGATTGCCGCCATCAATGACAGCCACGAGGTCAACACCTTCATCCCTGCGCTGGCCTACACCTACGCGCGCAATCCCGGCGAGGTGGAAGTCGCGCACGAGGAGCGCGCGGCGGGCGAATCGAAATACTCGCTGTACAAGCTGATCCGCCTCAACTTCGACCTGGTAACCGGATTTTCGCTGGTGCCGTTGCAGATGTTTTCCATGGTCGGGCTGGGGCTGTCGCTGCTGTCCGCGCTGTTTGTGGTGTATCTCGGGCTGCGCCGGATTTTCATCGGCCCGGAGGTGGCGGGCGTGTTCACCCTGTTTGCCATCGTATTTTTCCTGCTCGGCGTGGTGCTGTTCGGCATTGGCCTGCTGGGCGAATACACCGGGCGCATCTACCAGCAGGTGCGGCAACGCCCGCGTTATCTGATTGAAGCCGTGCTGGAGCAGACCGGGGCAGACAAGCCGTGACCCGCGCCGTGGTGTTTGCCTACCATGACGTCGGCGTGCGCTGCCTGTCGGTGCTGCTCGACGCAGGTGTGGAGGTGGCGCTGGTGGTGACTCACACCGACGCCCCGGGCGACACCATCTGGTTCGACAGCGTGGCGCAACTCGCCGCGCGCTACGACATCCCCGCCGTCACACCCGACGACCCGAATACGCCGGAATTCCTGGAAAAAATCCGCGCGCTGGCACCGGATTTCCTGTTCTCGTTCTACTACAAGCTGATGCTCAAGGCACCGTTGCTGGCGCTGCCCAAACGCGGCGCGCTGAACATGCACGGCTCGCTGCTGCCGCACTACCGGGGCCGCGTGCCGGTAAACTGGGCGATCATCCACGGCGAGCGCGAAACCGGCGCTACCCTGCACTACATGACCGAAAAACCCGACGCCGGGCCCATCGTGGATCAGCAGGCGGTGCCCATCCTGCGTGACGACACCGCCGCCGAAGTGATGCGCAAGGTCACCTGCGCGGCTGAAGTCGCCCTGCACCGCGCCTTGCCTGGGCTGATTGCCGGCACGGCAGCGGCAATCCCGCAGGATTTGACTCAAGGCGGCTATTTCGGCGCACGTCGCGCCGAGCATGGGCGCATCGACTGGTCGCAATCGGCCAGCGCCATCCACAATCTGATTCGCGCCGTGGCCCCACCGTATCCCGGCGCGTTTACCGAAGTGGCCGGGTTGCCGTTGCGCATTCTGCGCAGCCGGGTGGCGGGAGATCATCCCGCTGCGCGCGCCAGCCCGGTGTTGCAGTGCACGGCGAATGGTTGCCAGGCAAGTTGCGGCGGGGGCGGCACGCTGCAATTGCTGGAACTGGAACTGGACGGCATGGCGCACTCGCCCGCCGAGTTTTACCAACGTATGGGTGCCGGACCGTTTGCACTCTGAATACAGGCAATTTTGATTTTTAATAAAGGCAGACTCATGAAAAAAATTCTTATCCTCGGCGTCAACGGTTTCATCGGCCACCACCTGTCCAAGCGCATTCTGGAGACCACCGACTGGGAAATCTACGGCATGGACATGAATCGCGACCGCGTCGCCGAGTTTGCCGGCAACGAGCGCTTCCACTTCTTCGAAGGCGACATCACCATCAACAAGGAATGGATCGAATACCACGTCAGGAAATGCGATGTGGTGCTGCCGCTGGTCGCCATCGCCACTCCGGCCACTTATGTGACCGACCCGCTCAAAGTGTTCGAGCTGGATTTCGAAGCCAACCTGCCGATCGTGCGCCAGTGCGTCAAATACGGCTCACGCGTGCTGTTCCCGTCCACCTCCGAAGTCTACGGCATGTGCCATGACACCGAATTCGACCCGGAAAATTCCGAGCTGATACTCGGCCCGATCAACAAGCCGCGCTGGATTTACTCGTGCTCCAAGCAGCTCATGGACCGCATCATCTGGGCCTACGGCATGCAGGGCGCGCTCGAATTCACCCTGTTCCGTCCGTTCAACTGGATCGGCGCCGGCCTGGACAGCATCCACACCCCCAAGGAAGGCAGCTCGCGCGTCATCACCCAGTTCCTCGGCCACATCGTGCGCGGCGAAGACATCAAGCTGGTCGACGGCGGCAACCAGAAACGCGCGTTCACCTACGTCGCCGACGGCATTTCTGCACTGATGAAAATCATCGACAACAAGGACGGCGTCGCCAACGGCCAGATCTACAACATCGGCAACCCGACCAACAATTACTCGGTCAAGGAACTGGCGACCATGATGCTGGAACTGGCCAAAACCTACCCCGAATACCGCGACAACGCCGCCAAGGTAAAAATGGTGGAAACCACCTCGGCCGCCTACTACGGCAAAGGCTACCAGGACGTGCAGAACCGCGTGCCGAAAATCGAAAACACCATGAAAGACCTGGACTGGAAGCCCGAGTACACCATGGAACAGGCGTTGAAACACGTGTTTGATGCGTACAAGGATCAGGTAGCAGCGGCGCGGGATCTAGTGAATTAAGGCGGTACGTTGATGCGTAAATCGTGGTGAGTTGACTATGCCGGTAATCCTGCGTTACAAAGGCTACAAGCTGTTTTTCTACTCCAACGAAGGCAATCCGCTAGAGCCACTGCATATCCACGTGCGCAAAGGCGAATCGGTAGCAAAATTCTGGGTTGCGCAAGATGTAAACCTTGCGAGCAGTTATGGCTTGTCAGCAACTGAGCTGAACGATATCGCGCAGTTTGTGCGCAATAATCGGGAAGCAATAGAAAGGGCTTGGAATGAGTTCTTTGGCTAAAGCAGTCAATTTCGATAAAGACATGATGTGGGTTGATCTGGCCGATGGGCGGAAACTAGGCGTGCCGCTCGCCTACTTCCCGCGCTTGCTCAGTGCAGCGCCAGAACAATTACCTCGCTATGAAATCAGCGGTGGCGGCACAGGCCTGCATTGGGATGAGCTGGATGAAGACATCAGCGTGGAGTATTTGCTGCTGGGCGTTGGTGACAGGACGCATGCCAATAAAGCGGCTGCATGATCCGAGCAAAATGTGATGTTGCAGGGCTAGACCACAAGCCATTTCCCGGCAAGTGAATCGTGCGGCGCATTTCCCCCTCTGCAGCAGCCCCTGGCGTCAGATTAAAAACCGATCAGGCGGGGCGGCTGTTTGAGCCGCAGGCGAGTTCCCGTCCCGACCGGTTTTTAATCTGACGCCAGGGGGAAGCCGAAGGCCTGCAAGGTGGGGGCGTGCTTTCTTTGGTTCATTTCTTTGCACGAGCAAAGAAAGAACTTGCCGCCGGGCAACCCCGGCCAATCACGCGCTGAATAGGCGTCACGTGTGCAAAATGCATGATTACAAGATGGTGACCCCTATGATGATACAGGGCGAAGCGTGATGCACCGATGCTTCCATTCGGCGCAATAGCGATTGCCCCCTGCGCGGGCTTTTATCTGGCGCCGAATTACCTTCATGTTCCGTAAAAATAAGTTTGGCACGAATATTTACGTTAAGTTGTAAGTTGTTCCTATCTGTGAGGAGCTGCCCCTAATCTTATTTGTTTCCATTTACTTACGTATCACCAAGATCGCTGATGTGGTGAGCGGGAAAATTCAGGTTTCGTAGCAAAGCGAGATCAGGGAGAGACCATGAGCATAGACGCACTTTATTCAGAAATTGAACAGACTCAAGCCATCTGGAAGGAATTGTATGATTTGCTGTTGAAAGCGCAGTACGACACTAATGTACCCAGAGCGACAATCAACAACGTCAGCGTGACTGCATTCCATCGCCGAGTGGAATGGGTGTTCGAGTTACTGTATGGCATGCGCCCTTCTAGCGAAGATGATATTTCATGGCTGGCACTGAGTGGGCGCAGTGCGGAAATCTCGTCTCAACTGGTCAATTTCAAGACTCACGCTCAATTATCGTTGAATTTTTTGCGTCAGTATTGGCGGGATAATCTCACCATCCGCGATGCCAATAACAACTTCAGTTGGCAACTATTTGATGATGCCACCAACATTGCCAATCAAGACGCATCTAGTAATTTTGCACAGATGCAAAATTCAGTTAATCAGCTGACGACCTATGCCGCACAGCTTTTGCCCTTGTGTAAAACGGAAGGCTTGGCCGATCTTTCAGTACGAGCGCAGGCGATGGGCGACGTGATCCGTGAGATCGAGGGTTTGAGGAACGAGGCCAAGAAGCTGGTCAAGTCTGCTGAACAGGGTGCGGCAGGCGCTACAGAAAAAGACAAAGCTGTACATGTGGTTTTGGCGCAAGTGGAAGCGATTTATGCCAAGCTGCAAGCTATACAGCAGCAAGCTTCAGCCGATTCTGCCAGCGTGACAGCGTTGGTGGCGCAGATCAAAACGACTGAAGCGAATGCGCAAACCTTGGAACAACATATCGCGGCTTACAGAGTGAAGTTTGACGCATTCCAATCCGAGCTTGATGACCGTCAGGAACAGTTTTCAGAATTCGAAGCTAATACCAAGAAAGTTCAGGTAGCAAGCACTAAACGTGAAGCCGAGATTGATCGGCTGACAAAAATCGCGGATGCGATGATTAGTGGTGCGACTACGGCGGGACTTTCTACCAGTCTTGAAGATACTCGTGCACGTTATGAAAAGCGCATGAATGGCGCAAAAAAAGGCTTCTATTGGGCTGTTGCGATATTGATTTTATTTGCTTTGCCGTTGGTGGCGCAGCTTGTACCCGGGCTATTTGGAAGCTGGTTTCCGTTGCCCAATCCTAATCAGGATGGGACGCCCTATACGGTGTTGGGGAAAATCTTTCTTTTGCTGCCTGCGACATGGTTAACCGCGTTTTTCACCAAGTCATATGCTGAATACTTTCATTTGGAGCGGGAATATGCGCATAAGGCGGCACTGGCCAAATCGGTAGATGGATTTAAGCGCCAAGCACCAAAATACGAGGAGGAAATTACTGCCGAGGTGTTTATGGAGATTCGAACCAACCCGGCAAACCGCGACGGTCCGGAACCAGCAGCTCATCCTTTATATGATGTGCTGTCAAAAGTGGTTTCAAAAGTTATTGGCAAAAATGACAAAAAGGAGTGATGGGGTCAGTGATGAGGTCGGGTCTTGCATCATCACATTTCAGGGTGACTAAAACAGGTTTGTACATTCTGTAAGCCGCGTCAGGCCGGGGGTTGCCCGGCGGCAAGTCACTTTCTCTTGCTTGCCCAAGAGAACGTAACCAAAGAGAATGGCACCCCACTGCACCGGCCCTGCGGGCTACCTTCGATTTGCCGGTAAAGCCGGGCGGCGCAGAAGGGGATAAAACCGGCACAACGCATGTAGCCCGCGTAAGGTCCAATCGTTATTGCAACTGCGTTTTTCAACCCTCTGTTAAATGGATTAAACCGTGCCCCTGCTTGCCCTGAAAATTGACGTGGACACCTACCGCGGCACCCGCGAAGGCGTGCCGCAACTGGTGCGGATGCTGCAAGCCCATCAGGCCGGCGCCACCTTTCTGTTCAGCCTTGGCCCCGATCACACCGGGCGTGCGCTGCGTCGAGCGTTTCGCCCCGGTTTCATGAAAAAAGTGTCGCGCACGTCGGTGCTCGAACATTACGGCCTGAAGACCCTGCTCTACGGCACGCTGCTGCCGGGGCCGGACATTGGCCGCAAGTGCGCCGGCATATTACGGGGCGTGCGCGACGCCGGCTTCGAGACCGGCATCCATACCTTCGACCACGTCAAATGGCAGGACTATGTGGCCGGCAAGGACGCCGCGTGGACGCAGCGCGAAATGACGTGCGCAATGCAGCGTTACACGGAAATCTTCGGTCAGCCCGCTCCTACCCACGGTGCGGCAGGCTGGCAGATGAACGACGCTGCGTTGGTGCAGGAACGACAGTGGGGCATGGCGTATTGCTCCGATACGCGCGGCACCCACCCTTTCATCCCGCTGCTGGCGAACGGACAAACCAGCTGCCCGCAACTGCCGACCACGCTGCCGACGCTGGATGAGCTGATCGGTGCCGACGGCATTGATACTGCCAACGTCGCCGATGCGGTGCTGGCCATGACCGCTCAACCCGGCGCTAACGGCCACGTCTATACCCTGCACGCCGAACTCGAAGGCATGAAACTCGCCCCGGTGTTCGAACGCCTGCTCAGCGGCTGGCAGCGCCAGGGCTACACATTGGTTTCCCTGGCCGACTACTTTGCTGCGCTGGATGTGACCGCCTTGCCGCGCCTGCGTGTGCGCCAGGGAGAAATTCCGGGGCGCTCGGGAACGCTTGCAATGCAAGGCTGATGCGGTGTCCGACGATTAAGCAGGCTGTAAGCCAGACCGGTTATAATCCGCCCGGTCCGGGAATAAACCAGCAGTAACAAGCTCGGCATTTTTCTCCGGATGCACTGCCCTCCATAAAAAACGACCGAGAAAATTCATGTCAAAAAACCTGCAGCCTGACCGGCTTGCAAGCAGTGTGCTGAATCAGAACGTCGAATCCCCCCGTTTACCCATCTCGTTTGGCTGGTTTCTGCTGCTGGCAACGGCGTATGTATTACCCGGCCTGATCGGGCACGACCCGTGGAAGCAGGATGAAACCTACGTTTTTGACATCCTCTACCAAATGTTGAACCGCCATGACTGGGTCGTGCCGCATCTGGCGGGCGAGCCTTTCATGGAAAAGCCGCCGCTGTATTATTGGCTGGGGGCCTTGCTGGCCCGGATTTTTTCGGGCTGGCTGCCGCTGTATGACGGCGCGCGCCTGGCCACCGGCGTGTTCATGGCGATCACCTTCACATTCGCAGGTCTGGCTGCCCGGCACGGCTGGGGCGCAGGCAATGGTCGCCGCGCCGTGCTGGTACTGATGAGCTGCTTTGGCCTGCTCTACGAGAGCCACATCATGATTACCGATGTGCCCATGCTGGCCGGATTTGCCATCGCCAGTTACGGCTTTATCCTGAGCCGCGTGCGCCCGCTGGCGGCGGGTGTCTGGCTCGGCGTGGGCGTCGGCGTCGGTTTTCTCGGCAAGGGCGTACTGGTGCCGGGTGCGGTCGGCGTAACCGCGCTGCTGCTGCCGTTGTTATTTCAAAACTGGCGCAGCACAACCTACGCACGCAGCCTGGGTGTGGCGTTTGTGGTCGCGCTGCCGTGGCTGCTGATCTGGCCGATTACCCTGTATCTGCGCGACCCGCATCAGTTTTACGTGTGGTTCTGGCTGAATAACATTGGACGCTTTCTGGGGTTTTCCGTCGCTCAACTGGGCGCCAACAATGAGCCCTGGTTCTGGCCTGAAACGCTGCTGTGGTTCGCCTTCCCGGCCTTGTTGCTGGCACTGGTCAGCGTCTGGCAACGGCGTCATGAGATTCGCCGCAACGCGCCGCTGCAACTGGGTCTGGTCGGCTTTGGCGTGTATCTGGCGGTGCTGCTGACTTCGGCTTCGGCACGCACGTCCTACGGCCTGCCCATGCTGGTGCCGCTGGCATTGCTGGCGGCACCGCAGGCGGCGGCGCTGCCCGCTGTTCTGAGCCGCTGGCTGGACTGGGGCGCGCGGCTGTTGTTCGGTGCGCTGGCGGCGCTGTTCTGGGGCGTGTGGGGCAGCATGATCGCCACCGGTCACGCGCCGCACTGGGCGTTTCTCACGCGCGTGCTGCCTGCCGATTTTGTCATGCCGTTTCTGCCGCTGGCGGTCGGTGTCGCGGCCGTGGCGACGCTGCTCTGGCTCACCGCCTGGTATGGCCTGCCGCGGCTGCAAGAGCGCGCCATCGTGAGTTTTGCCGCCGGGCTGACGCTGTGCTGGCTGTTGTTTGCCACACTGTGGCTGCCGTGGCTGGACGACGCCAAAAGCTACCGCAGCGTATTTGTCAGCCTGCAGCCGCACCTGCCGCAGTCGCGCACCTGCATCGCCAGCATCAATCTGGGCGAATCCGAGCGCGGCATGCTGGATTATTTTCTCGACGTGCATACGCTGCGCCGTGAAATTCACCCCGATGCCGTGTGCGACGTGCTGCTGGTGGAAGGTGCGGCGCAACTGCCGCCCGCCAGTCCGGGTGCGGGCTGGCGACAGACCTGGCAGGGCGCGCGGTCGGGCGATACGCACGAACATTTCTGGCTGTTTGTGCGCGATCCGCGCTAGTGCGGTTTGCGCGATTATTTGCGCTGCATCGCCCGCGCCAGCGCATCGGCCAGTGCGCCGCCCGCCGGTGCAGGCGCAGCAGCCTGCCTGGCCTGTTTCGGCGTGACCTGGTGTCCGGTCTTTTCCCGGGCAGCCGGTGCAGCATCGCCCAGCCGCATGGTCAGCGCCACCCGCTTGCGTGGCACGTCCACCTCCAGCACTTTCACCTTCACTACATCGCCCGCTTTGACAACGCTGTGCGGGTCTTTGACGAATTTGTCGGCCAGCGCGGAGATGTGCACCAGGCCGTCCTGATGTACGCCCACATCCACGAATGCGCCGAAGTTGGTCACGTTGGTGACCACGCCTTCGAGCACCATGCCGGGCTGTAAATCCTTGATATCTTCGACGCCGTCCCTGAAGGCGGCGGCCTTGAACGCCGGACGCGGATCGCGACCGGGCTTTTCCAGCTCGCGCAGGATGTCCTGCACCGTGGGCAGGCCGAAACGCTCGTCGGTGTAGCGGCTCGCATCCACTGCATTGAATACGCCGCTCTGGCCAATCAGCGCGCGGCTGTCGGGCTTGCCGTCCAGGCGCGCCAGCAGGTCGCTGAGAATGCGCTGCGCCAGCGGATAGGCTTCCGGGTGGACCGCGCTGGCGTCGAGCGGGTTGTCGCCGCGCACGCGCAGGAATCCCGCCGCCTGCTCGAAGGTTTTCGCGCCCAGGCGCGGCACCTGCCTTAACGCATCGCGGCTGGGGAAGGGACCGTGTGCGTCGCGGTAGGCCACGATGTTTTCCGCGAGCGCAGCGGACAGCCCGGAAATGCGCGCCAGCAGGGGTACCGAAGCCATGTTGACGTCCACGCCCACGGCATTGACACAGTCTTCCACCACGGCGTCCAGGCTCTTGGCGAGCTTGAACTGGCTGACATCGTGCTGGTACTGGCCGACGCCGATGGATTTCGGGTCGATTTTCACCAGCTCCGCCAGCGGGTCCTGCAGGCGCCGCGCGATGGACACCGCGCCGCGCAGGCTGACGTCGAGTTGCGGAAATTCGCGCGCGGCGAATTCCGAGGCCGAGTACACCGACGCGCCGGCTTCCGACACCACGACCTTGCTGAGCTTGAGTTCGGGATGCTTACCGATCAGCTCGGCGGCCAGCTTGTCGGTCTCGCGCGAGGCGGTGCCGTTGCCGATGCTGATCAGTTGCACGCCGTGCTTTTGCGCCAGCACGGATAGCGCATGCAACGCGCCGTCCCAGTCGTTGCGCGGCACATGCGGATAAATGGTGGCGGTATCGAGCAGCTTGCCGGTGGCATCCACCACCGCCACCTTGACGCCGGTGCGCAGGCCGGGGTCGAGACCGATGGTGGCACGCGGACCGGCCGGCGCCGCCAGCAACAGGTCGTGCAGGTTGCGCGCGAACACGCGGATGGCCTCTTCCTCGGCGCGCTCGCGCAAGCTTCCCAGCAAATCCAGTTCGAGATGCAGCGAGAGCTTCACGCGCCAGGTCCAGCGCACCGTATCGGCCAGCCATTTGTCGGCGGCGCGGCCCTGGCTGGCAATGCCGAAACGCCTGGCGATCATGCCTTCGCACGGATTGGCGGAAGCCGCCTCATCCAGCTCTTCCGGCAGCTTCAGCGCCACCCGCAGCATGTCCTCGTTGCGCCCGCGGAACAGCGCCAGCGCGCGGTGCGGCGGTACCGCCCGGAGCGGCTCGCGGTAGTCGAAGTAGTCGCGGAACTTCGCGCCCGCCTCCTCTTTGCCCTCGGCCACGCTGGACACCAGCACGCCGTTTTCCTCAAAATGCGCGCGCAACTGGCCCAGCAGCGCGGCGTCTTCGCCGAAGCGTTCCATCAGGATGTGGCGTGCGCCTTCCAGTGCACATTTAACATCGGCCACACCTGTGTCGAGGCTTACATAGCGGGCGGCTTCGGCGTCGGGCACCAGCGTCGGGTCGCTCAGCAGGCACTCGGCCAGCGGCTCCAGACCGGCCTCTTTGGCAATCTGCGCTTTGGTCCGGCGCTTCTGCTTGTACGGCAGATAGAGGTCTTCCAGCAATTGTTTGGTGTCGGCGTGGGCGATGTCGCGTTGCAGTTCCGGCGTCAGCTTGCCCTGCTCGGTGATGCTGGCAAGAATGCTGCTGCGCCGGTCTTCCAGTTCGCGCAGGTAACCCAGCCGCTCTTCCAGATTGCGCATCTGGGTGTCGTCCAGCCCGCCCGTGGCTTCCTTGCGGTAGCGGGAAATGAACGGCACGCTGGCGCCTTCGTCGAGCAGCGCAATGGCGGCGGCGACCTGGCTGGGACGGGCGTTGAGCTCGGTGGCGATACGGTGTTCGATGGAAGGCAGCATGTCGGGCAATGGCAAATGAAAGCCTGCAACTATGCAGAAAGCACGTCAGGCTGGCAAGGTATAATCACAAAACCTCTTTAGCCACAGAGGACACAGAGAACACGGAGGAAAATCAAGGCAGGCAGCTCTTGTCTTTAACTCTGTGTTCTCTGTGCCCTCTCTGTGGCAAAACGCTTTTCAAGACAACAGCCATGCCCACTACCGATATCCTCACCCGTTTCCTGTTCGAATCCGCTCCGGTGCGCGGCGAGCTGGTCAGCCTCGATGCCACCTGGCAGGAAGTGCTGAAACACGCCGCTTACCCGCTACCGCTGCAAACCCTGCTGGGCGAGCTGATGGCCGCCGCCGCGCTGCTGAGCGCGATCCTCAAATTCGACGGCAGCATGATTCTGCAAATGCAGGGCAACGGCGCGGTCAAGCTGGTGGTGGTGGAAGCCACTTCCGACCGCAGCCTGCGCGCCACTGCCAAGTGGGAAGGCGAAGTGCCGGCGGGCAGCCTGGATGTTCTGCTGGGAGAAGGCCGCTTTGTCATCACCCTCGATCAATCCGCCAGCGGCAAACAGAACTATCAGGGCATCGTTCCGCTGACCGGCGCGAGCGTGGCCGAGGCGCTGACGCACTATATGCAAAGCTCCGAACAGCTCGACACGCAAATTCACCTGACTGCCAATAACCAGCGCGCCGCAGGCATGCTGATCCAGCGCCTGCCGGGGGTGGAAACCACGGATGCGGATGCCTGGAATCGCGCCGTGCATCTGGCCGCCACACTGAAGCCGGAAGAGTTGCTCGCTTTACCAGCCGACACCATCCTGCAGCGCCTGTTTCACGAGGAAGATGTCCGCGTGTTCGAAGCCGAGCTGGTCAGCTTCCGCTGCACCTGCTCGCGCGAACGGGTGGGTGAGATGCTGAAAATGCTGGGCCGCGATGAAGTGGAGGCAGCATTGGCGGAACGCGGCGAGATTGATGTGCGCTGCGAATTCTGCAACCGCCAATACCGGTTTGATCCGGTGGATGCGGCACAGCTGTTTGTGGCGGTACCGCCGGTGCAGGCGCCGCAGATTAAACATTGAGGTCACCAGCCATGTTCAAGCCCCGCCGCAGCAATCACCACCGCCCGCGTAAAAACCGCGCCCGGAAAGCCGGCCTGCCGCCCGGTTCGCTGGTGCATCTGGGCGAAGTCAAAACGGCAGCGCCGACGCTGTCGCTGATCGAATACGACGATAGCGGACTGGCGGAAGCGACGTTTGCCGATACCGCAGCCTGGCAGGCGCATTCGCCTCGATATGCCACGCACTGGCTCAATCTGCATGGCTTGCACGACACCGCGGTGCTGCGCGAAATCGGCACACGTTACGGGCTGCATCCGCTGGTGCAGGAGGATATTCTCAACACCGACCAGCGTCCCAAGGTCGAATCCTACGGCGAGTACCTGTACGTGGTGGCGCGCTATGTGAGCTATGACGCCGACGCCTTGAATGTGAGCTCGGACCAGGTAAGCCTGGTGTTGATGCGCAACGCGGTGCTGAGCTTTCAGGAGCGCTCATGCGGTACGTTCGAGCCGGTGCGCGAACGCCTGCGCAGCGAACGCGGGCAGATTCGCAAGCTGGGCGCAGACTAT
The DNA here is from genome assembly GCA_035530335.1 of Sulfuriferula sp. Taxonomy (GTDB): domain Bacteria; phylum Pseudomonadota; class Gammaproteobacteria; order Burkholderiales; family Sulfuriferulaceae; genus Sulfuriferula. The sequence continues at coordinate 62,719 of DATKUZ010000007.1, read as the reverse complement.
CTGACTTACGCCCTGCTCGATGCGATCGTGGACCAGTATTTCATTGTGCTGGAGCAGTTGAGCGAACGCACCGAAGAGCTGGAAGACGCACTGCTTGAAAAACCCAACCAGGAATCGCTGCAGATCCTGCACAAACTGCGCCGCGCCACGCATAACCTGCGCCGCGCGGTGTGGCCGCTGCGCGAGGTACTGAATACGCTGATCCGCAACGAGGACGGGTTTTTCCAGCCCGGCACCGGCCTGTATTTGCGCGACGTCTACGACCATACCGTGCACATCGTCGAATCCATCGAAGCGCTGCGCGACCTGCAGGCGGGGATGCTGGATGTTTACCTGTCCAGCCTGAGCAACCGCTTTAACGTCGAGCTGCGTGCGTTGACGGTGATTACCACGCTGTTCATGCCGGCTGCGCTGGTGGCGGGGATTTTCGGCATGAACTTCAAATTCATGCCGTGGCTGGCTCAGCCGCATGGCTTTGCGCTGGCGATGGGACTGATGAGCAGCATCGCGCTGGTGATGGTGGCAATATTCTGGCGACGCAATTGGCTGCGCTGAACGCAATTTCCCTGCTCAACACGGTATTCGGCTACCCGGCGTTTCGCGGGCGCCAGGCCGAGGTGGTGGCGCAGGTGGCAAACGGCGGCGACGCGCTGGTGCTGATGCCCACCGGCGGCGGCAAGTCGCTGTGCTACCAGATTCCCGCGCTGCTGCGCGAAGGCACCGGGGTGGTGGTTTCGCCGCTGATTGCGCTGATGCACGACCAGGTGGCGGCGCTGCGCGAAGTCGGCGTGCGCGCCGCCTATCTGAATTCCGCACTGTCGGCGCAGGAAGCTGCCGCAGTGGAGCAAGCCTTTCTGCGCGGCGAGTGGGACTTGCTCTATGTCGCGCCGGAACGGCTGGTCACGCCGCGTTTTCTGGATCTGCTCGGGCGCGCAAAGCTCGCCTTGTTCGCGATTGACGAGGCGCATTGCGTATCGCAATGGGGGCATGATTTCCGCCCGGAGTACATTCAGCTTTCGCTGCTGCACGAGCGTTTTCCCGAGGTGCCGCGCATCGCGCTGACCGCCACCGCCGACGCGCAAACCCGCGCCGAGATTGTCACCCGCCTGCAACTGGAAGACGCGCGCCAGTTCGTCTCCAGCTTCGACCGCCCCAATATCCGCTACCAGATCGTGGAGAAAGCCGATCCGCGCAAGCAGCTGCTCGACTTTATCCAGGCCGAGCACAGCGGCGACGCGGGCATTGTCTACTGCCTGTCGCGCAAGAAGGTGGAGGAAACTGCCGCCTGGCTGGAAAAACAGGGCATCCGCGCCCTGCCCTACCACGCCGGCATGGACGTGCAGACGCGCCAGCGCAATCAGGATACCTTCCTGCGTGAGGACGGCATTGTCATGGCTGCGACGATTGCATTCGGCATGGGTATCGACAAACCCGACGTACGCTTCGTCGCGCATCTCGACCTGCCCAAGAGCATCGAAGGCTACTATCAGGAAACTGGCCGCGCCGGGCGCGACGGCACCCCCGCCGATGCCTGGATGACCTACGGTCTCACCGATGTGGTGCAGCAGCGGCGCATGATCGAGTCCGGCGACGCCGACCCGCAATTCAAGCGCGTCGGGCTGGCCAAGCTCGATGCGCTGCTGGCCATGTGTGAAGCCACCACCTGTCGCCGCGTGCGCCTGCTCAACTATTTCGGCGAGGATGCCGAAGCGTGCGGCAACTGCGACGTGTGCATCAGCCCGCCCGCTACCTGGGACGGCACCGTGGCCGCGCAAAAGGCATTATCCGCTGTGTACCGCACCGGCAGCCGCTTCGGTGCGGTGCACCTGATCGACGTGCTGTGCGGCCACGCGACCGACAAGGTGCAACAATGGGGGCATGACAAACTCGCGGTATTCGCCGTGGGTGCGGAAATGGACGAAAAAGGCTGGCGTGCGGTGTTTCGCCAGCTCGTCGCGCAGGGTTTGATGGGCGTCGATCACGACGCCTTCGGCGCGCTCACCCTGACCGAAAAAAGCCGTGCGGTGCTGAAAGGCGAACAGCAGGTGTGGATGCGCAAGGAAGTCGCCGGCAAAACCACACGCAAATCGCGCCGCCCCATCGCCGCGCCGGAGAACCCGGTGGACGACGCGCTGTTCGAACAACTGCGGGTGTGGCGCCAGGCCGCCGCGCGCGAGCACAACGTCCCGGCCTATGTCATCTTTCACGATTCCACGCTGGCGCAGATTGCCCAGCTGCGCCCGGCCACGCTGGAGCAACTGGGCAGCGTGGCCGGCGTCGGCGCACGCAAGCTGGAGGCCTACGGCGCAGGCATCCTGGCAGTGGTGAATGCGGCTGGGTAGGGCAGGATAAGGGCAAGGCAAAAGGCAAAAATGAGAAATCAATATCCGGGTGGTTTCTGAATTTTCATCTTTTGATTTTTGTCTTTTGTCTTTTGTCTTTTTCCTTGCCTTCAGCACAGGCTTCTGCTGCGGCAACTGGAACACCGGCTTTTGCCGGGTATTCAGGGTTTTGTTGGCCATTTCATTCGAGCCCGAGCGTGCGGCTTCGGTCCGGAAAAACCTGCAGGAACTTGCTCAACTTGGGTGCCACAACGTGTTGGCAATACGGCTGCTGTGCGTGATTGCGGAAATACTCCTGGTGATAATTCTCTGCCGGATAAAAGGTCGTGGCCGGACTGATTTCGGTGACAATCGGGTTCGCCCAGACCTGCCGTGCGGTCAAGTCCGCCAGCATTCTTTCTGCCGCGGCTTGCTGTGCGGGTGTGTGGTAAAAAATCGCCGAGCGGTACTGTGTGCCACGGTCGTTGCCCTGGCGATTCAGCGTGGTAGGGTCGTGGATGGTAAAAAACACTTCCAGCAGCGTTTCGAATTTCAGTTCCGCCGGGTCAAATTCAATCCGTACCACTTCTGCATGACCGGTGGTACCCGTGCAAATATCCTCATAGCTCGGGTTATCGGTATGGCCGCCCATATAGCCGGAGGTCACCTTATGCACCCCCTGCAAGCGTTCGTACACTGCTTCCAGGCACCAGAAACAGCCGCCGGCGAGGGTGCTGACAGACAAAGATGGCGCAACTGCTGGGTCGGGTGTCATGAAACTTCCTTTTCGGCGCTGCAGGGTTAGGGCATCAACAGGATGCAGACGCTATGAATTTAAACTCCCCGGGCGGAAAATGGAAGCCTTGATGGCACTTCCCGCCCCTGATGATAAAGGCATCCTGATCCATGCTCAATGAACCCATTTTCCTGTTTGGCATGGCAGGGCCATCGCCTCACGACAATACGCGTGCGCTGAGTTGGTGCTCACGACTGCATTGGCCGATGTTCTTCATTACCTTGCTCACCATCCCGGCCTTTTATCTGGAGCTGACCGCGCCCACGCCCGCGATCGGCGGTGCGGGCCGGATCTTGTATGGCATCGTCGCGCTCGCCTATGCGCTCTACCTGATCCTGATGCTCGCGCTCAGCCATGCACGCGTCATCTATCTGCGCCGCAACTGGGTGGATGTGGTGGTGATGCTGGGAGTCATGCTGAGCCAGGCCGCCGGTTCGCTCGGCACCTGGTCGGGTCTGGAGTGGGTGCTGCGCATGGCACTTGCGGCATTGGTGCTGCTGCGACTGATGGGATATCTGCGCGGCCTGTTTACCCTGAAAGGGGTGATCCCGATAGTGTTCATCGGCAGTGCCACACTGATGCTGTCGGGCGCCGGATTTTACTGGCTGGAACCCGGCATTCACAGCTATCCCGACGGACTGTGGCTGGCTTTTACCACGGGCGCCACGGTGGGGTATGGCGACGTTGTGCCGCAGACACCGGCCGGCAAGGTGTTTGCCGTGTTCGTGGTGTTGCTGGGTTATGCGATATTTTCTCTGGTGACGGCAAGCATCGCTGCATTCTTCATGGGCGAGGATGAAAGACAATTGCGTCACGACATGCATCATGACGTCAGGGCGCTGCGCGGAGAAATCGAGGCGTTGCGCGCGGAATTGCGCGCCAGTGAAGCCGCGCGCAAGTCGGCACCTCACGCAGAATAAGGCACCCATGAAAAAACGGGCTCGAAAGCCGGCTTTTCCATGCCTCCAGAGCGGGCTTACTTCTTCATCGCATCCTTGGCGCCTTGAGCAGCGCCTTTGGCGGCGCCTTCAACGACTGCGGCAGCATCTTTGGCGGCGTCCCTGGTTGCATCAACAGCATGGCCTGCGGCTTGAGCAGCTTTGTCCGCCGCTGCCCTGGCATCACTGGCAGCAGCATCGGCAGCGTCTGTAGTCGGCGTGGGGATTTCTTCTTTCTTGCCGCAAGCGTTCAGGAGCAGGGCCATCAGCGCGGCAAGCAGCAGGGAACGGGTCATCCTCATCTCCAGTCGATATTCAGCAGTGAAAGGCATGCATGGACAAATGAAAAAAAGTTTCGTTTGCCCATGAATTATAGTCATGTTATTCAAACAGGCCGGGTTAGGTGTCAGTTTTTTCTACACATTTCCCACGCTGCGGCATGATAAAATGTGCAACTTGACTACCCACAGGATGCCTACCGATGTTTAACCGTCAGCACACTCTCGCCCAAACCGACCCCGATCTGTGGAAAGCCATGGAGGCTGAACGCGGCCGCCAGGAAGATCACATCGAGTTGATCGCTTCGGAAAATTACGCCAGTCCCGCGGTGATGGAGGCCCAGGGCTCGGTGCTGACCAACAAATACGCGGAAGGTTACCCCGGCAAGCGCTACTACGGCGGCTGCGAATACGTGGATATCGCCGAACTGCTGGCGATTGACCGGGTCAAGAAACTATTCGGCGCAGAGGCCGCCAACGTGCAGGCAAACTCCGGCTCGCAGGCCAACCAGGCGGTATTCCTGGCCTTCCTCAAACCGGGCGACACCATCATGGGCATGAGCCTGGCTGAAGGCGGCCACCTCACCCACGGCATGGCACTCAACATGTCCGGCAAGTGGTTCAATGCGGTGGCCTACGGCCTGAACAAAAAAGAGGAAATCGATTATCCGCGCATGGAAGCGCTCGCCCGCGAGCACAAGCCCAGGCTCATCATCGCTGGCGCCTCGGCGTATTCGCTGCACATCGACTTCGAGCGTTTCGCCAAGATAGCCAGGGAAATCGGCGCGATTTTCATGGTAGACATGGCGCACTATGCCGGACTGATTGCAGCAGGTGTATATCCCAATCCGGTACCGCATGCGGATGTGGTGACCTCCACCACGCACAAGACGCTGCGCGGCCCCAGGGGCGGCATTATCCTGATGAAAGCCGAACACGAAAAGGCGATCAATTCCGCCATCTTCCCGGGCCTGCAAGGCGGCCCGCTGATGCACGTGATCGCCGGCAAGGCGGTGGCATTCAAGGAAGCCATGGGCAAGGATTTCAAACTGTACCAGGAACAAGTGGTCGATAACGCCCGCGTGATGGCGAAGGTACTGCAGGAACGCGGTCTGCGCATTGTCTCGGGGCGTACCGATTCGCATCTGTTCCTGGTCGATCTGCAGGCCAAAAACATCACCGGCAAGGAGGCCGAAGCCGCGCTCGGTCTGGCACACATCACGGTCAACAAGAATGCCATCCCCAACGATCCGCAAAAACCCTTCGTCACTTCCGGCATCCGCATCGGCACGCCGGCGATGACCACACGCGGTTTCAAGGAGCTGGAAGCCGAGCAGCTGGCGCACCTGATTGCCGACGTGCTCGACGCACCGGCTGACGAGGCGGTCATTGCACGCGTGGCGGTTGCCGCGCAAGCCTTGTGCAAGAAATATCCGGTGTACGGATAAGCCGGCCCAACCCGGCTGCCCCCTGCTGACGATTACCTGCCCACGCCTCAACTGCCTTCATGAAATGTCCGTTCTGCGGCGCGTTCGACTCCCAGGTCGTGGATTCGCGCCTCTCCGAAGCCGGCGACTCGATTCGCCGGCGGCGTCGCTGCACGTCTTGCGACAAGCGCTTTACCACCTATGAAACCATAGAACTGCGCCTGCCGCAGGTGGTTAAAAGCAACGGCGTGCGCCAGGAATTCAGCCAGGAAAAACTGCACGAGGGCTTTCGCCGCGCGTTGCACAAGCGCCCGGTGCCGACCGAATACGTGGATGCGGCGATTGAGCGCATCGTCAAACAGGTGCTGTCGCTGGGCGAACGCGAAGTGCCCGCGCGCCAGATTGGCGAGATGGTGATGAACGAGTTGAAGCGTCTGGACAAGATCGCTTACATCCGCTTTGCTTCGGTGTACAAAAGCTTCCAGGATGTGGACGATTTCCGCGACGTGCTCAAGGACTTCGACAAGTAAACCCGTGTTTTCGCAGACAGACTACATCCACATGGCACACGCGCTGCAGCTTGCGGAGCGCGGCCTGTACACCACCAGCCCGAACCCGCGCGTGGGTTGCATCATTGTCAGGAAAGGGGTGGTGGTCGGCAGCGGCTGGCACCAGCAGGCCGGACAGCCGCATGCCGAAATCCACGCATTGCGCGAGGCCGGTGACGCGGCGCGCGGCGCCACGGTGTATGTCACGCTCGAACCGTGCAGCCACCATGGCCGCACCCCGCCCTGCGCCGAGGCGTTGATCAGCGCCGGCGTGGCACGCGTCGTGGCCGCCATGCAGGACCCCAACCCCCAGGTGGCGGGCAATGGTCTGGCGCTGCTGCAACACGCCGGAATTGCGACTGATTGCGGCTTGCTCGAAGCGCAGGCGCGTGAACTCAACGCAGGCTTTATCAAACGCATGGTGATGGGCCACCCGTGGCTGCGCATCAAGACCGCCAGTTCGCTGGATGGAAAAACGGCGTTATGCAGCGGTGCCAGCCAATGGATCACCGGCGAGCCTGCGCGCCACGATGTGCACCGGCTGCGCGCGCGTTCATGCGCCATCCTGACGGGTATCGGCACGGTGCTGGCGGACGATCCGCAGCTCAACGTGCGCGGGGTGGAGACCACGCGCCAGCCGCTCAAGGTCATCGTCGATTCGCGCCTGCAAACTCCGCCCTCGGCTAGAATACTGGGCGGTGCCCGCACACTGATTGTCTGTGCCGAACCGGACGCCCGGCGCATGGCCGCGCTGGAAGCCGCCGGTGCAGAAATCCGTTGCCTGCCCGGTGCTGCCGGCCAGGTTGACCTGGGGGCGCTGTTGTCCATCCTGGCGCAGCGCGGGATCAATGAAGTGATGACCGAAGCCGGTGCCACACTCAACGGCGCGCTGATCACGGCGGGATTCGTCGATGAATGGATCATGTATGTAGCACCGGTACTACTGGGCGACACGGCGCGCGGCCTGTTTGCCCTGGCAGAACCGGCGCAGATGGAGGCGCGCCGCAAACTGGTGCTGCGCGACCTGCGTCAGGTCGGTGCAGATATACGCATCACGGCACAATTTAAGGTTAACGAGGCTTAAGATGTTTACAGGCATTATTCAGGCAGTAGGCAAGGTCGCGGCAGTGCAGGCCAGAGGTGCAGACGCGCGCCTGCTGATCGACGCCGCCAATCTGGATTTGAGCGATGTGGCGCCGGGTGACTCCATCGCCTGCAACGGGGTGTGCCTGACCGTCGTGGATCGGGATGCGGCGAGCTTCTCGGTAGACGTATCGGCAGAGACTTTCCGCTGTACGGTGGGCTTTCCCGAACACAGCCTGGTCAACCTGGAAAAGGCGCTGCGCCTGGCGGATCGTCTGGGCGGTCACCTGGTGTCCGGCCATGTGGACGGCGTCGGCGAAGTGCTGCGCTTTGACCCGGTGGGCGACTGCTTCGGGCTGCTTGTCCGCGCGCCGGACGATCTGGCAAAATTCATCGTCACCAAGGGCTCGGTTACCGTCAATGGCGTCAGCCTCACCGTTAACCGCGTGGACGGCGACAACTTCAGCATCAACCTTATTCCACACACGCTGGAACATACCAATCTGCATGCGCTCCAACCTGCCAGCCGGGTCAATCTGGAAGTGGACATGATGGCGCGCTACGCCGAACGCATTCTTAGGGCTTATTCATGAATAATTCACGGGATGCGTTGCCGCAGGAAGGCCCGGCTGCGGCGTTGCGGCGCCTTGCAAGGCAATCAGCATTGCTGCGTCGCCGCGCCTTGCAGCCGGGCCTTCCTGTGGCAACCCTTCGGGACGGGGATATCCGGCCCGCATGGCGGCGTTGCTCGTCGCTTGTTTGGAATGACCAAACGGCGCTCATCGCGCCTTGCCCTACGGGCCGGATACCCCCGTCGCACCCGTGAATTATTCATAAATAAGCCCTTAAATCGAGATCAAACATGAGCCTGAGCCCTATCGAAGACATCATCGCCGACCTGAAGGCCGGAAAAATGGTCGTACTGGTGGACGAGGAAGACCGCGAAAACGAGGGCGACCTGGTCATGGCAGCCGAATTTGCCACGCCCGCAGCAATCAACTTCATGGCCACGCACGGGCGCGGCCTGATCTGCCTGACGCTGACCGACGAGCGCTGCAAGCAGCTGGGACTGCGCCAGATGGTGGCCGATAACCAGACGCCTTACAGCACCGCCTTCACCGTCTCCATCGAAGCCGCCACCGGCGTGACGACGGGCATTTCCGCCGCCGACCGGGCGCTCACCATCCAGGCCGCCGTCGCCAAACATGCCAAGGCCACCGACATCATCCAGCCGGGCCACGTTTTTCCGCTGCGCGCCCAGCCTGGCGGCGTGCTGATTCGCGCCGGCCACACCGAGGCAGGCTGCGATCTGGCCGGGCTGGCCGGGCTGGAACCCGCCGCGGTGATTTGCGAAATCCTCAAGGATGATGGCACCATGGCGCGCCTGCCGGACTTGCTGGAATACGCTAAAATCCATGGCCTGAAAATCGGTGCCATCGTCGACCTGATCCACTATCGCAGCCAGAATGAAAGTCTGGTGGAACGTGCCGGCAGTCGCAATATCGAGACGGTTTACGGCGAATTCCAGCTCATCGCCTACCGCGAAAAAATCTCCGGCGCTGCCCACCTGGCTTTGGTCAAGGGCGAAATCAGCGCCGCCAGCGAGACGCTGGTGCGAGTCCACGAGCCGGTATCGGTGATGGACGTGCTCGAAGTCGACAGCCGCACCCACGCCTACAGCGTCAACCAGGCTCTGGCAAAAATCGCTGCGGTGGGCAAAGGCGTTGTCGTGCTGCTGCACCGCCCGGAGAGCGCGGCAGAACTGCTCACCCGCGCCATGCCTGAAGCCGACGTCAGGCTCCCGCAAAAATGGGACGCGCGTAATTACGGCATTGGTGCGCAGATATTGAAAGACCTCGGCGTGGGCAAAATGCGCCTGCTGGCCACCCAGCGCAAAATGCCGTCGCTGGCGGGATTCGATCTGGAAGTGGCGGGCTACGACGAGAACGCCTGAATCCACCCACCGCATTGCACGGGCAATACATGCAGTCAAAACAGCCTTATCAGGAGAAATACATCATGGCAAACTACGACAATATTCCCGAACTTGAACCCAGTCTCGACGGCAGCGCATTGCGCATCGGCATCATCATGAGCCGCTTTAACATGGACGTCTGCGAGGGTTTGCTGGCGGCTTGCAGCGCCGCGCTTATCAAGCGTGGCGTGAAAACCGGCAACATGCTTATCGCCACCGTACCGGGTGCGCTGGAAATTCCGCTGGCGCTGCGCAAAATGGCCATGAGCGGCAAATTCGACGCGCTGGTGGCGCTGGGCGCCGTAGTGCGTGGCGACACCTATCATTTCGAGGTGGTTTCCAACGAAATGGCCAACGGTATCGCGCGTATCCAGCTCGATACCGGCGTGCCGATTGCCAACGGCGTGTTGACCACCGATACCGATCACCAGGCCACCTCGCGCATGTCGGTGAAGGGTACAGAAGCAGGCGAATGCGCGATCGAAATGGCCAATCTGCTCAAACTGCTATGAGCGGCAATCGTCGCAAGGCCCGCGAATTCGCAGTGCAGGGCGCGTATCAGTGGCTGCTCAACCATCAGCCGACTGCCGATATCGTCAAGCAACTGCGTGACGATCCCGACTATCGCAAAATCGACGAAAAGATGTTTCTGGCACTGCTGAATGGTGTGGTCGACGAAGCGCCGGCGCTGGACCTGCGGCTCGTTGCCTACCTGGATCGCAAGCCCACGGAACTGAGCCCGGTGGAACATGCCATCCTGCTGCTGGGCGCGCAGGAACTGCTGCATAATCTGGAAGTGCCGTATCGCGTCGTCATCAACGAAGCAGTCGAACTCGCCAAGATATTCGGCGGCACCGATGGCCACAAATACGTCAACGGCGTGATGGACAAACTGGCTGCCGAGGTACGCGCCGTGGAAGTGAACACGCCGCGCCGCCAGGGTTGATGAGCGAAAAAATCGCAACGCAGCATCCATGACCTCCGAATTCGAGCTGATCCAGCGCCATTTCTCCCGCGCCACACCCGGCGCGGTGCTTGGCGTGGGCGACGATTGCGCACTGCTGCAGCCCAGCGCAGGGATGCAGCTGGCCGTGTCCACCGACACGCTGGTCGCCGATGTGCATTTTTTTGCCGATGCCGACCCGCAACAGCTTGGCTGGAAAAGTCTCGCGGTCAACCTCTCCGATCTCGCCGCGATGGGCGCAACCCCGCGCTGGGCGACGCTGGCGCTGACACTGCCGGAAGTGGACGATGACTGGCTGGCGGCGTTTGCAACGGGACTGTATCGCTGCGCGGATCGATTTGGCGTGAGCCTGGTGGGTGGCGATACCACGCGCGGCGCATTGAGCCTCACCCTCACCGTCATCGGCGAAGTGCCGCCCAATCAGGCGCTGCGCCGCGACGGGGCCCAGGCGGGCGATGACATCTGGGTATCCGGCACGCTGGGTGATGCGGCACTGGCACTTGCCGTCCTGCAAGGCCGTGTCAATCTCACCGACGCCGATCTGGCCACGCTGGCAGTGCGCCTGCACGCGCCCACGCCGCGTGTCGAACTGGGTCTCGCCTTGCGCGGGCTGGCGCACAGCGCAATCGATGTGTCGGATGGCTTGCTGGCTGATCTGGGACATATCCTGACGCGCTCTGGCGTCGGTGCCGTGGTTGAATACGCGCACTTGCCGTTGGGTGAAATCCTGCATGACTATGCCGCGCATCCGGCATTTGATGATTGCGTACTGAGCGGGGGCGACGACTACGAACTGTGTTTCACTGCACCCGCCGCACACCGCCAGGCACTCGGCGAAATCGCCGCCCGCCTCGACGTGCGCCTCACTGTCATTGGCAGCATTCGCGCCGAGCCCGGTCTGACAGTGCGCGATGCACAAGGGCAGGCGCTGGATATGCGCCACACAGGCTATGACCACTTTGCCGCCTGACTGGCACTTCGTCACGCGCCACCCAGCGCATTTTCTCGCCTTTGGTCTGGGCAGCGGACTCGCACCCAAGGCGCCGGGTACGTTTGGCACGCTGGCCGCGCTGCCGCTGTACTACCTGCTGGCCGGGCTCACTACACCGGCTCAGCTGTACCTCATCATCGGAATCGCGCTGGTTGCCGGCATCTGGATTTGTGGCAAAACCGGGCGCGATCTGGGCGTGGCGGATCACAGCGGCATTGTCTGGGATGAAATCGCCGCATTCTGGATCGTGCTCGCGGCTACCCCGCAAACGCCGCTGTGGGTCGCCGCTGCCTTTGGCCTGTTCCGCCTGTTCGATATCTGGAAGCCATTTCCCATCGACTGGTTCGATGCGCACCTGAAAAACGGCTTCGGCGTCATGCTCGACGACTTGCTGGCGGCCGGCTACACTTTGCTGGTACTGTTCATCGCGCAAAAAATTCTGCCATGAGACCGACCGACGCAGAACTCTACCAACTCGCCGAACAAACCGGCCAGGCCCTCCACCGGCGCGGCATCATGCTCGCCAGCGCCGAATCCTGCACCGGCGGCTGGGTGGGCATGCTGGTCACCGCCGTGCCGGGCAGCTCGGCCTGGTATGAGCGCGGCTTCATCACCTACACCAACGCCGCCAAGCACGACATGCTGGGCGTGCAAAGCGCTACGCTGGAGACATTTGGCGCCGTATCCGAACCCACCGTGCTGGAAATGGCACAGGGCGTACTCGCCCACAGCCGCGCGCAGATTTCCCTGGCCATTTCCGGCATTGCCGGACCGGGCGGCGGTACCCCGCAAAAACCCGTCGGCACTGTGTGCATCGCCTGGGCGATGCAGGACGGCACCCGCCACGCCACCACCTGCAAGCTATCCGGCGACCGCGATGAAATTCGCGCGCGCGCCGTGGCTGCCGCGTTGCGCGGGGTGATCGAGTTGCTGGTCTAGACAAAAACCATTTGCCACAGAGGGCACAGAGCACACAGAGAAAGCCGGGGCAAGCCAGTGCGTACTATCGTTGGTTGTTCGATTTGATTTTCTCCGTGTACTCTGTGCCCTCTGTGGCTAACTGGTTTGAACGGTTTATGCCATAATCGCCGCACTAATTTGAGGAAAAAACACATGGACGAAAACAGAAGCAAAGCCCTCGCCGCTGCCCTGGCACAAATCGAAAAAAGCTTCGGCAAAGGCTCCATCATGCGTCTCGGCGATGGCGAAGTCGTGCGCGATATTCAGGTGGTATCCACCGGCTCCCTCGGCCTGGATATTGCGCTGGGCGTCGGCGGCTTGCCGCGCGGCCGTGTCGTTGAAATTTTCGGACCGGAGTCCTCCGGCAAAACCACGCTCACCCTGCAGGTGATCGCCGAAATGCAGAAACTGGGCGGCACCGCAGCGTTCATTGATGCCGAACACGCACTCGACCCGCAATACGCGCAGAAACTCGGGGTGAATGTCTCCGACCTGCTCATCTCCCAGCCCGACACCGGCGAGCAGGCGCTGGAAATCGCCGACATGCTGGTGCGCTCCGGTTCGGTGGACGTGGTGGTGATCGACTCGGTAGCGGCGCTCACCCCCAAGGCCGAAATCGAAGGCGAAATGGGCGACTCGCACATGGGCCTGCAGGCCCGCCTGATGAGCCAGGCGCTGCGCAAACTCACCGGCAACATCAAGCGCACCAATACCCTGGTGATCTTCATCAACCAGATCCGCATGAAAATCGGCGTCATGTTCGGCAACCCGGAGACCACCACCGGCGGCAACGCGCTCAAGTTCTACGCCTCGGTGCGCCTCGACATTCGCCGTACCGGCGCGATCAAGAAGGGCGACGAAGTGATCGGCTCTGAAACCCGCGTCAAGGTCGTCAAGAACAAGGTCGCACCGCCGTTCAAGCAGGCTGAATTCGACATCCTTTACGGCGAAGGCATCTCGCGCGAAGGGGAAATTATCGAGCTGGGCGTGGAGCACAAGCTGGTAGAAAAATCCGGTGCCTGGTATGCCTATAACGGCGAAAAAATCGGTCAGGGCAAGGACAACGCACGCGAATATCTGCGCGAGCACCCCGAAGTCGCCCACGAGATTGAAAATAAAGTGCGCGCAGCGATTGGTGTCGCGCCGATGGCCGTTACCGCAGAAGTCGCCGGGTAATTAACAGCGCGATGCCGTCATTTCTGGTCAAGCCTGGAATGATGGCATAAATCCGGAAATAAGCAGGCTGGATTGAGCACAGTGACGCCCATCCCCGAGCCCCGCAGCCATGCCCCAGCTCCCTGAAAAGTCCCTGCGCGCGCGCGCACTCGAAGCACTCTCCCGGCGCGAATATTCGCGCATGGAGCTGATGCGCAAGCTCGCCCCGCACGCCGACAACCCGGATGAACTGAACATCCTGCTCGACGATCTTCAAGCGCGTGGCTGGCTGTCCGACGCGCGCTATGCGGAACAGATGGTCAACGCCAGACAAGGCCGCTACGGCAGCCGTAAAATTGCGTTTGAGTTACGCGAAAAAGGTGTAGCCGAAGAACTCATCAACGCCACGCTGGCCAACGTCCATGACACCGAACTGGAACGCGCCCGCGCCGTATGGGAACGCAAATTCGGGCAGATTCCAGCCAGCGCCCGGGAACAAGCCAAGCAGATACGCTTTTTGCAGAGCCGGGGGTTTGCGTGGGAGGTGATCCGGAAAATACTGGACACCATCGAATAGCCCACAGAAACAAACTTTCAGCGTAAACGGCACGCCTTTTTCAAGCAGTTTTCGAACTCGCTCGCAGGCAACGGGTACGAATATAAATAGCCCTGAGCGCAGTCGCAGCCAGCTTCGGCCAACAGCCTGTGCTGTTCCGCCGTTTCCACGCCTTCTGCGATCACCTTGATTCCCAATTTGTGCGCCATCACGACAATCGCTTCCGACAGGGCCATATCGCTGGCGTCGGTCGCCAATCCCCTGACGAAAGACTGGTCGATCTTCAGATAGTCAATATGGAATTTCTTCAGGTAGGACAGCGCTGAATAGCCCGTACCGAAATCGTCGATTGCCACCCGAATGCCTGCGCCCCGAAACCGCGCCAGCTTGTCAGTCACCACGGAATCGGCATCGAGCAGGAGGCTTTCGGTGATCTCGATGATGATGTTGTGCCCGGAAAGTCCCAGTTCCTGCACATAGCCGAACCATGCATCGATTTTCCCGTCATTGCCATGGAACTGGGCAGCTGAAACATTCACGCCCATCTGGAAGCCATCAGGACTCAGGCCGACCCACTGGCTTGCCCAGCGGGCCGCCTCCCTGAACGCCCAGTCGCCGATCTTCACGATCAACCCGGTTTCCTCCGCCAGCACGATGAATTCCATCGGACTCACCAGACCCCGTTCCGGATGCATCCAGCGCAGCAGCGCTTCGGCCTTGACGATGCGGCCCGTCGACATATCCACGATCGGCTGGAAATACAAAACGAACTGTTCTGCCTCCAGTGCCCCGCGCAAGTCGTTGAGCATCCTCAGCCTCGACTGGGCCGCCTCCTGCAGCGACTGGGTAAAATAACTGAAACGGTTGCGCCCTGCATTCTTGGCCACGTACATCGCCTGGTCCGCATTCCTCAACAGCGGCTCCACATCCAGTGCGTCCGACGGGTACAGCGTGATGCCGATACTGGCCGAAAGATAAATATGGGCTTGTTCCCTGCCCCCGGAAAAAGGTTCCGACAGTCTGTCGATTATGTTTTGCGCAATCTCCTCGATGTGCGCAGTATCATGCAGCTGCGGCAAGATCACCGTAAACTCGTCTCCACCAAGCCGCGCCACGGTATCCGACTCCCGTATGCAGGCACTGATCCGCCGTGCCGCCTCCACCAGCAACATGTCTCCGGTCTGGTGACCCAGCGTATCGTTGACCTCCTTGAATCGATCGAGATCGATGAAAAACAGCGCCAGCATCTTCCCATCCCGATGCGTCTTCCTGATATCCTGATCCAGCCGGTCATAGAACATGTTACGGTTGGGCAAACCGGTCAGCGGATCGAAGTTCGCCTGTTTCCAGATCAACCCGTCGAACCGCTTCTTCTCGGTAATGTCCTGGGCAACGAGCACAGCGCACTGTTCATGCCCTATGGCAATGAGCTCCGCTGAGACAAGACAGGTAACCTCATTGTCTGTTTTCGTCTTGAAAACCACCTCGAAATCCCTGACCACTCCTTTCTTTGTCAGTTCAGCAACAACCATGGCCCGATCGTCGGGGTTTGCCCAAATCCCCAGATCAGCGGCTGTCCTGCCTATCGCTTCTTCCCGTGCGTAACCGGTGATGTCCATCCATGCATCATTGACGTCAATAAACCTGCCGTCGGCAATACTTGTGATGGAAACCGGATTGGGTGAATTGCGAAATACTTTTGAAAACTTTTCTTCACTTTTGCGCAAATTCTGCTCTGCCAGTTTCCGCTCATTTTCCCGGTCAAAGTTATCGAGTGCGAAAGCGATGTCCCGCGTCATCTCATCCAGAAGCCCGACTATTTCGTCATCGAAGGCATGGGTGTGTTCGTGGTAAACCCCCAGCAATGCAAATGGCTTGCCGGATCGAGGAATGGGAAATGAACCGCTTGATCCCCATCCGTACCTGGCAGCGAGCTTCTGCCAGGGTTTTGTAATCGCGCTTTCCTGATAATCCTGGACAATCACAATCCGGTTTTCACGGAAAGCCTGAGCAGCTGGTCCACGTCCTTCAGGTATATCTTCGCTCGCTGAAATGACGATGCCTGCCAGGTAATCCGCCCCGCTGCCGTAACTGACCACAGGCTCGATCAGGCCGCTGTTCTGGTTCAGTTGTCCGACCCAGGCCATCTTCAAGCCGCCGAAGTCCACCGCCATTTTGCATACCAGAGGAAACAGCTTTTCCTCTTCATCCATCCGCACAATGGCCTGGTTGACTTCGCTCAGCGCCTGATAGAGCTTCGCCAGCCGCTCTTGCCGCCTTTCCGCCTGCTGACGGTTGGTGATGTCGTGCGCCAGCGCCAGAATGATCTTGCTGCCGTCGACAATGTAAGCGCTAAGATGAACTTCCACAGGAAAAACCGTCCCATCCTTGCGCCGATGCTGACCAAGCAATAGCACGGTTTTTCCAGGTTGTGCTTGCTCCCAGCAAGCGCTGGCGGCAGACTGGTCGTAGTTCCGGTCTACATCCATGACCGTCATGTTTATCACTTCTTCGCGCGAATATCCCAGGCTATCGCATGCCATCCGGTTGACATCGGTAATCCTTCCCTCCAGATCATGCGCAAAGAAGGCATCCGGTGCTTCCTCCAGAAATGTTCTGAATTTGTCTTTTGCCATTATTCCATTGCCTGATTTTCGCTAATACCGCGATTATAAAATTTTATGGTTTCGACCCGGTGACAGACGGCGCCTCTTGATTTTCCCTGACAATCATTAAGAAACAATATTTTAGGATACTACTGTATCAAAGAGGATGAATGCAATGACGGCCGGTACCAGCATTTCGGTCTGTTTCAGCTTCAAGGATCAGCTAATCTGGTTGTAATGTCACAATGTTAAGCTCAACTCATGCATATCGCTGACGTCACCATGTTCTATACACCGGTCAGTGGCGGTGTACGTACCTATCTTGACGCCAAACGCCGCTGGCTGAACGGCCATGCGCAGCACAGCCTGATCATTCCCGATTCACGCCGTTTCGACCAGGGGGTGATCCACGGCGTGCCCGCGCTGCCTATCCCTTTTGGTCATGGCTACCGGTTTCCGCTGCGCAAACGGGGCTGGGTGGATACGCTGCTGCAGCTTCGCCCCGACCTCATCGAAGCCGGCGACCCTTACCTTACCGCCTGGGCCTGCGTGGAAGCCGGCCAGCACCTGGGTGTGCCGGTGGTTGGCTTCTATCACTCCGATTTGCCGCGTTTGGTGAATTCCCGGCTCGGACACTGGACAGACCCGATACTGGACAGCTACATACGCCGGCTTTACCGCCACTTCGACCGCATCCTTGCACCCAGTCAGGTAATCGCCAATAAATTGGCGCATCTGGGCGTGGAAAACGTTCGATTGCAGCCGCTCGGTGTGGACACCAGCCAATTCCATCCACGCTATCGGGATGTGGCGCTCAAGGCGGAACTGGGAATCGCCAAGGAAATTCCCTTGCTCATCTTCGCCGGACGCGCCGCCCGCGAAAAAAAAATCCCTCTGCTGCTCAAGGCTATGGAACTGTTGGGAAAAAATTATCATTTGCTCCTGGTTGGCCCGGGAATGCCGCGCGGCGTGCCCGACAATGTCAGCGTGATTCATGAATATGTCGCTGCCGACCGGATCGCCCGTTATCTGGCCAGCAGCGACGCGCTGATCCACGCCGGCGACAGCGAAACCTTCGGCCTGGTGGTGCTCGAGGCAATGGCGAGCGGCATTCCCGTCATCGGCACCCGCAAAGGTGCTGTCGCCGAACTGGTGGTTCCCGGTTGCGGCCTGCTGGCCGAAACGGTGAGCGCTCCGGCACTGGCAGACGCAGCGCGCAACCTGTTTGCCGATGGTCACCTTGGCATGGGCCGTCTGGCCCGCAAACGGGTCGAGGAATGCTATGCATGGGACAGGGTACTGGCCCAGCTCCTCGCGCAGTATCAAGAATTAACCGGCTATACAGGCCAGAAGGCAGAGGAAAGCCGCCGTGCCTGATCAGCCTGCCAGCCTTGCCTTGAGTGTGGTTTTGCATGACGTGACGCCGGCAAGCTGGCCTGCCTACCGGGGTTTCATCGGCGCAGTAGATGCCATGGGGCGCGTCCCCCTGACCTTATTGGTGGTGCCTGACTTCCACCGCCAGCTTCACCTGGACCGCTTCCCGGATTTCAGGAACGCCATCGAGCAACGCATCGCACGTGGCGACGAAGTCGTTCTGCATGGTTATTACCACAACGACGACAGCCCCCTGCACCCCAATCCGGCAGACCTGTTCATGCGCCGTATCTACACGCATGAAGGCGAGTTCTGCAGCCTGGATGAAATGCACGCCCGGCAACGCCTGGAACGGGGACTGGAACTGTTCAGCCGCTATCATTGGCCGGTGGTCGGCTTCGTCGCCCCGGCCTGGCTGATGAGCAAGGGAACGCAAGCCGCCCTGCGCCGCTTCCCGCTGCGCTATACCAGCGACCTGGGCGGACTCATCCGCCTGCCGGACTGGCAGCGCCTGGACGCGCCAACGCTGGTGTGGAGCTCGCGCAGTGCCTGGCGGCGTCTGGCCTCGCGCTACTGGAACCGGTTGCGTCTGACGCATACCCTGTCCAGCCCCCTGCTGAGGCTGGGCCTGCATCCCGTAGACATGCAGCATGGCGAGGCCGTGCGTTTCTGGCTGGAAACACTGGAAACGCTGCTGGCCACGCGCACTCCGCAAACCAAGGCGCAATGGGTGAACAGCCTCCCATGAGGCGCTCCCTCTGGCTCGTGGCGCTTGGGCTGATACTGGGTCTGAGCATCCCGCTGCTGTATGGCGGCAGCGGCTTGTTCCAGCGCCTGGCAGCATTTCCATTATCCCTGCTGGGCGTGGTGCTGACGATGATTTTCATCGGCTGGAATTTCAACGCAGGACGCATGCGCCTCATGCTCGGCGGCATCGGGCAGCCCATGACGCACGCGCGTGCCCTGGCCACGGTCATGGCCACCGAATTCGCCTTTTGCGCCACGCCGGCCGGCAGCGGCGGCCCCCTCACCTATGTATTCCTGCTGCGAAGGCATGGCGTACCTGGCACCGGTGCCGCTGCCCTGTATGCGCTGGACGTGCTGATGGACATGCTGTTCTTTACCACGGCATTGCTTGTCATTGCGCTCACCCTGCTCCTCCAGCCGGAACAGCTGCAGGCAGGCTGGCAGCTTGCGCTGCTGGCCGGATTACTGGTGGGTGCCATGGCACTGGCCTGGGTCGCGGCAAGACACTATCGTTCGACCTTGCTATGGACTTGCAAGCGCTTGCGCAAGTGGCAAGTTTCTGCTGCTACGCGAAGACGTGTGGTGCGTATGCTGTTGCGCTTCCGCCAGGGGTTGCGCCTCACCCTTGGTCTGTCGCGCGGACGCCTGCTCGCCGTCTATGCGCTGTGCGTCGGCCACTGGCTGATGCGCTATAGCATTCTGTATGTGCTGATTGCGGGGCTGGGTCGCCATATCTCCTGGGCCTACAGCTTCCTCATCCAGATGCTGGCGCTGACCGCCGGCCAGTTCACCCTGCTGCCCGGCGGCAGCGGCGGCGTCGAACTGAGCTTCACTGCGCTGCTGGCGCCGGTGCTCGACCACGCCACCCTGGGCGCAGTCCTGCTGATGTGGCGCTTCACCACCTACTACTGGTACCTGATTGCAGGCGCGCCGGTCTTTGCCCTGTTCGCAGGCAAGGCACTGTGGCAGCTTCTGGGAAATGGCGCCCCGAAAAAGGCCGGGGCGGCTCAGGCAACATCGACACTGCCTTGATCTGGATGAGTGACCGGTGTGGGTTTAGCGGGTCAAGGGCTGGCCCAAAGTCTGGCCAGTGTCTCCCGACTCAACCAATTCGATCACCTCAGGAATTTCAATCCCAGCGCTTTCCGAGATAACAGGGTAAGGATACGAAAACTATAGAGGGTCAGCTTAGAATTCATAAATTCCCTTGAATCAGGCCCGATTCAATTTGCTGTATGCGGCCAGCAGCCGCTGATGCATATCGCACCCGGCCAATTCCACCCCCGGCGCCTGCAGGCCAAAAAAGCGCTGCTCACCACGCAGCATGGCCTGGGCTTGCTGCACAGTTTCCGTACCATATAGCGTTTGCAGGCTGGCGCCATAGGCTTCCGGGTTTTCTAAAGAAAGTATCGCTTCGATGCAGCGATAAACATGGCGCCGGGCGGGATCGAGTTGTTCGAAGTGACGCACCCAGTGGCAGCCTGCACGGATGGCTTCGCTGTCGCCGATAGCCAGCGCCAGCAGCGTTTTCAGTTCACCCAGACGCAGGTCTTTCCACAGCGTACCGGCATCAGCGACGAGGCCGATCAGCGCGGCGACGGGGCGCTGATCGTCGAGGGCGAGTTCGTTGAGCTTGTCCAGCAGTTCGCTGCACTCCTCATCATCCAGCTGTGTCAGGTGCAGGATGGCATGGCGCAACTGGTTGCCGACGCTGTTGTTGTTCCATTCCAGGTCGTCGGCGGGATAGATTTCGGACATGCCGGGGACGATGATGCGGCACGCATACACACCCAGATCGGGGAAATCCGCGATGTAGATGTCGCGTTCTTCCGCGTGGATGAGTTCGCACAGCCAGGCATATTCCTGCTCGGTGGTGCCGCTGAAGTTCCAGTCGGCGAAATCGTAATCGGGCGTGGCGCGCAGAAATTCCCAGCTGATAATGCCGCTGGAATCGACGAAATGAATTTCCAGGTTCTGCGGATCGGCGATTTCTTCCAGATCGAAACCCGGCTCGGGGAAGTCTCCCAGCGCATCCAGCGCGCGCCCTTGCAACAGCTCGGTGAGTGCACGCTCCAGCGCGACTTCAAAGCGCGGGTGCGCGCCGAAACTGGCGAAGCAACCCTGATCGTTGGGATTGAGCAGGGTGACGTTCATCACCGGGTATTGCCCGCCCAGCGAAGCGTCCTTGACCAGGATGCCGAACCCGGCGGCGCGCAGGTCGCGGATGCCGGCCTCGATTTTTGGATAGCGCGCGATGACGGCTTCCGGCACATCCGGCAGACACAGGCCCTCGGCGATGATGCGGAACTTGACGTGGCGCTCGAAGATTTCGGACAGCGCCTGCACGCGCGCCTCAGCGGGGGAATTACCCGCCGACATGCCGTTGCTTACATACAGGTTGCCGATAATATTGACCGGGAACCACAGCGTGGCGCCGTCGCGCTGGCGCTGGTAGAGCAGCGCGCAAATGCCGCGTTCGGCATTGCCGGAGTTGTGCTCCACCAGCGCGCGTGCATCCACCGCTGCATCGGGGTTATAGAACGCCTGCAACCCGGCATCCAGCAAATCCTCCGGCCAGCGACCATCTTCGCTTAAAGGAAACCATTTTTCCTGTGGGTAATGCACGTATTCGCGCTGGGCAATGGTTTCGCCCAGGTAGTAATGCGTCCAGAAATAATGGCAGCCGAGGCGCTCGAAAAACTCGCCCAGCGCACTCGCCAGCGCGGCCTTTTGCGTGGCACCCTTGCCGTTGGTAAACAGGATAGGGCAATCGCGGTCGCGGATGTGCACCGACCAGACGTTGGCGATGGGGTTGAGCCAGGAGCGCTCCTCGATGTGGAAGCCCAGCGCCGCCAACCTGGCCTGCATGGACTGGATGGAGGATTCCAGCGAAGCGTCTTTGCCGGGGATAAAACTTTCAGTTTGCATAGCGATTTCCATGAATTGATCTAAAACGGCAATTTAATTAACCACGGAGGACATACCCGGATTTTGCCTTTTGCCTTTTGTCAGCGCCATTCCCTCGGCAGGAAATAATCGCCGTAACTGTCCTGCTCCAGCGGCACATCGATCACGCCGGGGGCAAGCGCATTGTGCTTGACGCCGGTCAGACCGGGGAAGGCAACAAGCAGCGCCAGCATCAGCAGCTGGATAACCACAAACGGAATCGCGCCCCGGTAAATGGCGCTGGTGCGAATCGATCTGGGGGCGACGCTGCGCAGGTAAAATAGCGCAAAACCAAACGGCGGATGCATGAACGAGGTTTGCATGTTAATCCCGATCAGCACGCCGAACCATACCAGATCGATCCCCAGCTTGTGCGCGACCGGGGCGAGCAGCGGGATGATGATGAAGGCAATCTCGAAAAAATCGAGGAAGAACGCCAGCACGAATATCAGCAGGTTGACCACGATCAAAAAGCCCAGCACGCCGCCGGGCAGCGCTGTGAGCAGCTGTTCCACCCACAGGTCGCCATCCACGCCGCGGAACACCAGGCTGAACACGGTGGAGCCGATCAGGATGAACACCACAAAACTGGTCAGGCGGGTGGTGGAATCCATGGCCTGTCTGAGCAGGTCGAGGCTCAGGCGGCGCTTGACCAGCGCCAGGGCCAGCGCGCCGCTGGCGCCCATGGCGCCGCCTTCGGTAGGCGTTGCCCAGCCCAGGAAGATGGTGCCGAGAACAAGGAATATCAGCAACAGCGGCGGCAGGATGGACACACTCGCTTTGGCCAGCAGCGCGCGCCCATGCAGCGTGCGTGCGCTCGGCGGCAACGCCGGTGCAGCGGCCGGTTTGACCAGGGTGATGAGCAGCACAAACGCCACATACAGGCCGGCCAGCATCAGGCTGGGCACCAGCGCGCCCTTATACAGATCGCCTACCGATATGCCCAATTGGTCTGCCAGCACGATCAGCACCAAGCTCGGCGGAATGATCTGCGCCAGCGTGCCGGAGGCGGCAATCACCCCGGCGGCCAGCCGATGGTCGTAGCCGTAGCGCATCATGATGGGTAATGAGATCAGTCCCATGGCGATAACCGAAGCCGCCACCACGCCAGTCGTCGCGGCCAGCAGCGCGCCGACGAAAATCACTGCATAAGCCAGGCCGCCGCGCAGGCCGCCAAACAGCTGGACAACGGTTTCCAGCAGGTCTTCGGCCATGCCGCTGCGTTCCAGCACCAGTCCCATGAAGGTGAAAAACGGGATCGCCAGCAGGGTCTGGTTGGCGATGATGCCCAGCACGCGCTCGGGCAGCGCCTGCATCAACGAGATGTCGAAAAAGCCGTAATGAATGCCGACCAGCGCAAACAGCAGGCCATTGGCGGCAAGCGAGAACGCCACCGGATAACCCAGCAGCAGGAAGACCACCAGGCCGACAAACATCAGCGGCGCCATGAGCTCCATGCTCATCGCACTTCCTCCAACGGTGCTTCCTGTTCCAGCGTCAGCACACCCGCCAGCACCCCGATGCGCTTGATGATTTCCGCCACGCCTTGCAGCGCCAGCAAGCCGAAGCCCACCGGGATCAGCAATTTCACCGGCCAGCGCAACAGCCCCCCGGCATCCGGTGACATTTCGTTGCCCTGCCAGGACGCCATGAACATCGGCCAGGCGAACCAGGTAAGCAGTAGTGTGAACGGCAGCAGGAACAACAGTCCGCCCAGCAGATCAACCCAGGCGCGGCCGCGCGCAGACAGGCGCCCATAGATCAGGTCGATACGTACATGGCCGTTGTGTTTCAGGGTATAGCCGGCGCCCAGCAGGAAGATCGCGCCAAACAGATACCACTGGATTTCCAGCCAGGCGTTGGAGCTTTCGCCCAGGCCATAGCGCACCAGCGCATTGGCGGCCGAGATCAGCGTGGCAATCAGCACCAGCCAGCGCAGCGCATGGCCGATGTGCTCGTTCAATGCGTCGATCGCGCGCGCCAGGGTCAGCAATGCTTTCATGTTGCCCCCCCTAAAGTTATTGTCAGATCGCTCCGGTCTGGTGCAACACACCCGCCAGCGCATCGGCAATCATCCGGTAGCCTGCCGCGTTGGGGTGGATCGGGTCGGATTTTTTGGTGTTGTCGAATAACACGGTCTTCAGCACCTTGCCCTCGTAAGGCACGCCTGCCGCTGCAGCGATATCCGCATAAAACTTCGGCACGCCGCCAAACAGCCTGGGTTCCGGCACGCCGATCAGCACCACGGCGATCCCGCGCCGGCGCGCCTCGCCCACCATGGTGCGCAGATTGGCCGCAATACTGACTGGGTCCACGTTACGCAACAAATCGTTGCCGCCCAGGCATAACAGCAGCAATTTCGGCTGTACTGCATCGAGTTCACCAGGCAGGCGTACCACGCCTTGCGCCGTGACTTCGCCGGGCACACCGGCGGCCACCACCTTGCGCCCGATGAGCTGGCCGAGTTGCGCCGGGTAGCTTTGCACCGCGTCGACCCCGGTGCCGTAGGTCAGGCTGTCACCAAACGCCAGCACCACGTCGTCCGGCCCCAGATGCGGCAGCGCCGGCTGTCTGGCACCACAACCGGCGAGCAGGATCACCCACAACAGGCACAGCCAGACGACGACTCGCCCTGTTGGCAGGTAATCCCTCACACAATCACTCCCCGGCTACGGTCATGCGCTCAATCAGGATCGAGCCGGTCTGCTTGGAGCCGCGCGCTTCTATGTCGGTACCGATGGCGATGATCTGCCGGAACATGTCCTTGAGATTGCCGGCGATGGTGATTTCTTCCACCGGGTACTGAATCACGCCGTTTTCCACCCAGAAACCGGCCGCGCCGCGCGAGTAATCGCCGGTGACGGTATTGATGCCATGGCCAAGCAGTTCTGTGACCAGCAGGCCGGTATCCATTTTCTTGAGCAGGGCAGCGAAGTCTTCGCCGGTGCTGGACAGGATCAGGTTGTGGTTGCCGCCGGCATTGCCGGTGGACTGCATCCCCAGCTTGCGCGCGCTGTAGCTGCTGAGGAAATAGCCGCCGAGCACGCCGTCCTTGACCAGATTCCGGTCGTGCGTGGCCACGCCTTCATTGTCAAACGGGCTGCTGGCCAGGCCCTTGAGGATATGCGGGCGTTCGGCAATCTGCACGATCGGGGCAAATATCTGCTGACCCAGGCTGTCGAGCAGGAACGACGACTTGCGGTACAGGTTGCCGCCGCTGGCCGCGGAAACGAAATGCCCGAGCAGTCCCGCCGCCACCGGCGCTTCAAACAGCACCGGTACCTGGCCGGTTTTCACTTGGCGCGCATCCAGCCTGCGCACCGTGCGTTCGCCGGCACGGCGGCCCACGAGGGTGCCGGCATCCATGTCCGCAGCATCGCGCGCAGTGGTATACCAGTAATCGCGCTGCATCCCCGCTGCAGATTCGGCGATCACCGCGCAGCTGATGGCGTGGCGCGAGGTCGGGTAGCCCGCCAGAAAGCCCAGGCTGTTGCCGTACACAAACAGCGACTCCTGGGTATTGACGCTGGCGCCTTCGGAATTGTTGATGCGGCTGTCCACGGCGAGCGCGGCGGCTTCGCACTCGCGCGCTGCGTCAATCGCCTGCTCCACGCTGTACGCCCACGGATGGTAGAGGTCGAGTTCGGGAATGTCGCGCGCCAGCAATGCTTCATCCGGCAGGCCGGCAAAGCTGTCCTCCGCGGTGTAGCGTGCGATGGTGAGCGCCTTGTCCACCGTGGCATGCAGCGCCTCCATACCGAAATCGGAAGTGGAGGCATGGCCCTTGCGCTGGCCGATGTACACGGACACGGCAATGCCCTTGTCGCGGTTGTATTCGATGGTTTCCACTTCGCCCTTGCGCACCGTCACGCTCTGGCCGAATCCGGCGGAGGCTTCGGCTTCGCAGCCGGTGGCGCCCTGCTGCCGGGCATAGTCGAGCATGTCGTGGACGAGGGCTTGCAGGTGGTCGCTGGAATGGCTGAATCGGTCGGTCACGGAGACTCCAGGAGAGAATGCTTAAAAAACCGTTATCATAGCAACATTTACGGCACCTCTGCGCACCATGGACGACCTCGAACAAGATCAACCCGTCAGCAAAAGTGAAATCAAACGCCAGATGACTGCGCTGCAAAAGCTCGGCGAAGAACTGGTCGCCTTGCCCGCCAGCAAGCTGGATCAGCTGGACTTGCCGGAAACCTTGCGCGACGCGGTGAATCAGGCCAAACGCATCACCGCACACGGCGGCCTGCGCCGTCAGATGCAGTACATCGGCCGCCTGATGCGCATTACCGACGCGCAACCGATTGCCGACCAGCTCAACGCCTGGCGCGGCGACAGCGCCGAAGTGATCGCTGAATTTCACCGCATGGAAAACTGGCGCACGCGTCTACTGGCCGACGACGCGGTACTGACCGAGTTTGTCGATGCCTACCCGCAGGCCGACGCCCAGCAGTTGCGCACCCTGATCCGCAATGCGCGCCGCGAAGCCGCAGCCGCGCAAGCGCCGAGAAACAGCCGGGCGCTGTTCAAGCTGATTCGCGAACTGGTTTCAGGCGGCGTAGCGGATGAGCAGGAACAGACCGACGAACAAGAAATAAGGGCAGGATGACTAGCATCCTGCCCTTGCTTGAATCAGCTATGTTGCGTAGTTCAGGCTTCGCGCATCATGATCATGTATTGCACTTTCATGGTGATCGCGCTGCCCGCCACAATCGCAAAAAATGCGATAAATGATCCCAGGGCAAGCGTGGACACCCCGGTAATGCCCTGGCCGATGGTGCATCCCAGCGCCAGCACACCGCCGAATCCCATCAGCACCGCACCGATGACATGCGTAACAAAGTCCTTGAAGGAAGCAAACCACTCGATGCGGAAGCTGCGGCTCAGCAGTGACCACAGGAACGAGCCTGCGATCACTCCCAACAAAGCCATGACGCCGAAGGTCAGCAAGCCTTTATTGAATCCGGATGCGGTATAACCCCACATCTGCCCCATCGGGTTGATAAAGGTGAATGATTGCGGGCTGAGCGGGCGCACATCGGCCGGTTTGCCGGCATCCGAGTCCGCCAGGAAATCCCATTGCTGGACATAGTCCAGCAGCGTGTGACGCGAACCATCAACCTGGACACTGATGTTGCTGGTCACATACCAGGCACCGAGTACTGCCAGCCCAACTACCAGGCCGCCGATAATGAGATCCCGATTGCTGCGGAAATCGACCGATTTGAACACGTAAGCGAGGAGCGCCAGCCCCAGTATGCCGCCGATGATCAGGCGCGCCATGACAGCGTGTTGCGCACCGGCCAGGAGGGTGCCCAAATCCTGCTCACCGCCCAGATTGATTGCCAGCGGGCGCAGCCAGCCATTGAACAGCACGCTGAACAGCGTCTTGTCCGAACCCGGAAACGGGTTGGTCATGTAGTAGGCGATGACAGAGATGATCAGCACCACGACGATGGATTTAAGGTTGCCGCCGCCAATACGGATCAGGCTCTTGTTGCCGCAACCCGACGCCAGCGTCATCCCGATCCCGAACATCAGGCCGCCCAGCAGATTTTCCGCCCAGATGAATTGCGCACCGCGGTAAGGGGGAAAGGACGCATCCGGATTCACTTTACCGAAGTATTCCAGCAGCACCACGCCCAGCAATGCCACGGCAATGGCCAGCAGCCACGAGCGCATGCGGCCGGTGTCGCCCATATTGACCCAGTCCGATACGGCACCCATGGTGCAAAAGTTTGTCTTGTTGACGACCGCGCCCAGGATCAACGCTATGCCGAAGGTCAGCCAGAGGAATATCGACTGCCCCTGCTGAAATGTATCAAAAACCATGGTTCCTTACTCCTGTTACGGTAACGCACTGCCGCACGTAAAATTTTATATTCTGCAGCCATTAAACAGCGTCCGCGCCTGGCCATCCGGCGCTTGCTGCGTGTTTAACAGACTACCCGTTCACCATCATTTCCCTGAAAAATCCAGGGGCGACGCGAAGTTATTCAGGACTCGCCGCATAGCGTGTTGCATCCGCCACGCCCGCTTCGACGAAACCCTGTCGACGCAAGCGGCACGAGTCGCATACGCCGCAGGCCCGGCCTGATGCGTCGGCTTGATAACATGACACCGTGGCTGTGTAATCCACCCCCAGTCCAGTTCCCAGGCCAATAATCTGTGCCTTGGACAACTGCATCAGGGGCGCGTGGATGCGCAGTTGCTTGCCTTCCACGCCAGCCCTGGTGGCCAGATTCGCCATCGCCTCAAAAGCTGCGATGTATTTTGGCCGACAATCGGGGTAGCCAGAGTAATCCACCGCGTTGACGCCGATGAAAATGTCGCGGCTCTCCAGCACCTCTGCCCAGGCCAGTGCAATCGAGAGCATGATGGTATTACGCGCCGGGACATAGGTCACTGGTATGCCTGTACTGGCTTGCTCCGGTACGGCAATGTTCGCATCGGTCAACGCAGAGCCGCCGAACATCGCCAGATCGAGCCTGAACACACGATGTTCCGCCGCGCCCTGCTGGGCAGCCACTCGCGCCGCAGCATCCAGTTCGGCGCGGTGTCGCTGGCCGTAATCAAAACTCAGGGCGTGGCAGGAAAATCCGTTGCTGCGCGCAATAGCCAGAACTGTTGCGGAATCCAGGCCGCCGGAAAGCAATATGACTGCGCGTCGCGTCCCGTTCATCAGCGCCCCGTCACTTCGCCCCAGAAAATTTTGTGCAGCTGCACCTGCACCCGCACCGGCAAACGGTCGCGCAGTACCCAGTCGGCCAGCTGACCGGAAAGCAGGTGTCCATGCACCGGTGAGAACAATACCGGGCAGCGCTGTATCAGCTTATGCTCGTGCAGCATGGCGCGTGCCCACTCATAGTCGGCGGCATCCGTGATGACGAATTTTATTTCATCGTGCGGGGTAAGGTAATTGAGGTTGTTCCAGTCATTTTTTGACACTTCGCCCGAGCCGGGCGTTTTGATGTCAACGATTCTGGAAACCCGCTGGTCAACGCCACTGATGTCCAGCGCACCGCTGGTTTCGAGGGACACATCGTAGCCGGCATCGCACAAGGCGGCGAGCAATAGCGGTGCGCTTTTCTGGGCGAGCGGTTCCCCCCCGGTGACGGTGACATAGCGCGGCGCATATTCCGCCACCTGCTGCATGATCGCAGCGATAGTCATGCTGCTGCCGCCATGGAAAGCATAGGCGGTGTCGCAATAACCACAGCGTAGCGGGCAGCCGGTAAGCCGGATGAATACCGTAGGCAAGCCAGCCCGGCTGGTTTCGCCCTGCACGGAATAGAAAATCTCGGTGATGCGAAGGGTGGCGTCGAACAAGATGCTACTTCAACGCTTCCAGGCGTCTTTTTGCCAGTGCCGAGGCGCTGCTGTCCGGATATTTGGCGACCAGCGCCTCCAGTGTCTTGCGGGCCGCAGCAAGATCGCCCAGCTCCAGTTGTGCGCTGGATATATTGAGCATGGCATCAGGCGCTTTAGGGCTATCCGGGTGAGACGCAATCAGTATTTTCTGTTGCGCAATAGCGGTCTTGTAATCCTTGATGGAGAAATAGGCATTGCCTATCCAGTACTGCGCGCTGGGTGCCAGCGGGTTGTCCGGATAGGTCTTGATAAAACCCTTGAACGCGGTGATCGCGGCCGAATAATTGCCTGCCTTGAACTGGTTTAACGCAGCTTCGTAATCGCGTGCGCTGTTACCGTGGTCGGCGGGTAAGGCCACAGCTGGCGCGGGTTTGTCGGGTGTGGCATTTGCCGGCGGAGTAGCAGGCGAGCTATCGGTATGCGCCAGGTTGCGCAACCGGGTATCCAGGTCCATGTACAGATCATTCTGGCGTTTTTGCGTCACGCTGATGGCGTTGGACTGCACGTCCACGTCGCCACGCAAGCGCCTCACCTGCGACTGGAGCGCCTCGACTTCAGACAACAGGTTGAGCGTGGAGCCGTTTTGCAGCAT
Organism: Sulfuriferula sp.; assembly: GCA_035530335.1. Taxonomy (GTDB): domain Bacteria; phylum Pseudomonadota; class Gammaproteobacteria; order Burkholderiales; family Sulfuriferulaceae; genus Sulfuriferula. Next base: position 33,091 of record DATKUZ010000007.1, on the reverse strand, counting down.
GGTTTCAAGCCTGCCAATACGGGCATCCATGCTGCTGATCTGGGATTGCATATCCGCCAGATGGCGCGTCACCTCCGCGTCATCTGCCCGTACCGGCAGACAGCCTCCGGCAAGGCATACAGCCAGCAGCAGACGGGGAAATGGCGCGCGCATCATCTGCTGTTACTCGCCTTGATAGACGATGTCGACGCGACGGTTTTCTTTCCAGGCAGCTTCGTCTTCACCGGTGGCCTTGGGTTTTTCTTCGCCAAAGCTGACCGCTTCCATCTGTGCCTCGGGCACGCCCATGACGTTCAGCACCTTGCGCACGCTATCGGCACGGCGCTGACCCAGCGCCAGGTTGTATTCGCGGCTGCCGCGGTCATCGGTATTGCCCTGCAGCGTCACTTTGGCATCCTTGTGGCCGGCCAGGTAACCAGCGTGCGCCTGCAGGGTTGGGCGGTAGCTATCCTGAACCACCGAGCTGTCAAAATCGAAATACACGCTGCGTTGCGACAACGGGCTGTTGGGGTCTTTGAGCGGATTCATCTGATTGTTCTTGGCTTCCTGCTCGGCGAGACGGCGTTGCTCCAGCGCACGCAGTTCAGCAGCTTTTTCTGCTGCTGCTTTTGCCGCTGCATCCTGTTGCGCCTTTTGCGCGTTCATATCCACTACGTTGGCAGGTTTTTCCTGCATCGACGAACAGCCGGCAAGCACGCCCACCAGCAACAGACTCAGTATCGTTTTGTTCATGTTATTTCCTTATGAGTTTAGGTTAATTACAGGTACAACCAGTCGAACAAGTCATTGCCCAAGCCAGTATTTCGGCTTGGGCAAATTCATCATCATGCCAAACATGCCCATGGCAAGCGCAAGCACGTTGAAGCATTTTTTGATGATCCTGCGTTCATGGCAGAGCTTCCTGCGGAATGGCTTTTCGCTTGTTACTCAAGTGCGATTTTGGCCAACTCCCCAGATTGCGTCTGCACGTTAAGCACCTCCCCAGCATGCCCTTGCGAGCAACAAAAGGTATGCTACCCAATCATCCAGCCACAACTCGGCTGGGATACTGGATTTCATTGCAAGTTCCTTGCTGACAATTTCGTCAGTTCAAGGCCCCCAGGCCGGTTCACGCATGTCGCCGGCGCTGTCGGATAAACGGGTACGGGTTTTGCCATCCGCCGATACGGTTGCCAGTATCCCGCGGCCGTTGATCTCGGTCGCATAAACAATCATGCTGCCATTGGGTGCAAAGCTGGGTGACTCGTCGTGCGTGGTATCCGTCAGCACCTGCACCTGGCCACTGTCGAGGTTTTGCAGCGCTACCTGAAAACGCCCCGCATCGCGACGAATGTAAGCAAAACTTTTTCCGTCCGGGCTCCACGCCGGCGAGACGTTATAGTTGCCTTCAAAGGTGACGCGCTTGATATCGCCGCCGCTGGCGGACATGCGGTAAATCTGCGGGCTGCCGCCGCGGTCGGAGGTAAATAGCAACGACTTGCCATCCGGACTCCACACCGGTTCGGTATCGATATTGCCGCCATGGGTAAGCCGGATCACACCGCTGCCATCGGCCTTGATGATGTAAATTTGCGAACCGTTGTCGCGCGACAGCACCACTGCCAGCCGCGTACCATCCGGCGACCAGGCGGGCGCGCTGTTGCTGCCCTTGAAATTGGCCAGCACGCGGCGTGTACCACTGGCCAGCGACTGTACGTAAATCACCGGTTTTTTGTTCTCGAACGAGACATACGCGATGCGCGCGCCGTCCGGCGACCAGGCCGGCGAAATTAATGGCTGGGCCGAATTCACCACGACTTGCGGATCCTGCCCGTCGGAATCGGCTACCAGCAACTGATAGTGTTTGCCGTGCTTGATGATATAGGCAATGTGGGTGGAGAAGGAACCGGGGATGCCGGTGAGTTTTTCGTACACCACATCGGCAATCTTGTGCCCAGTGGCGCGCAACTGCGCGGGTGCGATGGTGTAGTTGAGCGCCGCAACCTGGGTTTGCTTGACCACGTCCATCAGCCGAAAACGCACTTCCAGCCGCCCATCCGGCAGCGGCACGATGCGCCCGATCACCGTAGCATCGCTGCCCAGCGCACGGAACGCCGGAAACTGCACATCCCCCGCATCGGTGGGCGGCGGCACCACGCTGCGCGCGTCCACCAGCTTGAACTGGCCGCTACGCTCCAGGTCTCCCCCCACCACGTCGCTAATGATCTGCGCCTGTGCTGGCGCACCGGCGAACGGCACTATGGACACCGGAATGCGGCTGGCCGCGCCACCAAACACCTCAATGGTCATTGCTGCGCACGCGGCCTGAGCCAGGCCAAACAGCAGCAGCAGAGCAGCAAACCGGGTACGGTTTGTATTAATCCAGGCGGTCTTCATAAGTTATCCATTTTAACACATACATCCAGCTCAATTTTCCTGCTTTGGCTGGATCGGCAAGGTCAGATCGCGAAAGCGTGCGGCCACCGTTTTGTCCGGCGGCAGCGGCAGCGGTACCGCTTTCAGAATCGCGCGTTCCACCGCCGTATCGTAGGCAGGCTGACCACTGCTGCTGATCAGCTTGACTTGCCCTACCTCGCCGCTGGGCAGTACCGTCACCGCAAATACCGCCTTGGGATTGCCCACCATGTTCTCCGGCAGGCGCAACATGCTGGATATCTTGCTACGGATGCGCTCCTTGTAAGCCGCCTCCATTTTGGCCTGCTCGGCACCGAGCATGCTCGCCTGTTCGGCCTGACGCAGCCGGCTGGTTTCGTTTGCCAGTTCCTTGTTCATGATATCGCGCGCTTGCTGCTCATTCAGCTTGCGCAGCGCTTCCTGCTTGCGCTTCAACTCGTCCTGCTTGCGCTTTGCGTCCTGTTGCTGTTTTTGTTGCTGCTTTTCCTGCTCGGCCAGTTTGCGTTGTTCCGCCTCCTGTTTTTGCTGCTGCAGTAGCTGCTGCTTGCGCTGCTGTGCTTCAGCCAGCTTTTGCTGCGCCTGTTGCTCACGCTCCGGACGCTGCTTCTGTTCGCGCTCCTTGCGCTTTTTTTCCTTGAGCGCAATGTCGGGATGAGGCTGCGCCGGTTGCGGTTCCACCACTGGCTCGGGCTTGGGTTTGGGTTTGGCTACCGGCTGTGGTTTGATCGCTGGTTGCGCTGGAGGCGGCGGCAACGCTTCCCACAAGTCCGCCATCACCGGCGGCGGATGGGATTTCCAGTTCACGCTAAATACCAGAAACCCGATAAACAGCAGATGCACCAGCACTGCCAGCATGGCCGCTGGCAAGCGCCCGGGAGTGGCCTTGTCCGCATGCATTAGCTGGCTCCAGGTTTGGCCAGCAGCCCCAAACGCCTGACATGATTTTGCTGCATCAGGCTCATCACTTTCATCACTTCTTCGTAACGCACGTTCTTGTCGGCGGCGATAACGACCGGCTGATCCGGATTGGCGCGCTGTTTTTGGTTGATGATGTCGGCCAGCTCACTGCGCGTGACGGCGTTATCCGCGCCGCCTGTGGCACGGTCGCGCAGGCGCAGCTTGCCGTCGGCACGGATGGTGACCTCGATCGGTTCCACCGGAACTGACTGGGATTTGGCCACGCTGGGCAACTCCACCTGGCCGGGATTGATCAGCGGCGCGGTGATCATGAAGATAATCAGCAGCACCAGCATCACGTCGATGTAGGGCACCACGTTGATCTGGTTCATCTGCTTGCGCGGGCGACGGCTGCTCATGCATCAAGCCTTGTTTGCCTGGCGTTGCAGGATGTTGGAAAATTCCTCCATGAAGCTCTCGAAGCGGGTCGCCAGGCGATCAATGTCATGGGTGTAGCGGTTATACGCCACGACTGCCGGTATTGCGGCAAATAGCCCCATGGCCGTGGCAATCAGCGCTTCGGCAATCCCCGGTGCCACATTCGCCAGCGTGGCCTGCACCACATTGGACAGGCCACGGAAAGCATTCATGATGCCCCACACCGTGCCGAACAGCCCGACGTAAGGGCTCACCGAACCCACGGTCGCGAGGAAAGCCAGGTTCGATTCCAGCCTATCCATCTCGCGCTGATAGGTGGCGCGCATGGCGCGGCGCGCACCATCCATCACCGCTCCCATATCCATGCCGGGCTGTCCCTTGAGCTTGCTGAACTCGCGGAATCCTGCCTCAAAAATACGCTCCAGCTCGCCTGCCTGTTTCCAGTCCTGCGCGGCGCGTTTATACAGGGCGTGAAGGTCGGTCCCGCTCCAGAATTCCTTCTCGAAGACCTCGGCCATGCGGCTGGCACGCCGGATAGCGAACATTTTGAGGAAAATGTACCACCATGACATGAATGATGCAGCCAGCAACAGCCCCATCACGAATTGCACTGCCAGGCTGGCGTTTCCGACCAGCGCCAGCATGGAAAGATCCTGGCTTAACCCGATATTCACGCTAGTTGTTCCAATGCCTGTAAAAGAATGTCCGGTATTTTAACCGGTTTGAATGACAGCGAGCTGACGCACGCCACTTCAGTTTTGCCGCTTGCCAGTACGCTGCCACGCACAATATTCTGGGAAAAAACGATGCGGCACTGACCAAAGCGGCTGACCGTGCTGACCACGCTGAGTTCATCGTTAAAGCGCGCCGGCTGCAGGTATTCCACTGTAGCGCGCCGCACCACAAACATCACGCCATGCGCGGCCGCCAGTACCGTCTGTTCGAAGCCCAGCGCACGCAGCCACTCGGTACGGGCGCGCTCCATGAACTTGAGGTAATTGGCGTAATACACCACGCCACCGGAATCGGTATCTTCGTAATACACCCGCACCGGCCACACGAACTCAGACATCGCCATCCCATAGTTCCGCTGCCGCTGTCTTGCCGGGTGCAGCCAGACCAAAGTGGCGGTAAGCCATGGCGGTAGCCATCCTGCCCCTGGGCGTGCGCTGCAAATAACCCTGCTGGATGAGGTAGGGTTCGAGTACGTCCTCGATGGTGTCGCGCTCTTCACCGATGGCGGCGGCAAGGTTGTCCAGCCCGACCGGGCCGCCATCGAATTTCTCCAGCACAGCGGCGAGCAGCTTGCGATCCATCACATCCAGCCCGGCACTGTCCACATCAAGCATCACCAGCGCGGCGTCGGCCACGCTGCGACTCACGATACCATCGGCGCGCACCTCGGCATAATCGCGTACCCGGCGCAGCAGCCGGTTGGCGATGCGCGGCGTGCCACGCGAACGGCGCGCAATTTCGAATGCGCCGTCATCCACGATGCTCATCTCCAGCAGGTGCGCCGAGCGGACAACGATGCGCGACAGCTCTTCCGGCGTGTAGAACTCCAGCCGGGCAACGATGCCGAAACGATCGCGCAGCGGATTGGTGAGCATGCCGGCGCGAGTGGTGGCGCCGACCAGGGTGAACGGCGGCAGATCGAGCTTGACCGAGCGCGCCGCCGGACCTTCGCCGATCATGATGTCGAGCTGAAAATCCTCCAGCGCCGGGTAGAGTATTTCCTCCACCACCGGACTCAGGCGGTGGATTTCGTCGATAAACAAAACGTCGTTGGGTTCGAGGTTGGTGAGCAGGGCGGCCAGATCTCCGGCACGCTCCAGCACTGGTCCGGAAGTGTGGCGCATGTTCACGCCCATCTCGCGCGCGATAATATGCGCCAGTGTGGTCTTGCCCAGCCCGGGCGGGCCGAACAGCAATACATGATCAAGCGATTCGCGACGCTTGCGCGCCGCCTCGATGAAAATGCTGAGCTGTCCGCGCGCCTTTTCCTGCCCGACGTATTCGGACAAATTCTTGGGGCGCAGCGCGCGTTCGATTTGTTCCTCAGCAACGTTTTGCGCAGCAGGAGCGATGAGGCGGTCGGTTTCGATCATGCGGATTTAATCATGTCTTGGAGAGCAATTTAAGCGCCTGGCGGATGCCGTCTTCCACACTGGCAGCGGCTGCCAACTGGCGCACGGCATGGGTGGCTTCGCGTTCATTGTATCCCAGCGCCAGCAGTGCATTGAGCACATCGCCGCCGGCATCCACCACACCGCCCAGTCCCGCCGCACCCGGCAGCGCGTCGGCGAGCTTGCCCTTGAGCTCCAGCAGCAGGCGCTCGGCGGTTTTCTTGCCGATGCCGGGGATTTTGGTAAGGCGGCCGGTCTCCTGCATCGCCACGGCCTGCGCCAACTCGTTCGTATTCATGCCGGACAGCACCGCCAGCGCCATTTTCGCACCGACGCCGGTGATCCTGATGAGCTGCCGGAAGGTCGCGCGCTCCGCCTCGCTGCCGAAGCCATACAGCAACTGCGCATCCTCGCGCACCACCAGATGCGTATGCAGCGCCACCCGCTCGCCGATGGCCGGCAGGTTGTAGAAGGTGCTCATGGGCACGTCGATTTCATAGCCGACTCCGTGCGCGTCCACCACCACTTGGGGCGGATGCTTTTCGATGAGGGTGCCGGTGATTCTGCCGATCATTTGCGATCCCTTTTATTCATACCAGGCGCCCGTTTTTAACCCGATAGCCCGCAGTGGCGAAGCCGCCCAGCCCTTGCCCGCCGTGGGCGTGGCAAATGGCGCAGGCCAGCGCATCGGCGGCGTCCGGGCTGGGCACGCCGGGCAGATTCAACAGGCGTTTGACCATTTCCTGTACCTGTTCCTTGGCGGCGTGGCCGTTGCCCACCACTGCCTGTTTCACTTGCAGCGCGGTATATTCGGCCACCGGCAGCCCCTCCAGCACCGCCGCGCAAATCGCTGCACCGCGCGCCTGGCCGAGCAGCAGCGTGGACTGCGGGTTGACGTTGACGAACACCTTTTCCACCGCCACCTGCTGCAGCTGGTTGCTCTGGATCACCTCGCGCAGGCTCAGCAGGATGACTTTCAGCCGCTCCGGCAACTCCCCCTCCCCGCTCTTGATACAGCCGCTGGTGAGGTAATGGATGCGATTGCCGGTTTTTTCGATGACGCCGAAACCGGTGATGCGCAGGCCGGGGTCGATACCGAGAATACGGATGCTATTCACCGGCGCGTTCAAATCGGGCAGAGAATGCAGCGGCTATTCATTAATCACAGCGGAGGTATACACTTCCTGCACATCGTCCAGCGATTCCAGTGCGTCCAGCAATTTCTGCATTTTCACCGCATCGTCGCCACTCAACTCGGTTTCATTCAACGGTATCATGCTTACTTCGCCGAACTCGGCCTTGAAGCCAGCGGCCTCCAGCGCCTCCTTGACCGCATGGAATTCGTGCGGGGGCGTGACCACTTCGATACTGCCATCCTCGTGGCTGACGATATCATCCGCACCGGCTTCCAGTGCAGCCTCCATCAGCTTGTCCTCGTCGGTCCCGGGGGCGAACAGGAGCTGGCCGCAATGTTTGAACTGGAACGCCACCGAACCTTCGGTGCCCATGTTGCCACCGTACTTGCTGAAAGCATGGCGCACATCGGCGACGGTGCGCACCTTGTTGTCGGTAAGGCAATCCACCATCACCGCTGCGCCGTTGATGCCGTAACCCTCGTAGCGGATTTCCTCGTAATTCACGCCTTCCAGGTCACCGCAGCCGCGCTTGATGGCGCGCTCGGTGGTGTCTTTCGGCATGTTGGCGTCAAACGCCTTGTCCATCGCCAGACGCAGGCGCGGGTTGCAGCTCACATCGCCGCCGCCCAGCTTGGCGGCAACGGTGATTTCTTTAATCAATCGCGTGAAAATCTTGCCGCGCTTGGCGTCGGTCGCGGCTTTCTTGTGTTTGATGTTCGCCCATTTGCTGTGGCCAGCCATAACTACCTCTGGTATTCCTGAAAATACGCTAATCTTACCATTTTGACCCCGCGCCGGATAACCGTCATGACCGAACCGCTGCATATCGCCCAAGCCAGCCAGGCGCTCTACCTGCTGCCACAAATGGCCAACCGCCACGGCCTCATCACCGGCGCCACCGGCACCGGCAAAACCGTCACCCTGCAGGTCATGGCCGAGCATTTTTCCACCATCGGCGTGCCGGTATTCATGTCCGACGTGAAGGGCGACCTCTCCGGCATCTCCCAGCCCGGTGGTAGCAACGCCAAGGTGGCTGCCCGCGTGGCGCAGCTCGCACTCACTGATTTTGCCTATCAGGCTTGCCCGGCCACCTTCTGGGATCCATTCGGCGAAATGGGGCACCCGGTGCGCGCCACCATCTCCGACATGGGACCGCTGTTGCTGGGGCGCATGCTCAACCTCAACGATACCCAGGCCGGCGTGCTCAACCTGGTGTTCAAAATCGCCGACGACAATGGCCTGCTGCTGCTCGATCTCAAGGATCTGCGCGCCATGCTGCAATACGTGGGCGACAACGCCGGCGATTTCACCACCGAATACGGCAACGTCTCCGCCGCCAGCATCGGTGCCATCCAGCGCGGCTTGCTGGCGCTGGAAAGCCAGGGTGGCGAGAAGATTTTCGGCGAGCCCATGCTCGACATCGCCGACCTGATCCAGACCGATGCAGCAGGGCACGGCATGGTCAATATTCTCTGCGCCGACAAGCTCATGCAGTCGCCCAAGCTCTACGCCACCCTGTTGCTGTGGCTGCTGTCGGAACTGTTCGAGAACCTACCCGAAGCGGGCGACCTGGACAAGCCCAGGCTGGTGTTCTTCTTCGATGAGGCCCACCTGCTGTTCAACGACGCGCCGCAAGCCCTGGTGGACAAAATCGAGCAGGTGGTGCGACTCATTCGCTCCAAGGGCGTGGGCGTCTACTTCGTCACCCAGAACCCTGCGGACGTGCCCGACAAGGTACTGTCCCAACTCGGCAACCGTGTCCAGCACGCCCTGCGCGCTTTCAGCCCGCGCGATCAGAAAGCCGTCAAGGCCGCTGCCGAAACCATGCGCGACAACCCTGACCTGGATGAAGAAACCATCATCACCGAGCTCGGCGTGGGCGAAGCACTGGTGTCTTTCCTCGACGAAAAAGGCCGCCCCGGCGTGGTCGAACGCGCCTTCATCCTGCCGCCGCAAGGCCAGATCGGACCCATTACCCCGCAACAGCGCCAGACCATCATCGCCGGCTCGCTGGTCGCCGGACACTATGAAAAAGAAGTCGATCGGGAATCGGCCTACGAAATGCTCAAAGCGCGCGCCGAACAGGCCGCGACCGCGCAAGCCGAAACCCGACCGGACAATGGCGGGCTGTTGGGCACTATCCTCGGCGGCGGCAGCGGTACCCGTGGCCGCGAAGGGGCGGTGGAAGCCATGGCCAAAAGCGCCGCACGCGCCATCGGGTCAGAAATGGGACGGCGGATTATTCGCGGGGTACTGGGATCGTTGCTGGGAGGGAAACGGTAGGAAATGGGGCGAGTGCGATTGACTCTGCATGACCGGTAAATCACATGGCAGAAAGAACCGGACCGGAGAACAGCATCCATGCCAAAACATCCAAAGCAAGAGTACCTCCTCACCGGTTGTGCGCTTCGATTGGACCACGTTTACGAAGCCGGCAGGAAGGTGAATCCTACTCGTGCCCCAATTCCGAGAGGGCGTGAAATACTTCATTGAAAGATACGCCCGGGTTGCTTACAAAACAGACCACATTTGCGATCGTGCAGATGGACAACTCGTTGCCCAGCATCATCCATCCCCGAGGCGGCCAACCCGCCATGCCGGAAATGGTCATGAGTACATCGCTGCTTTGATGAGAGATACGCCCATTGGCGTAACACAATTGTGCCGCCAGACTGGCATTCGCCTGATCCAGCTCACCTACCGACTCGGCCAGGGAACCGTCATCATTGTAGCGAAATGCAGCAACCACACCCTTGATCGCAAGCAGGTCTTCCAGATCCATCATGGTTCCATTCTCCTTGCGTGGCTAGGCATTTTCATTGAAGAGCATATATGCGCGGTCATAATCAAAATCCTTGCTGTGCGCGAGGATGGCCTGACTGCCCATACCCATCATGACGTGATCCAGACCCAGGAAGGCAAAACCGCGCTCCGGCAGAAAACCCTGCTGGCCCGTATATTTGGCCCAACCCGTGGCCTGCATGCGGTAAATGGCTACGTTAGCAGCGCACATCTGGGCGGCAACCTCGGCGAAATCACGTTCAATCTCGCCACGCATTTCGCCCAGCTCTCCAGTGCAGGAAAACTCGATCGCACCATAGACGCCGGGCAAAGACATCAATTGATCCAATGTAGGCATATTGCTTCCTTTCATTCAGGACTGTTTTCTTCTACACCCGCCGATTGACGCATGGCCGAAATCACTTCGTCAAACGAGGCCTTCTGCAGATGCATAATGCACATGCTGTCTCGTACGCTGGCAATGCACATTTCCGGGCCCCACATCGCCCAGCCATAGCAGGATTCCCAGCCTGACTTATTTGCCAGGCGATCCAGGAGCAGGCCCTGCATCTCCATGGTGTGCGCAATGGAAGAACATAAACTGGCCATTGCTTCGGCTTCCACCTCAGGGAAAGGTCCTTCGAACTCTTCCAGCAATCCTTTTCTTGAAAAAAGACCCGCGGCCATGACACCTGGAAGTTTCAGCAATTCGGATGATCTTGACATGGACACCTCTCGACTATTTTCAGAGTGGGGGCAGGTAACTATAAATAACGAAGCCATTTTGACTATAGAAGAAAATTGGAAAATCGCATCAAGCAGGATACCGATGAGGGAAACTTATGCGCTGGGGAGCCTGGCAAACAGCCTTGAAGAACGCTTTTTTCAGGCGAATTTGCTTGCACTCAGGCCGGTTGCTGCACAAGCGATCGATTTGTTGGTCTACTTGATTTGCCGTATATCCTTGGTAGATAAGGGCGTTGGATTGATGTACTGGTAACCTTGGAATTCAAGGTATGCAATTTCCGCAAAGCCGGATGGCACAACGGTAATGAAGCCGTCCATGTCCTCCGGCCTGTAGCCGGCTATTTTCATGGCATTCCTGCACATATAAAACTCCACGCCCTCTTTTGCCAGAGCAGCCATTTTGTCAACAATGGACTGGTATTTTGTATAGTTTTCCTTGGCGAAGGCTCTGAGTTCTGGACCGTGCGTAACGATCACGACTTTTCCGCGCGTGACCCGCCGTGTATCCCGCACAAAATCATAGAGGAGATCGAGTTTTTGCGGATCACCATAGCTTACGTCGAACACGGTATTGAGAACGGGGGTTGGGCGCGTTTCAACAGTAGCGGTTCCATATGGGGCAATAATGTCATTTGCGGTCGCGGTACCCAAGCACGTCAACATCCCCAGGATGACTATGGCGGGCTGTTTCCATCTCACGTTGCATCTCCTATGGATTCAATTGGCTGTAGCGACGCTGCAATCCTGACCGTTGCCGCCGCCTCCATTAATGGGCTTTTTGAGACTTGATCCAAGCGGCAAGATTCGCTTCCTCTTTCTGGAGTTCAAATGCGTTGATTAACCCACGCTGCAAGGCGAGAGCCACCGCGCGCATGCGCACATTGATGCGTTCGCTATCACACAATGTATGTCCTTCCGCATTGGCGCCGAGCTTCATGTATAGCGACTGAAGTCGGTTCTGAACACCGCGACGGGAAAGATAATGCCGCTCAGCAATGGCACTGTCGGTCAGTCCCAGAGCGAGGTCTATCAAGACTTCGAATTCGATGTCCGATATTGATGAGGTATGTTTATGTGCCCGAGCCTGTACAGGGCGCACACGAGGGTCAATCCAGCATTGGCATTCCTCGAAAACCGCGTTTACCGCCTTTTCAAGAACCTCTACCGAGTTATTTTTCAGGATATAACCGTATACGGTTTCCGCCGGGACAATCTTTGCGAGTGCGCGTACGTACATTTCATCATCATACTGCGACCAGAACAGGAAACGGGCGCCCGGCTTTGTTTCCCAAACCCGGCGGGCCAGTTCGATACCATTTATATGGGGCATCTGGATATCCGTAATGACCCATGGCTGCTCTAGCTCTGCGCACAGGGATAAAGCTTCCATACCATTCTCTGCCGGTATCAGTTGACGCTGAGCCAGTGCCTCGATGATGAAATTGCGATCTCTGTGATTATCGTCTGCAATAATCAGCACATGGTCAGGACTCATTTATCGGAACTCCCTTCGCCCTGTAATATGCGTGGCCAGCGGAAATCCAGTCGTGTGCCGGTTCTGAATCGAGAGTGCCCATGTTCGAATGTGGCGCCCATTGCATGGGCGCGCTGGCGGAGGTTGGAAAGCCCATGTCCTTTCCTACCGGATACCGCACTAGCCGAAATGCCTACGCCGTCATCTTTGATGGTCAATACAATATGGTCGTCCACTGTGCGCAGGGCAATCTCGCATATCGTGGCACGCGCATGCCGCAAAACATTGGTGGCGGATTCGCTGATGATGCGAAACAGGTTAACGCGCTGAAATTCAGTCAGTGTTCGCTCAGCTTCGCGCTCAAACTGGATAGTCCAGTGCGGCAGCCCGATGACATTGCGTTCAAGAAAAGAGCGTGTTGCGGCTTCCAGGCCGAGAATATCCAGCGTTTGTGGATGCAGGTCATCGATAATGCGCCGTATGCCAGTGGAAATGTTTACTACATCTTTTCGAAGCGAAGCCAATTGGCCAACTTGTTCAGCAACTGTCGGGGCCGGCTGTTTTTCAGCCACCTCCATTGCGCGGGATACCGACGTCAGATCAGCAAGTGCTTGGTCATGAAGGTCCATGGCGATGCGCTTGCGTTCATTTTCCGCCCCCTGCAGGACTTTCTCCACTGCAATAACATTGAGCAGGCGCTGAGTCATGTTGGCAACACAGCTGGTCAGCTCGTCAAGTTCATCGCGGATAGCCGAGGGAGGATCAACAGGCACGAGATTTCCGCTGCACAGGGATCGGGCTTGCCGGGCAAGTGTGCCAAGGCGCAGACGAACCGATCGCATAGTGATCGCCGATAGAAGAACCGCAAGAAATAGGCATGCAAGCAGCATGTAAAGTGAAGCCTCTGCCAAATCCGTAATAACGCTGTTGAGATTGGTGTAGTAATTAGCATAGGCAAGGCGTTTCCCATCCCATAAAGCGCTGTTGAATGCTTCAAGTTTTGGCATCACAACCGTTAGCGCTGAATTGACGTGGGCAGGATTGAATCCTGCAGATATGGTTGGCTGCTCCTTCTCTATGAGCGCCCGCAGATCGGAAGGCATTTTATATATCACCTCCGGATACAGCAGGTTCTCGGAAAAAACAGTCGATTGTTCGAGGTACTCCGGCGATGTGGACAAAGAGATTGTTTGATCGTTATGAAGCCGGTGCTGTGTGATTTTCTGAAGCCGGTACCCTGCACCGATTGCCAAGTGAATGCGGTCGGTAATGCGGACCCATTGCCGTACGATCTCATTTTCATGGCGTATCTGGGCCAAGCCGAACAATGAGTATCCTATCAGCCCCGCGAGCAATGCAATCACCACGGCTGGCGCAAGGGAGAGCTGATAGACCAACGGCAATCTCGGCATAGTCCGACCCTGAGCTACGAATGTCGTTTTGATTTTATACTTATTCCGAACATACCTGACTGTGCAAATGCACAGTCGTTAATGGCTGGTTAGTGCTACTTATTTGCGTGTCGAACGCTTTCCTGAAATCCGATATGACGTAACAGTATCAATTAGCAGGTTTGCTCCTGCAGAGGAAGAATAACGACGACTCACTACATATCGGAAGGAAATACCATGAGAGCAAAATCAATTATTTACGTTCTATTTGCACTTGTTTGCGCCGGACTCGCCATTTCACAGCCAGCCCTGGCAGCTAGCGCGAAATCGACTCACGCAGCCCCGGCTGCCAAGCAAAAAGTGGTCATTCAGGTGAGCGACAACAATCCGAAAAAGTGGGCTCTCGCCCTAAACAATGCCGAAAATGTCCAGGAGGATATCGGTAAGGGAAACGTGGACATTGAAATCGTAGCGTATGGGCCGGGCCTGCCGATTTTAAAACTCGACTCACCCGTTGGTACCAGGGTCGCGGATGCGATTGCGAGCGGAATCAAAGTAGTCGCATGCGAAAACACCATGAGGAAAACCCATCTGACCAAGGACGACATGCTCCCCAACCTGGATTACGTTAAGTCCGGGGTGCCTGAGATCATGCATAGGCAACAAGAAGGTTATGCCTACATCCGTCCTTGAAAGCGAATCTCAAAACAATGTGGTATGACAGGCATGCGATGACCTCCGGGCGAAAGTGTTGGTGCGTTTCTCGCGGAACATCAGCGCAATTCACAATACAGATCACAGCCCCACTAACTGCGCATCCACACCACGCTCGGTAAGATTTTGATGGATATTGCGCATACTGGTGCAGTCAGGATCGAAGGCGACCAGCATAAGGTGCGGAGCAGATTGTGAAACATGAGCGCTGATGACGCAGGGGTCTTCGTACACGCAGTCTTCCAGCACGCCTTTCTCGGAAGGACCGAGATTACGATCGAGATGGAACATGACACTGACGATGGATGTAAGCATGATTTACCTCCTATAATTTTATATAGGCCAGCTATCGGGCATCTGGCCGGCCATAAGATAATTTCATCGCCGCACCTTCTTCAGCTTTGCTTGCCGTACCCCAGCATTCCCATCATGAACCGCACCGTACCATAGGCCAGCCAGACCAGGCTGCGCTTGTACCAGGGTCGATGTATCCAACTGTCATGGATAAGACACTGGCTGCCTGTATCCATGGCTGCTTGCAGGCTGGCTCGCAGTTGCGCGGCAAATGGGCTGTCTTCAACCACTACATTGGCCTCACGTGCCAGTAACAGACTGAATGGATCTATATTGCTGGAGCCTACCGTTGCCCAGCGCCGGTCTACTACTGCCACTTTGGCGTGCAGAAAGCTCCTGTGGTATTCGCATATTTTTATCCCTGCAGCCAGAAATTGGCCATAGAGGGCGCGCGTGGCATAGTGCAGCAGGCGATATTCCACCCTGCCCTGCAATAGCAAAGTGACGTGCACGCCGCGCTCGGCCGCTTCGATCAACGCACGGCGGAAACGGATACCGGGCAGGAAGTAAGCATTTGCAATGACAATTTCGCTGCGCGCTGCGCTAATGGCATCCAGATAAGCTTGCTCAATGTCGCGCCGGTGACGCAGATTATCGCGTATCAACAATGTGGCATGCTGGTCGCCTGCGGGCGCAATGTGTGCCACCACTGAGTGCTGCAGACGCGAACGCCCGCGACCTTGCGTCCATTTCACCAGCTTCCACAAGCGCCGCATCACGGGTGCGATTTGCGTGAGGATCGCACCCTCTACCCGCACTGCATAATCGTAGCGCGGGGGAATCTGGTCGGGAGTATCCAAGTCGTCAATGATATTGATACCGCCCACGAACGCGATGCGTGCATCTACCATGCATAGTTTGCGGTGTAGCCGACGCAGGCGGTTGCGGCGCAGGTGCAGCAGGCCGGGCTCGGGTCGGAAAGTCAGTATCTCCACGCCATCACGACGCATGCCATCCAGCACTTGACGAGGCAAGGTTCTGGAGCCGAACCCGTCCAGCATCAAATGTACTTTCACGCCGCGCAATGCTGCACGCGACAGCGCAGCAGCAATCGTGCGTCCGGTGTCATCATGGGCAAAAATATAGGTTTCCAGGTGGACTTCGTGCTGCGCGGCATTGATCGCCGCCTGCAGTGCGGGGAAAAATTCCACACCGTTTTGCAGCAGGGTAATACGGTTACCGGGCAGCAGACCTGGCGTCATGCGTGCTTGAGGATTGCAGTGAGCGGGGAGTGGTCAGAGATGCGTCGCCAATTGGCACCATGCAGTACGCGCGCGTCTGCCACGTCAAAGCCGCGCACGTAAATCCGGTCCAGGTGAAACATTGGAAATGCCGAGGGGAAACTGCGTGCAGGACTGCCGTGGGCAAGCTCGAATACTTCTCTGAGCCCCAATTCCTGTGCCAGCTGCTTCCCGGCCCGAATGCGCCAATCGTTGAAGTCGCCGGCAATAATGAGCGGCGCACCATCCGGTACTGCGCTACGGATACGTTCGGCCAACATATGCATCTGCATGGTGCGCCCGCGTTCGAACAAGCCCATGTGCACACACAGGCAATGCAGCTCTTGTTTCATCCCCGGCACCGCCATCTCGGCGTGGAGCAGCCCGCGCGATTCGTAGGCGTGGGCGGAAATATCGAGATTTTCCCAGCGCTGAATGGGGTAGCGCGACAGGATGGCATTACCGTGGTGGCCTGCGTCGTATACGGCGTTTTTGCCGTAAGCGAAGTCTTCCCACATGCGGTCGGCGAGAAATTCGTATTGAGGCGTGGTGGGCCAGTTGGCGAAACGCTCCGCGTGGCCAGCGTGGCTACCTTGCACTTCCTGCAGAAACACAATATCCGCGGAAAGCGCCCGCAGCCGCTCACGCAACTCGTGGATGACCATGCGCCGGTTAAAGTGGGAAAACCCCTTATGGATGTTATAGCTGGCAACGCGCAGAACGATACTCATGGCCCTATGATAGCAATTCCCGGGGCCGAAGCGTCAGCTCGATGCGTCCCTGAATCACTGCCTGCTGAAGGATGATTTTTCCATGCGCAGCATAATCATGGGCCGCTATGCGGCAACGCGTGGCTGCTCACGCTCCTGCGCGCTGCTGCGCTTATCGACATAGAGACTGGAACCAAGTGTGCGTTTTGCCATTTTTTTTACTTCCGTCGCAGCCGCAGCGACCTCGTGGTGCCCGGCAAATCGCCCCGGGACAACGTGCACCACCCCAATGGATAACGCGGGAAAAGGGTGAAATTCCATGTTGCCGCGCCGGTCTTCCGCCTCATAACCACCGTCAGCCAGGATTTGTGCTGAGAGCATCCGGGCAAGGTTGCTGTCAAATGCAGCCAGTATCTTGCGACAGCGCTGTTCCCAATCCGGACTTTGGAACAGCATAAAAAAATCATCACCACCGATATGCCCAACAAAATCCATATCCGGGTCGCAATGGACGGACAGCAGATTAGCCGTCATCTGGATGACTTCATCCCCCTTGCGGTAGCCGTAGACATCATTGAAGGGCTTGAAATGATCCAGGTCGGCATAGCACGCACAAAACGCCTGCTCATTCTCCAGCAAACGCTCGGTATGCTCACTAATCGGCACGTTTCCTGGCAGCAGGGTCAGGGGGTTGGCATAGCGCGCTGCCTGGATTTGCATCTGGGTGATTTCCTGCATCAGGTCAAAGCTCGATCCCACACCCATGTAGCGCCCACTATCAGTAAAGATATATCCATCGGCAAAATTGCTTTTACCCTTGTTGACAACCAGTTGGCTCAATTCAGCCACGGGTGTTTTGATATCGACAATCAGCGGGTCGCTGTCCATGAACATGGCGCAAGGCTTGCGGCCATACAATTCACGCGTGTATACACGTGAAAAACGATCAATCAGCATGCCGCGATTAATCAGCCCGACAGGCACGCCATCTTTAACCACCGGCAAGGCATGGAGCTTGGGATGCGCCTGCAATACATTGAGCACTTCTTCGCTCATTGCATCCGGCGCTACCGAAGGCGCTTCAACCAGAAGTTTTCTGGATTGATGCTTGCGAGCGTCGATTTTCTGGGTATGCGGATAAACGCAAATCTGTGCACTGGCCATGCACTCCAGCACCTCCTGGCTGGGCGAATGGGCTGGATGGTCGAGCGGGTGGCCGATGAAATAACCCTGCCCGAAACAGATACCCATGTCCTTGATGACATTGAATTCTGCGCGGTTCTCGATACCTTCGGCGATCAGGCGCGCACCGCCGTTCTCGGCGATTTGCTGTATGGAGCGAATGAATTGCAGCTTGGTGGGATCCTGGTGAATCCCATGGACAAAATGCTTGTCTATTTTTACATAATCTGGCTGCAATTCCGACCAGAGCCTGAGACTGGAAAAGCCTTCGCCCAAGTCATCCAGCGCGATCTGGAATCCCTGCGCACGCAACGCCATGACCGCCTCCACTACCGGTGCCAACGCCATCTTGGGGGAACTTTCGGTAATCTCGAAAACAATGCGGTCACGCGGGAAATCTTCTCGGGTGAGGAGTGCCTGGACAGCATCGGTTTCCAGGCATCCTTCCAGCAAGCCCAGCGGGCTTACATTCAAAAACAGGCGCCCGGGTAGCGCCCGCTTGATGAACCAGTCAAGCACGGTAGCCGCGCACAAAGACTCCAGGCGGCCTGACAAGCCAAATTGCTCAGCAGTAGCCAACAGCTTGATGGGGGCATGCAGCGGACTGTCCGAAGGGCCGCGGATCAGGCCTTCATAGCCGATCAACTGGCCTGCGCGTAAATCTATGATGGGTTGGAAAACAGCCTGAAGGGTTCCGTTTTCCAGGATATCCAGCAGCAGGTCACGTAGTCCCATGGCACTCTACCTAATTAACAAAATAACCTCTGCATCCTATAGGCCAAACATGTCATTTACGTGACAAACAAGCTACGCAAACATCTTTAACAGATGCAAATCCGGCGGGATTTACCGGATGGCCGATGCAAACACAACTGTTCCCTAGGCCTCGAGCAGGCGCTTGATCGCCTCGGCATTACTGGGGGAGAAGCATTTTTCTGCTGCCGTTTCAGCCGCCAACCATGTATAACCCAGGTGCTCGCGCGGCGCTATGGTTACCGGCAACGTCTCGGGCAACACCAGGCCGAATACGTGCTCGGTATTTTCCGTGATACCCGGAGCGTAGCGGTAACGCCACCGCGGGTAAATTGCGTAAGTGTTGCGATAACCCCAGTCGTCAAGCTGAAACCGCCGTGCATCCAGGCCGGTTTCTTCCGCCACTTCTCGGATGGCAGTTTGTCGTGGGGTCTCATCGCCATCCCGACTGCCTGTCACGGATTGCCACCAGCCGGGATGGTCCGCGCGCTCCAGCAGCAGCACCTGCGCGTCCGCCGTATGGATCACGACCAGAACCGAAACGGGTTGTTTATAGGATTGCTGCATGCTATACCTCGTATCGATTGTGGACGATTACCGCAGCATGGTGTTACTGGCATTAAAATTGCTGATTACCACCTGTAACAACACAAAAAAACAGGAGACCGAAGATGAATCCTAGTATCTGCTATACCCGCACCGCTATCGGGCAGGAGGAATTAAAACAACCCAAAATGGGTCTCAAACCGCGTTGCCGGCAACTTCTGTTCGTGCTGGACGGCAAGTTATCAGTAGCGCAAATCGGCGAAACCATGCGCGGAATAACCGATCTGGAGGGCACGCTGCAAGACATGCTAAAGCTGGGTTTGATTTGCCCCAGCGGCGAGGCGCCTGCGCAAACCAGCGTTGCAGCAACCCATCACGACGATCTGGCTGACAAGCTGGACCATGCCAAGCATCACAGCTCAGATAGCGGCAACCGTTTCGAGGATGCGAAGCTTCATGCTGTAGATATGATGACTGCGCTGTTTGGCGCCAAATCCTCGCACGTAGGCAAACTTGCACAAGCCAACACACAAGGCGAATTGCTGGCCGAGGTCGCCAAGTGCAAAAAAATCCTCGCAGCTGTCGCCAGTTCATCAAAAGCGCAGGATTTTGAACAATCCGTGATGAACGCATTACAAAAATAAGCTGCCTGATTGCGCAGGTGGCTGGTTGCTTGTATTCCCGCCCGGCTATCCTGCACTAGATTTTTATAGCCTCCGTCTGGCGCAGGCGTACATGCAATTCACGCAGCTGGCGCTCGTCTACTGCATTCGGTGCTTGCGTCATCAAATCGTTGGCGCGCTGGGTTTTGGGGAAGGCGATCACGTCGCGGATGGATTCCGCACCTGCCATCAGCGCCACCAGGCGATCCAGACCGAAGGCAAGACCGCCATGCGGTGGCGCACCGAATTGCAGGGCATCAAGCAGAAAGCCGAATTTCTCGCGTGCTTCTTCCTGGCTGATACCGAGGGCGCGGAACACGATTTCCTGGACTGCTTGCTGGTGAATACGCACCGAGCCGCCGCCGACTTCCCAGCCATTCAGCACCATGTCGTAAGCGCGCGACAGCGCAGCACCCGGGTTGCTTTCCAGCAGTGTTTCGTGACCCAGCTTGGGCGCAGTGAAGGGGTGGTGTAGCGCGTCCCAGCGCTGTTCACCCTCGTTGTATTCGAACATGGGGAAATCCACCACCCACAATGGCTTCCATTCATTCACAGCGTGGCCTTTTTCGTGGCCGACCCTGCTGCGCAGCGCGCCCAGTGCGTCGTTGACGATGCCGGCCTTGTCTGCGCCGAAGAAAATCAGGTCGCCGTTGCCGGCCCCGGTGCGCGCGATGATCTCGGCCAGCGCCGCTTCCGGCAGGAATTTGACAATGGGCGATTGCAGTCCGGTTTCATTGAGCTGGGTCACATCGTTGACCTTGATGTAGGCCAGGCCCTTGGCGCCATAGATTTTAACGAAATCGGTATAGTCGTCGATCTCCTTGCGCGACAGCTCCGCGCCGCCGGGCACTTTCATCGCCGCCACACGACCGCCTTGCATGTCTGCCGCGCCGCGGAATACCTTGAAATCCACGGTTTGCATCAGGTCGGTGAGCTCGACCAGTTCCAGCGCCACACGCATGTCGGGCTTGTCTGAGCCGTAACGATTCATCGCTTCGCTATATGGCATGCGCGGGAACGGGTTGGGCAAATCGACGTCCATGACCTTTTTGAACATCTCGCGGATCATCGCTTCCACCAGGTTCATGATTTTCTCTTCGGACATGAACGAGGTTTCAATATCCACCTGGGTGAATTCGGGCTGGCGGTCGGCGCGCAAATCTTCGTCGCGGAAGCATTTGGTGATCTGGAAGTAGCGGTCGAAACCGGACACCATGAGCAATTGCTTGAACAGCTGCGGCGACTGCGGCAGCGCGTAGAACATGCCGGGATGCACGCGCGACGGCACCAGATAATCGCGTGCGCCTTCCGGCGTGGAGCGGGTCAGCATCGGGGTTTCGATTTCCATGAAGCCGTTGGCGTCAAGGTAGTCACGCAAGGTCTTGGCAACGCGATAGCGCAGGCGCATGTTGTTCTGCATTACCGGGCGGCGCAGGTCCAGATAGCGGTGGGTGAGGCGCACGTTCTCGGACAGGTTCTCGTCGTCGAGCTGGAATGGCGGTGTAACAGAGGTGTTGAGCACCTCCATCTCCAGCGCCAGCACTTCGATCTCGCCGGTGGGCAGATTGGGATTGACCGTGCCTTGCGGGCGCGCACGCACGCGGCCGGTGATTTTCAGCACGAATTCGCTGCGCACGTCTTCGGCGATCTTGAAGGTATTGGCGCGATCCGGGTCGCAAACCACCTGCACCGTGCCTTCGCGGTCGCGCAGGTCTATGAAGATTACCCCGCCGTGGTCGCGGCGGCGATGTGCCCAGCCACACAGCGTGATGGTTTGGTCGAGGTGGGTGCGGTTCACGGAGCCGCAGTAGTGGGTGCGCATGGTAATTTTTGAATAAGAATTGTTAAAAAAGAAAGCCGCTTAATTGCCGGAATGATTGGCCAAGGAGTGCTTGTCAGGCGACGACACCACACCCATCGAAACGATGTACTTGAGCGCCACATCCACACTGATGCCGAGTTCGATGGTGTCGGATTTTTTCACGAAAAAATAAAAGCCGTTCACCGGGCTGGGCGTGGTGGGGATAAACACTCCGACATATTCAGCGTCAAGGCTGCCTGCCACATCGCCGGGAATATTGGTCTGAAAAGCCAGCGACCACGCATTCGGGTGCGGGTAACGCACCAACAGCACTTTGCGGAACGCCTCACCGGAGCCGGAAAACAGCGTGTCGGATACCTGCTTGACGCTGTAATAAATCGACTTCACCACCGGAATGCGCCCCAGCAGACCTTCCCAGAACAACAGCAGGCGTTGGCCGATGATGTTGGCAGTCACCAGCCCGGTGAGCAGAATCACCGCCAAAGTCAGCACCACCCCCAAGCCGGGCAGGTGCATTCCCAGCCATGCCTCTGGCCGCCACGCATGCGGCAGCAGCAGCAGGGTCTGATCCATGCTGCCGATGATAAGATTGAGCACCCACAGGGTGATCCCCAGCGGCACCCAGATCAAGAGCCCGGTGATGAAGTAGCGTTTCATATTGTCTTACCTTCGCGCAGCTTGTGGTTGCGCCTGGTCATGTACACGCCGGGCAGGCTCCTGTGCCGCAAGCCGGAGCTGGAGCAGCTTCTTCCTTCTTGGCGGGACTGCCACCCTTGAAGTCGGTAGCGTAATAGCCGTTGCCCTTGAGCTGGAAGCCGGCGGCGGTGAGTTGCTTGCTGAAGCTGTCCTTGCCGCATTGCGGACACACGGTGAGCGCAGCGGCAGACATTTTTTGCATGACATCTTCCGCATGGCCACAGGCGGAACATTTGTAGGCGTAGATAGGCATATCTGACTCCCGAAAAAACGGTTAATAATTCAACCCGTTATTGTACATTAAGAATGTCTGATATATGGGTTTTTCAGGGCGTTACAAGTGGGCAGTATTTTCGACAGAAACGCGCGCTGCTTGGCCGGCCGCTCTGGTTTATACAGCAGCACATGGCAATGAGAATCGCCTCTTTTGGCCGGTTACCAGCCCAGCGTCAGCGTCACAAAAGCACGCCGGTCGAAATGCGTTTCCGGCCTGAATTCACTATAAGGCCCGTTCAGGCTTTGCCCCACCAGCGCCAGTTCGGTCTCGTGTGCACCATCACGCCAGCGCTTGGCGAGGCGCGCGTCCACCCGTTCATAACGATGCACCGGGTCGCCCTCGCCCAGCCAGGTCATGGCGGCCTCCTGATAATAACCCACGCTGGCCTGATAGCCGCCCTTGAATTCCTGGCTGGCCAACACGCTGGTCTGGTGGCGCGGTACGGAATTACGGGTATCTTCATCGGCGGAATGAGCCCTGGTCCAGGCCTGGTTGAGCACAATCAGACTGCCTTCCAGCGGACGCCAGCGCAGTTGGAACTCCGCTCCGGTGAGCGTGGCGCCATACAGGTTACGATTGCTGGTGTAGCCGTTGTAAGGGTCGAGAACCTCGGTACCTGGTGCAAAGAACTGCCTGACCTGGCCTATCAGCTTACTGTAACTATCGTTAAACACCCGTGCATCCACCGTCAGCCGCAGCTTGTGAAAATCGCCTACATAACCGATTTCACGCGACAGCACCTGCTCCGAATCCAGCCCACCGTTGTTCAGAGCTACTTGATCGAGCAAAATGCCGTTGTAGGTATAGCGAAAATTGGCGGCCTCCTCCACCGGCGTTGGCGAGCGATAACCCCGGCTGATACTGGCGCGGATGGCGTGATCTGGGTTGATCAGATAATTCACAGCCAGGCGCGGAGAGAGTGTGGTGCCGCCGTAATACTGCTTCTCCAGCATGGCACCGGATTGCACCAGCCAGTGCGATGTGGCGCGCCATTCACCATTGATGAACAACCGGTACAGATTGCCTCCCAGAGCTTGATCGGAGCCCAGATAGGTGGCTGAAGTGACCTGGTCGCGCCGCACCTCGGCACCCCAGACCATGCGCACATCCTGACGCGGGTTGGCAATCATCTGAAACTCAAGGCTATCGCGATAAGTTTCATAGTTAAGACTGACCGGATAATTGAGTGTGGGGGGGAAGGGCGGTGGCAAAAACGGGAGAGCGGGCGGCCCCAGGAACACATTCCACTCTTCACGTACCCGGTTGTGGGAGTGGTTGAATTGCAGCGACCACTCGCTGTTGGCATCTGGTGCGCGGCGGAATTTCATCTGCACGAAATCACTCACTGAATACTGGTCATGAGCGGGGTTCTTGAAATCGTTGGGAAACCCTTTCTGCCATTTGCCTTCGCTATACCCTGCCTGGGTACTCAGCTCATCCGTGGTATTCAGGCGATAATCCGCACGCAGGTTGACCAGTCGGTCACGTGACAGATCGGGCAGCGTGGTATAGCGCTCATCCTGCTTCTGTGCCACGGTAATACGGTAATCCAGTGCGCCGTGCTGGCCGCCGTAGCGATACATGCCATCGCGCACGCTGTTGTCGCCGACCGTCGTGGACGCGGTATTACCCTGGGTTTGCGAGGGGTGCTTGGTGATGATGTTAATGACCGCCAAAAACGCATTCGGGCCGTAAGTTGCGGCGTTGGGGCCGCGTACCACTTCGATCCGCTCGATGTCCTCGATCGCCAGTGGCAGATCACGCCAGTTCACCTGACCAAAGCCGACGTTGTATATGGAGCGCCCGTCCACCAGCACCTGCATGCGCCGCGAGTAGGCGTCGCTCATGCCGTGATAGGTCACCACCGGAATATTGCCGGTGGAATTGGATACGCTAAACCCCGGCACCAAGCGAAGCAAATCCGGAATCTCGCGAAAACCAGAGGCACGGATCATTTCCTGGTCGATCACCGTCACCGCAGCCGGAGCTTCCTGCTGGGGTTGCAATAGCCGCGAAGCGGACAGCACAACCGGCAAGTCGGTAAGATAATCCGCCTCTGTGGGCAGCTGTTCGGTATCGGCCCACAACGGGTTACTCCCTATCAGCGCGAGTCCCGTTATCAGACGCAGGAATACTGATTGCATGTTTCTCCCTTTGTTGCATCTTATTTTTATTCAAACTGGATGGCTAACTAAACGCGGCTGCTTATATGCCACTGGCCAAAGCCTGTAATGACACATAATCCACCTTGCCCGTGCTCAGCACAGGCAAGGTTTCGATATATTCAAACCGACGCGGTACGGCAATTTCCGGCATTCCCATGATTCTCGCCGCCTCCAGCATGCGCTCGCGCGACAATCCTGGCGCAGTGGTAAACAACACAATCGCCTCGCCGCGCTGTTCGTCCTGTGCCGTTGCCGCACCATGCTGAAACTCCGGCGCCGCCTGGGCGGCAATAGCCTCGACCGTTTCCAGCGAGATCATCTCGCCAGCTACTTTGGCAAAACGTTTGACGCGGCCAACAATATGGACGAAACCGTCGCGGTCAATTTCGACGACGTCGCCAGTATTGTACCAGCCCGACCCGACTTCTGACGCCGGCGGCTCCAGCACGCCAGGGTGCTCGACCCGATAGTAACCCAGCATCAGATTCGGCCCACGCACATGCAACACGCCGCCACTACGGATACCGGGAATCGGCACCAAGCGCGCGTCTACCCCGGGTAACAAATGTCCCACACTGCCGGGGCGGATATCCGTCAGCGGATTCACCGCCAGCACCGGCGCGGTTTCAGTCGCACCGTAGCCTTCTATTAGTTCAATGCCGAATTTGCTGCGCCAAGTCTCGCGCACCGACTCGGCCAGCTTCTCCGCACCAGCCACCACGATACGCAGGCTGCGGAAATCCTCCACCGCGGCGAATTTTGCGTAATTGGCAAAAAAAGTACTGGTGCCAAACAACACTGTCGACCCGCGTGCACGAATCATCTCGGGAATCTGCTTGTAATGCAGCGGCGTGGTGTAGAGCATGCTGGACACACCAGTGAGTAAGGGCAGCAGGACGCCCGCGGTCAGCCCAAAAGAATGGAATATCGGCAACGCATTGAAAAATTTCTCGTCCCTGGAAAAATCAATCGCTGCGCAGATTTGATCCACATTGGCGAGCAGCGCCCGATTGGACAACACTACGCCCTTGGGCTTGCCCTCGGAGCCCGAGGTAAACAGCACCACTGCCTGTGCATCCGCATTACCTGGGCTGGCGGCGCGCGCCGGGAACCGCAGGGCATAACCCATCAGCCAGGCTTTATCCAGCCAGCCAAATCCAGCACGCATGTCTTCCAGATACACCAGGCGCACCTGTTCGCCCAGGCGGGCAGCCTGCTGTTCGAGTTCGGCGATTTTGAGAAATTGACGCGAAGTGATAACGGTTTTCACCTGCGCGGCAGTGCAGGCATTGAGCAGATTTTGCACACCTGCGCTGTAGTTGAGCATGGCCGGCACGCGGCGGAATGCATTCATGCCCAGCATCAGACAAACCGTGCTGGCGAGGTTGGGCATCAACACGCCGACATGCTCGTCCGGCGCGGTGATTTTACTCGCCAACCGCCCCAGCGCCAGCGTGATTTTGAGTAGTTCGCCATAGCTGTAGCGTGGCTGACGAATGTCCTCCAGCGCCACACGTTCACGCCCAAAACGCGTCAGGGTATCGAGAAAACGGGTATAGAGACTTTCTGCTGCGCCCGGCTCGACAAATTTAACCTGGGCAGTCACTGCCATTAGAAAGGAATATCGTCTTCCATATCGTCAAAGCTGGTGCCGCTGGATTTGGCCGGTCTATTCGATGCGGGCGCCGAGGGCGGGGCGGCGGGGCGGCGGCTCTCGCCGCTATCGCTATCCATGCTGGCCGAGCCGCTACGGCCGCCAAGCATCTGCATTTTGTCGGCCACAATCTCAGTGGTGTAGCGCTCCTGGCCTTCTTTGTCGGTCCACTTGCGGGTCTGGATGCGCCCTTCCACGTACACCTGGCTGCCTTTTTTCAGGTATTGACCGACAATTTCCGCCAATTTTCCGAAAAACGATACCCGGTGCCATTCGGTTTTTTCCTGTTTCTCACCGTTTTTGTCTTTCCAGTTTTCGGTGGTCGCCAGGGTCACGTTGGCGATGGCATCGCCGCTTGGCGCATAGCGCACCTCCGGGTCCTTGCCCAGGTTGCCTACCAGAATTACCTTATTGACCGATGCCATTATGTCGTCTCCCCTATCAAATTACGCGCACCTTGCTCATCCCAACCGTGCAGTGCGACTTTAAGTATGGCTATGCCTTCTTCAGCAATCACCCCGGCTTCCATCACGCCTGACAGCGCACCGAGGCGGCGGGTAAGCTGTCCTGCCGCATCGATATCCATCGGCCCGACATGGAACATGCGGGTTTTCACCGCCGGCGGGGTACGCATCCCTGCCGCCGCCACCAGCCACGCCAGCATCAACCCGGAACTGAACATGAATACGGCGGAAAAGCCGTAGTGCTGCGACAGCCAGCCACCCATGGCACCACCGAAAAACAGCCCCAGCGATTGCGATGTATTATACACCCCCATCGCCGTGCCCTTGGCGGTGGTCGGCGCAAGTTTGGAGATCAGCGAGGGCAGGGTGGCTTCGAGAACATTGAATGCTATGAAGTACATGGTGAGCGCGCCAACGATACCCCAGAAGTGATGCATGCTGGCCGCCATCGCCAGCTGTGCGGCAAGCATCCCCGCCACGGCGGTAACGAATACCTGCTTTAACTTGCCGCGTGTCTCGCCATAAATGATGGCCGGAACCATCAGCACGAACGACACCAGCACCACCGGCAGGTATACCTCCCACTGGTGGTTGATATCCAGGTTACTGGTATTGCGCAGCGCGAAGGGCAGCACCACAAACATCGCCATCTGCGCCGCGTGTAGCGAAAAAATGCCGAAATTGAGACGCAATAGCTGGACATCCCTGAGTACATCGCCAAGGCGGGCCGGATTGGTTTCCGCATCTGCATGAAAACGGCTGACCAGCGGATCAGGCACCCCCCACTTGACCACCGCCAATGCCGTTGCCGCGAGGATGCCGGTCATCGCAAAAATCCCCGGCATACCGATAAACTGGTACAAGGCCGGCCCCATCACCAGCGACGCTGCAAAGGTAACGCCAATGGTGCCGCCAATCATGGCCATCGCCTTGGTGCGATGCTCCTCACGCGTCAGATCAGCCAGCAGCGCGGTCACCGCAGCGGAAATCGCCCCGGCACCCTGGATCACGCGGCCGAGGATAATGGTCTCGATGGTCGTTGCATTGGCAGCGACAAAGCTGCCAATGGCAAACAGGATCAGGCCGAAGTAGATTACGCGCTTGCGCCCGAATTTGTCCGAGGCAATGCCGAAAGGCAATTGCAGCAGCGCCTGGGTCAGACCGTAGGCGCCCAACGCCAGACCGATCATGGTGTGGTTGGCGCCGCCTGGAAGGTGCTCGGCATACAGCGCGAACACCGGCAGAATCAGGAACATTCCCAGCATACGCAGGCCAAAAATGCTGGCCAGGCCAATACTGGCGCGCAACTCGGTGGAGGTCATTTTTTCGGATGGCTGCATGGATTTGGGCACGCTCTCAAAAATCGGTATATTAACAGGTTAGCCTTTTCCGCTTCACGCGGAAGATGCATTTAACCACGGGATGTCAGCTCTTTTTGAGCAATCCGCGCCCCGCTGGTTCCATTCACTCAGGAACACGCAACCAGATGGAATACATCCGCATTCGCGGTGCCCGCACCCACAATTTAAAAGACATCAACCTCGACCTGCCGCGCAACAAGCTGGTGGTGATTACCGGCCTGTCCGGTTCTGGCAAGTCGTCGCTGGCGTTTGACACGCTCTATGCCGAGGGTCAGCGCCGTTATGTGGAATCACTGTCCGCCTATGCGCGCCAGTTTTTGCAACTGATGGAAAAACCCGACGTGGATCTGATCGAGGGTCTGTCGCCCGCCATTTCCATCGAACAAAAGGCCACCAGCCACAACCCGCGCTCAACCGTGGGTACCGTTACCGAAATCCACGACTACCTGCGCCTGCTGTTCGCCCGCGTCGGCACGCCGCAGTGCCCGGACCACCATATCGAGCTGGCGGCGCAGACCGTGTCGCAGATGGTGGATCACGTGCTGGCGCTGGCGGAAGACACCAAGCTGATGGTCCTCTCCCCGTTGATCGTCGGGCGCAAGGGCGAGCATCTTGACCTGTTCGACGAGTTGCGCGCCCAGGGCTTTGTGCGCGTGCGCATTGACGGGAAAGTCCATGAAATGGACGCCCTGCCCAAACTCGACAAGAACAAGAAGCACACTATCGAGGTGGTGGTGGATCGCCTGAAAGTGCGTGAGGATGCCAAACAGCGCCTGGCGGAATCGTTCGAGACCGCGCTACGCCATGCCGATGGCCGCGCGCTGGCGGTGGAGATGGATAGTGGCAAGGAAACCCTGTTCTCGGCACGCTTCTCCTGTCCGGTGTGCGATTACTCACTTCCGGAACTCGAGCCGCGCCTGTTTTCCTTCAACAATCCGATGGGTGCCTGTCCCAAGTGCGACGGGCTGGGAGCCATCCAGTATTTCGACCCCAAGCGCGTGGTGGCTTTTCCGCACCTGTCGCTGGCGTCGGGCGCGGTAAAAGGCTGGGACCGGCGCAATCAGTTCTACTTCCAGATGTTGCAAAGCCTGGCGCTGCATTATGGCTTCGATCTGGAAACCCCTTTCGAAAAGCTGCCCGCTGCCATCCAGCAAATCCTGCTCCATGGCAGCGACAAGGAAAAAATCGAGTTCCGCTACCCCGGCGAACGCAAGCCGCGCAGCCATGCGTTCGAGGGCATCATTGCAAATCTGGAACGGCGCTACAAGGAAACCGACTCCAACGTGGTGCGCGAGGAACTGGCAAAATACCTCAACAACAAGCCCTGCCCCTCCTGCCATGGTACCCGCCTGCGCCGCGAGGCGCGCCACGTTTTCATTAGCGGGAAAACCGTTTATGCGCTGTCGGCACTGCCGCTGAAGCAGGCACTCACCTTCTTCGAAAACCTGCAACTGTCTGGCAACAAGCAAGCCATCGCAGATCGCATCGTCAAGGAAATTGCCGCGCGGCTGACCTTCCTCAACAACGTCGGGCTGGATTACCTGTCGCTGGACCGCTCTGCCGATACCCTCTCCGGCGGCGAGGCACAGCGCATCCGGCTGGCCTCGCAGATCGGCTCCGGGCTGACCGGCGTGATGTATGTGCTGGACGAACCTTCCATCGGCCTGCATCAGCGCGACAATGCGCGCCTGCTCGGCACCTTGAAACGCCTGCGCGACATTGGCAACACGGTAATCGTGGTGGAGCATGACGAGGATGCCATCCGCATCGCCGATTATGTGGTGGACATGGGGCCTGGCGCGGGCGAGCACGGCGGCCGGATTGTGGCTGAAGGCACCCCCGTCGACATCCTCGCCAATCCGGCTTCGCTCACCGGTGATTATCTGTCAGGACGGCGTAGCATCGCCCTGCCCAAAGCACGCCGGGCACCTGACACGAAGCGCATGCTCACGCTTACCGGCGCCACCGGCAACAATTTGAAAAACGTCACCCTCGAACTGCCCACCGGGCTGCTGGTTTGCGTCACCGGCGTGTCCGGCTCGGGCAAATCCACCCTCATCAACGACACCCTCTACACGGCGATGGCGCGGCACCTGTATGGCTCTTCGGCAGAGCCCGCGCCCCACGCCGACATCCAGGGTCTGGCATTATTCGACAAGGTCATCAACGTCGACCAAAGCCCGATTGGCCGTACGCCACGTTCCAACCCGGCGACCTATACCGGCCTGTTCACCCCGATCCGCGAACTGTTCGCCGGAGTGCCGGCAGCGCGTGAACGCGGTTACGGACCGGGACGCTTTTCCTTCAACGTCAAGGGCGGTCGCTGCGAAGCCTGCCAGGGCGATGGCGTGCTCAAGGTGGAAATGCACTTTCTGCCAGACATTTACGTGCCCTGCGACGTCTGCCACGGCAAACGCTACAACCGCGAGACCCTGGAAATCCAGTACAAGGGCAAGACCATCCACGAGGTGCTGCAAATGACGGTGGAAGACGCTCGCGCCTTCTTCAGCGCCGTACCAGTGGTGGCGCGCAAGCTGCAAACCCTGCTCGACGTGGGTCTGGGCTACATCCAGCTGGGTCAGGCTGCCACCACCCTGTCCGGCGGCGAGGCGCAGCGTGTCAAACTGTCACTGGAGCTGTCCAAGCGCGATACCGGGCGCACCCTGTACATCCTGGACGAGCCCACCACCGGCCTGCACTTTCATGACATCGACATGTTGCTCAAGGTGATCCACCGTCTGGCGGACCAAGGCAACACCGTGGTGGTGATCGAGCACAATCTGGATGTGATCAAGACCGCTGACTGGATTGTGGACATCGGCCCGGAGGGCGGCGACGGTGGCGGGCAGATTCTCGCCGCCGGCACCCCTGAGCAGGTGGCTGCCAATCCGGCAAGTTATACTGGGCAATATTTGAAACCTATACTGAAACGCTGAAAATGCAGCCCGACCACGCGCGCGAATTGTTGATTGCCTCGTTTCATGCAGCCCTGGCCGGCGCAGATCCGTTACGGCTGGTGCCGCCCTATCTACCCGCCCCGCCCAGCGGGCGCACGCTGGTGCTGGGCGGGGGCAAGGCTGCCGCGAGCATGGCGTGCGCAGTGGAAGCGCACTGGCCTGACAGTGCGCCATTACAGGGATTGGTCGTCACACGCTATCAACACAGCCTGCCTACCCGGCGCATTGAAGTCATTGAAGCCAGCCATCCACTCCCCGATGGGCGCGGCGCAGAGACCGCTCAACGCATGCTGGCACAGGCCGCCACCCTTACCCGGAACGATTTACTGCTGGCGCTGATATCCGGCGGTGGCTCCAGCCTGCTGGCATTGCCGGTCGCCGGTATCAGCCTGCAGTCGCTGCGCGGGGTTACGCGCGCACTGGTCAATTCAGGCGCCACCATTCAGGACATCAATACGGTGCGCAAACACCTCACCCAACTGGCGGGCGGACAACTGGCGCGCGCTGCCGGGGCTGCATGTGTGCATGCGTTGATTTTGTCCGATGTGGTGGGAGATGATCCGACGCATATCGCATCTGGCCCTTGCTGTGCCGACCCCAGCACGTTTGGTGACGCGCTCGCGATACTCGATCGTTTCCGGATCGAGGCCGATGCTGCCGTCCACACGCACCTGCAGCGCGGTGCCGCAGGCGAGTTCGCCGATACCCCCAAGCCAGGCGACGCCTGCTTCGCGCGGACGGAAAACCACATCATCGGCAATGCCACACAAATGCTCAGCGCAGCCGCCGACTATTTCCAGGCGCAAGGCATCACTGCGGTCATCGTCAATGCGTCTGAAACGCAATCGTCGCAGCAAGTAGCGCAGTCACATGCCCGTCTGGTACGCCAAATCCAGGCCGACAGCAGTAGTGCGCGCCCGCTGGTACTGCTGTCAGGCGGCGAAACCACAGTGGCAACGGAAGGCGGCGGGCGTGGTGGCCGCAACGCCGAATACCTGCTGGCGCTGGCAATCGAACTGCAGGCCATGGATGCGATTTACGCTCTGGCTGCCGACACCGATGGCATCGATGGCACCGAGAACAATGCCGGCGCACTGATTACCCCGGATACGCTGTCACGCGCACAGGCGCTGGGAATGAATCCCGAAAAATTATTGGCCAGCCACGATAGCTATACCTGCTTCGCCGCTTTAGACGACTTGCTGGTGACTGGCCCCACGCGTACCAATGTGAATGATTACCGCGCCATTCTGATCGCCTAATTTGGCTTTACCAGGGCAACCTCATCCCCTACCTGCAAGCCGTAATCTGAGGCCGCGCTGCCGCGGTTGACCGCCAGTTCGATCAAGCCGACGCTGTTGCTGAACCAGAAACCTTGCCTCTGCCGAGCCGTCCAAACGTTTCGCCATGGCCCAATTCCATTCCTCGCACACGCACCCGACTGGATGGCGAGATACCTGCTGCGCGAATCCCGGTAAACGCATTACCATAGTGGTCGATATAAATTATCCGTGGCAGATCTGCCGTATCGAACTCGACTTGTAGTTTGTCGGTTGGCGATAATTTGTGATCGGGGAATTCGCCGCGCGCAATTTCAGCCGCAATCACGGCAAACAGGTCGCGTCCGTGAAAGGTGCTTGATAACTGGCCTGGCTGCCAGTCTATCCGCCAGATTTTGGCCTGCACATCGCGCCCCGCAACTACCGAAAGCAGGCCGTTGTCCGGCCCGACATACCAGTGGCCCCCTGCTGTAACGACGGCACCTGCGCGGGCGGTGCCCACTCCCGGATCCACCACGGCCAGGAAAACACTACCCGGTGGAAATCCTGCTGCAAAGGCAGCCAGCAGATGCGCGCCGGCATGAGCATTGAAATCCGGGGCCTGGTGCAGCAAATCCACTACCAGTTGTCGTGGCGCTTCAACTGACAGACGCGCCTTGACCTGCCCTGCATAGGGATCATGTGCGCCGAAATCAGTGAACAATACGATCATGGAAAACTCGCATACAGATTAAGACCGATACTATGCAGTGTCCCGTCCTAACCTAGGTTGACAGTAAGACGTCGTTTTCACAGGCTGCTTAGGTAAGTAGTTAAAGACGCCTGGTGCACTGCATCAGGCGTTTTGTATTTTAGCGCCAGATGGGGTCGTTCATGGTTGTAGATTTGGA
>DATKUZ010000006.1:0-35953 GCA_035530335.1 Sulfuriferula sp. | reverse complement strand
CGCCATTGCTGCAAGCGGCAGCTCACGCTGGCCGATGGTATAGCCGGTAAGCTTGAACAGGCGCCCGTAGGGGGTAAGTTCGGGAAATTGTCCGCCCGCATGACAGGCGACGCAGTTTTGTCCGGTTTGTCGTGCGAAGCTCGGGACTGCGCGAGCCGGATTGGAAAAGCTCATCAGCGCCACTGACAATGTTGGCACCAAGAGCAGCCAGTATTTAATGTTCAATTTCGAGCTCATCGACCTCCCCTTTCAAGATATACATCGCTAAAGAAATATATTCTTAACTGTTTATGATGCTAGGCTGTCTATAGGAAGACAATCATGATCTAGATCAACAAAAAGTACGAAAATACACTCTGGATCGGCAA
Organism: Sulfuriferula sp.; assembly: GCA_035530335.1. Classification (GTDB taxonomy): domain Bacteria; phylum Pseudomonadota; class Gammaproteobacteria; order Burkholderiales; family Sulfuriferulaceae; genus Sulfuriferula. The sequence continues at coordinate 35,585 of DATKUZ010000006.1, read as the reverse complement.
TGTTTTCCGGGGAAGATTGCCTGCAGGCGGATCGCGCTGGAACGCACGTACCTCTAAGCTATGTATGGCAAACCGTTACGGGGATTCAGAATCGACCAAGCGGCGCCGATGCAGTAAAATTTGCACGAAGCATGCAGCATATTATGAATCGAGTACCTCCTTGCCAACATGCTCACCCACAATGGGTAGGCAGAATGCTGGATATACCTACCCTAGCCGGAGCAGCTTATGCCAAAGCGATATGACAGGACCGCCTCACCGCCGACTTTGGAATTCATGATGTGCAAAGACTGCGGCATGTATGGATTATGCCGCCTGGCGAGTAATGGTGAAGATGCGAACGTCTCCAATGCGCTGGTCAAGCGGCGATTTGTATTGAGGCGCGGAGAATATCTATATCGGAGTGGAGATTCATTCCACGAGATCTACGCGGTTCGCCATGGATCGATAAAAACATACATATTCGGCGATGATGGCAGAACCCAAATTACCGGCTTTCACGGGAATGGCGAGATAATCGGGCTGGATGCCCTCGATGGCATGCACTTTGCGAGCGAAGCCATCGTGCTTGAAACGACGAATGTCTGCGAGGTATCGTTTCCGCATTTCCAGGATTTGAGCAGAAATATTCCCGGCTTGCAGAGCCAGATGCTCGCCATCATGAGTCACACCATACTCCGTGGTCAGCAGATGATGCTGCTGCTTGGAAAAAAGAACGCGACCGAGAGACTGGCAACATACCTGATGAGTCTCAGTCGGCATATTAAGAATAAATCGTCTCCCTCCTCCTATAAGCTAACCATGTCGCGCAGGGATATCGGTAATTATCTTGGACTGACTCAAGAAACGGTTTGCCGCATTTTGGCCCGTTTTCAGGAGGACGGCATCATCAAGATCGAGAGCAAATATATATATTTTGTCGATATGGATCGACTCACTGCACTGACTTCGCAAAGCCGGACAGAGCATATAGCGGACTGCATTTGAGCCAAGTCCGTGCTGTTTAATTTAAGCTGCCTGCGCAAATCGACGGTGCGTGCAGGGGTCGCGTCAATAGAACGTCTTCAACTTTGCCTGGTCCTTTGTCCAACTATACAGAATAAGCTGCGTCATCGAGGACAATGTCAGCTACTCGCACGCCGATGATCACCGACACGCGTGCACCCGTGTCGCAGCGTTGCATTTCTTAATGCGCATGCTTTGCGACATAGGTTTTGCGAGAGCGGCGCGAACCCGGACGCTGTTTCTGGATAATAACGCCCCTCACTACGGACAGATCCGATATGAGCGCATCCTCGTAGTGGGTGTTGAGCGGATGCAGGTACCAGTCACCTTCCCGCCGCACCAGTTGGCGGAAGATGTATTCTTCGTTGTGAAAGGCCAGCACAAAGGAACCATCCGTCGTCAGGCCTTCCGGCTCGATGATGATGATCTCGCCTTCGTCGAATTCCGGCATCATGCTGTCGCCCAGCACCATCAGGGCAAAGGGTTCGGCGCACGCGCAGGTGTTTATGCTGGCATCGACGGATTGCTGGGGCACAAGCGGGATGATTTTCCTGGTCGAAGTCATATTGCTCTGTCCTCCTCATAGTTTGGGAAACAGCCTCTTCTGAATGGCGAACCGGATTTTAGATAGGCCATGTCCGAAGATAGCGTTCATGCGGATGCTCTATTGTGCTTCAATAACCCAATGATGCCAGTTTACGCAGGTAACACCTACCCTATTTCATCCCTACAAGCCGGCGGAAAATTTGGCATGGTGTGTAGCTCTTGCAAGAAGCTCAAGCGATAAAATTTCTTCTGCAATGCAGTATCGCAACGGAGTTTGGATTTATAGTGTTGGCAATTTCAATGCATTGTTGTAAGTCGCAGAGCGTAAACGGCATGACCAGGCGTTGGCCGGCGTACGCTCGGAGCAACTAATCTACCCATCATGGCAGGCTTCCGGAGAGGAAATCATGCAAGATATTAGCGGCCCTTCTGCCGAGCATTCAGAATCCGTTACTGACCAGGGGCTATACAAACTCCCTGCGTTGCGAGTGTTATCCGAAATCGCTACCTCGCTCAGCACCAATGTCGACATCGAGCGGTTACTGGAGCGCTTCCTCTCCACCATGGTGCGACTCGCCGGCGCGGGCGCCGGTGCAGTGCGCGTGCTCACCGCTGACGGCACTGGGCTAAGACTGATTGGCTCCATCGGTCTGCGGGCGGACATGCTGGAGAGGGAGAGCATCGTTCCCCTGGGCTGTGGCGTCTGCGGGCAGGCAGTGCATGATTTAGCGACCCGCAGCAACGAAGCGATGCATATATGCAAGAATAACTCGGGCCTGGCGTTTTTCGGCGACCGCTGCGTGAGCTTTGTGGCGGTACCCTTGCGGCACAAGGGCCACGTGCTGGGGATTTATAACCTGTTCATGTTCGCCGACGCCCCACCCATTCCGGAAGAAGTACGTCTGCTGTTCTCCTCCATCAGCGAACATCTGGGGATGGCCCTGGAAAACGTACGCCTGACTCAAGAAAACATGCGCATCAGCCTGATGAACGAGCGACAGATGCTGTCCAACGAAATCCACGACTCGCTCGCCCAAACCCTGGCCTATATGAACATTCGCCTGGAGATGCTCAAGGAGTCCGTGAACACAGGGGATAAACAATTTACCGAAAAATATCTTGGTGACATGGAAGATGCCCTGGAGTCCGCTTATTCCGGCCTGCGCGAACTGCTCACCCAGTTTCATCACCGCATGGATCCGCGCGGCCTGGTGCCTGCCCTGCAGGATCTGCTGGCCCGAGCGTGCAAAAAAACTGAAGCCAAAGTGGATTTCGTCAACCACACCCAGGGACTGAATCTCACCCCGGACCAGGAAGTCCAGGTGTTCCATATTGTGCAGGAGGCGCTCGCCAATATCTGCAAGCATTCCCGTGCCCACAACATCCACCTGAACATCAAGCAGCTCGGCGATGCCTACCGGTTTACCATTACCGATGACGGCATCGGCCTCTGTGCCGCCGGCCACCCCGGTCCCGGCATGCATTTCGGCATCAACATCATGCACGGGCGGGCGAAGCAACTGGGTGGCAGCGTGGAGATCACCAGCCAGGCGGGCGCAGGCACGCAACTGACATTGATGTTTCCGTCCCAGCCTCCGCGCAAGGGGGGAAACACATGACGGACAAGATCAAAGTCGTGCTGGTGGATGACCATACCCTGTTCCGCAAGGGCCTGGCCGAACTGCTGGAACACTCGGGCACCATCAGCGTGGCCGGCATTACCGGCGATGTCGGGGAAGCGCGCCGCATGCTGAGAGAAATACAACCCGACGTGGTGATCATGGACCTGCACATGCCGTCAGTGGACGGCATCACCCTGCTGAGCCAATTCCACCAGGAGGGGCTGCTATTCCCGACGCTGATTCTGACGGTCAGCGACGACCAGGGCGACATGGCCAATGCGCTGCGCGCAGGCGCCCGCGGTTATCTACTCAAGAATATGGAGCCGGCCGAAGTGGTGGATGCCATCCAGCGCGCGGCCAGGGGCGAAACCGTGGTGGCGCCGACGATGACCGCCAAGCTGGTGAATCTGCTGGATGCCAAGCAGGACAAGAAGGACTCGCTCATCGAACAACTCACCCAACGTGAGCAACAGATTCTTGGCTGCCTGGCCAAGGGGGAAAGCAACAAGGTCATCGCCCGCAACCTGGGAATCAGTCACGATACCGTCAAGCTGCACGTGCACAACATTTTTTCCAAGCTCAACCTCACGTCCCGGGTGGCGGCGGCGGTATTTGCCGTGGAGCAACGACTCGGCCAGTCCGGTACCGGCGCCTCCAAATCGTGATGCGCGGTAAACAGTTTGTCCGCGGAAAAGCAGGCTAACCACAGAGCAGACAAAGGGAAGATGGAAAATCCCGGACGCCTGCCCGGGTTTGATTTTTAACTTCCGATTTTTGCCCTTCGCCTTTTTGTTTCTCTCGTGATTCAAATGCCTTTAGGTTTTATTGCCGCCTCAGTACGGAACCAGGCCAATTTCTCGTGCAACTTCACCACATTGCCCACGATGATGAGTGTGGGTGGCTTGAACTCGGCCTCGGTGGCGAGCGCCGGCAACGTTTCCAGGGTGCCCACCAATACCCGCTGGCGCGCCGTGGTGCCCTGCTGCACGATAGCGACGGGCGTGACGGCAGGCAAGCCATGGGAAATGAGTTCCTTGCACAGGATGGGCAGCCCCAGCAGCCCCATGTAAATCACCACGGTCTGATTGGGTCGGGCCAGCGCATCCCAATCCAGGTTGATGCTATCGTCCTTGAGGTGCCCGGTGACGAACACGCAGGACTGCGCGTAATCCCGATGGGTAAGCGGGATACCCGCGTAGGACGCGACGCCCGACGCCGCGGTGATGCCGGGCACCACCTGAAACGGGATGCCGTTTTCCGACAGGGTTTCGATTTCTTCTCCGCCACGGCCGAAAATAAACGGGTCGCCGCCCTTGAGGCGCAACACCCGTTTGCCTTGCCGGGCATAACGCACCAGCAGCTGGTTGATGCCTTCCTGATGCAGGGTATGGTTGGCGCGCTCCTTGCCCACATAAACGCGCTCTGCGTCGCGCCGGCACATGTCGAGCACCGCGTCGGCGACGAGATGGTCATAGATCACCACGTCGGCCTGCTGCATCAGTCGCAGCGCCCGGAAGGTCAGCAGGTCCGGATTGCCGGGGCCGCCGCCCACCAGGTAAACCTCGCCCCGCGGCAAGTCATCGGTTTCCCCCTCCAGTTGCTGCTTGAGCGCTGCTTCAGCCGCCGCTTCATTACCGGCGTAAACCAACTCGGCAATCGGCCCCTGGAGAACTTTTTCCCAGAACATGCGGCGTTTGGGGGGCAGGGAAAATTTCTTTTTCACCTCGTCGCGGAAGCTGGCGGCAAGCAGCGCCAGGCGGCCATAGCTGGCGGGGATCAGGGTTTCCAGCCGCGCGCGCAGCAGCCGTGCCAGCACCGGCGCGGCGCCACCGCTGGACACCGCCACCAGCAGCGGCGAACGGTCGATGATGGCAGGCAGGACAAAGCTGCATAGCTCAGGCCTGTCCGCCACGTTCACCGGCAGAAGACGGTCGCGCGCAGCCTGCGATACCGTGCGGTCGAGGTCGTCGTCCCCGCTGGCGCAAATCACCAGTGCAACGTCGTCGAGCAGCGCAGGCTCGAATCTGATCTTGCGATGGGCAAGCCGCTCCTGGTCCTTGAGTTCGGTAAAGGCAGGCACGAGTTCCGGCGCCGCGACAGTCACCTGCGCACCGCACTGAAGCAGCAGCGCCGTCTTGCGCGCGGCGGTTTCGCCGCCGCCCACCACGAGGCAGCGCTGGCCGCGAATATCCATAAATACGGGAAGAAAATTCATGATTCGGGACGGGTTATTCGGTCCCGGCAAGAATGCCAGGGCGGAAAATGATTTTGTCGGACTTGGAAAAAGCCGAAGTGCAAGAGTCAATGGTGGTTTCCAGTTCCTCGCACCAGGACGGATGGCTGTAACTCATGTCTTTGAAAAACCACAGCCCCAGTCTGGATTGCAGGGCGGCGGACAGCATGTGGATCTGCTCGCCGGCCTCCGGGCCCACGATGCAGCCGCCCAGCAACTGGCCGGTTTCCGCATCGTGCACTACCTCGGTGAAACCTTCGAAGTCATGACAGGCGCGCGCCTTGCCGGAACCACCCAGGCTGGAGCGTGCCACTTCCTCCGCGAAACCGGCATGCTCGGCCTGATCTTCGGACAGTCCGACGCTGGCCATTTCCAGTGCCGAATGGATCACGAACGGCACCTTGAAATAATTGGCATGCAATTCGTTGCCCCTGATGGCATTGGTCGCCGCCACTTTGCCATCGTACAGGGCGGCATTGGCGGTCATCGGGCTGGACATGGGACTGTGTTTGACATCGCCTACCGCATAGATGCCCGCCACACTGGTTTCCAGGTATTCGGAAGTGACGATGAAACCTTCGGCGTTAACGGCCACGCCGATCGCTTCCAGGCCCAGGCCCCGGGTTTGCGGCTGTCGCCCCACGGCTACCAGCACGTAGTCGTAGCGGGCACGTTCACAATTGCTGAACTCAACATCGACGCCATTTTCTCCTACCTTGGTGGAAACAACGTTAAGATTGTTGCACACCTCGATGCCCAGACGGCTCAGTTTTCTTTCCAGCGCGCTGCAGGCCCGATCGGGCATGTTTGATCGATACAGCAGACGATCACCCTGCTCTACTATGCGCACTTTGGCGCCGAACTGATGCAGCAGAAAGCCGAATTCCACGCCTATGGCCCCGCCACCCACGCACAGCACCGAGCGCGGCAGATAATCCAGCTTGAACAGAAAATCCCTGGAATTCGCCACGACACGGCCATCGGTTGGACAGGCTGGCAGTTCTCTGGGAGTGGAGCCCGTGGCAATGATGATGCGCGGTGCCTGCAGTTCAAGCGTAGCCGCAGGAGTATCCGCCAGCGGATCCGTCAGGCTGATGCGCACCCGCTGACGGTCGACGAAACGGGCTTCGCCACGAAAAATATGCACACCCAGACGCTTGAGCCAGACCGGGAAGTTATCGCGAATACCCTTGACGACGGCATCCTTCTGCAGCATCGCGGCCTTGAAATCACCGCTGGCGTGGCCCACCAGTCCGCGCCCCTCCAGTTCGTTCACGCTGGCGATGAGGCTGGCCATATGCAGCAGGGTTTTTTTCGGGATGCATCCCTGGTTGAGGCAAGTGCCGCCGGGCAGATCGCGTTCAATCAAGGCAACCTTTGCGCCCAGATGCGCGGCATTGATGGCGGCCTTATAACCGCCCGGTCCGCTGCCGATGACGATGAGGTCGAATTGCATCGCTTGGGTATCCATGGGTCAGGCACAGCCGCTGCCGCAATCCCCGCCCCCGCAACCACCACCGCCGCAGCTAGAATGTGGCGCGTTGGGGTTGCGAAATACGAATCCTGGCTGGCCGGGAGAGACTTCCGCGAAGTCCAGGGTTGCGCCATTTAACAGCGCCTGGTGACTTTCATGGATCAGCAAATCCACGCCTTCAACGCTCACCAGTGCGTCATTGGCGCTGCGCTCGTCGAAGCCCATCGCGTACTCGATGAATCCATCCGCGGTGAAGCGGGCAGCCAGCCGTAGCGCCATGCCTTGCGCATCGCCCTGGGCGATGGAAGCCTGGATTTGCCGGGCGGCGATGAGGGTCACGGTAATCATGCGATCACTCCTGTTCCGGGTTGGCTAAAGTTGATTCGGTTAATTAAGCCACGGCCTGCTTTGCGGCCGTTTTGGAGGACGCATGTCGGCCTACCAGGGCAAGAAAGCGTTGCACCCAGTTGAAATTCCGGGTAGAGCGCAAATGGGTATAGGACGCGAGCAGGTTGCGGTAAACAATGCCGTCGTGGCGGCCATCGAGTCCGTGGCCGCGCACCATTTCGTAAGCGAACTGCACACCCGGCGCCAGATTTTCCAGGCTGGAGTAGTGGAATTCATGCGCACAGATTTCCTGTGCCGGCGCCGCGCCTCCAGGCCATGGAGACAGCCCGGTTTCGCGCAAGCGCACATAACCGCGCCCCACGGGTTTGTCGTGCATCACCACGTCGCCTGGTATCACGCCCACCATCTGGTGAGCGCGTCCCTTCCAGCGCATGCTGCGGGACAGATACATAAGACCGCCGCATTCCGCGTAAACCGGCAGTCCGTCTTCCACGGCCTGGTGGATATCACTGCGCAGCGAGGCATTGGCTTCCAGTTCCCGCAAGAACAATTCCGGGAAACCGCCGCCGATGACGAGGCCGTCCAGCGCCGGCAAATGTGCGTCGTCCAGGGTATTGATCGGGACGATTTCTGCGCCGCCCGCAGCCAGTGCTTCCAGGTCGTCGGCATAATAAAAACCGAACGCCCGGTCGCGCACCAGACCGATGCGAAAACGCTGCCGCGGCCGGATTGGCGCCGCTGGTGCGACGGCTGCGGCGTGCGGGGAAACGGTCACTTGCAGCAGCCGCTCCAGGTCCACTTGCGCGGCGATGGTTTCGGCGATGATGCGGATTTGCCGGGTGGCGCAGGCGGATTCGTTGCTCGGCATCAGCCCGAGATGGCGTTCGACAATCTCTAGCGCGGGATCGTGCTGCACTGCGCCCAGCACCGGCACATCGGTGTAATGCTCGATCACCGCGCGCAGCTTGCTCTCGTGGCGGGAACCACCCAACTGGTTGAGGATCACGCCATGAATGCGGATGTTGTGGTCGAAAGCCTGGTAGCCCAGGATGAGCGGCGCCACGCCCCGCGTCATGCCGCGCGCATCAATCACCAGGATGACCGGAAGATCCAGCAATTGCGCCAGCGCCGCGTTGCTGTTGCCGCCGTCCAGGTCCAGGCCATCGTAGAGTCCCTTGTTTCCTTCCACCAGACTGACATCGGCGCTGGCGCTGTATTGCTGGTACAGGTTGCTGATCTCCTCCTGCCCCATCGGATAGAAATCCAGGTTGTAGCAGGGGTGGCCCGCGGCCAGCGTCAGCCACATGGGATCAATATAGTCCGGCCCCTTTTTATATGGCTGTACGAGCAAGCCGCGTGCACGCAAGGCGGCGCACAAGCCAATGCTCAGCGTGGTTTTTCCCGACGACTTGTGTGCTGCGGAGATGAGAAAGCGCGACATGTCTATTCCGCTCAGGCCGCCTTGAGCCAAATGGAGGGGCGCCGCTTCCACAGTTCCGCGGCCATGACCTGCGCAGCTTCCTGTGTGTCCGCCATGCCCATGGTTTTGAGTGCTATCGCGGTGGTGCCGGTAATCGCAGCGAGACCGTATTCATCCTCGATATCGCCGTTCCACAGAGCGGGCAGACGTCTGATGTCCATGCTCTCGTCTTTCACGTGACGATTATTGAACAGAGCAGGCCATTCTTCCTCCGACAACACACCGTTGTGCACGCTCTTGACCAGGCACGGCGAGTCGGGATTGCGCTCGATCTCGCCGCCCTCCCCCTTGAGTACGGCCAGGTGCGGCTGCTGGAGTAGCTGCGCGGCCAACTGGTGCATATCGCGGTAAGCCGGATGAAAAATACCCTGCATCGCCACTGGTGCCCGTAGCGGGTTCAGCATGCGCGCCAGGGTGTTGACGGGCGAGCGCAAACCCAGCATCGGCCGCAGTTCCATGATCTGGTATAGCGTCGGGCTCAATGCCTCGAGCGGCATGAAAGCGAAGTGACGAGTGCGAATCTGGCTCGCCGCTTCCGGCAGGGAGTTGCTCGGACTAATGCCCAGCAGCGCCAGCGTCTCCGGGGTATACACACGGTTGTCCTGGCGCCCACCGGCAGCGTGCATGAACACATTGACGCCATGGCTTGCGAGCAGCAGGGCGGACAACAAAAACCACGGCAGTTGCCGCCGCTTGCCGGCATAGGACGACCAGTCCAGTTGCACCGTCGGTGCGTTATCGGGGAGTGGCATGGTTTCACGCGCGGCGAGCACGAAACCGGCCAGTTCTTCGGGGGATTCTTCCTTCACCCGCAGGAGCATGAGGAAAGCGCCCAGTTGCACGGGCTCAACCTCCCCGGCCAGGATCATGCGCATGGCCTGACAGGCCTCGTCCTGGGTGAGCGAGCGCGAACCGCTTCTGCCCTTTCCCAGGATACGGATGTAGGGAGCAAACGGATGTTCTTCACTCATGTGGATATCCTTTAAAACAAGCCCCTGGTTGCCGGGCGGTGTCAACCGGCCTTGTGGTGAGGATTCACCACCGAGTCGTCCAGGCTTTCCGGCAGGAAACGCAAAATCTTGATTGCGAACACGACCATCGCACCGGCCATCGCCACGCCGCCCAGCCCAAGCAGCGTTTCCGGCAAGCTAGGCGCATAGGGATGAATCACGCCATCGAAAAAGCTGCTGGATTCGACCATGCCGGGGAACATTTGCAGCGGAAAAGCCTGGCCGCCGATAATCGTGACATACATCTGCGCCAGCCCCCCCAGCACCACCAGCAGGCAGGCGCTGGCAATGGCGCTACGCGACTGGCGGGTGGCGGGTGCATACAGCAGAATCAGCGGCACCACGCCACCCAGCAGTATCTGGCCGATCCAGAACAGCAGGGTATAAACGCCGCCATCGAGCAGGATGAAGCGCTCGAACTCGTGCTGTCTGGTGAAATAATAATTAGTCAGGTGATAGACCGCGACGAAATACAGCACGGCGGCGATGAACACGCCCAGCAGGTTTTTCAGACGTGTGATGACCGCATTGCCGAATGGGCGCTTGCTCCAGCCGAAGGCGGCCATCAGCACCAGCAGGTAGACTGCCAGTCCGTAGCAGAACGACATGATGATGAACATCGGCGCCAGCAAGGCGGTGTCATAGGCCTGGCGCGCCACCAGGAAACCGAAAAGGGAGCCGGTACCGGTAGTGAGCGACAGGCGCCAGAAGAAGGCGGCAAAGCCCACCGGTTTGTTGAAGACCGCCGCCTTGCGATCCATCATGGTCCAGATGTAAATCGCGCTGAGCGTGAAAAAACCGGTATAAAGGAACACGTTCCAGGCAAATACCGACTTGAAGTTGTAATGCGTCATGGCGACGATGAGGCGGTCGGCACGGCCCAGGTCCAGCATCAGCACCATCAGGCCGCCCGCCAGCAGAGCGATGGCGAGCAGCGCCGACAGCGGCGCCAGCGGCTTGTAGAACTGCTTGCCGAACACCGTGGCGATGGACGCCACGTTGAGCACACCGGAGGCAGCCACGATCAGAAACACCGCAAATACGTGCGGCATCCCCCACACCACCTGGTTGGTCATACCGGTAATGATATGGCCATGATGCTCCATCTGATAGGCGGAAAACAGGCCAATCAGCGTCAGCAGTCCCAGCCCGCCCAGCAGGCCGTAATAACCTCTGCTCTTTCCATCCAGTTGGCGAAATACGATTTGCATGAGTTAAATACCTTGGTAGCGTACGCCGGTATGCAGGTTGAGGCTCGCCAGAACTTCCTGGCTGCGGTAGCTGGCAAGGCGCCTGGAAATTTCGCTGTCGGGATCTTTCAGATCGCCAAAATAAATGGCCTGGTGGCCTTCGGCATTGCAGGCATCCTGGCAGGCCGTAGTCCGCTTGCCCTTGTCGATGCGCTGCACACAGAAAGTGCAGGACTCCACGCAGCCTTGGCCGCGCGGCACTTCCGCCAACTGATCGGTGACCGGCTGATGAATGAAGGAGCGCGCTTTGTAGGGGCAGGCCATCATGCAATAACGGCAGCCGATGCAGAGATGGCGATCCACCAGCACAATGCCGTCGGCGCGCTTGAACGAGGCGCCGGTGGGACACACGTCCACGCAGGGGGGCTCCTCGCAATGCTGACACATCATGGGCAGGGAAAAGCTGTTGCCGGTGCGTGGGTTGCTCACCTGCACTTTGCGGATCCACTGCGGGCTGGTAGGCGAGGTATCGCCGGACAGGCCGTTTTCCTGATTGCACCCGCGCACACAGGCATCGCAACCAGCGCCACATTTTGTGGTGTCCACCAGCATCCCCCAACGTACCGTGTCGGAAGCGGGCGTGCCGTCGTTCACCTCTCCCTCGGCGGTTTGCCAAAACAGCACTCCGGCTGGCAGCGCAGCGGCGGCGGCCAAGCCCAGCACGCCCCCCATGAAACGGCGGCGGTAAGTATCAAAATCGCTCATTGAATCACTCCTGCCATGTCCTTGGCATTGAGTCCGGCATCCAGGTTCGGCAGGCGTCCATGGTAAGCCTGATAACGCATCATGTTGGCGGGGGAAGCTTTATCCACCGGGCCCTGCGACACCACCGGATGGAACGCCGGCGCCGGACCTGAAGGCTTGCTGGAATGACACTCGAAGCAAGTGATCTTCACTGCCGCGTAGGCATGACAGCTTTGGCAGAAATCGCCCGGCCCGGCCACGCTGTTGTCCTTGGCGCTGGCATGGCAGTTCACGCAGTTAACGATGCTGAATTTGTCGGTTTTTTGGTTATCCCCTTCATGCACGGCCGTAATGCGGTGCTGCAGCAGCAGCTTCATGTGATTTCTGCGCATAAACTCGGTGTCTTCCACGCACTTTTCGCCTTTTTCCGCCGTCACATTGGGCTTGGGTACCCGTGACGATTCCTGGACGCCGCTCTCCGCGTAGGCCAGCGTCAGCGCGCAAGCCAGCAGAAAGGCGCCCAATGCAGCCGGTTTAACCCATTCCTTGGCCAGCCTTCTCATATCATGCCTTACTCGCCCATGCCCATCTGGATGTAGCCAGTCGGGCACACGTCAGCGCAGATATGGCAGCCGATGCACTTGCTGTAGTCGGTGTCCACATAACGACCGATGGTCGACTTGTCGCGCTTGATCTTGAATACGGCTGCCTGCGGACAGTACACCACGCAGTTGTCGCATTCGAAGCACAAACCGCAGCTCATGCAGCGTTTGGCTTCCGCTACAACCTGTTGATCGTCCAGGGTCACCAGACGCTCTTCGAAATTACCCAGCGCCTGTTCGGCATTGAGTGTGATCGTTTCGCGCTTGTGGCGCTCGACGAACGGAAAATGGCCGAGAAAAAGCTCGGTGGCCGGAATCACATACTTCGCCGAGCGGTCCTCGAAGTTGTGCACGGCAAAGTTGCTGGCATCCGAACCATGCACCTGCTGGTGGTTGTACTCCTCGATTTTCATGCCTTTTTCCACCATCTTGCGCAGCAGATCGAAGCGGTGCGCATCCACCTTGGGGCGCTTGTCGAGTTCCTCATGACCACCCAGGTAGGCATGAATGCCGTCGGCGGCGATGGAGGCGTGGCCGATGGCAGTGGTGAGCAGATGCGGCTTGATCACGTCGCCGCCGACGAAGATGTGTTTCTTGCCGGGAAACCGATAGTGGCTGTCCGGCTTGATCAGGCCTTTGTTGTTGTTGAATTCCTCCAGCCCGGTGAAATCCACCGCCTGGCCGATGGCGGACACTACCAGGTCGGCGGGCAGATCGCGTTCGGTGCCTTCCCTGATGACGGTTTCGCCCTTCACCATGTCGAATTCGGCTACGCGCAGCGCCGTGGCGCGTCCGTCCGCGCCAAGCATGACTGCTACCGGCATGACGCCGCCGAGGATCTCGATGCCTTCGGCCAGCGCCTGCTCGATTTCATGCTTGTTGGCGTGCATCTTGTCGATGCTGGCACGGGACACAAGCACCACTTCTGCGCCTTCGCGGACGGAGGCCTCGGCGACATCGTGCGCCACGTTACCGGCAATGATGTGCTCGGGGCGGTCTTTGTCGGTGTCGTGGGTAATTTTGCCCAGACGGCGAGCTACGGTTGCCACGTCGATTGAGGTGTCGCCACCGCCGATCACCACCACGCGCTTGCCCACGTGTTGCAGACGGCCGTCGTTGAAGGCACGCAGAAAGGCCATGGCGGTCACGCAGTTGGGTGCTTCGGCGCCTGGCACCGGCAGCGGACGGCCGCTCTGTGCCCCCATCGCCATGAAAATGGCATCGTATTCCTGCTCCAGCTGCGCCATCGCAATGTCACTGCCAACACGGGTTTTCATGCGGGTTTGCACGCCCAAGTCCAGAATGCGCTGAATCTCGCCATCGAGCACTTCGCGCGGCGTACGGAAGCCGGGAATACCATAGCGCATCATCCCGCCGAGCAGTTCGTGCTCGTCGAAGATGGTGACGGAATGTCCCTTGAGGGCAAGCTGGTAGGCGCAGGCCAGGCCGGCAGGGCCGCCACCGAGCACGGCGATTTTTTTGCCGGTGGGCTCGGCCTTGTTCACATAGGCCATCTTGTTGGTGAGTGCCCAGTCGCCCACGAAGTGTTCGACGGAGTTGATGCCCACGAAGTCTTCGACCTGATTGCGGTTGCAGCCGGACTCGCACGGCGCCGGGCACACGCGGCCCATCACCGAGGGGAAGGGATTGGCTTCGGTGATGCGGCGGAATGCATATTCCTGCCAGTTCATGCCTGCCGGCGGTTTTTCGATGCCGCGCGCGATGTTCAGATAGCCGCGGATGTCCTCACCGGCCGGACAACTGGCCTGGCAGGGCGGAGAGGACAGCACGTACTCCGGGCACAGGTGGGAGTGGTCGGCATCGAAAATCTTGTCCTGCCACTGCTTCCAGTTCTGATCATCTTCCCTGTATCGACGAAAGGTCAGTTTTTTGTCCATGTCCTCGGATGTGCTTGACATCGCTGCTCCCCTGAAGTGAATTCCGTAAACTACTGTTTTGCGTCCAGCCGAATGGCCGTACTTACCAATTGATGGACACCGCCCACCATGCTCATGTCGAAGCCGTAATACGGGAGCACCTTGGTGAACTGTGCCTTGCAGATCGCACAGATGGTGGCCATGAAGTTGACGCCATGGTTGTCCACAACATCCTTGAACGCATCCATGCGCGGCTGCGCACCCTTGACCCGCAGTTCCATCAGGTCGTCGGTCAACAGGCCACCGCCGCCACCGCAACAGAAGGTGCCCTCAAGTATGGTTTCCGGAGCCATGTCGTGGAAACGGTTGGCTACCGACTTGATGATTTCCCGCGGGATAAGGAACTGTCCGCCCGGCATGTCGCCCATGCGCGAGCCCCGCGCCACGTTGCAGGAATCATGAAAAGTGATGATGCGGTGATCGTTGGCTTCCTTGTCCATCGTGATCGCACCCTGCTGCAGCAGGTCGTAAGTCACTTCGCAGATATGCGCCGGCTGCGGATAGTTGGGATCCAGCTGTTGTTGCAGCATCCTGCCGTATTTGTCGTCAGCACTCGCGCCGACGCCGACGCCGATTAACGTATTCCAGAAGCTGTAGGCGACGCGCCAGGCATGACCGCACTCGCCCACTACAATGCGTTTGACACCAAGTTCCAGCGCCGCTTCGCGGATGCGTAGCGCCACCTTTTGCATCTGCTCGTAGCTGCCGATAAACATGCCGAAATTTCCGGCCTCGGAGGCATGGGATGACAATGTCCAGCTGATTCCGGCAGCGTGGAACACCTTGGCGTAACCGATCAGACTCTCCACGTGGGGCTCGGAAAAGAAATCCGCGGAGGGTGTGATCAGCAGCACTTCCGCACCTTTGACATCGATGGGCAGCTTGACCGCGACGCCGGTATCCTCTTCGATGTCTTCTTCCAGGCCCACCAGAGTGTCCAATAGAGCCGGCCCGGGCAGCCCCAGATTGTTGCCGATGCGGTGTACCTTGCCCAGGATCTCGTTAGTGTATTTCTGCCCGATGCCCACGCTATCCAGTATCTCGCGGCCCGCCATGGTGATTTCGGCGGTATCGATACCGTAGGGGCAGTACACCGAGCAACGGCGGCATTCAGAGCACTGGTAGTAATAGCTGTACCAGTCATCCAGCACTTCCCTGGTCAGATCCCTGGCCCCAACCAGCTTGGGAAAATATTTCCCGGCAAAGGTGAAATAGCGGCGATAAACCTGACGCATCAGATCCTGGCGCGCCACCGGCATATTCTTGGGATCGCTGGTGCCGAGATAATAATGGCACTTGTCGGTGCAGGCTCCGCAGTGCACGCACGCATCCATAAAAACTTGCAGCGAGCGATACTTGCCGAGCAGTCCGCCCATCCTGCCGATGGCTATTTCATGCCAGTTTTCCACCAGTTCGCCCGGGAAACCCAGTGCTTCCTGTATCTGAGCGTTCGCCGGGAAGGATTTGACGTCCGCTGACGCGCCTTCGCGCAGCGGCGGAGTTTCGGTATAACCCTTCAGTTCAGGAACTTCGAATTTGGGTGCGGCCACCGTGATCCCCTGTTCTTATTTCTCAAGCTGAGCAGCCCAGGGAGCAACATGGCGCGCATCCCTGGAGTTGTCGGCCTGATTGCGAGTTGGGCTGAAGAATATGCCGGGTGCATGCAGCAGCTTGCTAATGGGGAAAATAATCATCAGAAGTGCAACCAGAGACAGATGCGTCAGCAAAATCGGGTCGGCCGGCAAGGGTTGCCAGTCGAACACCATGAGACCGAGCATGAACTCCTTGAGTCCGATGATATCGGTATGCACGACAAAGCTCATGGCCGCGCCGGACAAACCGATGCCGACCAGCAGCGCAAGCATCAGGTGGTCGGAAGGGGTGGAAATATAACGCACCCGATCCACCAGGAAGCGCCTCGCCCACAGACCAAGCAGGCCCGCAATCATGGCGAATGCCGCGTATCTGCCGAAGGGTTGGATCAACACCACCCAGCTCCATACCGGCTCGGTGAAATAACGCAGATGGCGCAGCAGCACCAGCAGCAGGCCAAAATGGAACAGCCAGCCGAAAATCCAGATCCACTTGTTGGATTTGAACAGGCTTTCGAACAACACGACTTCACGTCCCATGCGCATGACAACGCCAGTCGTGGTCGTGGGCGCGGGCATGGTGGGAATCTTCAGCGGCGCGGGGATGCGGCTATAAATATAAATCTTATAAGCCAGTCCGCCGACCAGCAGTGCTGTCGCCAGATAAAACAGAAGTGCAAAAAATATTGTGAGCGATGACATGCTAGCGCTTGCCTTCCGGTCTCAAATGAACTGCAGTGCAACGGCCCCGCGAGGCCGTTGCAGCTTTACGCTGCATCTGCCGTAGATCAGATGCAACCGGTAGGCTTGGGCAGGCCGGCGATCTTGCATGCCTGCTTGGCCGGGCCATACGGGAACAGCTCGTACAGGTATTTGCTGTTGCCTTTCTCCGCGCCCAATTTCTTGCCTATCGCCTTGGTAAGTACGCGCACCGCAGGGGCAATCTGGTAGTCGTTGTAGTATTCGCGCAGGAAATTGACCACTTCCCAGTGGTTTTCGGTCATATCCACTTTCTCACCCTCGGCCAGCACTTTGGCGATATCCTCGTCCCATTCGCCCAGGTTGAGCAGGTAGCCCTCTTCATCGGTCTCGTAGGTCTTGCCGTTAACTTCCAAAGCCATGATATCTAACCTCTCTAATTTAAAATCCAATTACAACCAGGATTGCACGTTGCTGTGCTCAACCACCAGATCGACGAAACCGCCATAATCCACCATTTTCACGCCTTCCAGCACCCGATCCTGGATGCCGCGAGCCTCCACGTCAGGCCATAGCGCATACACCTGGATGTCGCCCAAGACACCGTGGACCGCATTCCCCGCAACACTGTTTTTTGTTGCCGCATAAACCCCATCTTCGATCAACAGCAGCGCGCTACCGCCGCCCTTGCCCGCAACGCGCAGGCAACTGGCAAGCGTCGTATTTTCGAATGGAGATTTGTTCACGATGTGCAGCATTCGTTTTCCCCTTAAAAACCAATAACCACGTCCTGAGTTTTCATCAGATCGCCCATCGCGGCAGACGACAGCACTTCCACCGGCACCAGCAGGTCGCCCGCGTTCAAGCCGCGCATTTCCAGTGACTCGCGTTCCACGTACAGCTTCTCGATGTCGTAGCCTTCCAGTGCCCGGTAGGTGGGCGAGAAATTTTTCACGTCGATGGCTTTGGTGTGCTGTCCCTTGACCAGCTGGTACACACCGTCATCCAGAAAAGCCATGCTCACGTCCTGATCGAAAGCCGCGCTGATCAGCACCACCTCCAGCCCTTCCAGCGCGTAAATCGTGCCGTAAGGCGCCTTGCGGTTGACGAACATGAATTTCTTGACAATGCCGGAGCCCTCATCATCCTCGATACCGCCTGTTGTTTCGTTCATCACACCCTCCTCTTGCTCAATCACCAAATACCACCAGCCGATCGGCCTGGATGCCGGCTTCGACCAGTTGGCCCAGACCGGAAATGCGAAAACCGGGCGCCAGATTCTCGTCGCAGATGCCGCGACGCAGGGCGGCGGCAACGCACACCACCAAGTCGATGCCGTGGTCTTCCGCCAGCTTGGACCAGCGCGTGACGACGTTACGATCGTCCTGCGGCGGCTCGGTCAGACGGGTGGCGTTGTTGACGCCGTCGTGATAGAAAAAAACCCGGTAGATTTGATGGCCTTTTTCCAATGTCGCCTTGGCAAACTGGTACGCACTATCCGTGGCCTGGTGGGTGTAGGGGCCTTCGTTGACCATGATTCCGAATTTCATACCTTCAATCCCTTTTTTATGGCGCTGTCACCGCCAGCCTTGCGCACCGCAGGAACGGCTCAAAAGCAACTAAAAACGGATGTGCGCGGAAGCATTCAGTGTCGCCCGCGAGCCACGCCAATCGTCAATGTGGTACTTGGTGAACGGCAGACCGGTTTTCTCGAAGAAACGCGGCCAGCCGATACGCTCGATCCAGTCCGCCATACGCTCCCATGGCTGTGCATCCGCCTTGTACACGGACAGAATGTTCTTGACCACAGCGGCCACTTCCGGCCAGCGCGGCGCGTTGTTGGGCAAGCCGGAAGCCACCAGCTTGTGGAAAGTGGGACGCGAACGCGCGTTGGAGTTCTTGCCGCCGACCCAGATCGCAATCTTGGAATGCTCGGGATCGTTGATCTGCATCGGCGGGCAGGGAGGGTAGCAGGCGCCGCAGCAAACGCATTTCTTCTCGTCCACTTCCAGGGTAGGCTTGCCGTTCACCAGCGCCGGACGAATTGCCGCCACCGGACAACGCGCCACGACGGTAGGGCGCTCGCACACGTTGGCAACCAGATCATGGTTGATCTTGGGCGGCTTGGTGTGCTGCATGATAATCGCAATGTCGGCCTGACCGCCGCAGTTGATCTCGCAGCAGGAGGTGGACATCTTGACCCGGTTGGGCATCTCGCACTTGATGAACTCGTCGTACAGTTCGTCCATCAACGCCTTCACCACGCCGGAAGCATCGGTGCCGGGGATGTCGCAATGCAGGAAGCCCTGGGTGTGGGCAATCATGGAAACCGAGTTGGCGGTGCCGCCGATGGGAAAACCATTGTCATTCAATGCCTTGATCAGCGGCTCCACTTTGGCCTCGTCGGCAACCATGTATTCGATGTTGCTGCGCGCGGTAAAGCGTACGTGTCCATCGGCGAACTGGTCGGCAATGTCACACAGCTTGCGGATGGTATAGACATCCATCTGGCGCTGGGTGCCCGCCTTGACCGTCCAGATTTCATCGCCGCTTTCTGCGCGGTGACGCAGGACACCGGGTTTCGGATGGTCATGGTATGCCCACTTGCCATAGTTTTTGACCATGACCGGGTGCATGTAGGGCATCGGATCCGGAACGCCGCTCTCAATGGGTGAACGCATTTCAGCCATAATTCCTTATCTCCAGATAGAAAACTTGTTCAGCGCTTAAGAATTCGAAATCAACCAGCCATCTTTTTTCTGTGTTCCGCCGCCTTCTCGACTTCTTCGTCCCAGCCATCCGTGCGCACATAGGGATTGCTGCGCGGCTCCAGAACCATGTTTGCGTCCACATCAATGCCGACGCCTTCGAGGAAGTTGACCAGACCGATGCGATCGATCATCTCGCCGGTGCGCTCGTGCTCCAGCGCGTTTTCGGCAAAGAAATCGATAATGCTGCGCGACAGACTGGTCAGCGCTTCAAAGTCCTCATCGGATTCCAGCTTCATGAACGGAACCACCATCGTGCCCATGGTGGCGCCGATCTTCAGCACACTCTTGCCGCCCACCAGAATGCTCACACCCTTATCGGTACCGGGAAGCAGCGCACCCGGCATGACGTTCAGGCAATGCATGCAGCGCACGCAATTGTGGTTGTCTATTTGCAGGGACTGGGTGTCGGTGACGGCCACGCTGGAGATACCATCGGCCCGGGAAACATCGGCGGTATTTTTCAGGGACAAGGCCTTGGTCGGACAACGGCTGATCACGTCGTTAACCAGTTTTTCCATGCCGTGCTTGACCATGTAATCTTTAGCCAGCGCCTCGTTTACACGGA
The DNA here is from genome assembly GCA_035530335.1 of Sulfuriferula sp. GTDB lineage: Bacteria > Pseudomonadota > Gammaproteobacteria > Burkholderiales > Sulfuriferulaceae > Sulfuriferula. The sequence goes on along the minus strand of DATKUZ010000006.1, from coordinate 15,767 downwards.
TGCTGTCGCGCCAGGTACCGATTACGGCCATGTCGGAACGCTGAATGGCGTTCACGCAGTCATTGCCGCAGCCGGAGAATTTGAATTTGAATTTATACGGCAAGGCAGGACGATGCATGTCATCAATATTGTCATTGATGATGGTCCGCAATGCTCTTGCCTCGTCGTAGTTGGACATTTCACAACGGGCTGCACCCACGCAGGACATGGAGGTGCGCAGGGCGGGGCCGGCGCCGCCCATATCGAAACCCATTTCGTTCAGCTCGTCAAAGGCGGGCTGTACGTTTTCACTGGAGACACCCTGGAACATGATATCGCCGCTTTGACCATGGAGAGCAATCAACCCGGAACCATGCTTTTCCCACAGATCGCAGAGTTTGCGCAGGATTTCGGTGTTGTAGTGCATGCCGGCCGGCGGCTGGATACGCAGGGTGTGGAATTCAGCGGCGGCAGGGTAGAGTGGCTTCCCGTGCTCATCCTTCAACTCGCTAAAGCGGGGGATCACGCCGCCGCCATAGCCGAACACACCCACGGTGCCGCCCTTCCAGTAACCTTTCCTGGTCTGGTAGGAGGTTTCCAGTTGACCCATCAGGTCGACCATCATGTCGTTATCCTTGGCCAGACGCTTCAGCCCGGTTACAAAGCTGGGCCACGGGCCGCTCTCGAGCTGGTCGAGCATCGGCGTGTCGTACATCTTCTTGGTCATAGCCACTCCCTTCATTCCACCAGTAGTTGCCGGATTATCCAAAAGCCATGGATGAGTTGATAATCAACCTGTTCAGCCAGACTGCAACAGTCGTTAACCTGACTCCACCTGCTGTGCGCCAGCGCAGTTCACAGCCGCTGATATGTCTATGTCCGCCGGAAACAGATGCTCAGTTCAATGTCATCGAAAGTTCATGCATGTTACCTCCATCAAAAACGCCAATTCCATAAGCTTGATAGGTAGTGCATACCTAACCATTCGGGTAGTGTGCCCTCCCCTTTCGGGCTAGTTTCTTGTGCGGGCGACAATGAGAAACTTTGGTTACAGCAAAGCAATGAGGCCGATTACAATCCTGTCAAGCCCGGGGCCCTATGTGCCATTAGCAATGCAGCTTTCCTGCTCCACGGTCATAAAGGAAAAAAATTGGACGCGATTGAAATCAGAACGCTGCATAAATTGCTGGCCTCGCCCTACCGGCAGGAAATCGAACTTCAGCACGTATTGCATCAGGCGGATTACGTGACGCTGCGGGTGAGGATCCGCGAGCAGAAACGCTTTACCATTTTCGATATTGACGAACCCACAGCCAGGGTATGGGGGCGGGCCATGCTGGAATGGGCAGACACTCTCGCCCAGGCCGGGCAGGTCAAAGCGGGAGAAGGAAAATAGGCTGGTTCGACGACGATCGCGCGGAGATGTCGGAAATCGGCGTCGCCGCGATGTCCGATGCGCATCTGGAATTGCGCGGCCCGCGCATGCCGGTGGATCATGGCTATCTGCTGTTCCGGGAACTGCTGCGCTTGTTGCCCTGGATCGAGGATGAGGCCTTGCTGGGCATTCATCCGGTGCATGGCGCCGACAGCGGCGCCGGCGAACTGATGCTGAACCGGCGTACCAAACTGGTGGTGCGCTGCCCGGCTGGCCGGCTGGATGAATTAACGAAGCTTAACGGGCGCACAATCCACCTGGAGCGACAGGAACTGGTCATCGGCGCCTGCAAGGTCAAGCCCCTGAGCAGGTACACGCCCTTGTATGCCCATTGCGTGGTCACCGGCAACGCGGATGAAAGAGAATTCACGCTCGACATCATGCGCATGCTGAGCCAGATGGGCATTAACAGCCGTTTCATTTGCGGCAGGCCCCAGCGGGTTTTTGATGGCCGCGATATCGTTTCCGGCTATAGCCTGCTGCTACACAGTCTGCCATTGGAACATGCCATTCATATGCAGCAGCAGGGCCTGGGAGCGCACCGCAAGCTCGGATGCGGCATCTTTATTCCGCACAAATCCATTGCCGCCGTCGGCGCAATAGGCTCGGTTTAATTGCCAATCCGTTAACGACAGGAGGAAAAGATGAGCTACACCTACAATGGCCAGGAACTGGAAGTCGATGATGAAAAGTTCCTGCTGGAGCCGGTTTATGACGATGAAATCGTGCCAGTCATCGCCGGTGCCGAAAATATCGACCTGACCGACGAACACTGGTTCGTGGTGCGTTACCTGCGCGAGAAATTCCTTGAGGACGGCCATACGCCGAATTTCCGCAACATGGTCAAGGATCTCGAGGAAAACCATGCCGGTCCGGACTGGAAGAAGCATCTGTATACCCTGTTTCCAAACCAGCCCGCCCGCCAGGCGGCACGGGTTGCCGGCCTGACCAAGCCATTCGGAAAAGGCGGCTACTGATAGCGCCCAGTTTGAACATGGCCGACCGATCCCGTTACCTTCCCGCTGTACGGCCATGAGGTCTGCCACGCTGGTCAGTACCGATCAACTCGCACGGCGTCTCGACGACCCGGACTGGATCATATTCGACTGCCGCTTTACCCTGACCCAGCCCGAAGCCGGACGCCAAGCCTATACCGCCGCACACATCCCCGGCGCCCGCTATGCCCATCTGGATGCCGACCTGTCTGCGCCGGTCCTGCCCGTCAGCGGCCGCCACCCGCTGCCCGATCCGTTCGTACTGGCTGAAAAACTCGGCCGCTGGGGGGTAAGCAAAGACGCTCAGGTCGTGGTGTACGACGACAGCTTCGGTTCCATGGCGGTGAGACTGTGGTGGTTGCTGCGCTGGCTGGGGCATGAGAACGTAGCCCTGCTAAACGGCGGCTTGCACAAATGGCAGCGGGAAAAGCGTCCACTCACGGCGGATGCGCCGACCATCGCTCCCGCACGCTTCGAGGGGCGGCCCAATGCCGGTCTGTGCGCAGACGCTGCCGAGGTGGCCGCCGCTATCCGCTGCGGCGAAGCGGTGCTCGACGCCCGCCCGGAGGAGCGTTTCATCGGCTTCGTGGAACCCCTGGACAAAGTGGCCGGCCATATCCCCGGCGCGATGAACCGGCCGTTTGAGGACAATCTGGACCTGGACGGCACTTTACTCGGCGCCGACGAGTTGCGCGCCGCCTATCTGGAGGCACTGGGCGCGACCCCGCCGCAACGCAGCATTCATATGTGCGGATCGGGTGTCAGCGCCTGCCACAACCTGCTGGCCATGGAGATTGCGGGATTGTCCGGCGCTCGGCTCTACCCCGGCTCCTGGAGCGAATGGATCACTGATCCGTCGCGCCCAACCATCAAGGAGGATTAAACCAAAATGGCTATCCGCGTTAAGACCATCTGGTTCAAGCAAGAGGACGGCCCAAAGGGACCGGAGCAACAGGCCGGTGTGATAGCACTTACCATCTGGAAGCTGGCGGATAAAACGGTCATCGACCTTTCCAAGTCCGATTACGACATCATCACACCCCAACGCGGCTTTACCCTGCTGGCGGAACTGGCAGCCTTCATGCTGCACCTGAGCGACCGCATGGTGTACCGCCGCATCACGGACACGGAGCGCCAGGTCCTGGTGCAGGCCCTGGCGAAGCGCCTGGCGGAAATCCTGGAAGACAATATCCATGAGGTGATGAACGACCACGACCATCCCTACCAGGCCGACTTCATCGACCTGGTCAACCGGCGCGGTCAGGATTACGCCAGCTTCGATTTTCCGCCGGAGCAACCCAGTTTCGCAGCGCTGCGCTACCTGGGCAACTGCATCCGCGACATCATGGAAGGCCGCGACCAGCCGTGGGTGATCGACCAGATCATGGAGCTGGAGGCGCCGGACATGGTGGCAACCGTCAAGAAAGCGGTGGATGGCCTGTTTCCGCAAACATCAAGTCTTCCCCTGCCGGCATGATAAGCACACACGGCCCTTTCCATCTGGACGCCGACGCCGCTTATCAGGCTTGGCGCGATGCCAAGCTGAGCAATTACCCCAGGCGTGCCGAAGACATGGTGGTGGAGGTAGGCGACCCGCTTGCGCTTACCCCGGCGGAGCATGACGCGATCCTGAGGCGTTGCCGCAAGACCAACCTGGCCATCTACGCCAGCCGCTGCGGAACCACGCCGGACAAGGACATCCCTCGCAGGCTGGGGCTGCAATTCGGCCTGAAACGGTTGGACAATAACCTGCTGGCGGACGAGGATGCCATCACTTCCCTCACCATCGCCGCAGGCGGCGGCCAGCGCGGCGACTTCATTCCCTATACCGACCGCCCCATCCGCTGGCACACGGACGGTTACTACAATCCCCCGGAGCGGCGCATCCTGGGACTGATGCTGCATTGCGTGACGCCCGCCGTCAGCGGCGGGGAGAATGCCCTGCTCGACCATGAAATCGCCTATTTACTGATGCGCGATGCGAACCCCGAGCACATCCGCGCGCTCATGGCACCCGATGCCATGACCATTCCGGCGCGCATGGACGAGAACGGCGTGGCACGGCACACCGAAACCGGCCCGGTGTTTTCCGTGCTGGACGGCGGGCAACTCCACATGCGCTACACCGCCCGCACCCGCAGCATCGAATGGAATCCGAGTCCGGCCACCCTCGCCGCCGTGGCCTTCCTGGAAAATCTGCTGGCGAGCGACCTGCCCTATATCTTCCGCACCCGACTGGCGTCCGGAATGGGTCTGGTCTGCAACAACGTGCTGCATGACCGCAGCGGTTTCAGCGACGATGAAACGCAACAGCGGCTGCTCTACCGCGCACGCTATTACGAGCGCATGGAAAACACCTGAGATTGCACTTGGCGACCACCCTTATATTACATTTGTGGGGGTGTGAAATTTGATCATCCCGAAAGGCATGGATAATGAGCGACGAACCCGAGGAACCATCAATGGAGCGACGTATCCTCCGCGTCATGCGCAAGGTGCTGGCGAATGTCGTCAAGGACGCCACTCCACGCGCCGACATGCCAAGGTGCCTGTCGGATCAAACCGTGGAGGACATCCGCCACTGTTTCGAACTGATATCGATCAGGGAAAACGAACTGGCCGGGATCCTGAATCTGGATCAGGCACACCCCCTGTACCCGGACCAGGAAAGAACAGCTAAGCGTATCACCATCAGCAAACCCGTCAAACCGGATCACGAAAAACGTTGAAAGCGTGAAGCCTCAGTTTTTTCGTTCATAAAAGAGCGCCCCGTGGCTGGACCGCAACAGGCATGATGCAAAGGCAATCGCCCGCTTCAGCCAAGGGGGAAACAGGGTATCAAGTCCCGCCGCCGTGGAATTCCACGCCCGGCTGGTTTTCCGGCAAATCGGCCACCATCAGGTCGCGTTTTATCTTTTGCAGATCGTCCAGCGCCGCCCCTTGCAGCATCGACCTCGCATCGAGCAGGGCAGATTCCAGCAATGCTGCTGCCAGCGTTCCTTCCTCCTGACCCAAGGTTTGGGAAAGGGCCCGCAAATCATAATTCAGCTCCATCGCTATCCGCACTTCCAAAGGGTTTGTGAATGCGCGGGGCATGTCTTCAATCTTGGTGGCTTCGCCGGAATAGGATTGCAGTTTTCGCACCAGTGTAGCGATATGGCTACCAACGGATACACCTGGTCCGGCCGGTTTCAGTTTGATTTTATTGATGAAGTAATTCTCAAAGTCCACCTTGGCAAGATGAACCCACTTGCCCTCTTTGAGCCAGTTGATGTTGCGCAACGGGATCTGCGGTTCCGAAAGGTATGTAGCGCCGGATTTGGTCATGTCGGTCAACCACTTGGCACGCAACGGCGCCGGGCTGGTCAACGCTTCTCCATTCATGGCAGCCGCAATATTGCGTACGGTGGCATCGACTTCGTTCTGTATGGAATATACGGAATCCGGTGCACCGATGGGCAGGGGAGTTTTCACTACGGACGGGTGTGCACCGCATACCCCGATCGCGAAAATATTGGGATACGTCGGGTTGCGCAGATACTCGTCGGTTTTGACGAAACCGCGCTCGTCGGTGAGGCCGGCACTTTCACGCAAGGCATGGATGCCGCGGAACGCAGCCCAATACACGGAGTACGCAAAAGGAACTTCACTCGCCCGGATTTCGTTGCCCTGCGCATCACATTCGGCGATATGGACGACACCGGCGTCGATTTTTTTGGTTTTTACGTTAGTGAGGTAGGCGATATTGCGTTCGGCAAGCGCCTGTTCCAGCAAACGGCGCGTGTCGCTCTCCGCACCCAGGCCGAGATGCCCGACATAAGGCTCCGGCGTGATGAGCGTGATGGGTACCCGGTCGCGCAGGTTGCGGCGCCGCAAATCGGCATCCGCCAGAAAAGCGAATTCGTAGACAGGACCGAGGATGGATGAGTTCTGTACCGCACCGATTACGATCGGCCCCGGGTTTTTCACGAACTGCTGGTAGTCCGTGTATGCCTTGGCCGCATCTTCAATATGCACCACGGAGTGCACCGCACCTTTGGCCGGATCCAGCCCCTCGATTTCATCGAACGCCGCTTCCGGTCCGGTGGCCAGTATCAGATAGTCATAAGCGAGTGTGCTGCCGTCGGCAAATTCCACCTGGCTATTCGCGCCATCCACTTTTTTCAGTGCCTGCGGGATGAAACCGATACCACGGTCAGCCAGGCAGGGGCCGATAGGGAACGCAATATCCTTTCGATCACGCCATCCCATGGCGACCCACGGATTGGACGGCACGAAATGAAAGTAATCCTTGTTCGATATCACGGTCACCTCGTCCTGCGGGCCCAGCCGATTTTTCATGGCGTAAGCGGCAGGTATTCCTGCAATCCCTGCGCCTGCGATTACTATGTGTGTCATGACGGTCTCCTTTAGTGCAACGTATTATAAAAATCCGCTACTGCACGAGTGGCGTCTGCGCGCCTTCAAGTTCAATTCCTTGGATATTGGCTTGTCCGACCAGTATCTTCAGATACTGCCTGAGGGCGCGGATCCGGACCTGCTCGGTCAAATACTCGGCAAGCTTCTCCCGGATCATTTCAAAGGGCAGTGTGCGGCCTTCTACGCGGCGTTCGACGCGCACAATATGCAACCCGAAACGGCTCTCGACCAGCCTGGATGCGATTTGCCCTGCCTCAAGACCGAAAATGATGCGCTCGAACTCCGGCACGGTCTGCCCTTTGGTCAGCTGGCCCAGACTGCCGCCGACTTCCGCCGAGGTGCAATTGGAGTAGGTGCGGGCCAGCTCCGCAAACTGCTCGGGTTGTGCCAGCGCTTGCTGCAGGATTTCCTGCGCTTTTGCCCGCAATGCATCCAGTGGAACATTCAGCGTTACCTGAAACAGGATGTGGCTCGCTTCCACCAGATCGCCCGTGCGGAACTGCTCGATATTCTTGCGGTAATAGGTTTCGCACTCTTCATCGGTCGGCACCGGCGAAGTCACTTCTAGCTCAATCAGACGCTCGATAAGCGCGTCCTCGACCAGCGCTTCGGCATCTTCAGCCTGCGACGCTTCCAGCGTGCGCAGCGCGTCCTGCTCCGCAGCAAGCTTGCTGCGTGCCGCCTGCAGCAACACCTCCCGCACCACCAGGGCTTCCACCGCCGCCTTCAGCGGAACAGGGGCGCCGGCATGGTGCGGTAATTCGCGTTCCACCGCTTCATCCGTGATTTCGACATCATTTACGCTGATACTCACAATCCTTCTCCTTTTGTATGCTTGCCTGCTGCCATACGGCAGCAGGCAGAATTCATCGATCAGCCACGCTGCCTGACGACCTGGTAGCTGCGCGTCAGATAAGCCACCGCCGCAAATCCGCTCCAGACATGGACCAGCCGGCTGAAGGGGAACAGCAGGAACAGGGTCATGCCGAAGAACAGGTGAATCTTGAAGATCAGCGGCACCGCCAGCAGGAACACCGCCGCACCGGAACGGAAGGTTACGATGTGTTGCGCCCAGTTGGCCAGCAACAGCATGTCGGTCCCGTCCAGATGCTGGGCCGAAAACAGGATGCTAGTCAGCCCCAGCAGCAGGGTGACGAAGACCCACAGCAGGATGATGATGTCCATCGGCTTGCTGGTGGCGCGGATGCGCGGCTCGGTGAGGCGCCGGTGCAGCAGCAGCGTGATGCCCGCCAGACAGATCAGCCCCGCGGTCCCGCCGGAGATCATCGCCAGGAGTTGCTTGGCCTCGGTGGTCAGCCCCATCGATTCGTAAAGCCAGTGCGGGGTCAACAAGCCAACTGCATGCCCGAAGAACAGGAACAGGATACCGATGTGGAACAAATTGCTGCCCCATCTCAACTGGCTCCGTTTCAACAGCTGGCTGGAGTCGCTTTTCCAGGTGTATTGCTCGCGGTCGAAACGAATCAGGCTGCCAAGGAAAAAGATGGCGAGCGCCACATAGGGGTAAATCCCGAATAGCAGGTTATTCAAGTAATCCATGACTTGATCTCCTTAAGAAGGGTTCAGTTTGTGCCGCCAGCGGCTGCTGCCGCTTTGCGGGATTCCGGCATGCGCACATAGGCTGTTTGCGGTTTGGGTATCATCAGAGGCTCGGTACCGTCGGCTGACGGGCCGAACCGGATGACGGTTTCTTCCATCTCGCGCATCGGCACCTCGGGCAAGGCCTGCGCCGCCACCGGCGACATGCCTTCCAGCACGGCGAATACGGTGTGGTACGGGCTATGGTTGCCGTTCAGCTTGCGCCCGATCAGCGCCAGTACGTCCACCGCCTCGCCCAGCATGTTGAGCGCATCCTGATCCGGAAGCTGGGACAGATATTCCAGAAACAGCGGCACATAGTCCGGCAACTCATCCGCATCCATATCCAGCCCGTGTTTGCGGTATTCCTCAATCAAATTCACCATGGCCGAGCCGCGGTCGCGGGACTCGCCGTGGATATGCTCGAACAGGTGCAGCGAGTGCGATGGATTGCGATCAAACGTGCCCACGTAGGTTTGTTCCGACTCAAGCAGCGTCTGCGCACACAGCGCCTGGAACAGATCAGCCAGTTGCGTTTGCGCCGCGCCGTTTTGCTCCTGCTCCTCCACCAGCAATGATTCCATCAGATCCAGCTCGTCCACCCATTCACTCTGCGGGTAGCTCAACAACAGCGAAAGCACTTTGAATGTTTTCATGATCAGACTCCTTCCGCCATTTTCTTCCGCGACTTAGGCATATCGACGAAGATAGTCGAACCTTTTTTCTTGGTGCCGAACAGACTGGTTTCAGATACGCCGTCCGAGCACGCATTGCCAAACGAGAAACCGCAACTGCCTTTCTCATCGAAGGTGTCGACCACTTCTTCGCGATGGCCGCTGGGGATGACAAACCGGTCTTCGTAATTGGCGATGGCCATGTAGCGATACATTTCCTCGACCTGGCTTACGGTCAGACCGACTTGCTGGAGCACCGCGGTATTGGCCACGCCTTCAACAGATTTGCCGCGCATGTAGGCGCGCATCGCCAGCATGCGATCCAGCGCGGTGACGATGGGCGCTTCCTTGCCGGCAGTCAGCAGGTTCGCCAGGTATTTGACGGGTATGCGCAAGGATTTGGTATCAGGAATGATGCCATTCATGCCCATTGCGCCGCTTTCTGCCGCAGACTGAATCGGCGACAGCGGCGGCACGTACCAGACCATCGGCAAGGTCCGGTACTCGGGGTGCAAGGGGAACGCGATTTTCCAGTCGATGGCCATTTTATACACCGGCGACTTGCGCGCGGCGTCCAGCCAGGCCTCGGGTACGCCGTCGGCACGCGCCTGCTCGATGACTTTGGGGTCATTCGGGTCGAGGAACAGCTTCAATTGCGCCTCGTACAAATCCTGTTCGTCGGCAACACTGGCGGCTTGCTCGATCTGGTCTGCGTCGTACAGCAGCACGCCCAGATAGCGAATCCGGCCCACGCAGGTTTCCGAGCAAACGGTCGGCTGACCGGCCTCGATGCGCGGATAGCAGAAAATGCATTTTTCAGCCTTGCCGGATTTCCAGTTGTAGTAAATTTTCTTGTAAGGACACCCGCTGATGCACATGCGCCAGCCGCGACATTTGTCCTGGTCCACCAGCACGATGCCGTCTTCTTCGCGCTTGTAGATGGAACCGGAGGGGCAGGAAGCGACGCAGGTCGGGTTCAGGCAGTGCTCGCACAAGCGTGGCAGGTACATCATGAAAGTGTTCTCGAAGGTCGAGTACATTTCCTTCTGCACATCGTCGAAACACTTGTCGCGACTGCGCGAGGAGAACTCGCCGCCCAGGTCGTCTTCCCAGTTTGGACCCCATACAATCTTGTCCATTTTCTGACCGGTAATCACCGACACCGGGCGCGCGGTGGGCGGAGTCTCCGATAACTTGGCATTCTGCAGGTGTTCGTAATCGTAGGTGAATGGCTCATAGTAGTCGTCAATTTCGGGCAGGTTAGGATTGCCGAAAATATTGGCCAGGATGCGCCACTTGGCTCCCTGGCGCGGCTCGATCTTGCCATTGCCGTTGCGCTTCCAGCCGCCGTTCCAGATATCCTGGTTTTCCCACTGTTTCGGATAGCCGATACCGGGTTTGGTTTCCACGTTGTTGAACCAGACATATTCCATGCCGTCGCGCGAGGTCCACACGTTCTTGCAGGTGACGGAGCAGGTATGGCAGCCGATGCATTTGTCCAGATTAAGCACCATGGCCACTTGGGCACGGATTTTCATTTTGCAGCCTCCTTGTTTTCATCCAGCGGGCCTTCCAGCCAGTCCACTTTTTTCATTTTGCGTACGATCACGTATTCATCCCGGTTGGAGCCGACCGTCCCGTAATAATTGAAACCATAGGAGAGCTGCGCGTAACCGCCGATCATGTGGGTCGGCTTGGTGACCGTGCGCGTCACGCTGTTATGGATACCGCCGCGATAGCCGCTGGTTTCCGCACCCGGCACATTGATGATTTTTTCCTGCGCGTGATACATCAGCGCCATGCCGCGCGGCACGCGCTGGCTGACCACGGCGCGGGCAGTCAGGGTGCCATTCACGTTGTAGACCTCGATCCAGTCGTTATCCACAATCCCGGCTTCCTTCGCCTCCGGCTCGGAGATCCAGACGTGCGGGCCGCCGCGCGACAGCGTCAGCATGCGCAGGTTGTCCGTGTAGGTGCTGTGGATGCCCCATTTCTGATGCGGCGTGATCCAGTTCAAAACAAGCTGGGTGTTGCCGTTGCCCATCTTGTCGATCACCGGCTTGACGGTCTTGGTGTCGATCGGCGGCTTGTAAACACATAGCCCTTCGCCGAAATCCAGCATCCACTTGTGGTCCTGGTAGAACTGCTGGCGTCCGGTCAGGGTGCGCCATGGGATGAGCTCATGAACATTGGTATAGCAGGCATTGTAGCTCACATGCTCGGACTCCAGGCCGCTCCAGGTGGGCGAGGAAATGATCTTGCGCGGCTGCGCCTGGATGTCGCGGAAACGGATCTTGTCGTCTTCGCGCGGGATAGCCAGATGGGTATGGTCGCGTCCGGTAATCTTGGACAGCGCTTCCCACGCCTTCACCGCCACCTGGCCATTGGTTTCCGGCGCCAGCATCAGGATCATTTCGCATGCATCGATGGCGGATTCGATACGCGGCAAGCCTTTGCTGATACCTTCTTCCTGTACCGTGTGATTCAGTTCGGCCAGTTGCTGCACTTCGCTTTCCGTGTTCCAGGAAATCCCCTTGCCGCCGTTGCCGACTTTGCTCAGCAGCGGACCCACCGAAGTGAATTTCTTGTACGTGTCAGCGTAATCGCGAGTCACCACCGTCATGTTGGGCATGGTCTTGCCAGGGATGGCATCGCATTCGCCTTTCTTCCAGTCCTTCACCCCCATCGCCTGACCCAGTTCGCTCGGGGTGTCGTGCATCAGCGGGGTCAGCACCAGATCCTTCCGGGTGCCCAGATGCGTGGCGGCCAGTTCGCTGAATTTCTTCGCGATGGTCTTGTAGATTTCCCAGTCGGATTTGCTTTGCCATAACGGCTGGACTGCTTCGGATAGCGGGTGGATGAAGGGATGCATGTCCGAAGTGTTCAGATCGTCCTTCTCGTACCAGGTAGCAGTCGGCAGCACGATATCGGAATACAGACAGGTGGTGGACATACGGAAATCCAGCGTCACCAGCAGATCCAGTTTTCCTTCCGCGCCTTTGTCATGCCACACCACTTCCTTGGGCTTGGCTTCGCCCAGCTCACCTAAATCGGGACCGAACACAGCGTTCTGCGTACCCAGCAGGTACTTCAGGAAGTACTCGTGTCCCTTGCCGCTGGAACCCAGAATATTGGAACGCCACACGAACATATTGCGCGGAAAATTCTTTGGATTGTCCGGGTCTTCGCAGGACATCTTCAGCGTGCCGTTCTTGAGTTGCTCCGTTGCGTATTTGACTGGATCAATACCCGCGGCTTCAGCCGCCTTAACCACCTCGATCGGGTTGGTTTGCAACTGTGGTGCAGACGGCAACCAGCCCATGCGCTCGGATTTCACGTTGAAGTCAATCAGGCGGTAGTCTGCAGCGCTGGCATCGCCGGTGGGCGATAGAATTTCACTGGTATCGAGCTTCTCATGCCGCCATTGGCTGGTGTGCGCGTAAAAGAACGATGTGCCATTCATCTGCCGTGACGGGCGGTGCCAGTCCAGCGCAAAAGCCAGCGGCGTCCAGCCGGTTTGCGGACGCAGTTTTTCCTGTCCCACGTAGTGCGCCCAACCGCCGCCGGACTGGCCGACGCAACCGCACATCACCAGCATGTTGATGATGCCGCGGTAAATCATATCCATGTGATACCAGTGATTCAGCCCCGCACCGACGATCACCATGGATTTGCCATGGGTCTTGTCTGCGTTGTCGGCGAATTCGCGGGCCACCGTGATAATGTCGGCGCGTTTCACACCAGTGTGCTTTTCACCCCAGGCCGGGGTGTACGGCATCGTGTCGTCATAGCTGGTGGCCACATTGCCGCCCCCCAAGCCGCGATCTAGGCCGTAATTGGCGAGCATCAGGTCGTAAACCGTCGCCACCTTGACTTCGGCGTCGTGAATGCTGATGGTCTTGACCGGTACGTTGCGCACCTGCACATCCTCAGCGTCGGTGCCGCCAAAATAAGGGAAGGCGACACCGACTACGGCATCCTTGACATCCATCAGGCTGAGCCTGGATTTGATCTCCCGACCTGATCCGGCATCGCGCATTTCCAGATTCCACATGCCGCTCTGCCCCCAGCGGAATCCGATCGAACCATTAGGCGCGACCAGATAACCGGTATTCTCATCGATCACGATGGTTTTCCAGTCGGGATTGTTTTCCTGCCCGAGATTGCCATCCAGATCGGACGCGCGCAGGAATCGGTCGGGGACCAGCGTGCCGTTATGCTCCTTCAGCATCACCAACATCGGCATGTCGGTGAACTGGCGGCAATAACCGTCGAAATACTCGCTTTTTTTGTCCAGATGAAACTCTTTAAGGATGACATGCCCCATGGCCATGGCCAAGGCTGCGTCCGTCCCTTGCTTGGGCGCCAGCCAGATATCGCCGAATTTCACCATTTCGCCATAGTCGCTGGAGACGGCAACGGTTTTCGTGCCCTTGTAGCGCACCTCAGTGAAGAAATGTGCATCCGGCGTACGCGTCTGCGGGATGTTGGAACCCCACACCATCAGATAGGTGGAGTTGTACCAGTCGGCGGACTCGGGCACGTCTGTCTGTTCACCCCATACCTGTGGCGAAGCCGGCGGCAGATCGCAGTACCAGTCATAAAATGACAAAGGAACGCCGCCGATCAAGGACAGGTAGCGCGACCCGGCGGCATAGCTCACCATCGACATCGCCGGGATCGGCGAGAATCCGATGATCCGGTCAGGGCCATAGTCCTTGATGGTGGACACGTTGGCCGCGGCGATCATTTCCGTGACTTCATCCCATTTGGCGCGCACGAAACCGCCCTGCCCGCGCACCGATTTATATTTCTTTGCCGTTTCCGGATTCTGGCTGATGGCCTGCCAGGCTTGCACAGGCTCCATGGTTTTGCGGGCTTCGCGCCACAACTCCATCAGGCGCCCGCGAATCATCGGGTACTTCACGCGCTGCGCGCTATACACATACCAGGAGTAGCTGGCACCCCGGGGACAGCCGCGCGGCTCGTGGTTGGGCAAGTCGGGGCGGGTGCGCGGGTAGTCGGTCTGCTGGGTTTCCCAGGTGATCAGTCCGTTCTTGACGTAAATTTTCCAGCTGCATGAACCGGTGCAGTTCACCCCGTGGGTGGAGCGCACGATCTTGTCGTGCTGCCAGCGCTGGCGATAACCGTTTTCCCAGGTCCGGTCTTCCTGGGTCACCACACCGTGATCGCCGGAGAAGTTTGCAACGTTCTTCTTGAAGAAGCTCAATCTATCGATGAAATGGCTCATTTATTTCTCCAAATGTTATATCCAGCTGACATACGCTTGACTCAGCAAGGAACTGGCGCATTTTTGCGTGAGTAATACCACCAGGTGATGGCGATGCAGCTCAGGTAGAAACCGATGAATGTATACAGCGCGGCCTCCACGCCACCGGTCAGCGCGATGGAGGTGCCGAAGCTCTTCGGAATGAAGAACGCACCGTAGGCCCCGATGGCGGAACTGAATCCAAGCACTGCCGCGGAGCGCATGCCGGACTCCTTCGCCGCGACCGACTCGACGACATCCTCACCGTAGAGTTCGGCTTCGCGCAAATACATGCTCAGGCAGATCGCCGGAATCATGCGGAAGGTCGAACCATTGCCGATGCCGGTGCTGAGAAACAGCACCATGAACATCGCCAGAAAACCCCAGAATGCGCCGGGTTGGGTGCGAATGCCGATGAAGTAAAGCACTCCCACCACGGCCGCCGCCATGGTCACGAATGTCCAGAAGGTCACGCGGGCGCCACCTATCTTGTCCGATATCCATCCACCCATCGGGCGGAACAGCGCGCCGACCAGGGGGCCCAGGAAGGCGTATTGCGTCGGATCCACATCCGGGAACTGAAGCTTGGTCAGTAGCGGCAGCCCGGCGGAAAAACCGATGAAAGAACCGAACGTACCGATATACACCCAGCTCATCAGCCACATGTGCTTGCGCTTGAAAATAACCGCTTGATCGCGAAACGAAGCCCGCGCCGTCGCCAGATCGTTCATGCCGAACCAGGCGGCGAGCGTGGAGAGAACAATGAAGGGCACCCAGATGAAGCCCGCATTCTGAATCCACATGGTCTTGGTGACGTCACCCTTGACCCAGGTTTGAGGTTCGCCGCCGAGGGCACCGAATACGCCGATCGTAATCACCAGCGGCACGACGAACTGCACCACGCTCACCCCCAGATTGCCGAGGCCGGCGTTCAGTCCCAGCGCCATGCCTTTCTGGCTCTTCGGAAAGAAAAAACTGATATTGGACATGCTCGACGCGAAGTTGCCGCCCCCGAGCCCGGCGAGTAACGCCAGGATTAAAAACACCGAGTACGGCGTGTGCGGATCCTGCACCGCAAATCCCATCCAGAGTGCCGGGATGAGCAGCGACGCGGTACTCAAGGCAGTCCACTTGCGCCCCCCGAAAATCGGCACCATGAACGAGTAAAAAACCCTCAACGTGGCCCCGGAAAGACCCGGCAGCGCTGCCAGCCAGAACAACTGGTTTTCGTCGAATTTGAACCCGATATTGGGCAAATTCACCACGGCTACGCTCCACACCATCCATACCGCGAACGCGAGCAGCAACGCGGGGATCGATATCCACAGGTTACGGGTAGCGATACGCTTGCCTTTCTCCTCCCAGAAAGCGACGTCTTCCGGGCGCCAGTCGCTAAT
>DATKUZ010000005.1:0-7343 GCA_035530335.1 Sulfuriferula sp. | reverse complement strand
GAGCTTCTTTCAATTGCTCAAGCGCGAGCGGATCAAGCGCAAGACCTATGCTGATCGGGAGGAGGCCCGGCAGGATGTTTTCCATTACATCGAGATGTTTTACAACCCAAAACGCCGGCATGGTTTCAATAATGGGCTATCACCGGTAGAGTACGAACGGCAGTATTTCGAGCGGCTCAAAAGTGTCTAGTGAAGCCGGGGCGATTCACACAGACCAACCGGAACTTTCACGCCATGCTGCGCGACGGGGTGCCGGTGGAATACTGGCGCTCAGATGGCAGCATCGCGGGCGATCATGCGCGGCTGGTGGATTTCGATAACGCCAGGAACAATGACTGGCTGGCAGTGAACCAGTTCACGGTGATCGAAGGCCAAAACAACCGGCGCCCGGACATCGTAATCTTCGTCAACGGCCTGCCGCTGGCGGTGATCGAACTGAAGAATGCGGCGGATGAGGATGCCACGATCTGGTCGGCGTTCAACCAACTGCAAACCTACAAGCAGCAAATCGGCAGCCTGTTTCACTACAACGAGGTGCTGGTGGTGTCGGATGGCAGCAATGCGCGTATCGGCTCGCTCACGGCCAATCAGGAATGGTTCAAGGTGTGGCGCACGATAGACGGCGAGAGCGATGCACCGAAGACCGCGCTGGAACTGGACGTGCTGGTGCGCGGGGTGTTCGAGCCGCGCCGCTTCCTCGATCTGCTCCAGCATTTCATCGTGTTCGAGGAGGACACGGACAGCGACCGCCTGCACAAGATCATCGCGGGTTATCACCAGTTCCACGCGGTGAACGCCGCTGTGGAAGAAACGGTGCGCGCCAGCGGCATGGCGGACGAGGGACGCGTTCGCGAAGAGCCGGGGCACTACTGGGCGGGCAGGATGCATGGTGGCAAGCCGGGCGACCGCCGCGCCGGGGTGGTGTGGCATACGCAGGGTTCGGGCAAAAGTTTTTCCATGCTGTTTTACGCCGCGCGCGTGGTGCGGCATCCGGCGATGCAGAATCCGACGCTGGTGGTGCTCACCGACCGCAATGATCTCGACGACCAACTTTTCGGCCAGTTCCAGCGCTGCCACGAACTGCTGCGCCAGATGCCGGTGCAGGCCGAGAGCCGCGAGCGGTTGCGCGAACTGCTGCAAGTGGCCAGCGGCGGCGTGGTCTTCACTACCATCCAGAAATTCATGCCGGACAAGGGCGAGCAGATGCCCGCGCTGTCGCCACGGCGGAACATCGTGGTGATTGCCGACGAAGCCCACCGCAGCCAATACGACCTGATCGATGGCCTGGCGCGCAACCTGCGCGATGCGCTGCCGAATGCGTCGTTCATCGGCTTTACCGGCACCCCCATCGAGAAGAACGACGCCAATACGCGGGCGATCTTTGGCGATTACATCAGCATCTACGACATCCAGCGCGCCGTGGCGGACAAGGCGACGGTGCCGATCTACTACGAGAGCCGTATCGCCAAGCTGGCGCTGAACCAGGCCGCGCTGCCGAAGATCGACGAGGAGTTCGACGAGATCACGGAGGGCGAGGAAGAGGACAAGAAGCAGAAGCTCAAAACCAAATGGGCCGCACTGGAGGCGCTGGTTGGCGATCCCAAGCGTGTCGCGCTGATTGCCGAGGATCTCGTGCAGCATTACGAGCGCCGCCTGGAAGCCATGGATGGCAAGGCGATGGTGGTGTGCATGAGCCGCCGCATCTGCGTGGACCTCTACAATGCCATCATCAAGCTCCGCCCCGACTGGGCCAGCGCCAAAGACGACGACATCGAAACTGAAAAGAAGCAGGCGTGCGTGGTGAAGATCGTGATGACCGGCAGTGCCGATGATGGCCCGGACTGGCAGCCGCACATCCGCAACAAGCCGCGTCGCCGCGAGCTGGCGACCAGGTTCAAGGACAGCAAGGACCCGTTCCGCATCGTCATCGTGCGCGATATGTGGCTGACGGGCTTCGACGCGCCATGCCTGCACACGATGTATGCCGACAAGCCGATGCGCGGCCACGGCCTGATGCAGGCAATAGCGCGGGTAAACCGCGTGTTCCGCGACAAACCCGGCGGCCTGGTGGTGGATTACCTCGGCCTTGCCGATCAGCTGAAGCATGCTCTCGCTACCTATACCGAGAGCGGCGGCCAAGGCAGCCCGAGCATTGATACCGCCCAGGCCATCGCAGTGATGCAGGAGAAGCACGAAGTGGCCTGCGCCATCATGCACGGCTTCAACTGGGGCAAGTGGACGACCGGCACTTCCGCCGAGCGCCTCGGCTTGATTCCCGCCGGGCAGGAGCACGTGTTGCAGCAGGAAGACGGGAAGCAGCGCTTCGTGCAAGTGGTAACCGACCTCTCCCGCACCTTTGCGCTGTGTGCCGCGACGGATGAAGCCATCGAGCTACGCGACGACATCGCCTTCTTCCAAGCCATCAAGGCCCAGCTCGCCAAGACCTCCGGCACGCAACGTCCACCGGAAGAACTTGACCACGCCATCCGCCAACTCGTGTCTACGGCGATCATGGCCGACGAAGGCATCATCGATGTCTTCACCGCCGCAGGATTGAAGAAACCGGACATCTCGATTCTCTCGGAACAGTTCCTCGCCGAAGTGCGCGGCCTGAAATATAAGAACGTCGCCGCCGAATTGTTGGCCAAGCTGCTCAAGGACGAGATCAAGCTGCGTTCAGTGCGCAACCTCGTCCAGAGCCGCCAGTTCAGCGAGATGCTCAAGAGCACGCTCAATGCCTACCACAACCGCGCCATCGCCACGCAGGAAGTGATCGAGGAGCTCATCAATCTGGCCAGGGAAATGGATGCCGCTACCAAGCGCGGCCAGGACCTCGGCCTGAACGAAGACGAAATCGCCTTCTACGACGCCCTCGCCGCCAACGAAAGCGCGGTGCAAGCCATGGGGAATGACGAGCTGAAAGTCATCGCTGCCGAACTCGTGACCCAGGTGCGCAAGAGCGTCACCATCGACTGGTCCGTGCGCGAAAGTGCCAGGGCCAGAATCAAGGTGATGGTGAAGCGCATCCTTAAAAAGCACGGCTTCCCGCCGGACTTGCAGGAG
The DNA here is from genome assembly GCA_035530335.1 of Sulfuriferula sp. Classification (GTDB taxonomy): domain Bacteria; phylum Pseudomonadota; class Gammaproteobacteria; order Burkholderiales; family Sulfuriferulaceae; genus Sulfuriferula. The sequence goes on along the minus strand of DATKUZ010000005.1, from coordinate 4,280 downwards.
GAAGCGACGAAGACCGTGCTGGCGCAGGCGGAGTTGCTATCGGCCATGTGGGCGATGGCATGAGCGTGGTTAGACAGCCCCTGCCGATCCTTGATTTGAGCCGGTTGGCGGAACATTGCAGATGCGTCAGGCACAGTCAGTCAGAGTGATGGTCATGAAGGGTCCACTACTCGGCCTTATGTGGCGTACACATAAGGCCGATTAACAGTCATTGAACAAATGCACGGCGTGACGCTTTGGCCAGGCACATATTTGTGCGCATCCTGGGTTCGCTGGGCTTTAGCCCGCAAAAACCAGAGAAGCTGGCTATCGAGGGCAACGAGGATGCTGCGCGCACCTGGAAGCGCCGCATCTGGCCCAGCCTTAAAAAGAAGCCCCACGAGAAAGCCGTCGTCTGATCGTCTTTGTCGACGAGCCAAGCATGAGCGAGAGATCCATCAAGCTTTTTTTACAATTCTGTTTTATATAATATACATTACATCAAATGTTTACCGCGTTATTCGCCATGTTCAGGCAAAATTCAGGCTAGTATTACCAAAGAGATAGGGGGACATGTCATGACTGTTTTGCCCGCATCACTTTATTTTTCTGCAACGAGATGGCCGCTTCATTATCCATGAACGCCGAGCCGGCGATTATGGAAAAACCGGATCAACTCCTGGTTTTTGCTTTGGGCGATCAGCGCTGCGCCCTGTATCTGCCGGTGGTGGACAGGGTGGTGCGCGCGGTGGAGATTAGCCCGTTGCCGAAGGCGCCGGACATCGTGCTTGGCGTGGTCAATGTGCACGGAGAAGTGATCCCGGTCATCAATGTGCGCAAGCGTTTTGGCTTGCCGCAACGAGACATCGCCCTCACCGACCAACTCGTCATCACCCACACGGCGCGGCGGCCGGTGGCGCTGGTGGTGGATACGGTGACCGGTGTCGTCGAATGCATAGCGCGGCAACTGGTCGTGGCGGAGGGCATCCTGCCCGGGCTTGAATATGTTCAAGGTGTGGCGAAGCTCAAGGATGGCTTGATCCTGATCTACAACCTGGAACAGTTTCTCTCCCTGGAAGAAGATGTATTTCTGGATCAGGCCATGTCACCCCTTTGATGCAGAACATACGCCCTCCTCTTCCCGATTCACTTTTGTCCAGCCTAAGCGATTTCCTCGCTGCACAGACCGGGCTGCACTTCCCGAAAAAGCGCTGGGGCGATCTGGAACGGGGGATAGTCGCGGCTGCCTGCCAGTTCGGTCTGTCGGATGCGCAAGCGTGCGCACACTGGTTGCTGTCCGCACCCCTGACGCGCAGCCAGATCGAGATTCTCGCCAGTCATTTGACCGTGGGCGAGACCTATTTCTTCCGCGAGAAGCGGAGCTTCGAGGCGCTCGAACAACACATCCTCCCGGCGTTGCTGCATGCACGCGAGCACAGCGAACGGCGCTTGCGCATCTGGAGCGCGGGTTGCAGCACGGGCGAGGAAGCCTATTCCATCGCCATGCTCCTCGACCGGCTGATCCCCGACTACGAAAAATTGAACGTCACCATCCTGGCCACTGACATCAACCCGGCGTTCCTGGGCAAGGCGGCAGCGGGGATGTACGGCGAATGGTCGTTCCGTGACACGCCGGCCTGGATCCGGGCGCGTCATTTCAAACATGGAAAAAATGCGCGCTTCGAGATCCAGCCGCGCATCCGCAAGCGGGTGACATTTTCCTATCTCAACCTTGCCGACGACGTTTACCCTTCACTCACCAACAATACCAACGCGATGGACGTGATCTTCTGTCGCAATGTGCTGATGTACTTCACCGCGGCGCAGGCGAAGCAGGTCATCAAGAACCTCCACCGCTCGCTCGTCGATGGTGGGTGGCTCATCGTCAGCCCCGTGGAAACCTCGACCAGCCTGTTTTCCGCATTCACCGCCGTCAGCTTTTCCGGAGCGGTTCTCTACCGCAAACTCGCCAACTCGGAATCGCCGCCTGTCGTAAGCATTTACCCCGCTGCGGTACCCAGCCTATTGCCCGAGACCTTGCTGCCGGAATGCTTGGTTGGGGATGCAATCCTCTCTATCCCGTTGCACAAAGCGCCGTTGAATTTGGATCGCCCGGCAGAGCAACCAGGCGAAGCATCTCTGGTCGTGGTGAATGATAACGCAGCGCCGTCCCGCATGGCACGGACCTGTGCCAACCAGGGCAAGCTCACCGAAGCGGCCGAATGGTGCGAACAGGCGATTGCCGCCGACAAGCTGAATCCCGCGCACCCGTATCTCCTCGCCACCATCCGGCAGGAGCAGGGCCAATATGACCTCGCCGTGCAGTCGCTGATGCGCGCGCTCTATCTCGATCCCGATTTCGTACTCGCGCATTTCGGGTTGGGTAACCTGCGTCTGGCGCAAGGCCGCCGCCGCGAGGCCGAGCGGCATTTCAGAAATGCCCTCGCGCTCCTGCATCGGCACCCGCGCGACGAACCCCTCGCCGAGTCGGACGGGCTGAGCGCCGGCCGGCTGGTCGAGATCATCACATCCGTGCTGTCCGGCCTGCCGCGCGCTGCGCCGGTTGGCGTATGAGAGGAATAAGGCATGAGTACACCTAAGCCAGCGTCGCGAGAACAGAAAAAAGCGTCTGTCGACTGGCGCGATATAGAGCGACGCATGGCGGCCGCGCGCGCCGCGATCGAGCTTGGATCGACGCCGCCACCCGAAGAGACGCAACGCATCCTGAAGGCAAGAGCGCAGGCGCTGGCCCGGGAACCCGCGCCGGAAGAAGCCGCCAATGCGCGCATTGAGGTCGTGGAATTCCTGCTGGCCTACGAACGCTACGCGGTCGAATCGCGTTATGTCCGGGAGGTTTATCCCCTGGAAAGCCTCACGCCGCTGCCGTGCACGCCGGACTTTGTACTCGGCATCATCAACCTGCGCGGCGAGATACTCTCGGTCATCGACATCAGGAAATTTTTCGAGTTGCCGGAGCAAGGGCTGACCGATCTCAACAAGGTCATCGTCCTCCGCTCCGAAAACATGCTCTTCGGCATCCTGGTGGATGCGATTACCGGCGTGCGCCGCACTCCAATCGCCGATATTCAGCCGTCATTGCCCACACTCACGGATATCCGGGAAGCCTATTTACGCGGCGTGACGCCTGATCGCACAGTCATTCTCGATGCGGAAAAACTCCTGTCCGACGCGAACATCATCGTGCAGGAGCAGGTGGACGGGTAGCAGACAAGTGGTTTCCTTCCTGACTCGACAGAACAACAAGGAGAACAGTGATGAAATGGTTCCTCAATTTGAAAACGCGCGGCAAGCTCTTTGCCGGATTCGGGCTGATGCTCGTTTTTCTCGCAATCGTGATCGTGGCCGCTTATCTCGGCATCACGGCGATCCAGGCGTCACAAAAGCGTCTTTACCAGAAGGAATTTGCCAACGCCGTGGATCTGCTGAACATTCGCTCGGACGAGAACGGCATGCGGGCCGCGCTGTTCACCATGATGGTGGCGACGAAGCGCTCCGATCAGGATGGCTGGCGTCAGGATATTGAGCAGCGCGGCAAGGAAATCACCGCAGCCACGCAGCAACTGCTGGAGCGCAACCGTAACAATCCAGCGCTGCTTGCCCAACTCGACAAGCTCAAGACGATACGCGAGGCGTTCACGCAGACGCGCGACAACCAGCTCATCCCGCTGATCTATGCAAACAAGACAGACGAAGCCAGGGTGCTGGCACTTGGCATCCAGGAGGAACGCTACCGCAAGATACGCACCATTGCCCAGGAGCTGGGCGACACAGCGGTGGAAAAGGCACGCGCCGCCGTGGCGGAATCCGAGCGCTGGACGCAGCAGATGGTGCGCCTGTTCGTCTTCATGGGTATCGCGGCGATGCTGCTCGGACTGGCTATGGTACTGATTCTCAACCGGATCATCGTCCAGCCGCTGCGCGCGATCTCGGAGGTTGCCGAACGGGTAGCGTCAGGCGACCTTACCGTCAATGTCCCGGAAAACGATCGTGCCGATGAAGTCGGTACCCTTGGACGCACTTTCCACGGGATGGTCGAAAATCTGCGGCGGCTCACACGCGAGATTAATGAAGGGGTTGGGGTACTGGCCTCGACCTCAAGCGAGATTTTAGCCACCACCACCCAGGTTGCTTCGGGCGCAGCCGAGACGGCCAGTGCGGTGAGCGAGACCACGGCGACGGTTGAGGAAGTCAAGCAGACCGCCCAGGTTGCCAGCCAGAAAGCGCGCTACGTCTCCGACAGCGCGCAGAAGACCGCCCAGGTCTCGCAGACCGGACGCAAA
>DATKUZ010000004.1:0-183613 GCA_035530335.1 Sulfuriferula sp. | reverse complement strand
CGCGCTGGCTTGCACCGCACGCCTGCGCGACGCGTTCGATGTAGTACATCAGGTCCAGCGGCATGGTCATGCCGTCCAGCAATTGTAGCGGAAACAGGTCGCACGCCAGCAGCAGATCGCACGCGCTGAGCACGCCCCCGGCATAAAAGCGCTGCCGGCCCAAATGCCGCGCCAGCTCGGCCAGCCGGGACTGCGCTGCAAACTGGCTGAAACCATCGTAGCGATCATTGGACAACGCTTCCACACTCATGCCAAAGCGGTGCTCGATTTGCGCTTTATACGCCGCCTGTATCGCCGGGGCGCCGCCAATATCGGCAAACGCCGGTGCCACTGGCGCATACAGCCTGGCCAGCAGATGCTCGACCGATTGCCGCCAATCCAGCAGCGCCTGCCAGACGGCCGGTTCAACCAGGCCGTCAAAAATCGGCCTGCCCCCAACCCAGCCATCCAGTTGGCGCAATACGGCCAGTGAATCCGTATGCAGACTGCCGTCCGCCAGACATAACACCAGATCGGCATGGGCAATGCCCAGTTCGAAAAAAATTGCGTCGTCGTCATGGCCGAGCGCCACCAGCTCATGATCGACGCCTTTGTAAGCCAGCGCCAGACGCACCCGCTGCGCGGGCATGGATGACCAGTAATGGAACAGGCGCGGCGTTGCCATTTTCCGGACACCCTGTGCGCTACAACTGACTAACGATGAAATCGTATTCCCTGGGATCCACCGGCGTAATCGACAGCCGGTTACCCTTTTGCAGGATGCGCATGTGGGCGAGCGCCGGCGCTTCACGGATTTCCTTGAGCGGCATCAGCCGGGTTTTTTTCACCAGCCTGACATCCACATTGAACCAGCGCGGCGTTTCCCGCGTCGCCTTGGGGTCATAATATTTATTCTCCGGGTCGAACTGCGTTTCATCCGGATAAGCCAGGCGGCTGACTTCGGCCAGTCCGGCGATGCCCGGCTCCGCACAGCTGGAATGGTAGAACAGCACCTTGTCCCCTGCCCGCATCTGGTCGCGCATGAAATTGCGCGCCTGATAATTGCGCACACCATACCAGGCCACCGCCTGCCCGGGCAGCGCGGCGAGGTCATCAATACTTACATCGGACGGCTCGGATTTCATTAACCAGTAGCGCATGGCTTCCTCGGCATATAATCGGTTCTTCGGGATTTCCCCCGATTTTACTGGAAATACAAATGAGCCTGCTCGAAGAAAAACTCATCCGCTGGTATCAGGAACCCGCCGTCCAAGCCCATAACTGGGAACCGCGCCTGTTCTGGAAAGAAATCGACGCGCGTCATCCGTTCGGCACGCTGAAAGTGGAGCCGCGCGAGCTGGAGGTGCTGTTGGCCACGCTGATTGGCGAACCTTCCGAGTGCATGGCAGCGCTCAATGCCGAATCACAGGTGCGCGGCGATTACATGCTGCGCGGCGATTTTCTGGCGGCCAATGCGCGCCGTCACGAACTGCCGCTGCTGACTCGCGTCTATGCCTGACAGGGTCTATATTGGTATTTCTTTCCCGTTTAAGGAGACTGCCATGACTCACCTGGAAATGAAACTGAAGGACTGGTTCCAGAACCCGGCAATTCAATACCACGACTGGGATCCGGCGATGTTCTGGAAACCGCTTGACGCGCATGACCCGTTTGGCGAGTTGCGCGTCGACCCGCAGGAACTTGAAGTCTATTTCGCCGCACTGATCGGCGCCGAATCGGAATGCTATGACGCGGTCAACCAGCATCATCAGGGCGCAAATTTTTCGCCGCTGCCGCGCGCGGAATTTCTCACCATAAGTGCGCACCGCCACGACGTTCCGCTGTTCAGTCCGGCAACCACTCTGCATTAGGAAAGCGCATTTGAAACAACTCGACAACAGCATGCTCCACACGCTTGCGCAGCAGGCACAACAGTCTCCGCGCAAGCGTGCCAACTACAATCTGCACGAAGATTTAAACGACCCGATCCAGCGCCTGGCGATTGCCATGGAACCGGACACCTGCATCCGCCCGCACCGCCATCTGCAGACCTGGGAGCTCCTCACCGCGCTGCGCGGGCGCTTCGTGGTGCTGCATTTTGATGACAGCGGCACCGTGGTTGCGCGTGCCGTGCTGGGTGAAGATGTGCAGGCGCTGGAACATCCCGCCGGGGTCTGGCATGGGGTGTTATCGCTGGATACGGGCGGGGTGATTTTTGAAGTGAAGCATGGGCCGTATTTGCCGATTGCTGCGAGCGACTATCTCCCGGGCGTCGGGCTGGACGACGCCAGCCTGAATGCCTGGTATGCCAACGCCCAGGTGGGCGACCGGCTCATGCGCGCTTGATCAGCGTGCCCACTCCCTCCTTGGTCAGGATTTCCAGCAGCAGCGCATGCTCGACCCGGCCATCGATGATATGCGCGGATTGCACGCCGCTGTTGATCGCGTCCACTGCATAGCCCACCTTGGGGATCATGCCCCCGGAGATGGTGTCATCCGCGATCAGCGCGTCGATCTCCCTGGGCGTGAGACCGGTGAGGAGATTGCCTGCCTTGTCCAGCACGCCGGCGGTATTGGTCAGGAACACCACTTTCTCGGCCTTGAGCACACCCGCCAGTTTACCGGCGGCCACGTCGGCGTTGATGTTGTAGGCGTTGCCCTGGGAATCGGTGCCCAGCGGTGCGACCACCGGGATGAAATCGCCGGAATCGAGGAGCTGGATAATTTCCGGGTCGATGCTGGTAATTTCCCCCACCTGACCGATGTCCAGCATTTTGCCCAACTCTTCCTTGCTCTCCACCAGCATTTTCTTGGCATGGATGAAGTTGCCGTCCTTGCCGGTGAGTCCGACCGCTTTGCCGCCGTGCTTGTTGATCAGGGTGACGATGTCCTGGTTGACCAGACCGCCCAGCACCATTTCCACGACGTCCAGGGTTTCCTCGTCGGTGACGCGCATGCCCTGGATGAATTCGCTCTGCTTGCCGATGCGTTTCAGCAATTCGCCAATCTGCGGCCCGGCGCCATGAACCACCACCGGGTTCATGCCCACCAGCTTGAGCAGGACCACGTCCTGGGCAAATCTCTCCATGAGCCTGGGGTCGGTCATCGCGTTGCCGCCGTATTTGATGACGATGGTCTTGTCGAAGAAGCGCTGAATATACGGCAGCGCTTCGGAAAGGATATTGGCCTTATCGCCTGGAGTGAATTTGCTGGTCGGCATGATGGCTTGATTCGGAGTTGACTGGCTGAATTCTAACTGTACGGGGAAAAACAAAAAAGCAACATTTGACACATCAGACCGGGGTTCTGCGATTTGGTGCGCTTGTTGCGGCGATTTTTTTCGTCTGGATTCAAACCAATCGCATGTATATATTGGCTGACGGATTCAATGCGATGTGCAATTGAATTACGTTGCGAAGTAAAATCAGCATTGGAGAAGTAATTTCTCGTGGGGTATTTCAAGCTCATCCGACTCGCAGCCAGGTGAATCGATGCCGGATTTAAATCGCTCTTGATATACTTTTAATCCCGTTACCGGTGGACATTCACGCCGGATGGCTGCATATTGAATTGACCATTTTTAATTTTGGAGATGACCATGATCGGTAAAAAAAATGCCCTGAATATTGCCTTGGGTGGCGCTTTTGTTGCCGCTTTCAGCACCGCCGCCGTGGCTAATGCTGCGCAAAACCCGTTCGGCATGCAAAGCCTGGATAAAGGCTATATGACCGCCGACGCCGGCATGGCAAAAGACGGCAAGGCAATGCAAGGCAACTGCGGGGCCGCCAAAATGAAAGCCAAGGAAGGCAATTGTTCTAGCAAAAAAACATTGAAGGAAAGCAAAAACGACGGCGATAAAAAAGCGGCGAGCGCACCCGCTGCCATGTAATTCAAGCCCCCGCGTCCAAGATGGACCCGCTCAGCCCGCATGGCGCGGGGCTTGGGCTTCGCAGAGAATTGCTGGATGCTCTGGAAGCCCGGGTTCCCTCCGCAATCGACTTCTTCGAAATTTCCCCGGAAAACTGGATCGACATGGGCGGAGCGCTGGGGCGTCGCCTGCGCCCATTTACCGAGCGCTATCCGTTTGTCTGCCATGGTCTGTCGCTATCGCTGGGCGGCCCCGCTGCGCTGGACGAAATCCTGTTGCGCAAAACCAAAACTTTCATGGACGCGCACGGCATCGCGCTGTTTACCGAACATCTGTCTTACTGCAGCGATGGCGGACATTTATATGACCTGCTGCCCATCCCGTTTACCGCCGAGGCGGTGACCTACGTGGCCGCGCGCATTCGCCGCGCCCAGGACATCCTGGAACGCAAGATCGCCATTGAAAACGCCTCTTTTTATGTGATGGCCGACATCGCGGAAATGGACGAAGCCAGTTTCATCAATGCCGTTCTGGAAGAAGCCGACTGCCTGCTGCACCTTGACGTCAACAACGTCTATGTCAACAGCGTCAACCACCAATTCGACGCGAGCGCCTTCATCCGCGCCATGCCCGCCCAGCGCGTGGTGTATATGCACATGGCCGGGCATGACCAGGAGGCCCCCGACCTGCTCGTGGACACCCACGGCACGGATGTCATCGAGCCGGTATGGGCACTGCTGGATGAAGCATACCGCCATGCCGGCACGGTACCCACACTACTGGAACGCGATTTCAACATCCCCCCCTTGGACCAGCTGGTGGGTGAAGTCGAGCGTATCGCCGCCTTGCAACGCAGCCATCAACCTGAAAAATCAGTTGGCCACGGAGAACTCGGAGGAAAAACAATTGGTCGCCGTAAATATTGACTTCGCCCATCAGGTGGACCGGAAAAATATGTGGAGCCCGCTTCGGCTCCGTGCCCTCTGTGATCTCTGTGACTTGAATTGCGGTTTTTAGGATCAACACCTTCATGAATGACGCCAAGGCGCCTGAACTGCTGGCATTCCAGCGCTATCAGCTGGCCTTCACCGCCCACCTGCGCGATCCCAGGGCACATCCACGCCCACGCAAGGTTGAAGCCCGGCGCATGGCGCTGTATCGCGAATTGCTCTACAACAGCGTGGAAAGCGCGCTGCTGGCCTGCTTTCCGGTGCTGCGCCAGGTTCTGGGGGAGCGCAAATGGAGCAAACTGGTACGCGAATTTCTGGCACAGCATCGCAGCCAAGCACCTTATTTTCGCCAGATACCCGACGAATTCATCCGGTTTTTGCAGGATGAGTGGACACCCGCCGCCGATTACCCGCCGTTCATGCTGGAGCTGGCGCATTACGAATGGATCGAGCTGGTGCTGTCGGTTTCCGCGCGCGAAGCGGATCTGAGCCAGCTCGATACCCGCGCCGACCTGCTCGAAGCCCGCCCCGTACTCAATCCGGTCATGTCGCTGCTTGGCTACGTCTACCCGGTGCATCGCATCGGCCCCAGATTCAAGCCTGTCGAAGTCCCTGCTCAAACCACCCAGCTGCTGGTGTTGCGCGACCTGACGGACCGGATGCGTTTTATCGTGCTGAATCCGGTCAGCGCACGCCTGGTCAGCCTGCTTGAAACCGGCGAGCTCAGCGGGCGTGCTGCGCTGCTCCGGCTGGCGAAAGAAATGCATCACCCGGAACCAGAAAATATGCTGCGCTTTGGCATGGAAATTCTGCAAAACCTGCGCGCCGAACAGGCCATTCTCGGTAGCCGTTGAGCGCGCTTCATCGCGCCTTTCCCTGCTTGCACAATGCCGTCGCCGTTGCCGACGACAAGGCGCTTCAGACGTCAGGCAAGTTCCCGTACAATCACGGCTTTAGCCACACCTGCTTAACTCCCGGCTAAGCTCATGGACGACACACCAGATACCAGTAAATACGACAGCACCGAGGACAACCTGAACCGGGTTGTGGCGCTGCTGCGCAAGCACCATCTGGTGGAAAATCTGGTGCACAAGCAGGACATGCCGCGCCACGAACTGGTGGAGGGCCTGGTGCACAAGCAGCACCTGGCCGAACTGCACACGGTGCTCGACGACATGCACCCGGCGGACGTGGCGCGCGTGCTGGAAGCGCTGCCGCTCGACGATCGCATGCTGGTGTGGGATCTGGTCAAGGCCGAACGCGACGGCGAGATACTGCTGGAAGTCTCCGATGCGGTGCGCGAATCGCTCATCAGGAGCATGGACAGCGACGAGCTGCTCGCCGCTGCCGAAACGCTGGACACCGACGAGATCGCCGACCTGGCGCCCGACCTGCCGCAGGACGTGATCCAGGATCTGCTGGAGTCGCTCGACGCGCAAAAGCGCGCGCGCCTGCAATCGGCGCTGTCCTACCCGGAAGACCGCGTGGGCGCACTGATGGACTATGACATGGTCACCATCCGCGCCGATGTGACGCTGGAAGTTGCGTTGCGCTACCTGCGCCGGCTGAAGGAACTACCGGATCAGACCGACAAGCTATTCGTGGTGGATCGCGATGGCGGACTGAAGGGCGTGATGCCCCTGCAACGCCTGCTGCTGCAAGACCCCGAGAACAATGTGGCCGACGTGATGGCGGAAGAAGTGGTGACCTTTCACCCCGAGGATGACGCCACCGATGCCGCCCAGGCCTTCGAACGCTACGACCTGGTATCCGCGCCGGTGGTGGATGCGCGCAACCGGCTGGTGGGGCGGCTCACGGTCAATGCGGTGGTGGACTACATCCGCCAGGAATCCGACAGCGACATGCTCTCCATTGCCGGCCTGCGCGAAGACGAGGATATATTTTCCAGCGTATGGAAATCGGTGCAAAACCGCTGGTCGTGGCTCGCCATCAATCTGGTGACCGCCTTCATCGCCTCGCGCGTTATCGGCCTGTTTGAAAACACCATCGGAAAGCTGGTGGCGCTGGCCGCGCTGATGCCGATCATTGCCGGGATCGGCGGCAACTCCGGCAACCAGACCATCACCATGATCGTGCGCGCTCTGGCGCTCGGACAAATCCACCCGGACAGCGCCAGAAAGCTGTTCACCAAGGAAATCGGCGTGGCCGCACTGAACGGCCTGATCTGGGGCAGCGTGGTCGGCCTGTTTGCCTATATGCTGTATGGCAAACCCGCGCTCGGGCTGGTGATGATGGGCGCGATGACGCTCAACCTGCTGCTCGCGGCAGTGATGGGCGTATCCATCCCCATGCTCATGCACAAATTCGGCCGCGACCCGGCAGTCGGCTCCAGCGTACTGATTACCGCCGTCACCGACAGCGGCGGGTTTTTCATCTTTTTGGGACTGGCGACGCTGTTTATGGCGTATTTGGGATAAGAGCATGGACAGAATCTACATTAAACGAACGGGAACACACCATGCAGCAATTTGATCTCATCGTAATCGGCTCCGGTCCGGGCGGATACCGCGCCGCCGTGCTCGCCAACTTGCGCGGCTTGTCCGTCGCCATCATTGAGCAAGCCGACTGGGGCGGCTGCTGCCTGAACCGCGGCTGCGTGCCCAAAAAGGACTGGCACCACACCGCGCAACTGGTGGCGGCGAGCAAAAATTTTGCCAGGCGCGGCATCAGCGGGACGCTGAGCGCAGAACTGGACGGCGCCTGGCAGCACCAGAAAAAGGTCGTGGAAACCGTGCGCGACAGCTACACCGACTATATGAAGCGCCTCGGCATCAGCGCCTTCAATGGCACAGCACACTTCGTCGATGCCCATACCGTCGCCGTGGGCGAAGCACGTCTTAACGCCAAACACATCATCATCGCCACCGGCTCCAGCCCGCTGGTTCCCGACGCTTATCCGCTCACCCCGGGCCGCGTGCTGACCACCGATGATCTGTTCAACCATACGCCGCCCGCAGGCAAGCGCGTGGCGCTGGTGGGCAGCGGCGTGATCGGTACCGAATTCGCCTTCATCCTGAGTCAACTGGGACGCGAGGTGCTGTGGATCGCCAACAGCAAACCGCTGGCCAACAGTGCCTATTCGCAGCCGGCGCTGAAAATCCTGTACGAAGCGCTGGCCCGGCAGGATATCCGGGTGCGTACCGGCTGCCGCGCGCAGTGCGTGGAAGTGCTGCCGGACGGCGTCAGGCTCACCCTTGGCGACGGCAGCGTGGAAACCGTGGACTGGGTATTGCTCGGCACCGGGCGCCGTCCGCATACCGACAACCTCGCCGCCGACGCGGCCGGCGTGGCGCTCGATGCCAAGGGTTTCGTCAAAGTGAACGCTTACCTGCAAACCAGTGTGCCGCATATCTACGCCATCGGCGATGTCGCCAATCCGCGCATGACCGCCAACCAGGCGCTGGCAGATGCCGCCGTGGCCGTCGCCAATATCCTCAGCCCCGATTCGCGCAAGCAGGATGTCGGCGCCGTGCCGGAGCTGGTTTACTCGGCAGTCGAGCTGGGCCGCATCGGCATGAACGAGGACGACGCCGAAGACGCCGAACTGGAGCCCGCCGTCGGTTTTGCCGCGTTCGAAACCAACCCGCGTGCGCTCGGCCAGGACGACACCGACGGCTTCGTGCGCCTGATTGCCGACATGGACAGCGGCGCATTGCTGGGCGCGGAAGTGGTGGGGGCCGAAGCCGGCGAAATGATCCACGCCATCGCCCAGCAGTTCGGCCACGACGACGCCCTGGCCCGCTTCGCCGGCATGTTCTACAACCACCCGGCCAGAACCGAGGAAATCCAGAATGCCACCGAGACGCTGGCGGCAAAGTGGGGACTGGCGCAGCAGGTATTTGGAGCATAGCCGAATGACCGCGCCGATCCGACTGGAGCAGGCCAGCGCTGATGACGCGCCCATCATTGCCGTGATGGTGGGTGAGCTGCTGAATGAAATCATGCGCGCCACGGGCAACCAGGCTTTCCATTTCAGCCTGGATGAAACCACTGCTCGACTCAGGGCATTTCTCGAACAAGGGAAATACCATGTGCTGGTCGCACGCGACGCAACGGACGGCAATGCAGTCGGGTTCCTCACCTTGTGCGAAAGCTTCGCGCTGTATGCCGAAGGCGCCTACGGAACCATCCCCGAACTGTATGTACGTCCGGAGCTGCGTTCACAGCATGTCGGACAACAGCTCATCCAGGCTGCCAGGGCATTCGGCCACGCCAGGCAATGGAAACGTCTGGAAGTGACGACACCGCAGCTGCCGCAATTTGACCGGACCCTGGCATTCTACGAACGCGAAGGATTCAGCGTCGCCGGCGGACGAAAACTGAAAATGGCTTTATGACCCCAACTCCGCATACCGGCGTGGCCCTCTATCTGCGCCTGCTGCGCCACATCCGTCCGTACTGGAAAATGTTCGCCGGGGCGCTGCTGGCAATGGCGGTAACGGCGGCCGCCGAACCGGCCATCCCGGCGCTGTTCAAACCGCTGCTGGACGGCAGCTTCGTGAAAAAAGACCCGGACATGATCCGGCTGATCCCGCTGGTGATGATTGCGCTGTTTGTGGTGCGCGGACTCGCCGACTTTGCTGCGACGTACGGCATGAACTGGGTCGGCAGCCGCCTGGTGATGGACTTGCGCTCAGCCATGTTTCGCAAGCTGGTGGCGATGCCGACGCGCTTTTACGACGACAGCTCCACCGGTACGCTGATCGCGCATATCGTGTTCAATGTCACCCAGGTCACGCAATCCGCCACCAGCGCAGTGACGCTGCTGGTACGCGACACGCTCGCCATTGCCGGGCTGCTGGGCTGGCTGTTGTGGCTGAACTGGAAACTCACGCTGATCATCATCGCCATCGCGCCGCTGGCCATTTTCATTATCCGCACAGTCAGTGGCCGTCTGCGCAATATTAACCGCCAGGCGCAGCAGAATCTGGGCGAGATCACCCACGTGGTGGAAGAATCGGTCGGCGCGCACAAGGTGGTGAAAATATTCGGCGGACAGGATTACGAATTGCGGCGCTTCGGCACGGCGGTGAACAACGCCCGGCGCTATTTCATGAAGGGCATTTCCGCCGCCGCCGCCAACGGTCCGGTGGTGCAACTGGTAGCCGCACTGGGCGTGGCGCTGGTGGTGTATATCGCCACCCAGCAGGCGCAGCGCGGCGAACTCACCGTGGGCGGCTTCGTCTCCTACATGATCGCGATGCTGATGATTTTCGGGCCGGTCAAGCGCCTCACCGGGGTGAACGAGCAACTGCAGCGCGGCCTGGCCGCGGCGGAAGTGGTATTCGAGCTGATCGACCGCGACACCGAAACCGACACCGGTACCCGGGTGATTGGCCGCGCCCAGGGCGCACTGGAATTTCGCCACGTTACCCTGGCCTACCCGGACAAACCCATCCCGGCGCTCAACGATATCAACCTCGCCATCCGTCCCGGCGAAACCGTGGCCCTGGTCGGCGCCTCGGGCAGCGGCAAGACCAGTCTGGTCAACCTGATCCCGCGCTTCTACACGCCGGATTCAGGACAGATTCTGCTCGATGGCCACGTCATTACCGACATCACGCTGGCCAGCCTGCGCGCCAATATCGCGCTGGTGTCGCAGGACGTGGTGCTGTTCAACGACAGCATCGCCGCCAACATCGCCTATGGCGCGCAGGCCGGGGCCACCGAGGCAGACATCATCCGCGCCGCCGAAGCTGCCCACGCCATGGAATTCATCCGCGAGCAACCGCACGGCCTGCAAACCATGGTCGGCGAGAACGGCGTCAAGCTCTCCGGCGGCCAGCGCCAGCGTATCGCCATCGCGCGCGCCTTGTTGAAAGATGCCCCGGTGCTGATCCTCGACGAGGCCACCTCGGCACTCGATACCCAATCCGAGCGCCACGTCCAGGCTGCGCTGGAAACCCTGATGCAGGGCCGCACCACGCTGGTCATCGCACACCGCCTGTCCACCATCGAGAGCGCCGACCGTATCGCCGTGATGCAGCAGGGCCGCATCATCGAAATCGGCAGCCATGCTGAATTGCTGGCGCAAAACGGCGCGTATGCCCACCTGCACCGGCTGCAATTTCACGAGGCCAAGACATGAGACCCATTTGCCACAGAGAACACAGAGAACACAGAGAAAACCCTTCATTCGGGCAAGCGGCTCGTGTGCCCTCCGTGACCTCTGTGGCTAAAAGATTTTCAAGAAAATGACCGAACCTATCGTCCAGCCCGTCAAACCACCGCGTTCGCTGCTCTCGGCAGCGGGTAAGGCCATCGGCGATTTCGCCATGATCCGCGACGGCGACCGCATCCTGCTCGGCATCTCCGGCGGCAAGGATTCGCTGTCGCTACTGCATGTGCTGCTCGATCTGCAACGCCGCGCGCCGGTGAAATTCGAACTCGCCGCCTGCACCGTGGATCCGCAATCGCCCGACTACGACCCCAGCGTGCTGAAACCTTACCTGGCAGGGCTGGGCGTGCCGTACTTTTTCGAGAGCCAGCCGGTACTGGAAGAAGCCAAGCGCAACATGGACGGCGACTCGTTCTGCGCCTACTGTTCGCGCATGCGCCGCGGCATCCTCTACCGCGTGGCACGCGAAAACGCCTACAACGTGCTGGCGCTGGCGCAGCATCTGGACGACCTTGCCGAAACCTTTCTGATGTCCGCCTTCTTCGGCGGCAAGCTGCGCACCATGCAGGCGCACTACACCAACGACGCAGGCGATGTGCGCGTGATCCGCCCGTTAGTGTATGTGCGTGAACGCCAGACCGCCGCTTTCGCCAAACAGGCCGCACTGCCCGTGGTCGCCGAAAATTGCCCGGCGTGCTTCTCCATGCCAATGCAGCGCCAAAGCATGAAATTGCTGCTGGCGGAACAGGAAAAAGCGCATCCCAAGCTGTTTTCCAGCTTGTTGACGGCGATGCGCCCGCTGATGCAATCACCGTCTGCCTGACTCTCCCGCAAGCTATACCAGTTATCCCGGAAAAAACTGTTGAAACCGCAGAGAACACAGAGGCCACGGAGCGGGCACGGGTTTTGAGGAGAGGTGTTTTTTCTCATCCTGCGGACCCCCATTTCCTTTGTGCTCCCGTGCTCTCTGTGGCCAAAACAATTTCAGGGTTATTGCTGCGTTCTCTCGATCCGGATCGAGCGGAAACGGACCGGCAGTTCACGCTTCAGCAACGCATCGATCGCGCCTGCGTTGGGCTGGTAAATAAAAGGGCGGCGCGGATAAATGCGGTCATTCACCCAGTGGCTTGACCAGCCATGCGTGGTGACGATGCACTCGCGTGCGAAATCTTCCAGTTGAAACGCCCGCCCGACTTCCAGGCACCCTGAAAGAAACACATCCACGTACGACTGAACGATGGGGTAGGTTCTGGAAGGCGGCGCGGTATTTTGCGGCTTGTTCACGTAAATCCAGCGCTCTCCAGCCTGGATCGGCGATTGATCCAGCGCAGTGATTTGCGCTGCGCTGATTTTAACCCGGCAATAGCCATTCTCGCGTCTGTCCATGGCGGAGATTGCAGATTCATCCGGCAGGGAAAAGAGTACGGCATTCATCCGGGAGCGCGCATCCACCGACACCCCTAAAAATGTTGTACTGAAACCAGTGGGCGAACCTTGCGCAATCCAGGCGCGCCGAAATCCCTGCACGCGCACCGGCACCGCTACGCCGGCATCTGGTACGGTGCGCTGCCGCGACGCTTCTTCCAGCAGGCTGCCGTAGCCAACAATGTACTGGTTTGCGTCATGTTCGGGATGGGGGTGACACACATCCTGGATAGCTCGGGCATGAGCAATATCCTCCATTCGAGTTGCATCTGCCAATGCAAAAGTGCTGGTTAGCGCGCTCAAAAAAGCCATGCAAAATAGTGTGAATTTTTTCATTCTGCTGATCCTGAAATTGGCCCTAATCCTGGAAACATGCGGAAGACAAGAAGACAAAATCTAACACACCTCATCGAGCTTGATTTTTTGCCTTTTGTCTTCCTGTTTTCCGTAATTAAGACGTTCCCCCGTCCGCACTTACCCAACGCTAGCTTGCTTTTCTGTCGCTGCGTCAAGCCACCAATTAACAACCCCATGATTAGCATGGTATTTGTGCGACGCCGGTTAGGTTAGAATCCGGTGCTCAGGCTACGTACCGCCCATGTTTCGTCAACTTCCGAGTATCCCAGGTCAATTATGCAAAAGCCGAATATCCCTTCCTTTATCCCGCCACGCCGCACCCTGATGGGGCCTGGCCCCTCCGACGTACCCCAGCGCATTCTCGACGCCATGGCACGTCCCACCATCGGCCACCTCGACCCGGCTTTCGTGGACATGATGGAACAGATGAAGACGTTGCTGCGTTACGCATTCCAGACTGAAAACGCGCTCACCATGCCGGTGTCCGCGCCCGGATCGGCGGGAATGGAGATGTGCTTTGTGAACCTGGTCGAGCCGGGTGACAAGGTGATCGTGTGCAGGAACGGCGTATTCGGCGGGCGCATGCTGGAGAACGTGAAACGCACCGGCGGCGTGCCGGTGGTGGTGGATGATGCCTGGGGTGCACCGGTGGATACCGCCAAGGTGGAAGAAGCCCTTGCCGCCAACCCGGACGCCAGGGTGCTGGCCTTTGTCCATGCCGAGACCTCGACCGGCGCGCGCTCCGACGCCCAGGCATTGGCCGCCATTGCGCACAAATACGGCGCCCTGGCCATCGTCGACACCGTCACCTCGCTGGCCGGCATCCCGGTGATGGTGGACGAGTGGGAACTCGACGCGGTGTATTCCGGCAGCCAGAAGTGCCTGTCGTGCACACCCGGCCTGTCTCCCGTGACTTTCAACGAGCGCGCCATCGCCAAACTCAAGGCGCGCAAAACCCCGGTGCAAAGCTGGTTCCTCGATCTCAATCTGGTGCTGGGTTATTGGGGCAGCGCGGGCAAGCGCACCTATCACCATACCGCGCCGATCAACCCGCTTTACGGCCTGCATGAGGCACTGGTCATGCTGGCCGAGGAGGGCATCGAAAACAGCTGGGCGCGTCACACTCACAATTACGAGATGCTGCGCGATGGTTTCGAGGCACTGGGGCTGAAATTCGTGGTGGACGAGGATTACCGCCTGCCGCAATTGAATACCGTATACATTCCCGAAGGCGTGGACGACGCCGCCGCGCGTGCCCGCCTGCTTAACGAATTCGATCTGGAAATCGGTGCGGGTCTGGGCGACCTGGCAGGCAAGGTATGGCGCTTTGGCCTGATGGGGCATGCCAGCCGCACGGAAAATATTGATTACTGCCTGTCGTCGCTAGAAGAAGTATTATAGGTACCAATTTGTGCAATCAATCACGGGGCATCAAGCCCCGTTTTTTTATTGCGCACACTCCTCAAACAGGCTGGTAAACCATACGCATGATCACCCTTAAAAACCTCAGCTTGCGCCGCAGCTCCAAGGTGCTGCTGGATAACGCATCCGTCACCCTGAATCCCGGCGAAAAGGTCGGGCTGGTAGGACGCAACGGCGCGGGCAAGTCCACGCTGTTTGCGCTGCTCAACGGCACGCTGCATGAAGACAAAGGCGACTTTTCCATGCCCGCGCAGTGGCGCATGGCGCAGGTGGCGCAGGATATGCCTGAAACCGGGCAAAGCGCGACCGACTTCGTGATCGACGGCGACACGGTGCTGGCAGCGGCGCAGGCCGAGGTGGACGCTGCCGAGGCCAGCGACGACGGCGAGCGCATGGCGCATGCCTACATGGCGCTGTACGACGCCGGTGCGCACGATGCGCAGGCGCGGGCACAAGCGCTCATCCTCGGGCTGGGCTTCAAAACCAGCGAGCTGGATAACCCGGTCAACAGCTTTTCCGGCGGCTGGCGCATGCGCCTGCAACTGGCCCGGGCGCTGATGTGTCCATCTGATCTGCTGCTGCTCGACGAGCCCACCAACCACCTGGATCTGGATGCGCTGGTATGGCTGGAGGCCTGGCTCAAACGCTATACCGGCACCATGGTGGTGATCAGCCACGACCGGGAGTTTCTGGATTCGGTGACGCTGGTGACGCTGCATATCGATAACGCGCGGCTCACCCGCTACGGCGGCAACTACAGCACCTTTGAAGACATGCTCGCCGAGCAAATGGCGCTGCAACAGGCGGCGTTTGCCAAGCAGCAGGACAAAATCGCCCACTTGCAAAAGTTCATCGACCGCTTCAAAGCCAAGGCCAGCAAGGCTAAACAGGCGCAAAGCCGGGTCAAGGCACTGGATCGCATGGAGCGCCTGGCACCGCTGCTGGCCAATGCCGACTTTACCTTCGAGTTCAAGGAGCCCGCCAACCTGCCCAACCCGATGCTGGCGATGCAAAACGTCAGCTGCGGCTATCCGGCGTCTGAAGATGCGCCTGCCGGCACGCCACCCACGGTGATCGTGCAGAACGTCAGCCGCTCGGTATTCGCCGGTCAGCGCATCGGCATATTGGGTGCCAACGGGCAGGGCAAATCGACCCTGGTGAAAACCGTGGCGCGCGCACTGGCGGCCACCGGCGGTGAGCTGACCGAAGGACGCGGACTGAATATCGGCTACTTTGCGCAGCAGGAACTGGACGTGCTGCGCCCGACCGACACGCCGCTGGAGCACATGATACGGCTGGTAAAGGAAACCTCCGGCAATGCCCGCGAGCAGGATCTGCGCAGCTTTCTGGGCACCTTCAACTTCAGCGGCGACATGGTCAAGCAGGCCGTGGGTACCATGAGCGGCGGCGAAAAGGCCAGGCTGGTGCTGTGCATGATCGTGTGGCAGCGCCCCAATCTGTTATTGCTGGACGAGCCGACCAACCACCTTGACCTGGCCACGCGCGAGGCGCTCTCCATGGCGCTCAACGAATTTGAAGGGACCGTCATGCTGGTCAGCCACGACCGCGCGCTATTACGCGCCGTCTGCGACGAATTCTGGCTGGTCACGCGCGGCGGCGTGGAACCGTTCGATGGCGATCTGGATGACTATCAGCGCTATCTGCTGGACGAGGGCAAGCGCTTGCGCGACAGCCTGAAAGAGAACGCGTCTGCCGCGAAAAAGCGTGCCGCCTGATGCGTTAACCCGGAAACCATCTTGCGTTTTTAGTGAGCTGCAATCAGCCCAAACTCACGCCCATCAGCCTGCCGATGAAGTAAGTCGCCGCCCCCGCCGCGCCGCCGATGAGCAGCATGCGCAAACCGCCCAGGAGTGCATGGCGACCGGTGAACAGGCTCAGCGTGGCACCCACCGCAAACAGCGACGCAGCAGTCAGCACCACCGCCGTCAGCAGCGCCGGATTGCCACTGGTGATGAGAAAGGGCACCAGCGGAATGGCCGCGCCGGCGCAAAACGAGATGAACGAGGAAACCGCCGCGCCCCATGGCGAGCCCAGTTCATCCGGATTGAGCCCCAGTTCCTCGCGTGCCAGCGTATCCAGTGCCCGGGTCGGGTCGGCGATGAGCGTGTCCGCGAGTTTTTTTGCCTCGGCCCCGGGGATGCCCTTGGCGGCGTAAATCAGCGCCAACTCGGCGGCTTCTTCCTGCGGGTACTGGTCGAGTTCTTCGCGCTCGAGACCGATCTGGTATTCAAACATTTCGCGCTGCGAGCGCATCGAAACATACTCTCCCGCCGCCATCGAAAATGCGCCTGCCAGCAAGCCGGCCACGCCGGTCAGCAGGATGGTCTGGCTGCTGGCCGCCGCCCCGGCCACGCCCAGAATCAGGCTGGCGTTGGACACCAGCCCGTCGTTGATGCCGAACACCGCTGCGCGCAGGTTGCCGTTGCCGCCGTGCCCCTGATGGCGCTTGCCCACCTCGGCCAGCGTCGTAGGCATGCCGTGTGTGGCAGTGGGCTTGAAATACAGCGACATGCCGCGTACTTTCATTGCCGCCAGAATATGGCGCATGGCGCGCGTGCCCAGCCGGGGTAACAGCCAGGCCACCAGCCGCGTGCGCATATCCGGATGATAGGCGCCGGGCGGGTCACCACCTTCCTTGCGGATTTCCGTGGCCCACAGGCGTGCCTGCCCCTCCGCCGCCTCGGCGAGTTCGTTGAACAAGGTTTGACGCGGCGTACCGGATTCGGCTGCGGCCACGGCGCGGTAGAGAAATACCGAGCGTTTTTCTTCCAGCCAGCCTTCGAGTGCGTGCGATGTCATCAGTTGGTTATTGCCCGTTTTGTTTGCGGAAAGCTGCGCCGGAAAGTGCCTGCAGGGTTTGCAACAGCCCTGTCCAGTCGCACCGGGGAAGGTCTTTTTTTCATATTGTAATCGTTGCCGGGCATTTCCCGGTAAGCATCATCGAAAACCCGTGCAGCAGTGTAATGGCCGAGTTAACCAAGGTCGAATTTTCGTCCTGGCCGGCATCTGCCGCGAGCATTTCAGGTAGCCCGATTCCGGACAGGATAAAGATAATGCGCAAAAAGAATGTGGCGTCCTGGACTCAGACACGCCTGTATGTTTCTTGTCCGGGAATTTACCTGGTGCTGCGTTTGTGTTTGGCGTGTTTGCTGGTTGCCGACTGTATGCTCCAGGGCACCGGCATTTTCAGAACCTGTCGCGGCCCGAGCAGGCTCGGCGTCTGCTCGTATTTTAGCCGTTTCAGGCGCGCGCCCACCGCTGCCACCAGTTCGACGAAGCTCGGATTCTTGCGGGTGTTGCGGCTGGCGCGCAGGGATTCCGCCAGGCTGTAGGTAAATGCCCCGAATGATTGCACGCCGTGACGGTATTCGTAGGAAAGCTGGTTTTCCTGACAAGCTTCGATAATGACCGGCAGGTAGGGTCCGTGGTGACCCAACGCCTGGCGCACCTTGTCATAGTCCTTCTGCGGCAGGGAGCGCAAGCCGATCGCCCGCCCCAGCCGGTAGCTCGCACCACTGGCGCCCAGATACGCCGCGCCCTTGTCTTTCTCCTTTTCCAGCGAGCGGTTGGGAGAGGCCAGCGCGCGCTCTTCCCACATCTGTAACGCAGCGTTCCACTTCAGGGCGCGGTGGCGGATGTCGTCCGGCGGGGTGATGCCGCGCACCCGGCGGCTGCCTTCGCGCGCCATACCGCCGGAATGGCAGCAGTCGAAGATGGCGGCGAAATAGCTGTCGTAAGGAAGCTGGCTGTAGAGGCCGAGGAACTGCTTGTCGGTGATGGCGCGTTGCGGCGTCCAGTCGAAATCGTAAGGCACCAGGCATTCATCCAGGTGATCCACTTCGTCGCTGACGCCATAGGCCGGTATTTGTGCGCCGTGGCCGGAGTAAAACAGCACGCGCTCGTCGCCGGCCTGCACGCCGTCCAGCAGCCAGTGCAGGCGCGCCAGGATGCTGGCGGCGGTGGCGCGCTGGTCCAGCACCACGCGAATGTCTTCGGCGTCAAAGCCGCATTCCTGCAGCACCGAACTCATCAGGAACACGTCGTTGACGCAGCCTTCCAGGCGGTTGGCGGGATCGGGATAGTCGTTGATGCCGATCAGTAGCGCGCGCCGCGTGGGTTTGGCACTGGCCGCGTGGAATGCAGTGAGGCTGCGCGTCATGGCGCGCTCGGGCCTGGTACCGGAAAGCGCGCGCCACACTGTGGCGCGGGTGTTGGGGTGGCCAAGATAGTAGCTCGCAGCGTGATTGAGCATATCGTTGGGGATGTCGAAGCGCGTACCCACTTCCTCGAAGTTGTCTGCCGCCAGGCGAATGTCCGCGGTCAGCACATGATCGTCCGGGTTGAACAGGTGAAACCACTTGTGCGCCCCGGTCAGCGCCGCCAGCCTGCCGGCAAAAGCATCGCGCACGCACGGATTGCCGATCTGCGCGCCGAGCGAGACAAAGGTTTTGCCCTGGATCGCCGTCGCATTTCTGAGGAAGGTGTCATAGCAGATCAGCGAGCCCAGGCTATGCGCACACACCACGCTGTAGCCGCCCGACTGCATTTTTTCCAGCACCCGGTCGCGCGTCGCCGCGCGCAGTTTCTCGTCGCTTATCCATTGCGCCACCATGCCCGCCGTCCAGCGTACCTGCTCCGGCATTTCGAACAGCCCGCGCTCGCGCGTGAACAGATCGCCAACGCCATGCACCACGCCGCTCGCCAGCACATTGGCAAATGCGGCGGCATAAGTCAGCGGATTCAGCGGCGCCTGACCGAACAGGTCGTCGTACTGAAGAAAATCGCAAGACACCACGAGATCGGGATTCCACGCCCGCAGCCCGTCGCTAATGGCCTGGGTCCAGGACGCCTGCAGATTGGGGTCGATATCGCCATGACCGACACCGTGTATGCACAGGATGGAAATTGGCTTTGCCATGATTTTTCCTTTGATTAGAAGCGCGGCTTTTGAAGCTGCGCAATTAATTCGGGTATTTCATGGATAGATGCCTGTCGTCGCTGGTCTTGATGTCCCGGTTTAAGTTGGAGATCGTTCTCTGCACGCCTACCCAACTGGCCGTGGATTGCCAGCCGCCATGGCGAGCACGATGCCGGGCAACATGGCCCATTTGTTTTCCCTGGAGCCTCACGCCTATCCAGTTTCTGGTTATAGGCTAAAAAGTCCGTAGATGTTAGTGTGCCTGGTTCAGCCGCCGGCAAGGCGCCGGTACTGGATGGTTTCGGCAATATGGCGCGTGGCGATGTGCTCATCCCCTGCCAGATCGGCGACCGTGCGCGCGACTTTGAGGATGCGATGGTAGGCGCGGGCAGACAGGTTGAAGCGCGCAATGGCCTGTTTGAGCAATGCCTCGCCCGCCGCATCCGGCGAGCAATGAGTGTCGATTTCCTTGCTGCCCAATTCGGCATTGGGCTTGCCCTGGCGCGCAATCTGGCGGACGCGGGCGGCTTCCACCCTGGCCTGTATCGCGGCGCTGGTTTCGCCATCGGGCTGACGCAGCAGGTCTTCATGCGACAGCGCAGGGACTTCGATCTGGATGTCGATGCGGTCGAGCAGCGGGCCGGAGATACGCCCGCGGTAGCGCGCAATCTGGTCCGGCGTGCAACGGCATTTGCCTGCCGGATGGCCGAGATAGCCGCACGGGCACGGATTCATCGCCGCGATCAATTGAAAGCGCGCCGGGAAGTCGGCCTGCCGGGCAGCGCGCGAGATGGTGATACGCCCGGATTCCAGCGGCTCGCGCAACACTTCGAGCACGCTGCGCGGGAATTCCGGCAACTCGTCGAGGAACAGCACGCCGTGGTGCGCCAGTGAAATCTCGCCCGGGCGCGGGATGCCGCCGCCGCCCACCAGCGCCACCGCAGAGGCGGTGTGGTGCGGGCTGCGGTAGGGGCGGCGTTTCCAGTGCTCGATGCGAAAACCGCCGTTCAGGGAATGCAATGCCGCAGATTCGATGGCTTCGCGCTCGCTCATGCCGGGCAGGATGCCGGGAAAGCGCGCCGCCAGCATGGACTTGCCGGTGCCCGGCGGGCCCGCCATCAGTACCGAGTGGCCGCCGGCAGCAGCAACTTCGAGCGCGCGTTTGATGCCGAGCTGGCCTTTGACTTCGTTGAAATCCGCGTAGTGCGTTTGCGCAGACACCATGGATGGTGCCGCTTGCAACGGCAGCGGCATTTGTCCGGCGAGGTGAGCACACACCGCCAGTAGCGAATCGGCGGGGTGGACGACGGCGTTTTCCACCAGCGCGGCCTCCTGGGCGCTGGCACTGGGCAGGATGAACGCGCGCCCGCTGGAGACCGCACCCAGGGTCATCGCCAGCGCTCCGCGGATCGGGCGCAACTCGCCGGTCAGGGCCAGCTCGCCGGCGAATTCGTAATCTTTCAGCTTGTTGGCGGGAATCTGCCCGGAGGCGGCGAGGATGCCGAGCGCGATGGGGAGATCGAAACGCCCGGATTCCTTGGGCAAATCAGCCGGGGCGAGGTTGACGGTGATGCGGCGCGCAGGAAATTCGAAACGCGCGTTCTGGATCGCCGCGCGCACCCGGTCGCGGGCTTCTTTCACCTCGGCCTCGGGCAAACCGACGATGGTGAAGCTGGGCAGGCCGTTGGCAAGATGCGCTTCCACCACCACCTCGGGTGCGTCCATGCCGGATAGCGCCCGGCTGTGGAGAACGGCGATGCCCATTCGCGCAGGTCAGGGTTCCAGCTGTTGCGGGTGGTCGTCGGAGACGGCCGGCGTCATGGCTTCCAGCTGTGTCAGGCGGGTTTCCAGTTCGGTAAGTTTTTCGCGCGTACGCAACAGCACTTCCTGCTGCACGTCGAATTCTTCACGCGTCACCAGATCAAGCTTTTGCAGCGCGCTCTGCATCATGGCGCGGACATTTTTCTCAATGTCTTTGGCCGGACTATTGCTGATTGCCTGGCTGATTTTTCCGCCGATTTCGTCGAGGAATTTCTGGTTGGGCAGCATGTGGGTCTCTCCAGGATTCTGAATCCGGACAAGTGTATCAAATATCCTGTGCTGCCAAGTTTTCTATGTGCACTGACGAAGTGCCCAACTTCGAATAGACGCACTATTTGCGTGCACAACTCTGGTGCGATATTTTCGTAATGACCGTAATCAATTGATCTATATTGAATAAACATCTGGCACGGCCTGTGCTAATAGAATTCTCGCAATTTTGCAATGTTGCGATTTTGAAGACATAAGGAGATTACTCATGCACAAATTTACTCAAGCCGCTCTAACCGTCACTCTGGCCTGTGCTGCGATTCCTGCGCTGGCCGCCGACGCTGCCCCCGCTCCAACGCCCGCCTATACCTTGACCGCCAACGTCGGCCTGACAAGCGAGTACGTTTATCGCGGCATTACGCAAACCGCACGTGATCCGGCCATTCAGGGCGGCGCCGATTTTACGCACTCCAGCGGCTTGTATCTGGGTACCTGGGGTTCCAACATCAGCTGGTACTCGGATGCCGTTCCAGGCAGTTCGGTCAGCATGGAATGGGATATCTACGGTGGTTACCGGCAGTCCATCGGTGACTTTGGCTATGACGTAGGTGTGCTGCAATATTACTACCCGGGACGTTATCCCACGCTGGGTGCTGGCATGGTTAAGCCCAACACCACTGAAGTTTATGGTGCCCTGTCCTATAAATGGCTGAGCGGCAAAGTGTCGTATGTGGTGTCTCCGGGATTGTTCGGTGTGGATAATGCGGACGGTTCCTACTATCTGGATCTGTCCGCCAACGTGCCTATTGTTGACACCTGGACGCTCAATGCCCACGTCGGTGAGCAGAAATACACAGGAACTGCTACAACTGGCGCAGTTTCAAACGATAGCTTGTACTCCTATACCGACTGGAAACTGGGCGTGACCAAAGACCTGGGTTCAGGCTGGAGCGCTACAGCCTATTACACGGACACCAACGCCAAGGACGCCGGTTACAAAATTACCGGTGTAAATGGTGGCAAGAACCTGGGTGACAGCCATTTCGTAGCCGCTGTATCCAAGACTTTCTAATTGAGCATCTAGCCCGTTTCGGCGCGGCAGCACCCGGCTGCCGCGCCCTTACCAAGGAGATAACATGAAATTCGTTACGGCAATCATCAAGCCGTTCAAGCTCGACGAGGTACGTGAAGCGTTGTCCGCCATTGGCGTGCAGGGTATTACGGTGACCGAGGTAAAGGGTTTCGGACGGCAAAAGGGGCACACCGAACTGTATCGCGGTGCGGAGTATGTGGTGGATTTTCTGCCCAAGGTCAAAATCGAGGCGGCGATTGCGGACAATCTGCTCGATCAGGTAATCGAGGCAATCGAGAAATCCGCGCACACCGGCAAGATTGGTGACGGCAAAATCTTTGTATTCGACCTGGAGCAAACCGTGCGTATCCGCACCGGCGAGTCCGGGCCTGAAGCACTTTAAGGGAGAGCAACATGAAGAAATGGCTCATTGCAATCAGTATGCTGTGCACGCTGGGTTTATCCGGCATGGCCAGCGCAGACGACGCGGCACCGCCAGCCGTGGATGCTCCGGCAGCTGCCGCAGCTCCCGCACCCATGGCAGCACCGGCTGCTGCACCGGCTGCGGCAGCGCCCAACCCGGCGGCATTTATCAACTCTGGCGATAACGCCTGGATGCTGACTTCCACTGCGTTAGTGTTAATGATGACCATCCCTGGCCTGGCCTTGTTTTATGGCGGCATGGTACGCAAGAAAAATGTGCTGGCCACGGTGATGCAGAGTTTTGCGATCACCTGTCTGGTTACGGTGCTGTGGATGATCATTGGTTACAGCTTGGCGTTTACCCCAGGTAGTGGTTTTATGGGGGGTCTGAGTCGATTCTTCCTGTCGGGTATGGGTTTGGATAGCGTGAACGCCCTGGCGCCAACCATTCCGGAAACGACTTACATGACTTTCCAGATGACGTTCGCCATCATCACCCCGGCATTAATCGTAGGCGCGTTCGCCGAGCGCATGAAGTTTTCCGCGCTTCTATGGTTTATTAGTGCCTGGCTGATTGCTGTGTATGCACCGATCGCACACATGGTATGGGGTCCAGGGGGCTGGCTGGGTGCCGATGGCGTGCTGGATTATGCTGGCGGCACAGTGGTACATATCAACGCGGGTGTAGCAGGTCTGGTAGCCGCATTGGTGATTGGTAAGCGCGTTGGATACGGCAAAGAGCCTATGCCGCCTCACAACCTGGTGCTGACTGTGATAGGCGCAGCATTGTTGTGGGTAGGTTGGTTCGGCTTCAACGCCGGTTCAGCCGTTGCTGCCAGCGATCGTGCCGGTATGGCCATGGCAGCCACCCAGATTGCTACTGCAGCCGCAGCTTTGAGCTGGATGTTTGTTGAATGGATGGCCAAAGGCAAACCAAGCGTTCTGGGTATCTGCTCAGGTGCGGTAGCCGGCCTGGTTGCCATCACCCCGGCCTCGGGTTTTGTCGGCCCGACTGGCGCGCTGGCAATCGGCATCGCTGCTGGTGTAGTGTGCTTCTGGGCTGCGGTATACCTGAAAAACATGCTCGGTTATGACGACTCGCTCGACGCCTTTGGCGTACATGCCATCGGGGGTATTGTGGGGGCGATGTTGACTGGTGTATTCGCTGTTAAAGCGATTGGCGGTACCGCCGGCATGCTCGAAGGCAACGTTGCCCAACTCATGATCCAGGCCAAGGGTGTCGGATTTACCATTGTTTATGACGCGGTCGTGACCTTCGTCATCCTTAAGGTGGTAGACATGGTCATTGGCCTGCGTGTAACTGAAGAAGAAGAGCGCGAAGGCCTGGACATCAGCCTGCACGGCGAGAAACTGGAGTAAACAATCCAGGCAGCCATAAAAGCTCAGAACCGGTTGCGCCGGTACTCAACGGTCTGCTCGTAAACCAAACGCCCCGAAAGGGGCGTTTTTTCTGATAGATTCAACGTCAACAAGCGCTAAGGGCACCGGCAACGGTGCACTTTTTTCATTCTAGCGTTCCACCAGATCGCGGTAGACATGCCAGGTGGCGTGGCCGATAAGCGGGAACACCACCACCATGGCAATAAACGCGGTAGCAAAACCCAATACGCTCAGCGCAACAATGATGAGCGCCCACTCCAGCATCAATAGCGGATTGGTACGCACCACCCACAGGCTGGTCATCAGCGCCGTGGCCAGATCCGCCTTGCGGTGCAGCATCATGGGCAGCGATACCACGCTCAATGCAAATACCAGCATGGCAAGCAATGCCCCCACCGCAGCATAGGGCAACAGGAGGCCAGACTGTCCGGAACCTGCCAGCAGCGCACGGAAACCTGCAAAACTCACCTGATCACCGGATACGGATACTCCCACCAGAATGACGGAGAGCCGTTCCCACACGCTGAAAATGAATGCCAGCAGCAGTGCATAGAAACCGATCGATGCGCCGTTTGCGCGCAAAGGCTTGAGAATATGCGCGAGTCGCGGCGCGTGATGATGCTCCGCCTGACGGCTGAGATCGTAAAACACCACAGCAAGAAACGGCGCAATCAGCAGGAACCCGCTGGTCAGCGTCATCCCCGTCTGCATCCCGCCCCAGGCAAAGTGCACCAGTGCGTAACCCAGCGCCGCGAACAAAGCGCCAAAACCCAGACTCAGCAGCGGAGTGCGCCGCATGTCACTCCAGCCCTGGCGCAACCACCGCAAGGGACGGCTATAGTCGGTGATGCGGTCGATGGCGGGCAGAACTATCGCATGCAAATCGGGCTTGATGGCGATTTTGTCCATGATTCTCTCCTTGGTAAAGGGCAGATACCCTTCCAGTCTAGAACATCATGGCGATTTCGGATTTGCAGGATAATTTCAGTCGGTTTCAGCGAAGGCAGCATCGAAATCCACCGTGTTATCCGACACCGGCATGCCGCGTGCGGCGGCAAATCCCTTGCCTCCGGCGGTCAGCACGAGGTGGGCGCGTTCGGGAAACTCACCCAGCATCCAGTAAATTTCGGAAGGGTGAACCGGCGCATGGTCGCGGGTGAGATGGCGGATCAACAGCTCCCCGCCGTTCACTTTCACCAACAAGGGCAGCGGCAGCTTATGCGGCAGAATGTGGTGGTGCACCACCCATTCAATCGGGGTAGGTTTGCGGCCCGGTGCGTTGCGCGCATCAATGCGAAAATGCGCTCCGCCGCCGGCTTCTTTGTTCAATTCGCTCACCCAGCCGATGCTGAGACCTGCGTGGACGATAATGGTCCTGCCCGCAAAGCGCTGGAGAAAGCGCGTACGCAAGGCTGTGGGATCGGGACGGAATGCAGCTATAATCTTCGCTAACATCGCTAAATTATAACCAGACATGCAGCCTGTTTCATCTGTTGGCATTGTCGTACCCCAGACCGCCCATTTCGCCACCCCGCTCACCCTCAAAAGCGGCGCGGTGCTGCCGGGCTACGACCTGGTGTACGAAACCTACGGCACCCTCAATGCGGATAAAAGCAATGCGATCCTGGTATGCCATGCGCTGTCGGGCAACCATCATGTGGCAGGGGTGTATAGCGAGCACGACAAAAAGCCGGGCTGGTGGGACAACATGGTGGGGCCAGGCAAGCCAATCGATACGGAACGCTTTTTCGTGATCGGACTGAATAATCTGGGCGGGTGTCACGGCTCCACCGGCCCGGCCTCGATAAACCCCGCCAGCGGTCAACCGTTCGGTTCGCGTTTTCCGCTGGTGACGGTGGAGGACTGGGTGGAAAGCCAGGCGCGGCTGGCGGATAGTCTAGGCATCCGGCAATTCGCCGCGATCATGGGCGGATCGCTAGGCGGCATGCAGGCGCTGCACTGGAGTATCCAGCACCCGGAACGGGTGCGCCATTGCCTGGTGATCGCTTCCGCGCCCAAGCTCACCGCACAGAACATTGCATTTAATGACGTGGCACGTCAGGCGATTCTCACCGATCCGGATTTTTACGGCGGCGATTTTTACGCGCACAACACCCGCCCCCGACGCGGCCTGCGACTGGCGCGCATGCTGGGGCACATCACCTATCTTTCCGACGATGTGATGGGCAGCAAGTTTGGCCGCGTGTTGCGTTCCGGCGCATTCAATTATGGCTACGATGTGGAATTCGAGATCGAATCCTATCTGCGCTACCAGGGCGACAAGTTCGCAGAGAGTTTCGACGCCAATACGTATTTGCTGATGACCAAGGCGCTGGATTATTTTGACCCCACCCATCACCACGCCAGCGGCAAATTGTCGGATGCCCTGAAGCCCGCACAGGCGGATTTTCTGGTGCTGTCATTCACCAGCGACTGGCGCTTTGCGCCGGAACGCTCGCGCGAAATCGTCAAGGCCCTGCTGGACAACGAATGCCGCGTGAGTTACGCCGAGATCACCTCCGGCCACGGCCACGACGCCTTTCTCATGCCCGATGCGCATTACCACAGCCTGGTGCGTGCCTATATGGAAAGGGTCGCGTCATGACACGCCATGATTTCCAGACCATCGCCAGCTGGGTCAAGCCGGGTTCCAGGGTGCTTGACCTTGGCTGCGGCGACGGCAGCCTGCTCAAATTTCTACAGGACACGCGACAGGTGCGCGGCTATGGCGTGGAGCTAACCGATGCGAATATCCTGGCCGGGGTGAAAAATGGCATCAACATCATCCAGAACGACCTTGAATCGGGGCTGTCGGTGTTTGAATCCGGCTCCTTCGATCACGTCGTCCTGTCGCAAACGCTGCAAGCCATGCGCCACACCGAGGCCATCCTGCGCGAAATGCTGCGCGTGGGACACGAAGGCATCGTCACTTTCCCCAATTTCGGCTACTGGAAAAATCGCCTGCAAGTGCTGCGCGGCAACATGCCGGTGTCGGACGACATTCCCTACCAGTGGTACGACACGCCCAACGTCCACCTGTGCACCATGCACGATTTCGAGGCGCTGTGCGTCAAACTCGACATCCACATCCGCGAGCGCGTGGTGATGACCGCAGGCATGCCGGTGCATTTCCTGCCAAATCTGGCGGGTAGCCTGGCGGTGTATCGCTTCGAACGCGTGCAATAATCCATGCCTACCCCGCTCATCGCCCTGGAACGCCAAGCGGACAGCGCAGTGGTGCGGGTATCGGGCGATTGGCTGCTGCAAAACCTGGCGAGCCTAGCACCAGCGCCGCTGCCAGCGTTGCCAACCGGCGGTGCAGTGCTCGATGGCGCCGATCTCGCCGCGCTGGACACCAGCGGGGCGCTGCGCTTGCTGGAGATCATGGGCGACGCGGGGGCAGATCCGCAACAAATCACTCAGATCAATTTTTCTGCTGCCCATTCAGCGGTGTTCGAGCTCGTGCTGCGCAATTTTACCGATAGCATGGCCGCTACTCCGCCTGCCCGGCGCAGTATGCTGGCGCATATCGGACGCGTTTCTCTGCAGACCTGGCAGCATGTGCGCGGCACAGTCGGTTTTGTCGGTATATTGAGCTACCAGATGCTGCAACTGATGCGCCACCCCGGTGCATTTCGTGGCAAAGAGTTTGTCGCACAAGTCGAGGCGGTATTCGTTAATGCCATTCCTTTGGCATTTATCATGATGTTCCTGATGGGCGTGGTGTTCGCTTACCTGCTGGGGATTCAGGCGGAGCAATATGGCGCCAGCATTTTTGTGGTGGACGGCGTAGCACTGGCCATGTCACGCGAGATGTCCCCGGTAATCGTCGCCATCCTGGTGGCGGGACGTTCCGGTGCCGCGATGACCGCGCAAATCGGGGCGATGAAGGTGAATGATGAGATTGACGCGATCAGCGTGCTGGGGCTGTCACCCTACAACGTGCTGGTGGTGCCGCGCATCCTGGCGCTGCTGTTGGCATTGCCGCTGCTGGTGTTTATCGGCGACATAGCGGGTATTCTGGGGGGAATGCTGGTAGCCGAGCGTCAACTGGCAATCGGAGCCTCTGCGTTCATTGCCCGCCTGGACCAGGTGCTGCCCACCCAAACCGTTTTGCAGGGGCTGGTCAAGGCTCCGGTGTTTGCGCTGTTTATCGGCGTGATTGCCTGCCGCATGGGGCTTGGCGTGGCACGCGACGCCCGCAGCGTAGGCGCCAATACCACGTCTACCGTGGTGCAAAGCATCGTCGCGGTGATTATTATCAATGCGTTGTTTGCTGTTGCTTTCGTCGAGCTGGGATTTTGATGGATGCACAACCGGTTATTGAGCTTGATCACATCGTGACCCGCTTTGGCACGCAGAGCGTGCACGATGGGGTGAGCTTAAGCGTGAAGCGGGGCGAGATGGTCGCACTGATTGGTGGCAGCGGTTCCGGCAAATCGGTTTTGCTCAAGGAACTGGTGGGCTTGATCAAACCGACAGCCGGCACCGCACGCCTGTTTGGGGAGGACGTATGGGCCGGGGATAGCGCGCAACTCAACCGCTTGCGCCAGCGTTTTGGCATGCTGTTTCAGGACGGCGCGCTATTCTCATCGTTAAACGTGGAGCAGAACGTGGCGGTACCCCTGCTGGAACACACGTCCCTGCCGAAGTCCGAATGCCTGCATCTGGCACGGCTCAAGCTGGCGCTGGCCGGGCTGCCGCAATCCACCGCGACTAAAATGCCCAGCGAATTGTCCGGCGGGATGCGCAAACGTGTCGCGCTGGCGCGCGCGCTGGCGCTGGATCCGGAGCTGCTGTTTCTCGATGAACCCACCTCCGGTCTGGATCCGATATCGGCGCGCGCCTTTGATCAGCTTATCCGTGTGCTGTCTGATGGGCTGGGGCTCACCGTCTTTCTGATTACCCATGACTTGGATACACTCTTGTCCATTATTGATCGCGTAATTGTGCTGGCGGATCACCAGGTGCTTGCTGACGGAACGGTGGCGATGCTGCAAAAAATTGATAATCCATGGCTGCGCGATTATTTTTCTGCGCGTGCCCGGATAGAGGAGCTCTGATGGAAGCAGAAGCGCGCTATACCCTGGTCGGCACCATTGTGCTGATTGCCTCGCTGCTGCTGGTTGTAGGGCTGTTGTGGCTGGCCGGCGGGGCCAACAGGGTCGCCTATCGCCAATACACCATTTATTTTAGTCACCAATCCATGGATGGTCTGGACATAGGCAGCGCGGTCAAAATGCGCGGCATCAAGGTCGGCGTGGTGGACAGCTACCAGTTCGCCGGCGGCGGACAAAATGCCGTGCGCATGGATATCAAGGTGGCCCAGGACACTCCGATACGCAGCAACGCCGTGGCGCTGGTCAAGCGCAATATCGTGACCGGTCTGGCAACCATCGAAATCCGCAACCCCGACGCAACCAGTCCGCTGTTGACCGAAGTGTTGCCGAATGAGCGTTATCCGGTGATCGCCGAAGGCAAATCGGATCTGGATAACGTTGCCAATGCGGTATCGCAAATGGCTGAAAATGGCGCGCAGGTGCTGGACAAGATGAATTTGCTGCTGTCCGACGCCAATCGCAAAGGCATCTCCGACACCATTCAAAATCTGCAGGCGATTTCCGCCAATCTGGCCGACAACAAGCAGGCCCTCAACGCAGCAATAAAAAGCGTACACGATGCCGCCGATGAATTTCGCGTAGCGAGTGTCAGCATCACCCAGGCTGCCACCAGTGCCGAAAGCAGCATCCAGAGTGTAGGCAAGAATGCCGACGGTGCAATCAAACAGGCCACCAGTGCCATGGAAAACCTGCAACGTCAGACTACCGACGTGTCCAATCGCTTGCAGGGGCTGGCAGAAATTGGCACGCTGGAATTCACCAGTGTCAGCCGCGATCTGCGCAGTAGCGCCGATTCCGTCAGCACGGCCGGACAGCGCCTGTCCAATCCGCGTGGCATCCTGTTTGGTACCGGCAAACAACAGCCCGGACCGGGAGAAAAATAAGCATGAAAAGTTACCTGATTGCCGGAATGATGGCGCTGAGTCTGAGCGGCTGCTTTAGCCTGGCGGGCAATCAAAATGCGCCGGAAATCGTCACCTATGTGCTTGAAGACACCGGCCACGCCGCACCCGCCGCCACCCCCAACCCGCGCACCCTGCTGATGCTGGACACCGCAACCAATGCTTTCTACAACACCGACAATATCGCGTTCAGCCGGGCGCCAGGCACGCGCGGCCTGTACCAATATGCGCGCTGGTCAGACCGCCCGGGCAAGCGTTTTGGGGATTTGCTGCTGGCACGCCTGGAGGCAGACCGGATTTTTGCGACGGTCGCCACTACCGGTAGTGGCGTCAAGGGCGACTGGGCGCTCGATACCGGGCTGCTGGCGTTCTATCATCAGGCCAGCGCTGCTCCCGGCAGCGTCCATGTCGAGTTGCGCGCGGAAATAGTGGATTTGCGCAGCCGCGCGCTGGTGGCGCGCAAGCTGTTCACCCAGGACGTACCCGCGCCGGCTTACAACGCGGCGGGGGCTGTCGCCGCCTTCAACATTGCCACCGGCAAGCTGCTCGATGATATTCAGGCATGGTTGCAAACCTTACCCACAACCGGGACAGGCCTGGCGGTCGACAAGCTTCCTTAACTTCCTTAACCGCCTGCGTGATTTTGTCTATATTGGTAACACACCATAACCATAAAGGAGCGCCGTATGAAAGCCTTTGCCACCCTCACCCTGGCCGCCAGCCTGCTGGCCTTACCCATTGCCGCTTATGCCGAGCAGGGAAATGCTGCCGAGCAGGTTGTCAAATACGGCAATATTGAAATCCATTACAACGCGATGCCCACCGATGAGTTGCAACCGGAGGTAGCGAAAAACTACCATATTGAACGCAGCCATAACCGCGGCTTACTCACCATTGCGGTGCTGCGCAAGAACAAGCTGGGTGTTGCCGAGCCGGTGCATGCGGCGCTTAGCGCTACCGTGGTCAATCTCAACTCGCAGCTGGCGGAGATTTCCATGCGCGAAATCAAGGAAGGCAGCGCAGTCTATTATCTTGGCGAGTTTCGCGTTACGCCGCCGGATACGCTGAAATTTAGCGTCAGCGCAAAACCGGCTGGCGAGACGCGGAAATACCAGGCCGATTTCAGCAGGCCGTTTTTTAATTAGGAAACGGCATAACCCGCTCCTGTTACAGTCGGTATTTTAGGACCGGACGTGAGCGAGCGAACCGTTACACCTTGCCGCGCAGGGCCAGCAGGCGTGCCACGCGCTCGTCGGTAGCGGGGTGGGTGGCAAAAAGATTCCTGATCCCCTCTCCGGAGAGCGGATTGATGATCATCATTTGCGCGGTTTCCGGATGCCGTTCCGTCGTTTCCATGGGAGTAGCATGCGCGTAGGCCTCGATTTTGCGCAGTGCCGAAGCCAGCGCTTCGGGATCGCCGGAAATTTCCGCACCCCCCTGGTCTGCGCCAAATTCGCGCGCGCGTGAAATCGCCATCTGGATCAGCATCGCCGCGATTGGCGCCACGATCATGATGAGGATGGCCACCGCCGGGTGCACATTGCGTTCGCCATTGTTGCTGCCGCCACCGAATAGCATGCCAAATTGCGCAAGCGCCGAAATCGCCCCGGCCACCGTGGCCGACATGGTGGAAATCAGGATGTCGCGGTGTTTGACGTGGGTGAGTTCATGCGCCATTACGCCACGCAATTCGCGCTGACTCAATAACCGGATAATCCCGGTGGTAGCGGCAACCGCCGCGTGCTCCGGGTTGCGCCCGGTGGCAAACGCATTGGGCTGTGCCTCGTCAATGATGTATACCCTGGGCATGGGCAGCCCGGCGCGCTGGGCCAGTTCAGCCACGATTCCGTAGAACTCGGGCGCGGTGCCGGCATCGACCTGTTGGGCGTTGTACATTTTCAACACCATCTGGTCGGAGAACCAGTAGGCGTACACGTTCATTCCGCCCGCGAACAGCAGCGCAATCAGCATGCCTTTTTGCCCACCCAGCAGCATGCCCACTGTGCCAAGCAGGACGACGATACCCGCCATCAGTATGGAAGTTTTTAACCAGTTGCCAAACATTGCTGATTCCTTATAGCCGTCGAAACTGACACGGATTAGATGGTGCGCGCAACGCAAAATTCAATTGCCAAGTTGTGTGCCAGCCGGGAGCTGGTGCCCGGCCAAAAACTGGCTGGCGAATTGGCGCTTGCCGCCAGCGGGCTGTACCTCGGTGATGCATAGCGCGCCTGTGCCGCAGGCAATCAGGATGCCCTGTGCATCGGCAGTGATCACCCTGCCCAGTGTACCGCGCTGGTCAGTGGCATGCGCCGACCACACTTTGAGCGGTGTACCGCGCAGCTGGGTAGCCGCCCCCGGTGCGGGATTGTATGCCCTCACCGCGCGCGCCAACTCGGCGGCCGGCCGGTTGAAATCCAGGGCGGCTTCGGCCTTGCTGATTTTTGCGGCGTAGCACGCGCCTGCATCCGGCTGTGGCGTTGACGCGACTGGACCCGCGCTCATCCGGTCAAGTACGGCGACGATGGCCTGCCCGCCCAACGTGGCGAGTTTGTCATGTAAGCTGGCGCTGGTGTCGTCTTGCGCGATCGGGATGGCATCGCGTCGCAGCATGGCACCGGTATCCAGCCCGGCGTCCATCTGCATGATGGTGATGCCGGTTTCGGTGTCACCTGCCAGAATGGCACGCTGGATCGGCGCAGCACCACGCCAGCGCGGTAGCAGCGAGGCATGGATATTGAGACAGCCGTGACGCGGGATGTCCAATACCGCTTGTGGCAGAATCAGGCCGTAGGCGACGACCACCATTAG
Source organism: Sulfuriferula sp. (assembly GCA_035530335.1). Classification (GTDB taxonomy): domain Bacteria; phylum Pseudomonadota; class Gammaproteobacteria; order Burkholderiales; family Sulfuriferulaceae; genus Sulfuriferula. Next base: position 150,774 of record DATKUZ010000004.1, on the reverse strand, counting down.
CTCGGCGTCCAGCGCACGCAGCGTATCCTGAATCTCTGGCGCTTTCAGGGAGGCCGGCTGTAATACCGGCAGCCCCAGCCGTAGCGCTTCTTGTTTGACCGCGCTGGGCATGAGCTTCATGCCGCGTCCGGCAGGCCGGTCCGGCTGCGTCAGCACAACCGCAATAGTGTGCCCCGCGGCGTGCAGGGCCGTGAGCGCGACCCGGGCAAATTCCGGGGTTCCGGCAAAGATGATATTCATGAGAGTGGCCGGTGAGGTCTGCGCCTAGGGTTCGTTCAAGGACAAATGAATGAGGTCCTACATGGTTTCGCGCAGATGCTTTTTGAGTTTGTTCTTGATGCGGGTCTGTTTCAGGGGGGACAGATACTCGACAAAAACCTTGCCCTTGAGGTGGTCCATTTCATGCTGGATACACACTGCCAGCAGGCCCTCGGCGTGGAGCGTGAAGGACGCGCCGTCTGTGTCCAGCGCCTCGACCGTAATGCGTTCAGCGCGGGTCACCTTGTCGTAAATACCGGGTACCGACAGGCAGCCTTCTTCGTGCACCGCACTGCCGTCGTCCTTGAGCAGTTTCGGATTAATGAACACCAGCAGGTCATCGTGTGTCTCCGAGATGTCAATCACGATCACCTCCTGGTGCACATCCACCTGGGTAGCGGCCAGGCCAATGCCGGGTGCGGCATACATGGTCTGCGCCATGTCTGCCACCAGTTTGCGGATGCGCTCATCCACCTGCGCAACGGGTTTTGCAACGGTATGCAAACGTCGGTCAGGATAGTGAATAATATTTAGTAGCGCCATAATTGCTTGCCTGCATAAACCATTCCATGCAGAATCCGGATCAAGTCTCTCAATTAATTGCCAAATCAGCCGTTAAACCACAAGCTGCAACCGAAAGACGTCACATTACTACACGGCACTTGTGATAGACAAGGTCTAAACTGAAAATCCGCGCCAAGGGGATGCCATGCGCAAGCTTGCTTTATCTTTGTTTTTAACTGGTTTTATGGCGCTTTCCAGCCATGCCGATACCCTCAAGATGCAGGAAAACGCACCGGATCGCTATGTCGTGGTCAAGGGTGATACGCTGTGGGACATTTCCGGAAAATTTCTCAAGGATCCATGGAAGTGGCCGCAAATCTGGGGCATGAACAAGGAAGAAATCAAAAATCCGCACTGGATTTACCCAGGCGACGTGATCGTACTCGACCGGAGCGGCGCCACGCCCAGGCTTTCCCTGCTCAAGGCAGAAAAATACGGCACGGTGAAATTGTCCCCGCAAGTTCGCGTTGAGTCCGAAGCCGATCAGGGTGTGCCGTCGATCCCCGCGTCTGCTGTGAATGCGTTCATCAGCCAGCCCTTCGTGATGGAAGAAGGCGCGCTCAAAGATGCCCCGCGCATTATTGGTGCGCAGGAAGACCGCATGGTTCTTGGAGCCGGTGATCAGGCTTACGCTACCAACGGCAAGAGCGATACCCGTAACTGGAAAATCCTGCGTCCTGGCAAGGCTCTAATCGATCCGGACACCAAAGAGGTTCTGGGTTATCAGGTTGAGTATCTTGGCGAAGCGCATACCGAGGCAGAAGGTGATCCGCAGCGCATTTTGATTACCCGCTCGTCGGAAGAGATCCAGCCCGGTGACAGACTCAAACCGGCGAATGACGCCTACTCGTTCCGCTATATTCCCCATCCCCCTGCGGCTAACATCCAGGGCCGGGTGATTTCAACCTATGGCGGGGTATCCGAAGCCGGACAGTATGCCACCGTGGTGCTCAACAAAGGCCAGCGCGATGGCCTGGACGTAGGCACGGTACTGGCGGTGTATAAAAAAGGCAACGTGGTGGACAAGATCCAGTTACCCGACTCGCGCAGCGGACTGGTGATGGTGTATCGCGTATTCGACAAGGTATCTTACGCGTTGGTGATGCAGATCCATCGCCCGGTCAACCTGCTGGATATTGTGCGCAATCCTTGAACCAGGCTGAACGCCGCGCCTGGCTGGGGCTGGCGCTCACTCGCGGGCTGGGCGGACAGTCCTATCGCAGCCTGCTCGCCGCATTTGGCGGCCCCGAGCAAATCTACGCCGCACCCGGCAGTGCATTGAAATCCTACCTGACGCAGCCCGTTGTCCAGCGCGTCACGGCCGGGGTGGATGACGCCGCCATCGCACCCGCTCTGCGCTGGCTCGATGCGCCTGGCAATCATCTGGTCACCCTGGCCGATAGCGACTATCCGCCGCACCTCCTGCAAATACCTGATCCGCCGCCATTGCTGTACCTGAAAGGCCGCCGCGAATTGCTCGGCGCACCGATGCTCGCCATCGTCGGCAGCCGCAATGCCACGCCCCAAGGCGCGGCTAACGCCGAAGCTTTCGCCAGCGCACTGTCGCAGGCGGGACTCACCATCGTTAGCGGACTGGCGTTGGGCATTGATGCTGCCGCGCACCGGGGAGGTCTGGCGGGTGCTGCCAGCAGCCTCGCGGTCGTCGGCACCGGGCTGGATATCGTTTACCCGGCGCGCAACAAGACGCTGGCGCACCGCTTGGCCGAGAGCGGCGCGCTTGTCTCGGAATTTCCCATCGGCACGCCCTCCATCGCCACCAATTTTCCGCGTCGCAATCGTATTATCAGCGGCATGACCCTGGGTTGCCTGGTGGTGGAAGCCGCCCTGCAAAGCGGCTCGCTCATTACCGCACGGCTGGCGGCAGAACAGGGCAGAGAAGTCTTCGCCATTCCCGGTTCGATCCATTCGCCGGTGGCGCGCGGCTGTCACAAACTTATCAAACAAGGCGCCAAGCTGGTGGAATCGGCGCAGGACGTGCTCGATGAATTGCGCTGGCAGGCGGCCATTCCCGCCACTAACGCTCCCGCAACATGCGACGATCCGCTGCTGGCGGCGCTGGGTTTTGAACCGGTCAGTATGGATGTGCTGGCCGAGCGCTGCGGGTTGACGCCTGATAGGCTTTCCGCCATGCTGTTGGAAAGGGAGCTTCAGGGCAGTGTCGCCACACTTCCTGGCGGTTTCTATCAACGTATTGTTTAAAAAAAGATAATGCTAGAAATCCTCATTTACCTGTTTGAAAATTACCCGCATGTTGAACTGGCACCCGATCGCGATGCGCTGGCGCTCAAATTGACTGCAGTCGGCTTTAACGGCGACGAAATAGACTGCGCGCTGGACTGGTTCTCCGATCTGGGCACGCTCAACAGCGCAGAATACCCGGCGAACCTGGTCCACAGCCGGGCCACCCGATTTTTTGCCGAGGTGGAACAGGACCGGCTGGATACCGAGAGCCAGGGACTGCTGATGCTCCTGGAACAAGCCGGCATCCTCAACCCGCTGCAGCGCGAGTGGGTCATCGACCGCGTGCTGGCGCTGGACGAGGACGAAATCACCCCGGACAAAATCAAGTGGATCGCGCTGATGGTGCTATGGAGCCAGAACCCGAACCAGGACTACCTATTACTGGAGGATATGCTGTTTAACGATGGCAACAACCTCCCCATCCACTAACGCCACTACGGCGCACAGATACACATGTCATTTCTCGTTATTGTCGAGTCGCCTTCCAAGGCAAAAACCCTGAAAAAATACCTGGGCGCGGATTACGAAATCCTTGCCAGCTACGGTCACGTACGTGACCTGGTGCCGAAAACCGGCGCGGTGGATACCGACAACCAGTTCGCCATGAAGTATCAACTCATCGAGCGCAACGAAAAACACGTCGATGCCATCGTACGAGCGGCAAAAAAGGCGGATCGCATCCTGCTGGCAACCGACCCGGATCGCGAAGGCGAGGCCATTGCCTGGCACCTCGCGGAAATCCTGCGCGAGAAGAAGATCACACCGAAAAAACCGATCGCGCGCATCGAGTTCCACGAAATCACCCAGAGCGCCATTCAGCATGCAGTCGATCACCCGCGTGAAATCGCCATGCCGCTGGTGGATGCGCAGCAGGCACGGCGCGTGCTGGACTATCTGGTGGGCTTCAATCTGTCGCCGCTGCTGTGGCGCAAGATCAGCCCGGGGCTGTCCGCCGGACGCGTACAAAGCCCGGCGCTGCGCCTGATTGTCGAACGCGAGCTGGAAATCGAAAAATTCCAGGCACGCGAATACTGGACCATTCACCTCGACAGCCACAAGGGCAAGCAGGCGTTTTCCGCACGCTTGGTGCAGTACCGGGGCGAAAAGCTCGACCAGTTCAGCATCGGTACGGGCGAGGCGCAGCAGGCGGTGCTCGACACCCTGGCCAATGACAAAACCGGCAGTGTCACGCGCGTGGAAAAGAAGCGCAAATCGCGCAACGCAGCCGCACCGTTTACCACTTCCACGCTGCAACAGGAGGCAGTACGCAAGCTCGGCATGACCACTGATCGCGCCATGCGCACCGCTCAGCAGTTGTACGAAGGTATTGATATCGGCGGCGGTGCAGTGGGCCTGATCTCCTACATGCGAACCGACTCGGTGAATCTGGCGCGCGAAGCCATCGAAGACGTGCGCGCCTATATCGCTAAAAATTTCGACGCCGACTATCTGCCGGGTGCGCCGGTATATTTCCGCAACAAGTCCAAAAACGCCCAGGAGGCGCACGAGGCGATTCGCCCCACCGCCATTTCGCGCACCCCGGAATCGGTGCGCAAGTTCCTCACCATCGACCAGGCGCGCCTCTACGAAATGATCTGGAAGCGCACCCTGGCGTGCCAGATGAGCCCGGCACAGTTCGACACGGTGAGCCTCGATATCGCCGTAGGCGGCCCGGCCAACCTGTTCCGCGCCACTGGCCAGACGCTGGTGTTTCCCGGGTTCATCGCCGTCTATCAGGAAAATCAGGACGACGAGGAGAGCGAGGAAGAAGCCAAGCTGCCGGCGCTGATCGAGGGCGAAACCGTGCCGGTGGACAAACTCTCCGGCGAGCAGCATTTCACCCAGCCGCCGCCGCGCTACACCGAGGCCAGCCTGGTGAAAACCCTGGAAGAGTACGGCATCGGCCGGCCGTCCACTTACGCCAGCATCATCTCCACGCTGCAGGACCGTGAATACGCGGTACTCGACAAGAAGCGCTTCATGCCCACGCCGATCGGGCGGCTGGTAAACTGCTTTCTCACCACCCATTTCACCCACTACGTGGACTACGACTTCACCGCCAAGCTGGAAGACCGGCTCGACGACGTTTCCAACGGCACGCTCAAATATATTCCGCTACTGGATGACTTCTGGCAGGAGTTTTCCGGTACCTTGGCAGCCAAGGCCGACGTCGAGCGCGGCTGCCCGATCCCTGATGAACCTTGTCCCAAGTGCGGCGCCCAGCTGTTCCTGCAAGCCAGCAAGCGCGGGCTGTTCATCGGCTGCTCGGCGTATCCCGCATGCGATTACACGCGCCCGCTGCACGGCGGCAACGAAGACGGCCCTACCGTGCTGGGGCAGGATCCCGACAGCGGGCAGGATATCCTGCTGCTGAATGGGCGCTACGGCTGGTACGTGCAGGTCGGTGCCACGCCTGAGGACAAAAAACTCAAACCCCGGCGTGCCTCCTGGCCAAAAACCCTGCCTACCGAGCACGCCGATCTGGCCACCGCACTGAAGCTGCTGTCCCTGCCGCGCGAAGTGGGAATTCACCCCGACACCCAACTGCCCATCGTTGCCAACATCGGCCGCTTCGGCCCCTATTTGCAGCACGACGGCAAGTTCAAATCCATTCCCAAGGCCGATGACGTTTACAGCATCGACCTGGCACGCGCGCTGGAAGTGCTGGCCATGGCGAAGGAGCCGCGCGGTGGCGCACCTGCCGGCAAACCGCTGGGCAATCACCCCGAAGACGGCAAGCCGGTGACCCTGCACAGCGGTCAATATGGCTGGTACGTCAAGCATGGCAAAGTCAATGCCACCCTGCCCAAGGATGCCGATCCGGAAGCCTGCACGCTGGAAGAGGCGCTTCCGCTGCTGGCAGCCCGTGCCGCCAAAGGTCCGGTTGCCCGCAAGAAACCTGCCGCTAAAGCCGCAAAACCCAAAGCCAAGCCAAAAACCCCTGTCAAACGCACCAAAGCCGTGGCCTGATTCATCCGCGTGCTTTCCTGTCGAAGGCCATGACGCGTCGTACACGTGCGTGCCATGGGTTCCCTGGAATTAGGAGCGTTGTTTTAATGATCATTTCCGTGCTACGGTTGACCGGGATATAGCCTGCCGGCTGCTGGGTGCACAACATAAGCAAGGTTCTGCATGCGTTTGCTGTGGCTCATCTTTCTCTTCACCTTATTGGACCCGGAGAAGCATGCAAAAACAAAAAAACGATCAACAACCGATTGGCTTGGTTGCAGGGGCGATTTTGATTGTGGTCGCCATCCTGGTCGGCGTGATGGTGTTTTACGTCATGGGGCAGCATGCCGAGCATCTTCTCCGCAGCAGCCTCCAGTCATCCCTGCAAAACCGCGTGGATTTGGCAAAATCAGAAATCCGGCAGGGATACGAGCGGGGCATGACGGTCGCCACGCGCCCCTTTCTGATTAATCAATTACAGCGCGTTAACATGCATGATGGCGATGGCGCAACGCTGGAGGCGCTTAATAAAGCGGCTCAGTCCTTTCTTACAACCGGACTCTCGGCTATTGCACTGTTCGATAAGGGCGGTAAAGAACTGGCGCGGGCGGGGGATTTTGTACAACAGTCCGCACTGACGGTTCCCATCAATTTTCCCGGCCACGTGCACCTGCTGTTTACCGACAAGTTTTTTTTGCGGACTGACGTAAACATCGTGAAGGCGGGGCGCGTCGTCGGCAAGGCGATCACGGAGACCCCCCTGCCCACGCTCAGCAGTATGTTCGTGAGCACCCAGCGTTCGGGCACGACGGAGGATCTGGCATTGTGTGCGTCCTCTGGGTCCAATATGCAATGCTTTCCCACGACGCTGAACCCGCAGCAGGTCATGACCTTATCCAAAAGGTCGTCGAAAGGCGTGCTGTTGCCAATGACGCATGCCCTGGAGGGGAACACCGGGTTCATTACCGCGCACGATTATCGCCACCAGGAAGTGGTGGCGGCCTACAGCCCGGTCGACGATCTCGGCCTCGGCATGGTCCTGAAAATGGACAGCGCCGAATTGTATGCGCCGATCTGGAGCCAGTTGCGGTACCTGCTGCCACTCATGACCGTTGTGCTTGCGGTGGCGCTGCTGTTGCTGCGCTGGCAGCTTTCTCCGCTGGTGGTCAAACTGGTGCGCTCGGAACGGGAAGCGCGCGCGGCGAACGTGCGTTTGCGCGACAGTGAAAACCGCGTGCGGACGGTGCTGGAAACAGTAGACGAAGGCATTGTCAGCATCTCCGAATCCGGGAGTATCGAGCTGTTCAACCCAGGGGCAGAACGTATATTCGGCTATCGCAGCGCGGATATACTCGGCAGCAACGTGTCCATACTGATGCCCGAGCCGTACCGCAGCGAGCACGATGAATACCTGCGGCGCTACCGTGAAACTGGCACGGCGCACGTGATCGGAACCGGGCGGGAGGTGCGGGCGCAGCGCAGCAACGGGGAAATTTTTCCGATGGAACTGCAAATTTCGGAGTATTCCCTGGACGCACGCCGTCAGTTCATCGGCATCATGCGCGATATCACCGAGCGCAAGGCTGCGGAGGAAAAAATCATCCATCTGGCGCATCACGATGCGCTTACCAATTTGCCCAACCGGCGCCTGGTTCAGGAGCGGATTCAGCAAACCATTGCATGGGCACGGCGATCCGGTGCTCAATTTGCCGTCATGTTCATCGACCTCGACAAATTCAAGGGCATTAACGATACCCTCGGACATGACGTGGGTGATCGACTGCTGCAAATGGTCGCCCATCGACTCACTGAGTGTTTGCGGGAGGGGGATACGGTTGGCAGACAGGGCGGTGATGAATTCATTGTGCTGTTGGGAATGCTGAGCGCTGCCGAGGATGCCGCGCTGGTAGCGCAAAAGATACTGGGCGCCCTGTCTGCGCCATTCGTTATCAATGGACAGGATTTGCGTACCAGTGCCAGCATCGGCATCGCGGTCTATCCGCAGGACGGCACTGATGTCGAAACGCTGCTCAAGAACAGCGATACGGCAATGTACCATGCGAAGGAAGCGGGACGCCGCGACTACCATTTCTTTACGCAGGCAATGAATGCGGCTGCCACCGAACGGTTACTGCTGGAAAGCAGCCTGCGCCAGGCCATCGATCGCAACGAGTTACTGCTCCACTATCAGCCGCTGGTGAGCCTGGAGGAAGGCGGTATCGTCGCAACCGAGGCGCTGGTGCGCTGGAATCACCCCGAACTGGGACTGGTTTCTCCGGCCCGATTTATTCCCGTAGCCGAGGACTCCGGACTGATCGTACCACTCGGCGAGTGGGTGCTCAGGCAGGCCTGCGGTCAACTGAAACAGTGGCGCGAACAGGGGATTCAGTTACGGCGCATGGTGGTCAATCTGTCGCCGCGCCAATTCCGCCAGAAGCACCTGGTGCAAACCTTCTCCAGAGTGCTCAGCGAAACCGGCGTGGATCCGCACTGGCTGGGGCTGGAAATCACCGAAAGCGTGATCATGGAAAATCCGGAGGTGTCCATTGGCATTCTGGAGGAGCTGAAAGCGCTGGGCATCGAACTGTCGCTCGATGATTTCGGCACGGGTTATTCCAGCCTCGGTTATCTCAAACGCTTTCCCATTGACAAGCTCAAGATCGACCAGTCTTTTGTACGCGACATCACCACCGATGCGGACGACAAGGCGATGGTGGCGGCGATTATCGTGATGGCGCACCAGCTGAATATCCGTGTGGTCGCCGAAGGCGTCGAAACCGAAGCGCAGCTTGCCTTCCTGCGCGAGCAGGGTTGCGACGAATACCAGGGCTACTACTTCAGCAGGCCGCTGCCGGCTGATGAGGTGTATGCAAAATTTGACACGATGACCCGGTTTTCGTAAATCAGGGATGGCCGATACCGGCGGTTGCCCGATTGTCACCTGCTACCGATAAATCCGGATATCGCTGCGTCGAAATTCGCACACGTGATGCAACGCCCGCTTCCTCCCCCTTTTGCTTTCTTCGTTTTCCGTCAGATGGCTGCAAGGCTGAACCGGGATCATTGCCGACTTTCGATAGGCCTGCCCCGCATCACCCAGATATGCTTGCACGGCATCGTGTCTGGCACCTTGTTTACCCGGTGACTGCCGCCGCTGGCGTTTCGGTGGTTTAATCGCAATGTCGAAGGGCCGCAACAAGCGCGTAACCGAGGAAAAACCATGCGAATTCTGATAGTAGAGGATGACGAGCTGCTCGCCGCCGGGCTGGCGATTTCGCTGGCGTTGCCGGGTTATGCCGTAGATCGCGCGGTCAGTGGCGAAAAGGCGCTACTGGCGCTGGGCACCGAGCATTACGATCTGGTGGTGCTGGATATCGGCCTGCCCGGCCAGGATGGCTTCGCAGTTCTGCGCAAGCTGCGTGAGCGCGGGCTCACCGTGCCGGTACTGATCCTCACCGCGCGGGATGCGGTGGCCGACCGCGTGAGCGGCCTCGACCTGGGCGCGGATGACTACATGGTCAAGCCGTTTGCCTTGGGCGAATTCGAAGCGCGGGTGCGCGCCCTGTTGCGGCGCGGGCATCATGCGCAAAGCGCCAAACTCAGTTGCGGGCGCCTGGTCATGGACACGCTGGCGCACCGGGTGTGGCTGGGTGGCACCCCGATCGGGCTTACTGCGCGCGAATGGGGAGTGCTGGAATATCTGCTGATGCGCCAGGGGCAGGTGTTGAGCAAGGACAAGATCATGCAGGCGGTGTGCAACTGGGACGAGGAAATCAGCCCCAATGCAGTGGAAGTTTACATGTCGCGTCTGCGTGCCAAGCTGGAGCCGGCCGGCATCAAGATTCGCACCATACGCGGTTTCGGCTATCTGCTCGAAGAAGCGAAAAGTGCACACCCGTAGCCTCCGGCGCCTGCTGCTGGGCTGGCTGCTGATCCCGCTGCTGGTGCTGCTGGCGCTGGGGTCGGTCGGCACTTTCTACATGGCTCGCAACGCCGCCAATGACGCCTACGACAAGGAGCTGCTCGACCCCATGCTGGCGCTGGCGCAGTATATCCAGGTAGTGAACGGCAAGCCGGTGTTGGACCTGCCGCCCAGTGCCCGCGACCTGTTGCTGGTGGACGCCTACGACAATATCTACTATCAGCTTATCGCCGCCGATGGCACGCGCCTGGCGGGCAACCTGTATTTGCCGGTACCAGTTCAGATCAACGACAAACCGGTTTTCTACAACAGCGCGTTTCGTGGGCGCGATATCCGTATCGCTGCATTAAAGATGCATTTGCCCAATGGCAGCAGCGCCTATTTGCAGGTGGCGGAAACACTGAACAAACGCGACCATCACCTGGCTGGCATTCTGGCCGAAATGCTCGCGCCGGCGGTGGTGATTGCACTGGCCGCGGTACTGCTGGTGTGGTTCGGCATCCGACGCGGCCTCGCCCCGCTGCAAAGCCTGCAGGTAGAAATCGCCGCGCGTTCGCACCGCGACCTGCGCCCGGTACCCGAACATCATGCGCCCGACGAAGTGCGGCCGGTAGTCGCCTCGCTCAATGCCTTGCTGGCGCGACTCAACGATTCCATGAATGGCCAGCAGCGCTTCCTGGCCAACGCTGCGCACCAGTTACGCACGCCGCTGTCCGGGCTGCAAACCCGGGTCGAGCTTGCCTTGCGCGGCACCATGTCTGCTGAACTGCGGGCCACACTCACGCATCTGCTGGACGCCACCGTGCGCACCGCGCATCTTGCCAATCAGTTGCTCACCCTGGCGCGCGCCGAACCCGGCGCCATGTCACCCGATGCCATGCAGCCGCTGGATCTGCGCAATGTGGTCGAAGACGCCGCGCGTGAATGGGTACCACGCGCCATGGAACGGCAGATTGATCTCGGCTTCGATATGGAAAACGCATCCCTGGTAGGCGAACCGCTATTGATTCGTGAACTGCTCGCCAACCTGATCGACAACGCCCTGCGTTATACCCCGGCAGGCGGCAGCATCACTGTGCGTTGTCTTCAGGCTGGCGCTGCGGTGCTGGAAGTCGAGGACAACGGCATCGGCATCCCCGAGTCGCAACGCGACAAGGTGCTGGAGCGTTTTCATCGGGTGGAAGGCAGCCCTGGTAACGGCTGCGGTCTGGGGCTGGCAATCGTGCAGGAAATTGCGCGGGTGCACGACGCCACGCTGGAAATCATCGCACCGCCAGCAGGTCGCGGCACCCTGATCCGGGTGCGCTTTTCTCAATCCAGCGTTTTTTCCAGCACGTAGTCGTCCATCACAAACCCTGCGCCGATCTCGGTGAGCACTTCCGCCATGACGATAAAGCCGTATTTTCGATACGCGGCGAGCGCGATGTGGTTGTGTTTGTTGGTGCGTAGCGTGAGGGTAGTGCGGCCCTGTCTGCACGCTTCGGATTCAACCCGGCCAAGCAGCGCAGCGCCCACTCCGCGGCGCTGCCAGGCAGGGTGCACATAGAGCTTGTCGAGCTTGATGCGCAGCGGGTCGGTATCCAGGAAGTAATGCGCGAAGCCGATGAGCGCGGCATCATTCTGCGCCACATCCCACCAGCTGCCGGGCTGGCCAAGTTGTTGCCTGATGACTGCAGCGCGGTAGCGCTGATGCAGCATGTAATCAATCTGCGCCGGGCTGATGATGCCGGGATAATGCTTTTGCCAGATGTGCCGTGCCAGCGCGCCCAGCGCCTCGGCCTGGCCGGCTTGCAACGCGGCAATATGCCAGCCGGACGCAATCACGGATACAGCTTCGGCTCGCCCGGCGGCCGCGTCTTGAAACGCTTGTGCAGCCAGAAATACTGCTCGGGCATTTCGCGCACGCGGTCTTCGATGAAGGCGTTCATGCGCCGGGTGTCGGCTTCCACATCAGCGCTCGGGAAATTGTCCCAGGCCGGATAGAACTGCGCCACATAGCCCTTGCCGCCGGGTAACTGGCGCGTGACGCAGGGCACCACGCGGGCACCCGCCACGCGCGCGATGCGCGGCAGCGCGGTCACCGTGGCTGCAGCAACGCCGAAAAACGGCACAAATGCGGCATCCTTGGCGCCGAAATCCTGATCCGGCAGGTAATACAGCGGCAGGCCCTGGCGTACCTCGCGCACCAGCGGACGCACGCCGTCGTGGCGGGAAAACATTTTTGAACCGCCGAAGCGGGTACGGGCATACAGCATGAGCCGGTCGAAATGGGGATTCTTCATGCGGCTGTACATGGACACAATCGGCGCATAGCTGGCGGTGAAGCGCACGCCCCCCATGTCCAGACCGACGAAGTGAGGCGCCAGCAGGATCGCCGGCTGGCCGTGCAGCGCCTGGAAATGTTCCAGGCCGGCAAAATGCACCAGGCGCTTCACCCGCTCAACCGGTGACCACCACAGAATGCCGTGTTCCAGCGCGGCGCGTGCGGCGCAGCGAAAGTGAGCGCGCAGCACTTCGTCGCGACGCACCCGATCCCATTCCGGGAAACACAATTGCAGATTGATTTCACCGATGCGGCGGCGCCTGCCGGCAAAGTGATACAGCAGGCTGCCCAGCGCATTGCCCAGCACCGCCTGCACGGACAGCGGCAACCCGTGCACCAGCCAGAGAAAAAATATGCCGATTCGCGACATGCGCCTACTGCTCCGGCGGTGGTTCAACCCCGCCGGGACGCTTGTAGCGGTTGTAGCTCCACAGGTATTGCGCCGGATACTTGCGGATCAGCGCTTCCAGTGCAGCGTTGAGTTGCGCGGCAGTATGCTCCTTGCTGCCGGTCAGGTCGGCGTTGAGCGGCTCGATGTGGATGCGATAACCCTGCCCCTTGGGCAGGCGCTCGCCGAACATCAGCAGCGGCACCGCGCCGGTGGACTGGTGCAGGCGCGCGACCAGCGTCGGCGTATAGGCTTGGCGGCCAAAGAAGCTGGCCCACGCGCCTTCGCCCTTGCTCGCCACCTGATCGGGCAAAATCCCCACCGCTTCACCTTTTTTCAGCGCGGTGAGCAGCGCGCGCACGCCTTTGACGTCGGTCGTCGCCAGCGTCACCTGGCCGCGTCCGCGTCCGTCGCGCATGATGCCCTCCAGCCATTTCTGGCGCGGCGGACGGTACAGCACGGTCATCGGCAGACGTGCCGCGTAATACAGGCTGACGATCTCGAAGCAGCCCAGATGCGGTGTCATCGCCAGCACGCCCTTGCCCGCAGCCACCGCCGCCTCGACGTGTTCCCAACCCTGGCAGGCCTGCACCAGTTTTAACGTCTGCGGATAAGGACGCAGCCAGATCGGGATGATTTCCGCGCCGCCCTTGCCGATTTCGGCTGCGCACTGGCGCAGCAGCGTCTGGTATTCGCCGGCACCGGCAGCGATGCCGCTCTGCCGCAAATTATCCGCCAGGCGCGCAGCGTAGCGCGGGTTGTAGCGGTATGCCAGGCGTCCGCCCAGCGCACCCACCGCGTGCCAAAAGCGTAGCGGCAGGCGGGCGAATAAGCGAAGCAAAAATTGCGTCATGATGGGGAACGGTGTCGGGCAGGGCTAAAGTTTGCTACCATCCTCGCCTGTTGCGATTTTGGAATGGTGCCATGAAAGAATTTATTTTTACCTCGGAATCCGTGTCAGAAGGTCATCCAGACAAGGTCGCCGACCAGATTTCCGATGCAGTGCTGGATGCAATTCTAACCCAGGATCCGCACGCACGCGTAGCCTGCGAGACGCTGGTCACCACCGGGCTGGTGGTTGTCGCCGGTGAAATCACCACCCATGCCACCGTGGACTACAACCATGTAGCACGCGAGACGGTCAAGCGCATCGGCTATAACAGCTCGGAAATCGGCTTCGATTATCATACCTGTTCCGTGCTCACCACCTTCGGCAAGCAGTCGGTGGACATTGCCCAGGGCGTCAACGAAGGCGAAGGGCTGGATCTCGACCAGGGCGCCGGCGACCAGGGGCTGATGTTCGGCTACGCCTGCGATGAAACCTCTTCGCTGATGCCGTTGCCGATTTACCTGGCGCACCGGCTGATGGAGCGTCAGGCCGAGTTGCGCAAGGATGGCCGCCTGCCGTGGCTGCGCCCGGACGCCAAATCCCAGGTGTCCATCCGCTATGTGGACGGTGTGCCGCAACACGTGGACACCGTGGTGGTCTCGACCCAGCACAATCCGGATATTTCCCACGCACAGATTGAAGAAGCAGTGATCGAGGAAATCATCAAGCCGGTGATTTCCGGCGACCTGCTCAAGGACGACGTGCGCTATCTGGTCAACCCCACCGGCCGTTTTGTCATCGGCGGCCCGATGGGCGACGCCGGCCTGACCGGCCGCAAGATTATCGTCGACACCTACGGCGGTGCAGCCCCGCACGGCGGCGGCGCCTTCTCCGGCAAGGATCCGAGCAAGGTGGATCGCTCGGCTGCCTACGCCGGGCGCTATGTGGCGAAGAACATCGTCGCCGCCGGCCTGGCCAGCAAGTGCCTGGTGCAGGTGGCCTATGCCATCGGCGTGGCACGCCCGGTATCGCTGATGGTGAATACCTTTGGCACCGGCAAAATCGCCGACGAAAAAATCGCCAAACTGGTGGAAGCGCATTTCGACCTGCGCCCCAAGGCGATTATCCAGACCCTCAACCTGCTGCGCCCGATCTATACGCGCACTGCCAGCTACGGCCATTTTGGCCGCGACGAGCCGGAGTTCACCTGGGAATCCACCGACAAGGCCGAGGCGCTGCGCGCCGATGCCCGCCTGTAAGCCGTTCAGGCGAGCGCAGCAAAAATTGCTGCGCACTGCGCGGCCACTGCGGTAGAATTGCCAACCAGCCTTGAGGAGCGTTGCGACGGGTGTTCATCCCGCCAGGCTCAAGGCGTTTCAATTTGAAACGGCGCTCACGTCTTACTTTTTTGGTCTTTTTACAGAAAGGAGGGCGTGATGAACGCCATCACCCATTCCAGCAGCACCCCCGATTACATCATTGCCGACCTGTCGCTGGCCGACTGGGGCCGCAAGGAAATCAACATCGCCGAAATCGAAATGCCCGGCCTGATGGCGATCCGCGAGGAATTCGCCGCCAGCCAGCCGCTCAAGGGCGCGCGCATCACCGGCTCGCTGCACATGACCATCCAGACCGCTGTGCTGATCGAAACCCTGCAGGCGCTGGGCGCCGAAGTGCGTTGGGCGTCGTGCAATATTTTCTCCACGCAAGACCATGCAGCCGCGGCAATTGCCGCCAGCGGTACGCCGGTATTCGCAGTCAAGGGCGAATCGCTGACCGACTACTGGGACTATACCCACCGCATTTTCGAGTGGGCGGATGGCGGCTATTCCAACATGATCCTGGATGATGGCGGCGACGCCACCATGCTGCTGCATCTGGGCACGCGCGCCGAATCCGACATCGGCGTGCTGGCCAAGCCGGGCAGCGAAGAAGAGCGCGTGCTGTTCGCGGCGATCAAGGCCAAGCTAGCGGTGGATGCCAAGTGGTACTCCACGCGCCTGGCGCAGGTCAAGGGCGTGACCGAGGAAACCACGACGGGCGTGCATCGCCTGTACCAGATGTTTGAGCGCGGCGAGCTGAAATTCCCCGCTTTCAATGTCAACGATTCGGTCACCAAGTCCAAATTCGACAACCTGTACGGCTGCCGCGAATCGCTGGTGGACGGCATCAAGCGCGCCACTGACGTGATGATTGCCGGCAAGGTCGCCGTGGTCGCAGGCTACGGCGACGTCGGCAAGGGCTCGGCACAGGCCCTGCGTGCACTATCCGCGCAGGTCTGGGTGACCGAGATCGATCCGATCTGTGCCCTGCAGGCAGCGATGGAAGGCTATCGCGTGGTGACCATGGACTACGCAGTGGACAAAGCCGACATATTTGTCACCGCCACCGGCAACTACAACGTCATTACCCATGACCACATGGTGAAAATGAAAAACCAGGCCATCGTCTGCAATATCGGCCACTTCGATAACGAGATCGACGTCGCCGGCATCGAAAAATACCAGTGGGAAGAAATCAAGCCGCAGGTGGATCACGTGATTTTCCCCGACGGCAAACGCATCATCCTGCTGGCCAAAGGCCGCCTGGTGAATCTGGGCTGCGCCACCGGCCATCCGTCCTACGTGATGAGCTCGTCGTTCGCCAACCAGACCATCGCCCAAATCGAGCTGTTTACCCGTACCGCCGATTATCCGGTGGGCGTGTACACCCTGCCCAAGCACCTGGACGAAAAAGTGGCGCGCCTGCAGCTGAAAACACTGAACGTGCAGCTGACTGAACTGACCGAACAGCAGGCTGCCTACATCGGCGTGGACAAAAACGGCCCGTACAAGGCGGTGCATTACCGCTACTAAGCAGGCCACGCTGCAGCAGGGCGGCGGCGAACACTTTACGAACCGGAGAACGACAATGCGTATATTGTTACTGTGGTTATTGAATGCCGTTGCCTTGCTTGCCGTCGCCTACCTGCTGCCGGCCATCCAGGTGGAGAGTTTTGGGTGGGCGCTGGCGGCCGCGCTGGTGCTGGGCTTGATCAACTCCCTGGTACGCCCGGTGCTGGCCATTTTGACCCTGCCGATTACCCTGCTGACGCTGGGCTTGTTCTATTTTGTGCTGAACGGCTTGCTGTTCTGGCTGGTGGGCAGTTTGCTGCCTGGCTTTCATGTAACCAACTTTGGCGCTGCGTTTGTCGGCGCCATTCTCTATGGCGTGATTGCCTGGGTGCTCTCAGCCTTCATACCCGGCAATAAGGATTAGACTGAATATGGTCAACCGTACTTTCAGCTTTGAGTTTTTCCCGCCCAAAACCCCGGAAGGCATGGACAAGCTGCGCGCCACGCGTGACCAGCTGGCCTTGCTAAAGCCCAAGTTTTTCTCGGTGACGTTCGGCGCGGGCGGCTCCACCCGCGACCACTCGCTGGAAACCGTGCTCGACATCCAGCGCGCGGGTTACGCAGCCGCACCGCACCTGTCCTGTATCGGCTCCACCCATGACAATATCCGCGCCATCCTGCAGGAATACCAGACGCATGGTATCCGCCACATTGTGGCACTGCGCGGCGACCTGCCTTCGGGCATGGCCAGCGCCGGCGAGTTTCGCTACGCCAACGAACTGGTGGAATTCATC
This sequence comes from Sulfuriferula sp., assembly GCA_035530335.1. GTDB lineage: Bacteria > Pseudomonadota > Gammaproteobacteria > Burkholderiales > Sulfuriferulaceae > Sulfuriferula. The sequence goes on along the minus strand of DATKUZ010000004.1, from coordinate 133,651 downwards.
CGCAGCGAGACCGGCGACTGGTTCAACATCGAAGTGGCTGCTTACCCGGAATACCATCCGCAAGCCCGCAGCGCGCGCGATGACCTGCTCAACTTCAAGCGCAAGGTGGATGCGGGCGCCAATTCCGCGATCACCCAGTATTTTTTCAACGCCGACGCGTATTTCAATTTCGTCGATGAATGCGCCACGCTGGGGGTCACCCTTCCCATTGTGCCGGGCATCATGCCGATCGGTAATTTCTCGCAGCTGGCGCGTTTCTCCGATGCCTGCGGCGCAGAAATCCCGCGCTGGATGCGCAAAAAACTGGAAGGTTACAGCGACGACATCGAATCCATCCGCGCCTTCGGTCTGGATGTGGTGACCGATTTGTGCGAGCGCCTGCTCAAAGCGGGTGCGCCGGGACTGCATTTTTACACCATGAACCAGGCCGCGCTAGCCACCGCCATCTGGCAGCGGCTAGGCTTGTAGCCGGCACGCAAGTCCTTACTGCCAGCCATAACGGCGCGTATAGAACCGCTTCATTGCCTGAATCAGCAGCACGTAGCTGAGCAGGATGATGACCAGAAACGGGAAGTAGGCGAGCGGCAGCGCCTGCAGCCTGAAGTAATGTGCGAATGGCCCCATCGGCACGAGAACCCCGACGACCATAACAGCCATCGTCGTCGCCAGCAGCGGCCCGCCAATGCGACTTTGGATGAACGGGATTTTCTGTGTGCGGAGCATATACACGATCACCGTCTGCGACAGCAGACTCTCGATGAACCAGCCCGACTGGAACAGGGTCTGGTGCGCCAGGCTGTTGGCGCCGAACACGAACCACATCAGGGCGTAGGTGGCGATGTCGAAGATGGAACTGACCGGCCCGAAGAACACCATGAAGCGGCTGATTTGCTCCGGATTCCAGCGTTGCGGCAGTCTGACCTGCTCCTCGTCTACGTTGTCGAAGGGAATGGCGGTCTGCGAGATGTCGTAGAGCAGGTTCAGCACCAGCAAATGCAGCGGCAGCATCGGCAGGAACGGCAGGAATGCGCTCGCCACCAGCACCGAGAACATGTTGCCGAAGTTCGAGCTGGCGGTCATCTTGATGTACTTGAGCATATTGGCAAAGGTCTTGCGGCCTTCGATCACACCTTCTTCCAGCACCATCAGGCTCTTTTCCAGCAGAATGATGTCGGCGGCCTCCTTGGCGATGTCCACTGCGGTATCCACCGAAATGCCGATGTCGGCGGCGCGCAGGGCGGGCGCATCGTTGATGCCGTCGCCCATGAATCCAACAACGTGGCCATTGGCCTTGAGCGCACGCACGATGCGCTCCTTGTGCGCGGGCGAGAGCTTGGCGAATACATTGTGTTGTTCAACCATGAGCGCCAGCTGGGCATCGCTGAGCGCCTCGATATTGCTGCCCAATATCACACCCTGCGTCGGCAAGCCGACTTCACGGCAGATTTTGGCGGTGACGCGCTCGTTGTCCCCGGTCAGTACTTTCACGGCCACACCGTGCGCCTGCAGGGCGGCGATGGCCGGGGCGGAGGATTCCTTGGGCGGATCGAGGAAGGCGATATAGCCCACCAGGACCAGGTCGGATTCGTCCGCCACGCTGTAAACATTCTGTGTGGGCGGGGTTTCTTTCATCGCTACCGCCACCACGCGCAGGCCCTCTTCATTGAGTGCGGCGGTGAGGCTGTTCACCTGCGCCAGCAGTTCAACGGAGAGCGGCTCGATCGCATCGCCATGATGCACGCGGTTGCACACACCGAGGATCTCCTCCACCGCGCCCTTGCAGATCAGCTCGTGGTGATCTTCGCGCTCCGAAACGACGACGGACATGCGCCGCCGCTGAAAATCAAACGGGATTTCGTCCACCTTGCGATAGTGTTTTGCGACGTTGAGTTCGCGGTGCACTTCGGCATGTTCCAGCACCGCCACGTCGAGCAGATTTTTCAGACCGGTCTGGTAATAGCTATTAAGGTAGGCATACTCCAGCACCTGATCCGACACCTCACCGAACACATCAGTGTGGCGTGCCAGGAAAATTTTGTCCTGAGTCAGGGTGCCGGTCTTGTCGGTGCACAGCACGTCCATCGCGCCAAAGTTCTGGATCGCGTCCAGTCGTTTGACGATGACTTTCTTGCGTGACAGTACCACCGCGCCCTTGGCCAGCGTGGCGGTGACGATCATCGGCAGCATTTCCGGAGTCAGGCCCACCGCAACCGACAGCGCGAACAGGGACGCCTCTACCCAGTCGCCCTTGGTAAAGCCATTAATGAGCAGCACCAGCGGCGTCATCACGAACATGAAGCGAATGAGCAACCAGCTTACCTTGTTCACCCCGGCCTGGAAGGCGGTCGGCGCGCGGTCGGTGGTGGTTACGCGTTGGGCCAGCGCCCCAAAATAAGTGTTGCTCCCGGTAGTGACTACTACGGCCGTTGCCGAACCACTCACCACGTTAGTGCCCATGAACAGGATGTTGTCCAGTTCCAGCGGATTGGTGGCCTCCGGGTTGCGTGGGTTGGCGTACTTCTCCACCGGCAGCGATTCGCCAGTCATTGCCGCCTGTGCCAAGAACAGGTCCTTGGCGGTCAGCACACGTAGATCCGCAGGGATCATGTCACCCGCCGACAGCACCACCAGATCACCCGGCACCAGTTGCTTGATCGGCACTTCGACTTTGCGTGCGCCTTTCGGATGCAACACTGCATTGAAGTATTTGCGCGCGTCTTCGGCGGCATCCTCGGCCGGGTCACGGCGCATCACGGTGGCCGTGTTGCTCACCATCGCCTTCAGCTTGTCCGCCGCCTTGTTGGATTTGGACTCCTGCCAGAAACGCAGCAGCGTGGACAGCACCACCATGGTCGAAATGACGATCGTCGCCTTCATGTCCCCGGTAAGGTAGGAAACCAGTGCGAGAATAGTGAGCAGCAGGTTGAACGGATTACGATAGCTGTGCCACAGGTGCTGCCACCATGGCATGGGTTTTTCGTGCTCAACCTCATTGGCACCGACGCGCTCGCGGATAGCCTCGGCCTCGTTTTCGCTCAAGCCGTCGGCATGGGAGCCAAGGCTGTTCAGCAACGCATCGACGTCGCTTTTGGCGGCACCAGCCAGGGTCTGTGCCAGCGATGGTGGCACCTCTTTGCTTACACCCGTGCCGGTGAGCGCATCGAGAAGAGCAAGCCGCCGGAAGTGGCGACTCATGGCGCGACTGCGAATGAAGCCCGCGAAAACCTCTTTCAGAATATTGAAGTTCATTTTCTTGTTCCATTCAAACGACTAATTTGAATTAGCGCATTATGTCGCAGCAGGCTGTCTCGCAGCTTACCGTGGCAATTGCATTCCAATGGAGAACGATGGGACGAGTTCCAGGCCATGCGCGGCGTGAACGAAACTGCCTCGCAAGACAAGATTTAGTGCGAAGTGATGCAAGGGGGCCGGCAAGGGTTGACCGGTGTTTGACACCGCTTCTCGCGCTCGGCGAGACAGCGGCAGAGGAGGTTCTGCGGGTTATCTAGCCGAGCAATCGCCAGTGATGCGCTGGCGGCAACTGTCACCTGAACAAGTACCCACAAAGACTCTCCGCTTTAAATAACAGCGCGCATGTTAGCCCAACATCATGGGCTTGAAAAGTTACTTTTTTGTATCGGTCAGCACTGTTCCCAGGGCAGGCCCTCGAAGCGCCAGCCAGACAGGCTGCCGCGGTGGTGGTGATCGTCGAGCTCGCCTTCAAAACCATGCAGCACGTTGTATACCTCGGTGTAACCGTGCTGTTCGAGGTGGGTGCCCGCCTCGGCGGAGCGATTGCCGCTGCGGCAGATCAGTACCAGCGGCCGGTTCACCGAAGTCGCGCGGCGCACCTGGGCGAGAAAGTGCGGGTTCACCTCCCAGTCCGGAAATTCGTTCCAGGCGATATGGATGCTGTCCTTCGGATGGCCGATGAACAGGAACTCCATTTCCGAGCGCACGTCGATGAAAACCGCATCCGGGTGAGCCTGCAGAAAGGCGTGGGCGTCTTTGGGGGTGAGGTGTTGCATGGCGACTCCTTAGAGTGTGAAGGGCGCTAAACTCTGGACAGGATTTACAAGGCTAAATGCTTGAACCCGGATTCCATTCGATTTCCTGTCAATCCCGAGAATTCCGGTTAATCCTGTCCCATGTTGTTCCTGAAGCCGCACCCGTTGCATTGGCTTAAGCCCCTGATTCCCCGTATCATAACCGCCTTTCCGCCGCATCGTACATCGCCATGACCACGCGCACCGATTTGCTCCTCGCCGCCCTCAAGAATCGCATCCTGATCCTGGATGGTGCCATGGGCACCATGATCCAGAGCTACAAGCTGGAGGAGGCAGACTATCGAGGTACGCGCTTTGCCGATTTTGGGCATGACCTGAAGGGCAACAACGATCTGCTGGTGCTCACCCAGCCGCAGATCATTCGCGCCATACACGCGGCCTATCTGGAGGCGGGCGCGGATATTCTGGAGACCAACAGCTTCAACGCCACGTCCATTTCGATGGCGGATTACCACATGCAGCATCTGGTCTACGAGCTCAATGTCGAGGCGGCCAGGCTGGCGCGCAGCGCAGCGGATGAATACTCGGCCAAAACACCCGACAAGCCGCGCTTCGTCGCCGGCATTCTGGGCCCCACCAGCCGTACCGCCAGCATGTCGCCCGATGTGAACGATCCCGGATATCGCAACGTCAACTTTGACGAGTTAGTTATCGCTTACACCGAAGCGACGCGCGGCCTGGTGGATGGCGGTGCGGATATCCTGATGGTGGAAACCATTTTCGACACGCTCAACGCCAAGGCCGCGTTGTTTGCGGTTGAAAAATATTTCGACGCGCATGGGCTGCGTTTGCCCATCATGATTTCCGGCACGATTACCGATGCTTCCGGGCGCACCCTGTCCGGCCAGACCACCGAGGCGTTCCTGAATTCCGTGCGCCATGTGCGGCCATTGTCCATCGGCCTTAACTGCGCGCTGGGAGCGCGCGAACTGCGCCAGTATGTCGAGGAGTTATCCAACAAGGCGGACTGTTTTGTCTCGGCCCACCCCAACGCCGGGCTGCCCAACGCATTTGGCGAATACGACGAATCCCCCGCAGCGATGACCGCGCAAATCCGCGAATGGGCAGAAGCCGGGATGCTGAATATCATTGGCGGCTGCTGCGGCACCACGCCTGCGCACATCCAGGCGATCCGCGAGGCGGTGGAAGTTTATCCGCCGCGCGTCATCCCCACCATCGAGAAAAAGCTGCGCATCTCCGGACTGGAACCGTTCAACCTGGGCGAAGGCGACCTGTTCGTCAACGTCGGCGAGCGCACCAACGTCACCGGCTCCAAGATGTTCGCCCGCCTCATCATTAACGGCCAGTACGACGAGGCGCTGGCAGTAGCGCGCAACCAGGTGGAAGCCGGCGCGCAGATCATCGACATCAACATGGACGAGGGCATGCTCGACGCGGAAGCGGCGATGGTGCGCTTCCTCAACCTGATCGCGTCGGAACCCGACATCGCGCGCGTGCCGATCATGATCGACTCAAGCAAATGGTCGGTGATCGAGGCGGGTCTGAAGTGCGTGCAGGGCAAGTCCATCGTCAACTCGATCTCGATGAAGGAAGGCGAGGCCGAGTTCATCGAGCGCGCCAGGCTGTGCCAGCGCTACGGCGCGGCGGTGATCGTGATGGCGTTCGACGAGGCGGGGCAGGCCGACACCCGGGCGCGCAAGGTGGAAATCTGCACCCGCGCCTACAAAATTCTCACCGAGCAGCTCGATTTTCCGCCCGAAGACATCATTTTCGATCCCAACATCTTCGCCGTCGCCACCGGCATCGACGAGCACAACAACTACGCGGTAGATTTCATCGAAGCGGTGCGCGAGATCAAGCGGACATTACCGTTTGCGAAAATATCCGGCGGCGTGTCCAACGTGTCGTTCTCGTTCCGCGGCAACGAGCCGGTGCGCGAAGCGATTCATACCGTGTTTCTGTATCACGCGATCCAGGCCGGCATGGACATGGGTATCGTCAACGCCGGACAGCTGGGCGTGTATGACCAGATTCCCGCCGATTTGCGCGAACGCGTCGAGGATGTGATTTTGAACCGCCGTCCCGATGCCACCGAATGCCTGGTGGAATTCGCCGACAGCGTGAAGGGCTCGGCCAAGGAGCAGGTGGAAGATCTGGCCTGGCGTGAAGCTCCGGTCGGCGGGCGCCTCACCCACGCGCTGGTGAAAGGCATCACCACTTACATCATCGAGGACACCGAAGAAGCCCGCCAGCAGGCCGTGCGCCCGATCCATGTCATCGAAGGCGCGCTGATGGACGGCATGAACGTGGTCGGCGACCTGTTCGGCGCGGGCAAGATGTTCCTGCCGCAGGTGGTGAAGTCCGCGCGCGTCATGAAGCAGGCGGTGGCGCACCTGATCCCTTACATCGAGGCAGAAAAGGCGCTGAGCGGCGAGGCCGCCGAAGCCAAGGGCAAGATCGTCATGGCCACGGTGAAGGGCGACGTGCACGACATCGGCAAGAACATCGTCGGCGTGGTGCTGGCGTGCAACAACTACGACGTGGTTGATCTCGGCGTGATGGTGCCCGCCGCCAGGATTCTGCAAGCTGCGCTCGACGAAAAGGCCGACATCATCGGCCTGTCCGGCCTCATTACCCCCTCGCTGGAGGAAATGGCCCACGTCGCCAGGGAAATGGAGCGCCTCGGCATAAAGCTGCCGCTATTGATCGGCGGCGCCACCACTTCGCTGGCCCACACTGCGGTTAAAATCGAGCCCAACTACAGCGGTACCACCGTGTATGTGAAAGACGCCTCGCGCGCGGTGGGCGTGTGCACGCAGCTGCTCTCGCCTGAGTTGCGCGATGCCTACATGGCCGAGGTCAAGGCCGATTACATCCGCATCCGCGAGAGCCACAAGGGCAAGCGCGCCCAGTCCAAACGCGCCACGCTGGCGCAGGCGCGCGCCAACGCGCTGGTCACCGACTGGAACGCCTACACGCCGCCGGTACCGAGACAGCTTGGCCTGCAGGTGTTCCAGCATTACCCGCTGGCGGAGATCGCCCGCTATATCGACTGGACGCCGTTCTTCCAGACCTGGGAACTGCACGGCCGCTATCCGAAAATCCTGCAAGATGAGGTGGTGGGCGAGGAAGCGCGCAAATTGTTTGCCGATGCGCAGGCGATGCTGAAACGCATCATTGACGAAAACTGGCTGGAGGCGGCGGGCGTGATCGGCCTGTTCCCCGCCAACCGCGTTGGCGACGACATCGAAATCTACACCGACGAATCGCGCACCCAGGTGGCAATGACCTACCATGCGCTGCGCCAGCAGATGGAAAAACCGCCCGGCCGGCCGAACATGTGCCTGGCCGACTTCATCGCGCCCAAGGAATCCGGCGTGAAGGATTACATCGGCGGCTTCGCCGTCACCGCCGGCCTCAACATGGACGAGCGTGTGGCTGCGTACGAAAAGGATCTCGACGACTACAATGCCATTCTGCTCAAATCACTGGCAGACCGCTTCGCCGAGGCTTTCGCCGAGTGCATGCACGCCCGTGTGCGGCGTGAATTCTGGGGCTACGCCGCCGACGAAACGCTCAGCGACGAAGAGCTGATCGACGAAAAATATCGCGGCATCCGTCCCGCGCCGGGGTATCCGGCGTGCCCCGAACACAGCGAAAAAGCACCGTTGTTCGAGTTGCTGCATGCGACCGAAAACACCGGCATACAGCTGACTGAAAGTTACGCCATGCTGCCCGCCTCGAGCGTGTCCGGGTTCTACTTCTCCCACCCGGAATCCAGCTACTTCGCCGTCGCCAAGATTGATCGTGACCAGCTCGAAGATTACGCACAGCGTAAGGGCTGGGATATTGCCACCGCCGAGCGCTGGCTGGCGCCAAATTTGGGCTACGACGGCGAGGCATAAAGACAGCTGCTTTTCAGTCAGCCGGGGGGAATTACGCACGGAGTCGCGGTGTGTCAATATCCGGCACCGCGGCCACGCGGGCTTCTTTGGCTTGTGTCAAAGCAAAAAAATGGGGATATAAGTAGACATAATTGCCATAAAAACTCCGCTACTGCGGGTTTTTTATATTCCCCAAACGTACTCCATCATCAAACATGATGAATTTTGCCCACCAAAACCGGCAAGGGCGTGTCGGCAAGTTTTACATTGCCGACCCGGTGCTGCGACCGGCACGCTGTGATTCCATCCACATTGCCTCCTCCAGCGTCATCAGGCGCAGCATGGGCAAGGTCATATCTGGCCGCGCTGCGTCAGTCTCAGGCCGTGCTGCTACAGTGTCGAATTGCGTAAAACTGGGGGCGTCAATGCGTCCGGATTCGATGTCGAATACAATCATGATGCACCTCCGTAGTGAAACTGCTCATGCCTGATATGCTGCCTGGCACCCAAATTACAAGCAATATTTGCACCCGATTAATACCATGCCCATCCCTGCAGCCTATCTGGGCGTAATTCTGATCTGGTCTACCACCCCGCTGGCCATTCAATGGAGCGGGGCAGGGGCGGACTTCATGTTCCCCTTGCTGATACGCATGGTCATCGGCCTGGCGGTATGCACGGTCCTGATGCGTGCCCTGCGCATCACAATGGTGCGCTCGCGCGCTGCACTCCATGCCTATGTGGCTGCCGGTTCCGGTATTTTCGGTTCAATGCTGCTGGTCTACTGGAGTGCGCGTTATGTGCCATCCGGCCTGATTGCCGTGCTGTTTGGCCTGATTCCGCTATTTACCGGCCTGATCGGGATGTGGCTGGCGGATGAGGAACGCCTGACCCGGGCCAAACTGGCGGGTATTGTGCTGGGACTGGCCGGGCTGATCGTCATTTTTGGCTCGGGCGCAAAAACAGGCGCGCAGGTCTTGCCCGGGATTGCGGCCATCCTCGGCGCGGTGGCGATTCAGGCAGCCAGCCTGGTATGGGTCAAGCGCACCGGGGCAGCGATACCCGTACTGGCGCTGACCACGGGTGCGCTGACTTTGGTGGTGGGACTGCTGTTGCCGCTGTGGTTGGCGCTGTTTGGCCACCTGCCGCAGTGGAGCCTGCGTGCCGGGCTGTCCACGCTTTACCTGGGGATTTTCGGCTCGGTGGTGGGATTTACCCTGTATTTTTACGTTACCAAACATCTGCAGGCCGGCCAGGTCGCGCTGATCACGCTGATCACGCCGGTGAGCGCGCTACTCCTCGGCCAATGGCTCAACGGCGAACAGCCGGGGTTCGATATCTGGCTGGGAACCGCGCTGATTCTGCTCGGGCTGGGCGTGCACCAATGGCATCTGCTGGCGCTGGCGCGCATGGCCAGATGAGCGCGACAAATTTAACAATTCATTCAGCCATACGGCCTTATAAAGTGCACCCCACACAACTACACGAAAGAGTACATCATAGGTCTGTTTGGCGAAGCGCTGAATTGAATATGGTCAAGGGGCAGGTGACCGGCGGGACAGAAGACCAGATCGGTTAAGATTGAACAGTTCAATCCGAAGCCGCGTCTTTGTTGCGGCTTTTTTTATGTGCGTCGAACACGTTATCATGCAGCTTGATTATTCAAGGATATCGCCGTGAGCCTCATCATCAACCCCAACGCCCCGCCACCCCAGCCGCAGGAAAAACGCGTCACGCTCAAGACCCGATCCGGTGAGATGGTGAGCGCGGACCTCACCCTGCAGGACGACAAGGGCCGCCAGAGCGCGGCCGAGTACATCCATCACCTGTTCCAGTCGATCCGCGAGAAGCTTGGCGAAGTGGTCATCACGCAAGTGACGGAAACCGCCGATGCCAACGATGTCGCCGAAAACAAGCGGCGCATTCTTTATATCGCCGCGTTTCACGATTCCATGTTTGGCACCTTCAACCGCGTCACCAAGCTGCCTGAGGGTGAGCGTAACGAGTTCGTCGAAATCTTCCTGCTGGCGATCGCCACGCTGATACCGGGGCGCAACATTCTGGTGGATTTGTCCAAGGGCTCGATCAGCGATGGCGCCGGATTGAGCTAGATTCCGGCAAGCCCATCCATTTTTTCCTTAATTATTACGATAGCGATTCCATGCACCTGCACATTCTGGGTATCTGCGGCACCTTCATGGGCGGCATTGCCGCCATCGCCCGCGCAGCCGGCCACACCGTCACCGGCTGCGACGCCAATGTCTATCCGCCCATGTCCGACCAGTTGCGCGCACTGGGCATAGACCTGATTGAAGGCTTCGCCCCCCAACAGCTTGACCTCAAACCCGACGTGTTCGTCATCGGCAACGTGGTCACGCGTGGCAACCCATTAATGGAAGCCATCCTCGATCAGGGTTTGCCGTACATTTCCGGCCCGCAATGGCTGGCGGAGAACGTGCTGCAGGGCAAATGGGTGCTGGCCGTCGCGGGCACCCACGGCAAAACCACCACCACCTCCATGCTGACGTGGATACTGGAAGACGCAGGCTTGACGCCGGGCTTCCTGGTGGGCGGCATCCCGCAGAATTTCGGCATCTCCGCGCGTCTCACCGAGTCGCCGTTTTTCGTGATCGAGGCGGACGAATACGATACCGCGTTTTTCGACAAGCGCTCCAAGTTCGTCCACTACCGACCGCGCACTGCGATACTCAACAACTTGGAATTCGACCACGCCGACATTTTTCCCGACCTCCCTGCCATCGAGACCCAGTTCCACCACCTGGTGCGAACCGTGCCGGGGCAGGGGCTGATCATCGCCAACGGCACAGAGGATAGCCTGCGCCGTGTCATTGCGCGTGGCTGCTGGACCCCGGTGGAATGGCTGGGCGTAGCGGAGGGCTGGACCGCCACCGGCGGCGAGGCCGGCTTCGACGTGCAGTTCAACGGCAAACCACAAGGCCGGGTGGAGTGGTCCCTGATGGGCGCGCATAACGTACACAATGCGCTGGCTGCCATTGCCGCCGCACGCCATGCCGGCGTTTCCACGCAAGTGGCGTGCGCGGCACTGGGGCGCTTCGAAAACGTCAAGCGCCGCATGGAAATCCGCGGCACCGTCAACGGCATCACCGTGTATGACGACTTCGCCCACCACCCCACCGCGATTGCCACCACCGTCGCCGGTCTGCGCCGCAAGGCAGGTGGGGCGCGCATCCTCGCGGTGCTGGAGCCGCGTTCCAACACCATGAAGCTGGGGGCGATGAAAGACGCCTTGCCCGCCAGCCTGAAGGATGCAGACAAGGTGTTCTGCTACGCCGCCAATCTGGGCTGGGACGCTCACGCGGTTTTCGCGCCCATGGGCGCGATTGCCCAGGTGCACGACAATCTTGACGCCCTGGTAACGGCGGTGGTCACCGAAGCCCAACCCGGCGATCAGGTGCTAGTGATGAGCAACGGCGGTTTTGGCGGCATACACGAAAAGCTGCTGGCGCGTCTGGCCTCGCGGTGACCGCACCATTCCATGACTGGCGAAAACAAGCGCCGTCAGCATGGGCTTCAAGTTCGGCACCCGGAAACCGATATGACATTTAAATAAACGGCGCCGCCCTGAAGAATATTGGAACAGGAGCAGCGCAAAAGAATCCGCAAGGACCGAGGAGAGCAGGGCATGGGAAAGTTTTTATCTGGCAGAGGCTGGCTACTGGCCTGCCTGTTGGCACTTTGCCCCCTTCCGAGTGCGGCGCAGGGGACATCGCTGACCGTGGGCGTGTTACCCACCCTGAGTCCGCGCATTCTGCTCAATAACTATCAACCGTTTCGGGTCTATCTGGAGCAGACGCTGAAACGCCCTGTGGAGATGGTGACGGCAACGGATTTCGCCACTTTCCACAAGAGCACGATAGCGGGTGATTATGATCTCGTGGTGACGGCCGCCCACTTGGGGCGGCTCGCGCAAACGGAGGGCGGCTATATCCCTCTGGCGACCTTCAAGGCTGCGAATCGGGCAATGCTGGTAACCTCCCGGGCCGCGCCGCTCAAATCCATCCGGGATTTGCGCGGGCAAGCGGTCGCCACCCTGGACCGCTTTGCGCTGATTACCAGTCAGGCCGTGTTTTGGCTGGAAACGCAGGGATTGCGCGAAGGTACCGACTTCCGGTTGCTGGAAACCTCAAGCCATAACAGCTCGGCCTATTCGGTACTCAGCGGGGAAAGCATGCTGGCCATCATTTCGCCGGCGGGCTGGGGACAGATGCCAGCGAATGTTCGGGATGGCCTCCAGGTTTTTGCCAGCCTGCCTGCCATACCCGGCCTCATGTTGCTGGCCAATCCGCGTCTGGCAAGCGAAGTTCCGCGCCTCAAATCGGCCCTGCTCGCTTTTTCCCCGGACTTGCCCGAAGGCAAACAATTTTTCGAAGTAACGCGCTATCAGGGCATACGTGAAATCACGCCCCAGGATATGAAGGCTCTCGATCCCTATACCCAATATCTCCGGCAGCACCTGGAGCACTAGCCTTGTTGTTGAAGATGCCGCGTGGGTTGTCATTGCGTTCCAAGCTGGTACTGCTCTTGCTGGTCGTGGAAGTGGTGATGCTTACCCTGCTGGTGGTCAACAGCGTACGCCTGAGCCAGGAAAGTCTGTTCACCCAGGCGCAGGCGCGATATACGGAGCTCAACACCCTGTTCAATGCGGCCCTCGCCGCGCCGCTAGCGCAGCGGGATTACGCCACGCTGAACGAGATACTTGCCGAGAGTGCACATATGGAGGGGGTTATCTACGCCGTGCTGGTCGATCACTCAGGCCACGTCGTTGCATCCGCCGGCTGGGAAAAAGGGCAAACTTTGCCGGTTGTCACTCCGCCAACGAAAGCTGCCGACATACGTGCAGACCGGGTTGATGCGAGCACGCAGATCATGCTGGCTGGCCAGCAATACGGCACCCTCCACTATGGCGTTTCCACCGCATTCCTGACTGAGGCACGTGTTCACCTGGTTCGGCAAAGCATACTGATCGCGGGCGTGGAAATTCTCCTGTCGACCCTGCTGCTGGCGGGCCTCGGGTTCTGGCTGACGCGCCACCTCGCCACCCTGACCCGCGCCTCCGAAGCGTTTGCGCAAGGGCAGCTGGATATCCGTCTGCCGGTGCAGAGCGATGACGAGGTCGGCTCGCTTACCCATGCCTTCAATTCCATGGCTAACGCCATCGCCGCACAGATCGGGGCGCTCAAGGCAAGCACGACCCAGTTGCATGAAGAGCAGGCGCGCCTGGTCGCGTTGCTGCACGCCATGAAACTGGGTATCTTGTTTGCCGATACGAACAACCGCATCATCTATTACAACCCGGCGCTTCAGCATATCTGGCGACTGCCCACGGACCTGTCTTTGCATGGCAAGTTCCCCGCCGAGGCGATCATGCAGACCGGCTGTACCTTGGCCGAACCGGACCAGCTCGCTGACCTGATGACGGAACCTGCGGGGCCGTATGAAGAGCGCCAGGCCACTGAAATCCGCCTGGCCGATGGCCGGCTGGTGACCCGGCTCAGCCATCCGGTATACGACAATGCCAACAAGTTTATCGGCCACCTGTGGATGTTCGAGGATATCACCCAGGAGCAGCAGACCGCCCAGCAGCTCATCTACCTCGCCGAGCGCGACTCCCTCACCGGCCTGTTCAATCGCCATCGCCTGCGCGAGGAGCTGGAAAAGCTGCTCGCCGATGCGGAGCGCTCAGGCAGCCAGGGGGCATTGCTGTTCTTCGATCTGGACGAATTCAAGTACATTAACGACACCTTTGGGCATCATGCGGGCGACGCCACGCTGATCCGTATCGCAGCAGAGCTTTCCCCCCTGATGCGCCGCAATGAAGTCCTCGCGCGCCTGGGAGGCGACGAATTCGCATTGCTGATCCCCCAGATTTCCGATCTGAAAGAGGCGGAAGGTCTGGCGGAGCGTGTCGTGCGGGGCATCGCCCGGCTCCCGCTCATTTTTGACGACCAGCCGCTGCGCGTCACGGTGAGCCTGGGTATCGCACTCTATCCGCAACACGGCTCCACCATTGAAGAGCTGATCGCCCATGCCGACACCGCCATGTACCAGGCCAAGGCGTGCGGCAAGAACACCTGGCAGGTATACCGGCCTGATCTGGATATGGGCAAGGAGATGGTCGCCCGCCTCGCCTGGAACGACCGGCTGTCGCACGCATTCGAAAAAAACCTGTTCCGGTTGCATTTCCAGGGCGTATACCACACCGCGGATCGCAGGCTGTCACACCTCGAGGCACTGGTGCGCATGATCGATGAGGAAAACCCCGAACAATTGGTCATGCCGGGTTTATTCATCACTGTCGCCGAAAAGACCGGCAAGATTCTCGAGCTTGACCGCTGGGTGATCAGCGAGGCCGTCACCACGCTGGCACGCCATCCCAAGCTGCGCGCCCTGGCCATCAATCTGTCCGGGCGTTCCCTGGCAGACCCGCTATTGCCCCAATATATCCAGGACACCCTCGCCCGGCATGCCGTCACCCCCAGCCGCCTGCTGATAGAGATCACCGAGACCTCGGCGATTGGCGATCTGCATGACGCAGGGCGCTTCATTGAGGCACTGCACCTGACCGGCTGTGCGACCTGCCTGGACGACTTCGGTACCGGGTTCTCGTCTTTTGCCTATCTCAAATACCTGAAGGTGGACACGCTGAAGATCGACGGCCTGTTCATCCGCGACCTGCCCAGTGATCATGACAACCAGCTGTTCGTGAAATCCATTGCCGACGTGGCAAGGGGAATGGGCAAGATCACCGTGGCCGAGTTCGTGGAGGATGCGGCCACGCTTGAGCTGTTGACCCAGTTCGGGGTCGACCTGGTGCAGGGCTATTTCCTCGATCGCCCGCGCCCCGATCACCCGGCGCTGCAAGGTTAAGCCGGGGAGACAGCACGGATCAGTAGGTCTTGTAAGGCAAAAACTTCCCGTTCAGCACTATCCTGACGCGGTCGCCCTTGGGGTCGGCCTCGCGCTGGATGTCCATGCTGAAATCAATCGCGCTCATGATGCCATCGCCGAATTCCTCATGGATCAACGCCTTGATGCTGGTGCCGTAGACGTTAATCAACTCATAAAAACGATAGATCAGCGGATCGGTAGGGATAGCGCTGGGCAGCGAACCTTTGTAGGGAACAATTTGCAACGCATCCACGGCTTCCGGCGGCAAGCCGAGCAGCTTGCCGATGGTGGTGGCCTGTTTCTTGTCCAGGGTCATTTGCCCCATCAGCGCGGCGGTTGTCCATTCCTTGCTCAAGCCGATTTTTTTGGCGATATCCGCCCATTTCAAGCCTTTTTTCAGCTTGGCGGAAACGATCATTTCGGTGACTTCGGTGCGTTGCATGGTTTCTCCTTGTCGGGTTGTTGAGTGATTACACCAGGTGCATGGCGGACTGTTTTTGCGCACGCGGCGGTGTTGCTATCGGCTGATCATCCATTTCGCCCGGTCTGACTTCGGGTGGGTGGCGCGGGTCGTTGTCTGCGGCCGGCGCCTGCGCCATCTCGCGCGAGCGGCTCACCAGGAAGTCCACCAGGTGGTTGCGGATGCGGTAGTACTGCGGATCCTTGTGCACGTCATTGCGGGTACGGTTGCGTGGCAGCGTATTCACCACGATTTCGGCAATGCGAGCTCGAGGGCCGTTGGTCATCAGGATGATCTTGTCGGACAACAGCATGGCTTCATCTACGTCGTGGGTGATCATGAATATAGTCTGTTCCGTGGCGACGCAGATTTTTAACAGCTCATCCTGAATCACACCGCGGGTGAGCGCATCAAGCGCACCGAAGGGCTCGTCCAGTAGCAGCATTTTCGGCTGGATGGAAAAGGCGCGGGCAATACCCACACGCTGCTTCATGCCGCCAGAGAGTTCGGAGGGCTTTTTGTGCTCGGCACCGGTCAGTCCCACAAGATCGATGTACTGCTGGCAGTGGCTGCGCACCTTGTCTTTTGGCCAGTCCCGCCAGCGTGACTTGACGGCGAATTCGATATTTTTCATCACCGACAGCCACGGCATCAGCGCGTGGCCCTGAAACACCACACCTCGATCCAGGCTGGGGCCGGCTACCTCGCGCCCATCCATGATTACCACACCGGCACTGGGTTCATCCAACCCGGCCAGCACGTTGAGAATGGTGGACTTGCCGCAACCGGAGTGGCCGATGATGCAGACGAATTCGCCCTTGTTGATGCTGAAGTGGATATTCTCGAACACCACCAGCGGTACCTGACCACGGCTGGCCGGATAGACCCGGCTCAAGGCTTCAACTTTCAAAAAATCGGTTTGCATGGTTTAGCCCTCAATCGTTATACGCCACCAGCCGTGATAAGCCACCTAACATCAGATCCAATATCATGCCCACCACACCGATCATGAGGATGGCGAAAATGACATTGGTGAGGCTCAGGTTGTTCCATTCGTTCCACACAAAGTAGCCGATACCTGTGCCGCCCACCAGCATTTCCGCCGCCACGATCACCAACCAGGCAATGCCCATGGAAATGCGCATGCCAGTGAGGATGGTGGGTGCAGCGGCGGGCAGTACGACTCGAAATGCTGTGCGCAGCGCCGACACCTCCAGGGTTTTGGCGACATTGAGCCAGTCGCGCCTGACCGAGGCCACGCCGTGGGCAGTGTTGATCAGCATCGGCCACAGTGAGCAGATGAAAATCACGAAAATTGCCGAGGCGGACGAGTCCTTGATGGTATAGAGCGCCAGCGGCATCCACGCCAGTGGCGAAATCGGCTTGAGCAACTGTATGTAGGGATTGAGCGCGCGCAGCATCAGTGGCGACATACCCACCACGAAACCCAAAGGAATTGCCACCAGCGCGGCCAGCGCAAACCCGGCAAGTACGCGCGACAACGAATAGGCGAGCTGAATGCCGATGCCCTTGTCATTTGGGCCGTGATCGTAAAACGGATCCGACAGCTTTTCGCGCAAGGTATGACCAACTTCAGCCGGCGTCGGCATCCCTGATTTCTTCATCGCCCCGCCGCCCATCAGCGCCGCATATTCAGGATCCACATTGGCTGTCACCGCCGCCTGCGGGAGGGTGGCGAAATACCACCCCAGCAGCAAGACGCCCAGTAGCAGTGCAGATACAAGCAGCGCCTTGAAATTCAGCGAATTGCCCATGATCATGTCCGACTGATCTTGAACGACTTCAGATATTGTTCCGGTTTGGCCGGATCGAATACCTTACCCATGATGGTGTATTTGGCATAGTCGCTGGCTGGGGCAGGCAGGCCTATCTCTTGCAGACGCTTGCGCGCGTCGGTGGCGAGAAACACTTTTTCCGCCACTTGCCGGTAATTGACCTCGCCCTTGAGATAACCCCAGCGCTTGAGCTGGGTCAGCATCCACACCGCCATGGACGGCCACGGGAATGGATCGAAATCCACCCGGTCGGGCACGTTGCGCACCTTGCCCAAGCCATCGGCGAAGCGTCCGGTCATCACCTGCTCCAGTACCGGGATGGGCTGGTTGAGATAATTCGCCGGGGCAATGGCCTTGATGATATCGGCGCGGTTTTCCGGCTTGTGAGCATAGTCGGTAGCGCGAGCGATGGCGCGGAACAATGCGGCGAAGGTATTGGGATAGGCCTTGGTGAACCCCTCCGACACGCCGAAGGCGCAACACGGATGGCCGTCCCAGAGGTCGCGCGACAAGGTATGAATGAAGCCTACCTCCTCGTATACCGCGCGCTGGTTGAAAGGCTCCGGTCCGAGGAAACCGTCGATGTTGCCAGCACGCAAATTGGCCACCATGTCGGGCGGTGCCATGATGCGCAGCTCCACGTCCTGGTCTGGATCCAGGCCATGCTCGGCCAGAAAATAACGCAGCAGCAAATTGTGGATCGAGTAGTCGAAGGGCAGGCCGAATTTGAAGCCTTTCCACTGTTTAGGGTCGAGCTTGTCCTTGTGTTTGACATGCATGGTGATGGCTTGGCCGTTGATGTTCTCGATCGCCGCCACGTCCATCGGCTGTGCCTGTGAACCCAGCCCCAGGCTGATGGCAAGCGGCATCGGCGAGAGCATGTGGGAAGCATCGTATTCCTTGTTCATTACCTTGTCGCGCACCACAGCCCAACCCGCTGTTTTGAGCAAAGAGACATTCAAGCCCTCGCGCGAGTAGAAGCCCATCGGGCCAGCCATGATGATGGGCGTGGCGCAGGTAATGGGAACAAAACCGATTTTCAGATCGGGCTTTTCCAGCGGGGCACGATCTGCAGCAAGTGCCTTGGCGGCGGATAGTGGAAAGAAAGTGGAAATCGCCGCCAGTGCAGTACCCGTCCCCACCGCACGGATAAAGTTGCGACGCGTCTCGTCATGCGGAAACAGCGCACGCATCACCGTGGATTCGACCACCCGGCCAATGCGGGCGTCTTCGTCCAGTTGATGCTCGGCCTGGCTGCTGTGGCGGCCACAGCTACAACCCTTACCGGAAAGCTGGATATTGGGGTCAAACGGGTCGTCAAAACCGGACATGTTATTTCTCCCTGAAATTAATGGCTTATGTGTATAAAAACTGGTAAAAAAATGATTCTGGTCAGACTGCCGGAAAGCCTTCTTCAATCGGCAGCGCCGGGTCGCGTGACCACTCATTCCATGAGCCGAAGTAAATTTTTACGTCATGCACGCCCGCCTCTTTCAGGGCCAGAAAGGTATTGGAAGCGCGCGCGCCTTTGAAGCAATAAACGTAAACCTTGGAGTGCGGCTGGATACCAACGGACTGGCATTCCGCCAGAACTTCATCACGCGCCTTGAATATGCTGCCCTCGTCTGCGGGTTTCATCAGCCGGTACCATTCCAGCCATCGCGCGCCAGGGATGCGCCCTTTGCGCGGACAAAAATCCGGACCGTAAGGTGAAGAGCTGGTGGCGATCCATTCATCCACGTCACGTACGTCGAGTTTGATCACTGACGGATCATTCAGCGCAGCCAGCATTTCATCCTTGTCCACCATTACCGCACCCGGCTCACAGGCGAGAGGAAATTCAGCGGGGGTTGGCAGGGTAGGCTCAGTGGTGGTGGGCAGGCCCGCGCTGACCCAGGCCTGATAACCGCCATGCAGTACTTTAGCCTTGGGATAGCCCAGATATTTGAGTAGGAAATAACCCCGACAGGATTGCCCAAAACCGGTGTTCATGGTGTCTTCATAAACCACGGCGGTTTCCTTGCCGGACAAGCCCGCCGCGCCAAATGCTTCAGCAAACTTATGTTGCATGGCTTCCAGGCCTTCGTGGTCGGAGGTAGCGAGATAGGTAAAAATCTCGCGCAGGTTAACTGCGCCCGGAATGTGTCCCCTGGCGTAAGCACCTGGATCGCGCGTGTCGATCACCACGATGGGCTCGCTCGTCATGCCCTGTTGCAGTTGCGCTGGTTCGATCAAAACTTGGCCGCTCATGGCTGACTCCACTTTCTGCTGATTTGGGTATGAACCCATATGAGCAGCAAACGTGCCAGCTCCACAAATCAGCTTTCCAGGCCATCCGCAGCCAATAGTCAAAATCATCGGCACAGTATGTGCCCGGTTTTTGCTTACATTGTGTAGACAAATTGTTATTTCTTGAGGAATCGTATCCATGCCTAAAGCGCATTCCACCCAACGCTCCCTACCGGAAATCCTGGTGGACGAAGAATTGCTGGTGATCCGCGAAGCCTCCGCGCTGATGGGTAAAAGCCCGGATCAGAACTATGTCATCCGCGAGATTTTGCATTTGCTGTCCGAGTTGCTCGGCTTGAACCGTGGACGCGTGGTGCTGCCGGACGCAGATAGTGGTGAGCTGCACATCGCCCATGCCTACGGTTTATCCAGGCAGGAGATGAAACGCGGCCGCTTCCAGCCCGGTGAGGGAATCACCGGACGCGTGATGCAGAGCGGGCAGATGGTAATTATTCAGGATGTGGATAACGAGCCGGCGTTCCTGTTCCGCTGCGTGGAACGTGAGCATCTGCCGCATGAAACAGTATCGTTTATTGCCATGCCTATACAGCAGGGCGGCCACGTACTCGGAGTACTCGGCGTACACCGGCTGCGTGACCGTCCACGGCCGCTGGCGCGCGATCTGCAAATACTGAAAATTGCCACCACGCTGATCGCTCAGGTAATCACTCTCAACCGTTACATTCAGGAGCGTACAGCACGCCTGGAGTCGGAAAATCGTGAACTGAAATGGGCGCTAAACAAGAATCCATCGAGCCTGGGCGCATTTGGCATTGTCGGTGAATCGATGCCGTTGCGACGCGCATTAAAACAGATTGAACAGGTGGCGCAAACCGATGCGACAGTACTGTTATTGGGTGAATCCGGCACCGGTAAGGAGCTGTTTGCACGCGCCCTGCACCTATCCAGTGCACGCCGCGACCATCCTTTCATCAAGGTCAACTGCGGCGCCATTCCTGAAAACCTGTTCGAGTCCGAGCTGTTCGGCTATGAGAAAGGCGCGTTTACCGGTGCCACCAGTTGCCGTCCCGGCTATTTTGAGCAGGCCAACGGTGGCAGCCTGTTCCTTGATGAGATTGGCGATATGCCGCTGGCGATGCAGGTCAAATTGCTGCGCGTATTGCAGGAGAACACCATCCAGCGCATCGGTGCGCGCCGCGAAACCGCGGTCAATGTTCGCATCGTCGCCGCCACCAATCAGGACTTGCAGCAGCTGGTAAGCCGCGGCAAATTTCGGCTGGATTTGTTTTATCGAGTCAATGTGATCCCGGTGCGACTGCCCGCCCTGCAGGAACGCCCGGAGGACATCCGTCATCTGGTGCGCTATTACTTGAACCAGATCAACCAGGGTTACCAGCGCAATGTGAATATTGCCCCGGATGCGCTGGAGCGACTGGCTGCTTATAACTGGCCCGGCAATGTGCGGCAGTTGCGCAACGTGCTGGAGCGGCTGGCGCTGCTCTCCGAGAACCGGCTGATTGGTGCCGCAGAGGTGGCTGCGGCAATCGCTGGTGAAACCGTCGGCGAACCCGTAGCGCCACCGGTTACTCTGCCCGTGTCCGCGGCCCCGGACGGTTTGCGTCCCTATCATGCAGTGCATGCGGGCGAGCGCGACAACATCGTGCAGGCGCTGGCGCTATGTAATGGCAACAAGTCGCGGGCAGCGCAGCAAATGGGCATGACCTTGCGTCAGCTGAATTATCGGATTCAGCGCCTGGCAATTGCCTGACCAAACGGTGCGCAGGAAAGCTGTCGTGCAAATTGTTAACAATCTGTATACCTCACATACCGCTTAAATTTTCAATATTTACTGTAAAAATATTTAAAATCATTGCGTTAAGTTATAACAGCGACTTTGGCATGGCGCTTGCGTTAATGTTGGCGTGTCCTATAGGCCACCGATATCAATTTAACACCCGGAGGAGCAAACCATGTCTGAAGTTGCCGCATTGAAAATGACCACCACGCTGACCCCGATCGATAAAAACGGGCTCGATGCGCTGGCGCAAAAAGGCAAAGCCAATCCACAAAATGTAGTCACGCTGAAAACAAAAACGGTATGCGAGAGCAAATTTCGCAACCTCAATTTCGTGCGCGACTTACCCGCGCATGTGATTGATGAACCGCCCAACCTGCTGGGTGATGACACCGCACCCAATCCTTCCGAAGCTGCACTGGCCACGCTGGGTTCGTGCCTGTCGGTCGGTCTGCACGCCAATGCGGTGGCACGCGGTATCACGCTTACAAAAATCGAGCTGGAGCTGGAGGGCGATATCAATGTCACAGCGGTGTGGGGCGTAGGCGACATGTCGCCAGACAAAACGCTGGGCTTGACCGATATTCGCGTCAAGGTGCATCTGGAAGGCGATGCCAGCGATACGGAACTGCAAGCGCTCGTCGCCCATGCCAATCAATGGTCGCCCGTAGCCAACACCATGCGCAATCCAGTAAACGTAGCAGTGACTCTGGCCTGATAACAGGATTGAATATGCACATGACCGTCTACCTAAGGCCGTCATGTGGCGAATAAGGAGCTGTGATGCAAGTCGAAATGCTGGAATGTGCGCATGAAGCCGACGCCGATGAATCCCTGCCCGGCATTACCGCGCTGATCCGCGACCACCTTTGCCCACACGTGCTGGATATTGATATCAAGGGTGAATATCCGGGCGAATTTTTGCACAGGCTTGGCGCCATCGGCGGCTTTGGCGCGATGGTCACGCCACAGTTCGGCGGTACGGGTAGGGGCTTGAAAAATGCGGTGCGAGTCATCGAGGATGTGTCGCGCGAATGTGTTTCCACCGGCTTTTTGGTATGGGCGCAGAATGCCTGTGCCTGGTACCTGCAAAACAGCAGCAATATTGCGATTCGTAACGGCGTGTTGCCGCAAATCGCCGGCGGCAGGGTGTTGGGCGGCACCGGCCAGTCGAATGCAATGAAATCCTGCGTCGCCATCGAGGAAAATCGCCTCAAGGCGGTGCGCGTAAGTGGCGGCTATTGCGTGAATGGCACGCTGCCGTGGGTATCCAACATCGGCGTGGACCACTATTTCCACGTCGGCATAGACGTTGCCGACGAGCCGGGGTTGATGATCGCCCTGGTGCGCGGCGACTACCCCGGCCTGACCCTCAATCAGAATGCGCATTTTATTGCTATGGAAGGTACCAATACCTTTGCCTGCCAGTTCAGGGATGTATTCATCGCCGATGCCGCCGTGGTGTCGCATCCGGGTGAATTCGAGCGCTTTCGCGCGCGCACCAAATCCGCCTTTATCCTGATGCAGATGGGCATGGGGCTGGGACTGGTGGATGCCTGCGTGAACATGATGAAGCGTTCCAACAAAACCCACGGCCACGTCAACCGTTTCCTCGACGACCAGGCAGAAGATATCGAAGCGGCGTTGCTTGACGCGCGCGCAGCATGCTACCGTCTGGCGGACAAAATTGATGCCTCGCCCGACACCAGCCATGAACGCGACACCATTGCCATGCGCCTGCTGGGTAGCGAGCTGTCGCTCAAGGCGGCCAACTCCGCCATGCTGCATCTCGGTGCCAAGGGCTATCTGGTGAGCAACGCCGCGCAACGGCGCGTACGCGAAGCCTACTTTGTGGCCATCGTCACCCCGGCCATCAAACATTTACGCAAAGAGCTACACGACATCGACAGCGGCTGCCATGCATGCAGTGCATAAATACAACGCATGAACAGGGAACCCCAATGATCACTTTCAGCGTCAACCTGGATGTGGACGCCACAACCGCCAAACTCACCGAAGCCATCCTCGCCGCGCCGATGGGGCTGGTCGCGCATATCAATGGCCAGGCCAACGCTGCCAAACGGGGCATGACCGTGCCGGCCGACCAGATTCTGGAGGTATTCCGGCCGGATTTCGCGGTGCGCGTCTGGCTGGCGGACAAACGCGCCGGGATAGACATCCCGTTGCGCATCCATGTTTACGCGGCGGACGGCAAAACCCAGGTCGCCATGCGCAGCCCGGGCGCGGTGTTTGCCCCTTACAACAATGTCCAGCTGGACGGGATTGCAGCCGAGCTGCAGCCGATTTTCGACAAAATCCTGTCCAGCCTCACCCCCTACAAGCAGACACCATGAACGCAATAACTGATACTGAAACGCTGACCCGCAAGTGGATATGCATGATCTGCGACTACGTATACGACGAGGCGCGTGGCATCCCTGAGGAGGGAATTGCCCCCGGCACCCGTTTCGAAGACATCCCCGACAGTTGGGCGTGTCCGGACTGCGGCGTGACCAAGAGCGATTTTGAACTGATGCAGGAATAAGCTTTAAGCTATCTGCGCCTGATTCATCTGCTTCAGGCGCTGCGCCAGCGCACCAATAATCTCCCGTGCCAGCGCCGGACTGGTCGCCATTAACTCCTCCAGCACCTGGGGTGGAAACGCGACCAGGAACACGTCGCTGTCCGCAATGACCGTGGCAGTTCGCGACTCGCCCAGAAGATAGGCCATTTCGCCGAATATTTCCCCCGCCTGCAAACCGGCGATTTTTACCGCCCGACCCTGTACGTCCTTGTATAGCGTCACCTGCCCGGATTGCAGGAAGTAGGTGAGTTGCGAGGTTTCGCCCTCGCGGATAATGGTCGTACCCGCCGCAATCGTTTGGCCATACTTGCGCAACAGGCGTTGCGAATGGCCGAACAGGAAACGGTCGGCCAGCGTGGTCTGTTTGCCGCTGCTCGCCAGAAACAGCTTTTCCAGTCCCAGCACATCCAAGCGGCCTAGCGCATACAGACACTGCGCCCACGCCAGGAAAATCACTGCCACGATGTACACCCAGATCAGCGAAAATACCACGGTGCCGAGCGTGCCGTAGATCGCCTGGTAGTTATCGAGGCGCACAAAATAACCAAATCCGGCCTTGAGTGCGAGGATGCTGAGCGCGCACAGCAGGCTGACCAAAGCGGCCACTTTGCGCGGCGGACGCGGAATGGGCATACGCCAGTACGCCGTAAAAATCAGCAGCCACAGCACCAGAAAGGTGACCACCCCAGCCAGGCCAAGATAGGCCGCAAGATGCTGGCCAAGCAGCCCCATGCGCGACAGATAGGCCAGCACGCGTTGCGCCACGATCGCCAGCACGATCAAACCAAACGCCAGGGGCATGGCCAGCAGCGACACCAGCCAGGCCTGCCAGAAACTGCGTTTGCCGCCCGCAAAAATCACCCGGAACGCGCTCTGCAGGGCATTCAGCAGGCCGCGCGAGGCCATCACCAGGGTAAGCAGGCTGGCGCCGCTGGCCACCGCGCGGGTTTGTTCCGGCAGCGCACCCAACGCCTTGAGCGCCCCCAGATTGAGCTGATCCCACAGCGCCACGAACAGCAGCGGCATATTCGCCGCCAGTTGCGGCAACTGGGTGAGCAGATTGGCCGCATACAGCATCAGCAACACAATCGGGACGATGGACAGCAGAAAGTAGAACGAAATCGCCGCCGCGTGATTAGCCAGCTCGTTGCGTAAAAACAGCTGCACCGATACATAGCCAATCTGGCCCAGCCAGTCGAGGCGGTCACGCGCCGGCGCGGAGAATGGAAAGCGTTTCATCGTTGCAATTTAACCTGCTTTGCACGGCGGCGGCCAGCCCTGCCTTATAATGCCGGATTAAACCTGCCGCGCAGCGCCCGCAATGATCATCTACATCCACGGTTTCAATAGTTCATCCGGCTCGGGCAAGGCGCGCAAGCTCGAAGCCTGGCTTGCCGCACGCGGGCGCGGTGCGGAGTACGCCTGCCCCGATCTGCCGCATCGCCCGGCGGCGGCCATCGCGCTGCTGTCCGACCTGATCGCATCCACCGCGCCTGAATCGGTGAAGCTGGTCGGCAGTTCGCTGGGCGGATTTTATGCCACCTGGCTGGCGGATCGGTTTGACGTCAAGGCTGCGCTGATCAACCCCGCGGTACATGTACAGCACGCGCTCAAAAGCGCGCTGGGCCCGCTAAAGAATTATCACACCGGCGAGGAATACCAGTTCACCCAGCAACACCTGGATGAGCTCGCCGTGCTCGACAAGCCCGCGCCATTGCGTCCGCAAAACCTGTTGCTGCTGGTGGAGACCGGCGACGAAGTGCTGGATTACCGCGATGCGGTGAACTATTACGCTGCCAGCCGTCAGATTGTCGTGCCGGGTGGCGATCACGGTTTCCAAAGCTTCCCTCAATACATCGAAACCATTCTGGAGTTTTGAACGCAGGACGCATCAAGCGCCCGCGTTATTCACTATGTATCTACTTTACGAAGAAGACGGCGGCTTCAAGGCCGGCACCATCATCACCGACAACGACTCTTCGTTGCAGGTGGACACCCAGCACGGCAAGCGTGCCAAGGTGAAAGCCATCACCGTGATGATGCGTTTTAACGCGCCGGCGCCGGCGGAATTCATGGACGCGGCGCACGCCGTGCGCGACGAGGCAGACACGGATTTTCTGTGGGAAGTCGCGGGCAGCGAGGAGTTCGGCTTTACCGATCTGGCACGCGAATATTTCGGCCACGAACCCACGCCGGTGGAAGCAGCGGGAATTCTGATGCGCCTGCACGAAGCGCCGATGTATTTCTACAAGAAGGGACGCGGCCGCTACAAACCCGCGCCGCCGGAAGCGCTGGCCGCCGCCAAGGCCGGCGTGGAGCGCAAGCAGCGCGAAGCGGAACTGCTGGCGCGCTACGTGGCGCAACTGACCACGCATCAATTGCCGGAAGAATTCGCCGCGCATCTCGACATGCTGCTCTATGCGCCGGACAAAAACCGGCTGGAATGGAAGGCCCTGGACGACGCCTGCAAGATCACCGGTCTGACCCCGGTCAAGCTGCTGGATCGCTGCGGCGCGATTCCCTCCAGCCACGATTACCATCTGGGCGCGTTCCTGCGCGAGTACTTCCCGCGCGGCACCGGTTTCGGCGACGCCCACGAACTGCCCGACCCGCCACAGCTGCCGGATGCGGGGGTGCGGGCGTTCAGCATGGACGACGCCGCCACCACCGAAATCGACGACGCCTTTTCAGTCATGCGTCTGGACAGCGGCAACTGGCGCGTGGGCATCCATATCGCCGTTCCCGCGCTGGGCATCGTGCCGGCATCTGCGCTGGACGAAATCGCCGCGCGCCGCCTGTCCACGGTGTATTACCCCGGCGGCAAGATCACCATGCTGCCGGATGCGGCCATCCACCATTACACCCTGGGCGAGACCCACACCTGCCCGGCGCTGTCCATGTATGTGGAAGTGAGCGACGGCGAGTGGAAGGTACTGAACCAGGAAACCCGCCTGGAGCAAGTCCACATCGCCGCCAACCTGCGCCATGAAACACTGGAGGCGCATTTCCATACCGGCAGCATCGCCGCCGACAGCGTGGATTATCCGTTCAAGAGCGAACTGGAAATGCTGTGGCATTTTTCCGGTGCGCTGGAGGCCGGACGCGGCAAGACGCCCGACCCCAACGTGCCGCAGCGCGCCGATTACAACTTCAAGGTGGAAAACGACCGCGTCAGCATTACCGACCGGGTGCGCGGCAATCCGATCGACCGCGTGGTATCCGAGCTGATGATTTATGTGAACTCCGAATGGGGCCGCTGGCTGGCGGAAACCGGCACCATGGCGCTGTACCGTACCCAGCAGAACGGCAAGGTGAAGATGAGCACCAAGCCCGCGCCGCACGTGGGGCTGGGTGTGGCGCAATATACCTGGGCGAGTTCGCCGCTGCGGCGTTATGTGGATCTGCTCAACCAGCGCCAGATCATGGCACTGGCGCAGGGCGTGGAACCGCCTTATGCGCCGAAATCCGAAGTGCTGTACACCGCATTGCGCGATTTCGAGGTGGCATACGACGCCTACAACGACTTCCAGCGCAACATGGAGCGCTACTGGTGCCTGCGCTGGCTGGTGCAGGAAGGCGTCGCCGAAATCAACGCCGGCGTCATCAAGGAAAACCTGGTGCGCCTCGACGGCTTGCCGTTTGTGACGCGCGTGCACTCATTGCCGGAACTGCCGCCGGGCAGCCGGGTCGGTCTGGCGGTGGACGGCGTGGACTTGTTCGATGTGGAACTGCTGTGCAGTTTCCGCCAGCGCATAGATGCGGTACCTGCCGTTGTTGAACCCGTGGCGCAATAATCCGGGCTAGAATACCGGCCATGATCGTGCAACCCCGTTTGTCTGCCCTCGCTTCCCGCCTCGGCATCACCATGCCGCTGGGCACGGCATTGCTGGCCTCATTGGGCATCCACCTGCTGTTGCTCGGCTTCAGCTTCAAATTGCCGCTGGTGCACGAGGGAAACTTCCTCAGCCCGCCGCTGGAAGTGGTGCTGGTCAATAGCAAATCCACTCGCCAGCCGCTCAAGGCCGACGCTCTGGCGCAGGCCAACCTGAATGGTGGCGGCAACACCGATCTCGACCTCCGCGCCAAAAGCCCGTTGCCCGCCACGGCGGTGGATCAGCGCGAATCCGGCGCCGACAGGGCGCAGCAACGCGTCAAGGAGCTGGAAGCGCAGGCGCGCCAGATCATGACCCAGCTCAAGTCCGAGCAAAGCCTGGACAGCGTGCAGCATGAGGTGACGCCGACCGAAGCCAAACCGGTCGAGGCCGACCCCAGGCCAATCAGCCTGGTTGCGCGCAGCCTGGAAATGGCCAAACTGGAAGCGCAAATCTCGCACGAATACAATGCTTATCAAAAACGCCCGAAACGCATGTTTATCGGTGCGCGCACGCAGGAATACGCGTTTGCGCGTTATATCGAGGACTGGCGCATCAAGGTGGAGCGCATCGGCAACCAGAATTACCCTGAAGCGGCGCGTTCACAGAAACTCTACGGCAAGCTGCAACTCACCGTGTCGATCAAGTCGGACGGCAGCCTCGACGACGTGGAGGTCACGCGCAGTTCCGGCTTCAAGATACTCGATGCAGCCGCCGTCGCCATCGTGCGTCGTGCCGCACCCTACTCGCCATTTCCTGAAGAGATGCGCAACAAGGTGGACATCCTGAGCATCACGCGCACCTGGAATTTCATCCCGGGCGACCAGCTCAGCAGCAGCAACGACTGAGCCTGCCCGCATCAATCTGATACAATTAGTACTTTTGAATATTCTGGAAAGGCTTTGGCCATGCATATCGGCACCACCATCACCCAGTTCATCATCGAAGAGCAGCGCCAGATCAAGGGCGCGACCGGCGACTTTACTTCGCTGCTGAACGACATCGTCACCGCCTGCAAGGTCATCTCCAATGCCGTCAACAAAGGCGCGCTGATCGGCGTGATGGGCAGCCTGGATTCCGAGAACGTGCAGGGCGAAACCCAGAAGAAGCTCGACGTCATCACCAACGAAATCTTCATCCAGTCCAACGAGTGGGCGGGGCACCTTGCCGCCATGGCCTCCGAGGAAATGGACGACGTCTACCAGATCCCCGGCCAGTACCCGCGCGGCAAGTACCTGCTGGTGTTCGATCCGCTCGACGGTTCGTCCAACGTCGACGTCAACATCTCCGTCGGCACCATTTTCTCCATCCTGCGCTGCCCCGGCGAAGGCGATGCGCCGACCGCCCAGGCCTTCCTGCAACCCGGTACCAAACAGGTCGCTGCCGGTTATGCGCTGTACGGCTCCTCCACCATGCTGGTGCTGACCACCGGCCAGGGCGTGAATGGCTTCACGCTGGATCGCGACGTGGGCGAATTCATCCTTACCCACCCCAACATGACCATCCCCGCCGACACCAAGGAATTCGCCATCAACGCGTCCAACCAGCGTTTCTGGGAAGCCCCGGTCAAGCGTTACGTGCAGGAGTGCCTGGAAGGCAAGACCGGTCCGCGCGCGCGCGACTTCAACATGCGCTGGGTCGCCTCCATGGTGGCCGAAGTGCACCGCATCCTGATTCGCGGCGGCATTTTCATGTACCCCAAAGACACCAAAGACCCGGCCAAGGCTGGCAAGCTGCGTCTGCTGTACGAAGCCAACCCGATGAGCTTCATCGTCGAGCAGGCCGGCGGCGCGTCCAGCACCGGCCGTCAACGCATCCTCGACCTGCAGCCGGAAGGCCTGCACCAACGCGTGCCGGTGATCCTCGGCTCGAAAAACGAAGTGGAAAAAGTGGTTTCCTATCATCTGGATGCTTAAAGGTTTCTCCCGCGGCTGCCGCATCCTCGCGTTCAAGCGTAGTCAGCGTCAGCTTTGGCAAACCTGGATTTGTCGCTTGCCTTCCTCGCCAAACATTGGGCGCGTTGGGCAAAACGCGGGCGAGGAGGAAATCCGCGAGTTTTGCCGCGGCAACATCGCGCATTTCAATATCCCGCGTTATATCTGGTTCGTGGAGGAGTTCCCCGTCACCGGCAAGCTGCAGAAATTCCGCATGCGCAAGATCGCGGTGGAGAAGCTGCGGCAAACAGGCTGATCCAGGCTGCGATCATTTCCGCACAATTTCCACCAGCGGTTCGCTGATCCAGGTGCCCCGGCACTTGGGATATCTCCCGAAACAAATCCGACAGGCTGCTAAGATGAATATCATCTCGGCAACCGCAGGCCGCGCGCCCACTCGACCATGATTCTGCCCGACTACCATGGCGGCAGCATCGTCAACCTGATGGCCTCCCTCATCCAGGGGCTGGGCGGCGCCGCCACGCCCTACCCGCCGCTCGCGGCGTTGCCGCCGGCGCAACTGTCCGAGGCGAGAAACGTGGTGCTGCTGGTGGTTGACGGCCTAGGCCACCACCACCTCGTCCATGGTGGCGCGGCGGGCCATTTGCAGCGCCACCTGCAGGGGCGCATCACCTCCGTGTTCCCGTCCACCACGGCGACCGCCATCCCCACCTTCCTCACCGGCCTTGCCCCGCAGCAACACGGCCTCACCGGCTGGCACATGTACTTTCGCGAGCTGGGCGCCGTGGCGGCGGTGCTGCCGTTCAAGGCACGCCACGGCGGCCAAACGCTTAAGGAGGCGGGGGTGAATCCGGTCGCGCTGCTTGCCCCGGCGCCAATATTCGACCGGCTCACGGCGCACACCCATGTGGTGTCGCCGCAACGCATCGTGCATTCCGACTTCAACCTGGCGTACAGCGGACACGCCCACCGCCACGGCTACGCCACCCTCGAGCAGATGTTCGACACCCTGCGCGACATCCTGCGGGGCAGCGCCGAGCGCAAATACCTCTACGCCTATTACACTGGCCTCGACGGCCTCGCCCATGAATACGGCGTGGAAAGCCGCGAGGTCGCAGCATGCCTCGCCGAGCTGGACGCGGCGTTCGGGCGCTTTCTCGCCGCGGCCGCGGGCAGCGACAGCCTGATCATCGTCACCGCCGACCACGGCTTCACCGATTCGGGGGCGGAGAGCCTGATCGAGCTTTCCGACCATCCGCAGCTGGCGGAAACCCTGGTGCTGCCCCTGTGCGGCGAGCGCCGCGTGGCCTACTGTTACGTCCACCCTGACAAGGCGCAGCAGTTCGAGCACTATGTACACGCCGAACTGGCCGGGCGCGCCATGCTGTTCAACAGCGCAACGCTCGTCGAGCGCGGTTATTTCGGGCTGGGCGCGCCCCACCCGCAGCTGCTATCACGCATCGGCCACTACACCCTGATCATGCAGCAAAACTACGCGCTCAAGGACTGGATACTGGGTGAGCGCCGCTACCGCCAGATCGGCGTGCACGGCGGTATGAGCGCCCGGGAGATGTACGTCCCGCTGATCGTGGCGAGCGCCTGAGGGCGCGGTAAGGGCTCGTTAATAAATAACCTGGGCATACGCTGCAGCCCTCCGGGCTGGGGCCGCCTTGGCCTGCGCCCAAAGCGGCCCCAGCGTATGCCCAGGTTATTTATTAACGAGCCCTAAGGAGGCAAAAATGTTGACGCACCGGCAGACGCCGACCACCCGATTTGAGCGAAATCATGCTGCACTTGCAGGCTAGCCCCTTCGCCCCTGGGCACGGGCGCGGCGTGCTGCGCCGCAGCGGGGCGCCCGATAGCCTCCTGATCCTCGCCCAGCGCGAGCTCGGCCCCATCTTGCCGCCCTGCGCGGGGTTGATGGTGGTGGACGGTGCGCCGTTCTCGCACCCCATGCTCCGCCTACTGGGCCTGGGCATCCCCACGGTGCTGGTGAGCGCCGAGCAGGCCGCCCGCCTGCCGCTGGGCGCCGAGGCGGTGCTGGACGGCGCCACCGGCCTCATCACCGATGCCGGCCCTGATGCGTGGCAAGCGCCACCGCCGCCGCCCCCAGGCGCGCCCGTGGTGAGCGCCGACGGGACGGCCGTGGAACTGCGCGCCAGCGTCGGCAGCGCGGCTGGCGCGGCGTGGGCCGTGGCGCAGGGCGCGGCCGCCATCGGTCTGGTGCGTTCGGAGTTCCTGCTCTCCGCCCACGGAGCGCCGCCCGATGCCGCTTACTTCGAGACCGCGCTCGCCGCCCTGTGCGAAGCCGCCCAGCCTTTGCCGGTCACCGTGCGCCTGGTGGACATCGCCGCCGACAAGCGCCCACCCTGGCTGCAGCCGCTCCCCGGCCTCGGCGGCGCGCTCGGTTTGCAGGGGGCGCGGCTTTACGCCAGCGAGCCCGTACAAAGCGTGTTCCGCGCAGAACTGGCGGCGCTCGACACGCTGGCAAAGGCGTACCGCCTTGGCGTACTGGTGCCCTACGTGGTCGCGCTGGATGAGCTTCTGCACTGGCGCAATGAAATCGCGCGCCGCCTGACCGCTACGCTCCCGGTCGGGGTGATGGCAGAAGCCCCCGCCGCTGTGCTGGCCATGAGCGAATGGCTGGAAGCTGTGGATTTCTTAGCGCTGGGCTGCAACGATCTGATGCAGTGCCTGTTCGCCGCCGACCGCGACTTACCCGAACTGAGCGGCTTCCTCGATCCCTACGCGCCGGTGCTGCACCGCTTCCTGTGGCAGGCGGCCGTGGCCACCGGCAGTCGGCTCGCCCGCGTCCAGGTGTGCGGCCTGCTCCCACAATTGCCTGGCGTGCTGCCCGTGCTGCTGGGGATGGGCTACCGGGCGTTCTCCGTGGATCCCGCGTGGATCCCCTACCTCGCGCAAACGGTGCGCCGCACGGATGTGGCAGCCGCCGTGGCGCTAGCGGAGCAGGTGTGCGGCGCGCGCCGTCCGGCCGAGGTGCGCGCCCTGCTCGGCCTGCCCTAAGCCCGGTGTCGGCAGGAATCTGTGAGAGCAAATTGTGATTGAAGCGCGAGGCCGTTACAATTGAGTCCACATGCAAACCGTCAACCTCACCGACCACTTCCTGATCGCCATGCCCAACATGGCTGATCCCAATTTTTCCAAGACGCTGACCTATATCTGCGAGCACAACGAGGAAGGCGCCCTCGGCGTGATTGTGAACCGGCCCACCGATCTCAACATGGGTGCGCTGTTCGAACAGATTGGCATCGAGCTGGAGCGCCCCGAGCTGGCCACCCAGGCCGTGTATTACGGCGGCCCGGTGCAGAATGAGCGCGGCTTTGTGCTGCACCAGCCGGCAGGCGAATGGCAGTCCACCATGGCGGTGAATGAAAATCTCGGCCTGACCACCTCCAAAGACATCCTCGAAGCGGTTGGGCGCGGTCACGGCCCCGCCAAGCTGATGGTGTCGTTAGGCTATTCCGGCTGGTCTGCCGGACAGCTGGAAAATGAACTCGGGCAAAACGCCTGGCTCTCGGTCAAAGCCGATCCGCAGGTGATTTTTGACCTGCCGGTGGAAGAACGCCTGGCTGCCGCGATGAAAATCCTCGGTATCGACTTTGCCATGTTGTCGGAAGACGCAGGCCACGCCTGATGGACTCGGGCAGCGTGCTGGGCTTCGATTTCGGCCTGAAGCGCATCGGTGTGGCCGTCGGTACGCTGGAACTCAAGTTGGCCCACCCGCTGGAGACCATCGCCATTGAAACCACGGACGCGCGTTTTGCCCGCATCGGCAAACTCATCGAGGAATGGCAGCCGGCGCTGGCTGTGGTCGGCATCCCGCACCGCGACGACGGCGCGCACGAATTTGCACCCACCTGCCTGCGTTTCGCGCAGCGCCTCAAGGGGCGCTTTGGCCTGAACGTGGCGCTGGTGGATGAAAGCTACAGCTCGGCTGCGGCCAGTTCCACGCTGAACGAATCCGGCATACGCGGGCGCCAGCAAAAACCCGTGCTCGACCAGGTGGCTGCCCAGCACATCCTGCAACATTATTTCGACGAACCCGACCATGCCCATCATTACCTTGCCTGACGCAGAAACGCTCGTCGCCCAGCTGGCGGCGGCGATCAAGCCCACCCTGACGCCCAACACCGTGCTGGTGGGCATGTACACCGGCGGCGTGTGGGCGGCGCAGCGCATGCACGCGCTGCTCGACCCGGCCATGCCGCACGGCGACCTCGACATCTCCTTTTACCGCGACGACTTCGATCGCATCGGCCTGCACGCGCAGGTCAAACCAACGCGCCTGCCGTTCGAGGTGGAAGGCCGCGACATCCTGCTGGTGGACGACGTGCTCTACACCGGCCGCTCGGTGCGCGCCGCCATGAACGCGCTGTTCGACTACGGCCGCCCGGCGCGCATCCGCCTTGCCGTGCTGGTGGACCGGGTGGGTGACCGCGAACTACCCATCATGGCGGATTTTGTCGGCGCAACGGCAAGCGTGCCGCGCCACCAGCACATCCACCTTGTCCGCGACGACGCGGGCCGTCTCAACCTCAAACTGGTTGATCTCAAATGACCCTGAACCCGCAGCTCAACAAAGACGGCGCCCTCAAACACCTGCTCGCCATCGACGGCCTGCCGCGCGCCATCCTCACCCACATCCTGGACACCGCCGAGGGTTTCATCGCGGTCAGCGAGCAGGAGGTCAAAAAAGTTCCGCTGCTGCGCGGCAAGGCGATTTTCAACCTGTTTTTCGAACCCTCGACGCGCACCCGCACCACCTTCGAGATTGCCGCCAAGCGCCTGTCCGCCGACGTCATCAACCTCAACATCAACGCCTCCAGCCAGAGCAAGGGCGAAACCCTGCTCGACACCGTGGACAACCTCGCCGCCATGCAGGCCGACATGTTCGTGGTACGTCACGCCCAGAGCGGCGCCGCGCACATGATTGCGCGCCACGTGGCGCCGCACATCCACGTCGTCAATGCCGGCGATGGCCGCCACTCCCACCCCACCCAGGGCTTGCTGGACATGTTCACCATCCGCAAATACAAGGGTGAATTCCACAACCTGCGCGTGGCCATCGTCGGCGACGTGCTGCACTCGCGCGTGGCACGCTCGCAAATCCACGCGCTGACCACGCTGGGCGTGCCGGAAGTGCGCGTCATCGCCCCCAAGACCCTGCTGCCCACCGGGGTCGAGCAGATGGGCGTGCATGTCTACCACGAAATGACCAAAGGGCTGAAAGACGTCGACGTGGTCATCATGCTGCGCCTGCAAAACGAGCGCATGCGCGGGGCGCTGCTGCCCAGCGCGCAGGAATACTTCAAATACTACGGGCTCACCCCGGACAAGCTGGCGCTGGCCCGGCCCGACGCCATCGTCATGCACCCCGGCCCGATGAACCGCGGCGTCGAGATCGACTCGGCCGTGGCGGACGGTAAGCAATCGGTCATCCTGCCGCAGGTGACCTACGGCATCGCCGTGCGCATGGCGGTGATGAGCATTTTGGCGGGGAATTAGAGGCTCGTTAATGAATAATTTGAACATACGTTGCTGCGTATTCGGGATGGCCGCAAGGCGCAATGCGCAGCCCGGTAGGGTGCAATAAGCGCAGCGCATTGCACCGCATGCATTCGGCGCAATGCCCGTTGGTTATTGCGCCCTACCATGTTCCAGTTTTGTTTGGTTCGGATACCAAAGGCTCGTTAATGAATAAGCTGAAAAAATCATGAAAATTCACATCAAAAACGGCCGCCTGATCGACCCCAAGCACGGCCTCGACACCCACGCCGACCTCTACATCGCGACTGGCAAAATTGCCGCCATCGGCAGCGCACCCAGGGGCTTTCACGCCAACCGCGTGATCGACGCCAGCAACTGCATCGTCTGCCCCGGCCTGGTCGATCTCGCCGCACGCCTGCGCGAGCCGGGCTTTGAATACAAGGCCACGCTCGAATCGGAGATGGATGCCGCGTGTGCCGGCGGCATCACCAGTCTGGCCTGCCCGCCCGACACCGACCCGCCGCTGGACGAACCCGGCCTGGTGGAAATGCTCAAGTTCCGCGCCCAGAATCTCAACCAGGCACGGGTCTATCCGATCGGCGCGCTGACCCAGAAACTCGAAGGCGCGCGCCTCACCGAAATGGCCGAGCTGCGCGACGCCGGCTGCGTGGGCTTCTCCCAGGCCGACGCCCCGATCACCGACACCCAGGTGCTGGTGCGCGCGCTTGAATACGCCGCCACCTTCGGCTTCACCGTGTGGCTGCGCCCGCAGGACGCCTACCTCGCCAAAGGCGGCGTGGCGCACGACGGCTTCGTCGCCACGCGCCTGGGTTTGCCCGCCATCCCCACCAGTGCGGAGACCGTGGCGCTCGCCACCATCCTGCTGCTGGCCAGGGACACCGGCGCACGCGTGCACCTGTGCCGCCTCTCCGCCGCCGAGAGCCTGGCCATGGTGCGCACCGCCAAGGCCGAAGGCCTCAACGTGAGCTGCGACGTCGGCATCAACCACGTCCACCTCAGCGAAATGGACATCGGCTATTTCGACACCAACTACCATCTCGTGCCGCCGCTGCGCGGCCTGCGCGACCGCGACGCCATCCGCGCGGCGCTCGCCGACGGCACCGTGGACGCGCTGTGCTCCGACCACACCCCGGTGGACGAAGACGGCAAGCAAATGCCCTTCGGCGAATCCGAACCCGGCGCCACCGGGCTGGAACTGTTGCTGCCTTTGACGCTGAAATGGGCACGCGAAAGCGGCATCCCGCTCAGCCAGGCGCTGGCGCGTATCACCCATCAACCCGCCCATATCCTCGGCCTCGACGCCGGGCACCTAGCCATCGGCCATGCCGCAGACATCTGCGTGTTCGACCCTGAAGCCACCTGGAAAGTCGCATCCAGCGTACTCAAAAGCCAAGGCAAGAACACACCGTTTTTGGGTTATGAAATGCAGGGGAGGGTGCACGCCACGCTGGTGGACGGGCATGTGGTGTTCGAGGCGGCGGGGAATCGGTGAGTATTGCCCAGATTCGGAACGCAGTATTTCCAGTCTTTTAAGATGGCTACTTTACGTTGGGCAGCTTCATGTATGCGCGATGAAAGGTGAACGGAAGAAGTTCCTCGAACGGGACCCGCGCCTTATTCAGCGGTATGTCCGGCTGCGCATGCGTAGCAATGGCAAAATGCTGGCTCGGTTTGTCATGCGACGAGTGCTTCCACTCAAGGAACGAGAAAGAGAAGAAGCTCTCGCAGGCACTCTCGTCGAGTTTGCAAAGCAGACCGCAAAAAGCCGACGGCTTGGATTTGAATCATCAGCGACCCTACTTAACCTCGGACTGTTCTTCCTCATCGCTGAAAGAGATATTCAAGCTGCAAAGATCGATGCCCTCACGCACCCAGATCCTTGGAGGCGCTCTCTCTGCGCCCGGATGATTCTCCTCACAATTCATGAACTCGACCTAGATAAGGTGGCTGGTGGAAGATTGCGAGCCGCGCTTGAGAATGCGGGCGTTCCCGAGGAGGCCAAACGTCAAGCGACACAGGCACTGCGATCGGTTCGAGCCGCCCAGCAAAGAGCGCAGAAGCAGTTTGCTTTCTTGCGTAACGCCACCATTGCACATAGAGACGCCGATGCTCTCCTGCAATACAGATCGATAACCCAGATTAACGAGCAGGAGGTGCTGCGAATTGCCACTGAGTTCTATGATGGCACCCGCCTATTTCTAAACGTCTTGCCGAACCTTCTTCTTCAAGTGAGCACCTTGCCAGGATTGCTTAATCAACTGAAGTCTCGTTCCATCGTCCACGGGGAGAAACAAGGTGCTTAGCCGATATCGACCCAAGCTGCCCAACCCATCATTCCACCGGACCTGTCGCGGCAAGCCGCGCCAGGCCAGTGACTTCAGACGTTAGGCGTCTCACCCCTCATCGAAGGCGAGTATGGGTCTTAGCAACTATGCAGTCGAGCAAATGGGCTTCCGTCGCGCGGATCCTAAGGAGGCCCCTTCTGCGGAGTTCCACAGCCTCCACACGTTTGAAGCCGCGGGCCTCGCTCTAGAGAAGGACACTTTGATCGAGGCGCAGGGAGCGATTGGCGGTGTTTCCTATCACGTGGCTCTCGGCACATCGGTAAATGCAGCAGCTCGGCGATTGATCGCCGATGACTTGACGGACGATGAAGAGCGATGGCTAGTTGAGAACAAGTGCACGCCGCCATTTCTCATGCTTCACGTCGGCCCGACAGCCCACCACACCATGACTGGAGCCTACGTAAAGTTCGAAGAGGGTCGGGTCACTACTTACGAGGGCTTCTTACCCGCGCGAGCCGAGCTGAAGGAGCTGGAGTCCGGCATTCTGCCGAATGTGCTATCGGCACTAACATGCGAGTTCAGCAGATTCCACGACTCTGTCAAATTCAAACGCGTGGCCCGCGATGTCTTCGGCAAAACACCGGATGGGAAAACGTTGTACGACTTCGGTATCGAGATTCGAGGATCGATGACTGTTGCGAGAGCAATTACAGCGTCAGATGCGACTCAATATCTGGCCCGTACGACAACGCTGGCGGCATCGATGAGCCCCAAGATATCAAGGTTCTTCCACTTGGCCCTTGAAGAAGAAGATCCGCTGAAGCGGTTCCTATACTTCTTTCTAACCATAGAGCGTCAAACACATGCCGCGTTCGCATCGGTAGATCACAGAGGTCACATTGCCAGTCTCACCAACGGTCCTGACAGAGTGCGCGCGTCGATGGCCGACTTCTTGGTTGCGCAATCCGAGCGGTGGAAGGCACTTCAGGAGAGATTTATATGGTGTGCGCTTAGCGTATGGACACAGTTGACAGATGTTGACGTAGATTCGTTCAAGGAGGTCAAGCGAGTCCGAGATCAACTGGCCCATGGCGAGATTGCTACACCACCTGCACATTCGGTGATTGCAGTTGAGCAGCTAGCGAAGAAACTTCAGCTTGGTCCAAATACCAGCGCGTAACCCTGCATATATGGACTCTCCCCGAAATCAAGGAAACTGATCGATAGATTTGGCTGGTTGGAATTACGTGCGGTCGTATATCCGGCATCGATAGTGGGCTCTCTTTGGCCCGTGCCGACATGGAATCTGCTCACGGCAAGACTATCGTTACAAGCGGCAGCTTGGGTGCTGGAAGGGTTACCGGCGTCAGTCCGTGATGATGCAATCATTTGAGCCATGATGGGCGATCTTCTCTGCGCAAACGCAGGGTGATTATCCTGCTGCTGCCTTGAACCGCCACGGCGTACGCCGTGCGGTTCATCTTCCTGTCCTCCTCCCGCCGTGTCCGCTTGTTACTTGCCCAGTCTGGGTTGAGGCTGGGTCTTGCGCTGATACACCATGCCTGGACTTGAATCCGCCTGGTCTATGATTAACTGTTTACTCCGTTGAAAAGCCGCCCAACCCGGCGGTGAGGCGGGGCGCCCGCACGAGTGTGGCTTATAACCCGGTGATTGCCAACTGCGGAGGTGGGCGCGGTACGAGACATCATCAGGGTGGAAGGGGACGAACATGAGCGCCATAGCGGAGAAAGGCGGCGGGTCTTTTCAGGGCATCAAGCTGCTGCTGTGCGAAAATCCGCTGCCGCCGATCGACGAGGCAATCGTCGCGGCACAGGCAGAAGTGCCGCACAGCAACTTCTACACAGAGCCCTATTCGGCGCCGCTGCGCCAGCTCATCAGCACACAGCTCGGTGTGCCGGAGCGGCTGATCCACACCAATGCCGGCTCGGAATTGATCCTGCGCCAGCTGTTCGACCGCTTCGGCCAGCAGGTCCACCTGCTGACGCCGACCTATGTGCTGTTTCCCGAGATCGCCCGGCACTACACGGAAACCCGGCTTCTGCCCG
Organism: Sulfuriferula sp.; assembly: GCA_035530335.1. Lineage (GTDB taxonomy): Bacteria > Pseudomonadota > Gammaproteobacteria > Burkholderiales > Sulfuriferulaceae > Sulfuriferula. Next base: position 94,277 of record DATKUZ010000004.1, on the reverse strand, counting down.
AAAACGATTTCGCCTTTGATCTTGCCGAATTGGCGATTCCACAGGGCACCACGCTCGCGGTCATCGTCAATCCCAACAATCCCAACGGCGGAATCTTCGACATGGCACCCTTGCCGGAGCTGTTGCGCCGCCACCCGCAGACACGCTTCCTGGTCGACGAGGCCTTCATCGGCCTGGCCGGGGAGTCCGTGGCGCATTGGGTGCCCGAGCATCCCAACCTGCTGGTGACCCGTACCCTGTCCAAGGCCCACAGCCTGGCGGGTTTTCGAGTCGGCTACGGCATCTTTCCCGAGGCCATCGCCGATGACCTGAACAGCCACAACGACGCCTATCCACTGGCGCGTCCCAGTCAGGCAGCGGCCATCGCCACGCTGCAGCACGAAGACCAGATCCACGCCCGTGCCGCGCAGTTGCACGCCTGGACCGAAGCGCTCGCGGCAGAGTTGCGCACCCTGAGCGTGCGCACCTATCCGACCGAGACCTATTTCTTCCTCGCTGACTTCGCGCCGCACAATGCAGCCGTGATTGCCGACCAGCTCCGCAGCCACGGCATCCTGATCAAGCCGCTCAACGACCCGGCGCTCGGTCCAGGCTATATGCGCGTCACCACGGCATTGCCCGAAGACAACCGACGCTTCGTTGACGCGCTGCGGGAGGTGCTGTCCCGTGCCTAGAGCTGCCCCCTTCGAAGCGTACCATCAGCGCTATGAAGCGTGGTTCGAAAAGCACGGGGCTGCGTATATTTCGGAACTGCTCGCCCTGCGGCCGTTCGTTCCATGGGAGGGGAGGGGCATCGAGATCGGGGTGGGTAGCGGCCGCTTTGCCGCGCCGCTGGGGATGCAGGTGGGTGTGGATCCCGCCCCGGCAATGCTGGTCCACGCCGCTGCGCGCGGCATCGAGGTCGTGGAAGGGGTAACCGAAAATCTGCCTTTCGAAGCTGGCAGCTTCGACCACGCCCTGGTGGTGACCACCATCTGCTTTGTGGATTCGCCGGCGGGGATGCTTGCCGAGGCGCACCGGGTGCTCAAGCCAGGCGGGCTACTGGTGATTGGCTTCATCGACCGGGAGAGCACTTTGGGACAGGATTATCTGGTGCATCAGGCCGAGAGTGTGTTTTACCGCGAGGCCACTTTCTATTCCGCTGACGAGGTGGCGCGGCTGCTGGTGGAAGCCGGCTTCGTGATTCACGCTTGGGGCCAGACACTCGCGCACCCCCTGCCCGAGACGCGGGAGATCGAACCCCTGCGGCCAGGGCGCGGCCAATGCGCATTCGTGGTTGTCGCGGCAACGATGGAGGGTTGATTCGTGAGAACGTTTGCCAAAATCATCGCTTTTATGGTCTCGCTCTGCGCCTTGCAGGCGAATGCTGCCTCAGCTTCAGCGCCGCTGCAGGTGTTCGTGAGCATCCTGCCGCAGAAATATTTCGTTGAGCGCATCGGCGGCGAGCATGTTGCGGTTTCGGTGATGGTGGGGCCCGGGCAGAGCCCCGAGACCTACGAACCGACACCGAGGCAGATGGTGGCACTGTCGCAGGCGCGGCTTTACTTTTCCATCGGGGTGCCGTTCGAGAGCACCTGGATGAAGCGTATCCGGGATGCGAACCCTGCCTTGCGTGCGGTGCCCATGCAGCGCGGCATCGAGTTGTTGCCGCTCACCGGCCCGAGCGGCGAGCCTGGTGGCACCGATCCCCATGTCTGGACCAGCCCGCGGCGGGTAAAGATCATGGCCGCAACCATCCGCGATGCGCTGATCGAGAACGATCCCGCACACCATGGCGACTACGAATCGAACTATCGTGCGTTTATCGCCGAACTGGACGCGCTGGATTGGAATATCCAGTCCATTCTGGCGTCCGCCAAGGGCAAACCCTTTCTGGTGTTCCATCCGGCCTGGGGCTACTTCGCCAATGACTATGGACTGCACCAGATTCCCATCGAGGCCGAAGGCAAGGAACCCGGGGCCAGGTCTCTGGCGAGCGTGATCGATCTCGGCAAGCGCGAGGGCGTGAAGGTCATCTTCGTGCAGACCCAGTTCAGCCGGCGCACGGCCGAAACCATTGCTACGGCCATCGGCGCCCGGGTGGTGGCAGTGGATCCACTGGCGGAAAATTATCCGCAAAACCTGCTGCAGGTCGCGCATGAATTCGCCGACGCCCTGAAATGAAGCCGATCATCGAACTGAAAGACGTTTCCTTCGCCTACGACATCGGCCCGCCGGCGCTGGAGCATGTCAGCCTGGTCGTGGAGGAAGGCGAGTTCCTGGGCCTGGTGGGACCGAACGGCGGCGGCAAAAGCACCCTGCTCAAGCTCGTGCTCGGGCTGCTCCAGCCCGCTTCGGGCGAGGTGCGCGTGGCCGGTGGGGTGCCGCAGGAATCACGCAGGGTGATTGGCTATGTGCCGCAATATGCCCGCTTCGCCCGCGACTTCCCGATCTCGGTGGAGGAGACGGTGCTGATGGGACGGCTCGGTGCAACCCGGCTGATGGGCGGTTACCGCGCCGCGGACCGCGAGGCGGCGCGCCTGGCGATGACGGAGACCGAGGTGCTGGACCTGCGCCAGCGCCCGCTCGGCACACTTTCGGGCGGACAATTGCAGCGGGTGCTGGTGGCGCGGGCGCTCGCCTGCGACCCGCGCATCCTGATTCTGGATGAACCCACTGCCAACATCGACATGCGTGCCGAAACCGAGATTTTCGACCTGTTCAAGGCACTCAACCAGCATATGACCATCGTCGTCGTCTCCCATGACATCGGTTTCATCTCGCGCTACGTGACCCGTGTGGCCTGCCTCAACCGCACCCTGTTGTGCCATCAGCCGGTCCCGATCGGGTCGGAAGTGATCGAAAAACTGTATGGCATGCCGGTGCAGATTATCCCGCATGGCACGACTTGCAAGATGGAGGCGAACCCTTGAGCGCGTTTCTGGAGGCGCTTGCCAGCCACACGTTTCTGCAGCATGCCCTGGTCGCTGGCGTGTTGGCCAGCATCGCCTGCGGCATCGTCGGTAGTTATGTAGTGGTCAAGCGCATCGGTTACCTCGCCGGCGGCGTAGCTCATACCGTGCTGGGCGGCATGGGCATCGCCTATTTCCTGGGCAAAAGCCCGATTGGCGGCGCGCTCGTCGCCGCGCTGCTGGCGGCGCTGATCATCGGCTGGGTGAGCCTGCGCTTCCGCCAGCACGAGGACACCATCATCGGGGCGCTGTGGGCGGTGGGCATGGCTATCGGGATTCTTTTCATCTCGCGCACGCCGGGTTACAACGTGGACCTGATGAGCTACCTGTTCGGCAACATCCTCATGGTACCGCGTGAGGATTTGCAGCTCATGGCCGGCCTGGACGGCGTGATCGTCGCCCTGGTGTGGCTGTTCCGCAAACAATTTCTGGCCGTATGTTTCGATGAGGAGTTCGCGCGCCTGCGCGGCGTGCCGGTCGACGTGTTCTACCTGGGACTGTTGCTGATGGTGGCCTTGACCGTGGTGATCCTGATTCAGGTGGTGGGTCTGGTGCTGGTGATCGCGCTCCTGACCTTGCCGGCCGCCATCGCCAGCCAGTATGCGCGTTCGCTCGCCACCATGATGCTGACGGCAACGCTGCTCGGGGTCATTTTTACCAGCGCGGGGCTGGCGCTTTCCTATCAACCCGACCTGCCCGCCGGCGCCACCATCATCCTGCTGGCGGGCCTTGTCTACCTGCTTTCGGCGTTGGGCCAGGGGATATGGCTACGCTGACGTCGCACCACGGCCCCGTCGGAAGCGAAACCATGAGCGATCAACGGACGCTGATGCCGGTGGTGAAGCTCGCACTGGCGCCATGCCGGGGGCCGCGGCCGGATGAACGTCGAACGCCGGGGCGGGTATTCGGTCGCGGTCAACATCATCCTGGCGGCGCTGCGGGGAGTGAAGGGGCTTTGCCGTCCACCTACAAGGTTCGTTCGTCAGGCTGCGTCCAGGTTTCAGGACGCGTCTCTAGGATAGCGTTCCCACATGCGGGCGAGCTCGTCCTCCTCGCAGCGGGATTCGGTGTAGTGCGACACGCCGGCTTTCGACCTCACCCGCACCCCGGACCCCGCGCTGACCGTGCCGGCGAAGGCCACGGGCACGCCCAGTTCGCCCAGTCGACGGCGCACCTCTTCTTCCCTTTCGGGCGGGACGGTGGCCGCCAGGGTGCCCGAGGAGATCATCCGCAGGGGATCGAAGCCGAAGGCTTGGGCGAAGCGTGCAATGACCGGCGGCAGGGGCAGCAGGTCCGCATCCAGCTCGATCATAACCCCGGAGAGTAGCGCCATTTCCAGCACCGTCTCCAGAACGCCGCCGCGGGTCACATCGTGCATGGAGGTCGCCCCGTTGTCCGCCAGGGCCAGGACCTCCGGCACGCAGCTGATCCGGGCCATGAGGGCGCGCGCCTGCGCCAACGCCTCGTCGTCCAGCCCCAGCAGCCGCGCCACGTCGGCAAAGTCGTGGGCGAGGATGGCCGTTCCCTCCAGACCGATGGCCTTGGTGACCAGCACCCGGTCGCCGACCTGTGCCCCCTCGGTGCGCACTGGCCGGCGCCCTGCCGCCACCCCGAGGGCGGTCACGGCGACGAGCGGGCGGGAAAGCCCGGCGGAATAGCCGGTATGCCCCCCGATAATCGACACCCCCAGCTCATCGGCAGCGCGACGCACATCGCGCATGATCTCTCCCAGCAATGCCTCGTCCTCGCGCCGCGGCACCAGGACGAGGGGCAGGATCCAGCGCGGCGGGATGCCGGTGGCGGCGATGTCGTTGCAGGTCACATGCACGGCCAGCCAGCCGATCTCCTGCACCGCGCCGACGATGGGGTCCAGATGGGAGGCCAGGATATCGCCGCCGACCCGTGTGAGCGCCGCATCCTCGCCGAAAACCGCACCCAGAATGACATCCGGGTCGTCGGTTTGGGTATGGACAAATACGCGCCGCTTGAGGACGTCGAGGGAGAACTTGGACATCAGCCCACCCCCACGCCGTCGATCGGCGCGCTGCATTCAGGGCGGGCGCCCCGCACCCTGCCTGGGATGTGACAGTCGTGGGGACAGAGGGTGCACAGCACCTTGCCGTCTGGAAGGCAATTGTCGTAACGGGCCTTGTGCATGAATGCTCCTAATCCGGATACCAGCCGAAAAAGCGTCCTACAATGAATATAGACGTGCTTTCGTGATGCACTTGATCAAGGAGACTGCCATGCCCATTTTCGTCATGCTCACCCGCCTTTCCCCTGAACTGCTGCGCACCCCCCAGACCATGGAGGATCTCGAGCACCAGGCCATGGAACGCATCCGCGAGGCCTGCCCGCATGTGGAATGGCTGCACAGCTGGGCCGTGCTCGGGCCCTACGACTATCTGGATATCTTCAACGCCCCCGACAATGAGGCGGCAACCCAGGTTTCGGCCCTGATCCGCACCTATGGACGCGCTCATTCCGAGGTCTGGCCAGCCACCGAATGGGCGCGGTTCAAGGAGCTTCTGCGCGGCCTGCCCGTGCATTGAAACCGTCCCACAAAGCGCGTCAGTGAGGTATCGAAATGCCAGACAAGCCCGGCAGTGAACCCCTGCAGCTTCAAGCCAGGCTCGAAGCGTTCGAGGATCTCAAGGCCGAGATCGAACCCTGGCTCATGGAAGAGCGGGATGCCTCGGCGCGGGAGGCGCTGGCCAACGTGTTGTTTCATCTGGACGCGGAAATCGCCGAACAGCGCCGCCGTCTGGAGGAACTCGGGCAGACGGGTCGGACATGACGGCTTGGGCCGGTCTTTTTCAAGGACGCGGCCAGCCGGATACGGACAGGGCAATCCTGTTGCGCATGCGCGGTGTGCGCCTGGAACTGGCGACCTGGGAAATCAACGGCCTGCCGGGGGCAAACCACGGACAAATCCAGCCTCGCCTTTGCGATCATGGGCTGCGGGAGTTACCGCCCCAGCGCCGGCGAGATCGTGTTCGAGGGCCGGCGTATCCATGGTGCGTCCAGGGTCGCGGACTAATTCCGCAGTCGCAACATCCTGATCAAGCCTCTGAACGACCCGGCGCTCGGTCCAGGCCATATGCGCATCACCACCGCTTTGCCCGAAGACAACCGTCAGTTTGTCGATGCGCTGCGCACATTGCTGACATAACAAGGAGGAAGGTCATGTACTCGAAGATTCTGGTGGCAGTGGACGGAAGCGACACGTCCCGGCATGCGCTGCAACAGGCGATCGAACTGGCCAGGAAGTTGTCGGCCACATTGCGCATTGTTCATGTCGTGGACATGGGCTGGCTGCCAATTGCTCCGGAGCTTTCCATCGATACTGAGGCAGTCAGTGCGGCAAGGCGCAGCGCAGGGGGAAAAGTACTCGCGGCAGCAAGCGAAATTGCTCGGGAAGCGGGGTTCGAGGCAGAAGCTGCGCTCATAGAGACGTAAACGCCGACCCAGCATGTTGCAGAAGCGATTGCCGGGGAAGCCTCGCGCTGGCCGGCAGACCTGGTGGTGCTGGGAACCCATGGCCGCCGAGGCTTTCAGCGCCTGATGCCCGGCAGCGTGGCGGAACAAATGGTACGGCTGTCTCCGGGGCGCTTATTGCTCGTTCCTTTACTCAAGAGTTCGCCATCAGACTGATGGCAAGCTGCGTACCGCTCTCAGGTTAAAAGCCGCATTTGACCTGGATTGCATGGCCGATGCGCGGAATGTGCCTGGCGGCTTCAGCCTTGCTGATAATTCCGCGCCAGCTTCGCATAATGTTCCGCCGAATAATTGAAGTACGCCAGTTCCGCGTCGGTCAGCGCCCGCACCAGCTTGGCCGGACGGCCGATGTAGAGGTGGCCGCCTGACAACACCTTGCCCTCCGGCACCAGACTGCCTGCGCCGAGCAGCACGCGCGGCCCAATCACCACTTTGTCCATGACGATGGAACCATGCCGATCAGGCGTTCGTCGCTTATCGTGCAGCCGTGCAGGATGACGCTGGCGCCGATGATCAGCGGGCTGCCGGCGCGACCGATGTAATTGGCACCATTTCAGCCGGAATACGCGCCGCATGGATAAAACGTTCGCCCGATGCATTATTCGATCTATGGGAATCGAGCCGACAATAACCGTGAACAGTTTTTTGCGCTTGGCCGCACAGGAATGCAAAAAGCGCCTAACAAGTGCACCCCGAACGCGGTAAAATATCCCAAATTTTTACATATAGCTTATGTCGCACAAAAAACTGCCTTATTTTGAACTGCGCAACGGAACTGTCGATACCCTTCTTTTCATCGCCAAAACCACCGATCTCTCTGCGCTCCGCGCCGAGTTGTCACGCCGCTTTGAGGCGACGCCGGGATTTTTCGCAAACGATATTGTCACCATCGATCTGCGGCGGCTTGAAAACGAGCGTATAGCGGTCGCCGAGCTCGTCGCACTACTGAACGAATTTCGCTTGCGCCCGATCGGTATCGCCGCCACCGACGCACAACGGGATTGGGCCGGAGCAGAGGATATACCCTTCGTCGAACTGCATGAGCGGCGCGACGCAAACAAACCAGCCAGCGAGGCGGCTGTGCCCGACTTGTCACCGGAACCCCCGCTACAAGCGTCCGCACCTCCAAATGGCGAGCACGCCATGCCGGCAGCTGCCGCCACGGTGGTAATCGACAAACCCTTGCGCTCGGGCCAGCAGATTTATGCCGGCGGCGACCTGGTGGTACTCGGGCAGGTCAGTTTCGGCGCCGAACTCATCGCGGCAGGCAGCATCCACATCTACGCGCCGATGCGCGGACGCGCGCTGGCCGGCGTGCACGGCGACCACGGTGCACGCATTTTCTGCACCTGCTTCGAGCCTGAACTGGTTGCCATCGCGGGCATCTACCGTACGGCAGAAATCCCGTTGCCGGACGATGTGCTCGGCAAACCGGTACAGGTCAGACTGGATAATGAAAAATTGATCATTGAACCGTTGAGGCTCACTTGAGCATCAAACACGGCTCGCATCCCATCCAACCATTCAACAAGGGCAACGTTATGACAAAAATCATTGTGGTGACCTCGGGCAAAGGCGGTGTCGGCAAGACCACCACCAGCGCCAGCTTCGCAGCCGGTCTCGCGTTGCGCGGGCACAAGACAGCCGTTATCGATTTCGATGTCGGCCTGCGCAATCTCGATCTGATCATGGGCTGCGAGCGTCGCGTGGTCTATGACCTGATCAACGTGATCCAGGAAGAGGCCAACCTTAATCAGGCCCTGATCAAGGACAAGAAGTGCGAAAACCTGTTTATCCTGCCAGCGTCGCAGACGCGCGACAAGGACGCGCTAACTCAAGCGGGCGTCGAAAAAATCATTAACGACCTGCAGAGCATGGGCTTCGAGTACATCGTCTGTGACTCGCCTGCGGGAATTGAGTCCGGCGCATTGCTGGCCATGCATTACGCAGACGAGGCGCTGATCGTCACTAACCCGGAAGTATCGTCGGTGCGCGATTCGGACCGGATTCTGGGTATGCTGTCGTCCAAAACCAGACGCGCGATCGAGGGCAAGGAACCGGTAAGAGAACATCTGCTGATCACCCGCTACAACCCGAAGCGCGTCAGCGAAGGCGAAATGTTGTCGCTGACCGATATCCAGGAAATTTTGCGCATTGAATTGATCGGCGTCGTGCCCGAATCTGAATCGGTGCTGCATGGGTCGAACCAGGGGGTACCTGCGGTGCACCTGGAGGGTACCGACGTTGCCATGGCATACCAGGATGTGGTCGCCCGGTTCCTCGGCGAAGACAGGCCGCTACGCTTTACCGACTACCAAAAGCCGGGCTTGCTCAAACGCCTCTTCGGCAATAAATAAGGGGGTAATCATGATGTCAATACTCTCCTTTCTGCTTGGGGAAAAGAAGAAAACCGCGTCAGTTGCCAAGGAACGCCTGCAGCTGATCATCGCACACGAACGTGCAGGCGGACATGCGCCGGCCGATTATCTGCCGGCGCTGCAAAAGGAACTGGTGGCGGTAATTTCCAAATACGTGAAGATCGGCGCCGACGATATCAAGGTCAGCTTGGAACGCCAGGACAATCTCGAGGTGCTCGAAGTCAAAATCGAAATTCCGCAAACTTGAGTTGGGACGCGGGCAGCAGCGCACGCTGTACCGGCAGCCTTGCTGCTAATCCCGCGCCAGCAAGCCCGTGGGCGCATTCTGCGGGCAGAGGTACACCACGTGGCGGACCCCGATGGCAACGACATCGGCCTCATGCGCCCGCCGGATGAGGCCCACAGGCGCGGGCCCCCTGCCGGGTCGGCCTCCGTGGCCGGCGCGCCAACCGGCCAAACGATCATCGGGTCCATAGCCAACAGCGCTCAATCGCGCCCCCCTGCAAAAAAAATCGTCCGCCACGTCGATATGCTCACACCTTGTTCGACTATAAGTGAAGTCTGGGTTCGGCGGGACGATACGGCCCGAAGCCCGGCTCCCTTATTAACCGAAAAAGGAGTCATGCGATGCGATTCATGATTATCGTCAAGGCCAGTAAAGACATGGAAGCGGGCGTCATGCCGGAGGAGAAGCTCCTTACCGAGATGACGAAATACCACGAAGAGCTGGCGCAGGCCGGCCTGCTGCTCGATGCCTCGGGACTTAAACCGAGCTCGAGTGGATGGCGTATCCAGTATTCCGGAAGCAAGCGCAGCGTGATCGACGGCCCTTTTGCCGAGACCCGGGAAATCATCGCCGGCTATACGCTGATCCAGGTGAAGTCGCGGGAAGAGGCGATGGAATGGACCAAGCGCTTCCCGAATCCCGCAGTCGATGGCAAGGACGGCGAGATCGAGGTGCGCCAGTTGTTCGAGTTGGAGGACTTCGGCCCCAGCGAGGCGGCCGAGAATTTTCGCAAGCTCGAGATGGGAACCACGAAATAGTCGTTGCATGGCCGGCCTTTTAAAAAAATTTGTCGGCCGTGTCGACTTGGCTGTGCCCCATTCGACTATAAGTAGAGCTTGGTTCCAGCTAGCCCGTTTTGAGGACGCCTATCACCCAATCGGAGAAAGCGATGAAATATTTATGCCTGGTTTATCTCGATGAACAAAGGTTGGACGAGCTGCCCGACAGCGGTTGCCTCGAATATGACACGGCGCTACGCAAGAGCGGCCAGTGTCTCGCTTCGGAAGCCCTTCAGTCCGTTCAGACCGCCACCACCGTGCGGGTGCGCAATGGCAAGACGTCCATCACCGACGGCCCTTTCGCCGAGACCAGGGAGCAACTTGCGGGCTTCTACCTCATCGAAGCCAAAGATTTGAACGAAGCCATTCAACTGGCCGCCAAAATCCCGCCGGCGCACGTGGGCAGCATCGAAGTGCGTCCGGTACGACCGATCCGGGAAATGGCGGCGCAGGCCAGCGGCATTTCCCGGAACCTTTCGTAGAGGAGCGAAAAATGGTGCGCAACAGCAAAACACCGGCAGTTCAAAAACGCACGGCCACCCGCGCACGGCCATCGCGCCGCATGCTGGTGCTGGTCGCCACGCGCAAAGGCGCCTGGCTGTATCACGGCGATGCGGCGCGCAAAACCTGGCGCACCGATGGGCCGCACTTTCTCGGCCACATCATCAACCACTTGGTACTCGACCCGCGCGATGGACGAACGCTGCTGGCGGCGGCGAAAACCGGCCATCTCGGACCGACCATTTTCCGTTCCACCGATCTGGGCCGCAGCTGGAAGGAAGCCGTGCGGCCACCGGCGTTCGCAAAGGCCACGGACAACAAGGAAGGCCGCACGGTGGATCACACCTTCTGGCTCACCCCGGGCCATGACACTGAGCCCGGCGTCTGGTACGCGGGTACCTCGCCGCAGGGACTGTTCCGCTCCGCGGACGGCGGCGTCACCTGGGCGCCGTTTTCCTCGATCAATGACGATGCGCAATACCGCAAGTGGATGGGCAGCGTGCAGGACGGCACCCCGGACGGCCCGAAACTGCACTCGATCATCGTCGATCCGCGCGATCCCGCGCATTTGTATTTCGCCATGTCGGGCGGGGGCGTACACGAATCGGCCGATGGCGGCCGGACCTGGACGCCGCTGCTGAACGGACTCGACGTGGTCGAGGGCTTCGACGGGAGCGAGCCCACCTTTCATGACCCGCATTGCGTCCGGCTCTGCCCGAGCAATCCGGATCGCCTGTATCAGCAGAACCACTGCGGCATCTACCGGCTCGACCGGCCGTCGGATACCTGGCTGCGCATCGGCAGGAAAATGCCGAAACGGGTCGGCGACATCGGCTTTCCGATGGTCGTACACCCGCGCGACGCGGATAGCGCGTGGGTGTTCCCGATGGACGGCACGTCGGTATGGCCGCGCACCAGCCCGGAAGGCAAACCCGCGGTCTATGCGACACGCAACGCCGGCAAGACCTGGCAGCGCCACGATGCCGGCTTTCCCAAACAACAGGCATGGTTGACCGTGAAGCGTCAGGCAATGACGGCGGACGCGCACGATCCGGTGGGCCTCTACTTCGGCACCACCAGCGGCGAGCTGTGGATGAGCCGGGACGAGGGCCGGCAATGGACCTGCATCGCCCAGCATCTGCCCGAGATCTACGCCGTGGAAACGGCCGTTCTGGCATAGGCAAGGTGCTGCGATGAAGGTGCTGATACCCAGCGCACTGCGCTCATACACGGACGGAGCAGCCGAGATCGGGGCGGGCGGCGCAACGCTCGCGGCCTGCCTCGCCGATCTGGATCGCGCCTATCCCGGCATACGTTTCCGCATGATTGATGAGCAGGATGAAATACGCCCTCACATCCGAATTTTCGTCAACGGCGAGCAGGCGCGCGAGTTGGCGCAGCCGCTCAGCGCGCAGGACGAGGTGATCATCGTTCAGGCCTTGAGCGGCGGGTAGCTTGATTAAAGCCAGTGGGAGGAAACCATGAAATATCTATGCCTGATCTGCGCCGAGACGGTGATGGAACAGATGCCGGAAGCCGACGCGGGGAAACACTACCAGGATTATTATGAATTTACTGAAGCCATCAAGAAGAGCGGTCACTTCATCAGCGCCAACCGGCTGAAACCCTCCGCTGACGCGACCACGATCCGCGTGCGCAACGGCAAGGTCTCGGTCACCGATGGGCCGTTTGCCAAGACCAGGGAACAGTTCGGCGGTTATTACGTGATCGAGGCCCGCGATCTCAATGAAGCGATTCAGATCGCCGCCGATATCCCCGGGGCGCGCACCGGTTGCGTCGAACTGCGGCCGATCGCTGAGGACGCGCAGACTCTGGCGCTGGGGTTTACCGTTCCAGGCGCCACGCGGTAGCCGGAGAAGCTGCATTGTCGATTTCGGGCGCCGCTATACGACTATAAGTACCTACGGCATTCACTCACCCTTCAATCAAGGAGACAACACTATGTCAATCCAAGCCTATCTGTTCTTCGAAGGCCGCTGCGAGGAAGCGATCGAGTTCTACGAAAAGGCGCTCGGCGCAGAGGTGATAATGCTGATGCGTTACAAGGAGAGTCCGGAGCCTCCGCCGCCCGGGTGCGTCCCGCCCGAATCCGGGGAAAAGGTCATGCATGCGAACCTGCGCATTGGCGATGCCACGGTGATGGCGTCCGACGGCATGTGTTCGGGGCGGCCGAGCTTCCAGGGTTTTTCGCTGTCGATCTCGGCCGCCGACGCCGCCGAGGCCGACCGGCTGTTCACCGCCCTGGCCGACGGCGGGAACGTTTCGATGCCGCTCGGCAAGACCTTCTTCTCGCCCTGCTTCGGCGTGTCGTGGATGGTCATCGTGGCGGCTTGAAACCGCTCGCAGTGCCGCGATCAACCGGTGTTGCCATGTAGCCGTCAAGAACGGCATCAAACCAAGCCAATTGAAAGGATGCGCATTATGATCGATACACCACAAATCATTCAGATCACCGTCCGGCCAACCGCCATCATCCGTTTCACGATTCCGCGGGAGGAGATGCCGAATGTCTTCGGGCCGGGCATCGCAGAGCTGATGGCCACCCTCGCCGCTCAGGATATTGCACCCGCCGGGCCGGTGTTCGCGCATCACCTGAAGATAACGCCAGGCATTTGGGATTTCGAACTGAGCGTGCCCGTCGATAGGCCAGTGGCCGCCGCTGGCCGCGTAAAGCCAGGCCAGTGGCCCGCCATGAAAGCGGCGCGGACGATTTACCATGGGCCTTACGAGGGTCTCCCTGATGCCTGGGGCGCGTTCATGGAGTGGATCGAGGCCGAGGGACTCACGCCAGCCCCGGATCTCTGGGAATGCTACGTCGCAGGTCCGCAATCAAATCCCGATCCATCTGCCTGGTGCACGGAACTCAACCGGCCACTGATTGATTAAGGCAGAGCGCGCAACGCCTGACATGCGCTCAGCACCTTGAGTAATGAAAAATTGATGTCCATGGATGGCGGGTTGGGTCACGCATCCGGTTTTAACGACGCGATTCCGTTGCAAATCGCGTACGCGTCACAACAGGGGATCGACCTCTCTTGGGCAAAGCTCGCTGCCAACGGAGGCGAAAGGCCGTGCTGCGGGAGTGGCCAAGCGATCCGGACACAGTCAGGATAAGCCGGCTGACGCGCGCATCCCTGCATATGAAGAAATTCGACATCGGTGCGCTGAAGCGGGCATACGAGGGAAAGGCTACGTGAGGCTTCCCGTTTCGTTCTGCTTTGGCGCGCCGGTCATGGCGAGCGGTAAACGCACGACTTGAAAGGCGATAACAACGAATGAAAATTGCACCCCATGACAGGCGAATATAGCGCCGAACGCTGGCGCGAGGCGGTAGACGATATTTACCGCGCCGAATCACGCCGCGTACTCGCCACCCTGATTCGCCTGCTCGGCGACTTCGATCTCGCCGAAGAGGCACTGCACGAAGCCTTCCGGGCCGCGCTGGAGCAGTGGCCGCGCGACGGCGTGCCTGCCAATCCGCGCGCATGGCTGGTATCGGCCGGACGCTTCAAGGCCATTGATGCGCTGCGCCGGCGCGCGCGTTTCGACGCGCTGGACGATATCGCCGAGCCGGCAATCGACGAGGACTCTGTATGGGAAGACGAGGGCATCGCAGACGACCGGCTGCGGCTCATTTTCACCTGTTGCCACCCGGCGCTGGCGCGCGGACGCCCAGATCGCCCTGACGCTACGCGAAGTGTGCGGCCTTACCACCGAGGAAATCGCCCGCGCCTTCCTCACTCGCGCATCCACGCTGGCGCAGCGCATCGTGCGCGCCAAGGCGAAGATCCGCGAAGCGCGCATTCCCTATCAGGTACCCACGCAGGCCGAGCTGGCGCACCGGCTCGATGCGGTGCTGCGCGTGATCTATCTCGTATTCAACGAGGGCTATGCCGCATCGTCGGGGGCATCACTCACCCGGGCCGATATGTCAGGTGAAGCGATCCGGCTGGGACGGCTGCTGGTCGAATTATTGCCCGAGCCCGAAGCGGTGGGACTGCTGGCGTTGATGCTGCTGCAGGAGTCGCGGCGCACGGCGCGTACTTCGCCCACGGGGAATCTGATCCTGCTGGAAGACCAGGATCGCGCGCTTTGGAACCAGGCTCAAATCGCCGATGGGTCGACCCTGTTGGAGCAAGCATTGACGTCGCGCCGCATCGGCCCCTATATCCTGCAAGCCGCGATCGCGGCGGTGCATGCCGAGGCACCGGATGCCGCTGCTACCGACTGGGCGCAAATTGTCGGGCTCTACAACGTGCTCGCGCGCATTGATGCCTCACCTGTGGTCGAGCTGAACCGCGCAGTAGCGGTAGCGATGCGCGACGGCCCGGCGGCAGGGCTGGCGCTGGTGGATGCCATTCTGGCGTGCAACGATCTGGACGACTATCATCTTGTGCACGCTGTGCGGGCGGATTTATTCCGGCGTCTGGGCAGAGTCGCCGAGGCCCGGGTATCCTATCGACTGGCCCTCGCCCTAGCCCGGCAGGAACCGGAGCAGCGCTTTCTCGAGCGGCGACTCAGGGAATTGCCGGATTGAAGGCGCTCCGTGGTTTAAGAACTGAAGTTTTTTAGGCTGAAATGCATTCCTGCCAAGCAGATGCCCGCAGCAGTCACATTCATTCATTACTGAGTCGGGTGATTTCAGCCTTGCTGATAATCCCGCGCCAGCTTCATGTAATGTTCCGCCGAGTAACTGAAGTACGCCAGTTCTTCGTCGGTCAGCGCCCGTATCAGCTTGGCGGGGCGACCGATGTAGAGGTGGCCGCTGGACAGCACCTTGCCCTCCGGCACCAGGCTGCCGGCGCCGAGCAGCACGCGCGGCCCAATCACCACTTTGTCCATGACGATGGAACCCATCCCGATCAGGCATTCGTCGCTTATCGTGCAGCCGTGCAGGATGACGCTGTGGCCGACGGTGACGTTGGCACCGATGATCAGCGGGCTGCCGGCAGGATCGCGCTCGGTCTTGTGCGAGACGTGCAGCACGCTGTTGTCCTGGATGTTGGTCCCGGCACCGATGCGGATGCTGTTGACATCGCCACGGATGACGGCGCCGCACCATATCGAGACGCTGTCGCCGAGGGCGACGTCGCCGATGACGCGCGCGCTGTCGTGTATCCAGCTACCGCGTCCGAGGCGCGGCAGCACGCCGCGAAAGGCTTGAACATTCTGGGCGGAGGGTTGTCCTGACATGAGAGCTATCTCGCTTTTGAAAACGGTTATTATATTGTGCTGAATTTCTTACAGGTTGCGCCATGAATCCTTTGCTCGATTTTTCCGCTCTGCCGCGTTTTTCGCAAATCAAACCCGAACACGTCACGCCTGCGGTGGATGCGCTGCTGGCCGAGAACAAGGCGCTGGTAGAACAGCTCGCCAACGCTGCCGAGGCGCCGACCTGGCAGACTTTCGTGCAGCCGATGGAGGACGCCAACGAGCGCCTGTCGCGTGCGTGGGGGCCGGTATCGCATCTCAACAGCGTGATGAACAGCCCCGAGCTGCGCGAGGTGTATAACGCCAATCTGCCCAAAATCACACAGTATTACGCCGAAATGTCGCAGAATCTGGCACTGTTTGCCAAGTTCAAGGCGCTCAAGGACAGCGCGAACTATATGACGCTGAACCCGGCGCAGAAAAAAATCATCGAGAATGAGCTGCGCGGTTTTCGTCTGGGCGGCGCCGAATTACCGGAAGACCGCAAGCCGCGCTTTCTGGAGATCCAGGAAGCGCTGGCCAAGCTGTCGGCCAAATTCGAGGAAAACCTGCTCGACGCCACCAATGCATTCAGCCTGTTCGTCGACGACGAGGCCACGCTCTCCGGGCTGCCCGACGACGTGAAACAGGCGGCGCACGAAGCCGCCGAGCGCGATGGCAAGCCGGGCTGGAAACTCACGCTGCATGGGCCTTCCTACATGCCGGTGATGCAGTACGCGGACAATCGCGCACTGCGCGAGCAGATTTACCGGGCTTACGTCACCCGCGCGTCCGAGTTCGGCACGCCCGATCTGGACAACACCGATCTGATCACCCAGATCGTCAGCTTGCGCCGCGAGGACGCCACCATGCTGGGCTTCGCCAGCTATGCGGAAGAGTCGCTGGCAACCAAGATGGCGGAAACGCCGCAGCAGGTAAAAGATTTTCTGAGCGAACTCGGCGCCCGCGCCAAACCCCACGCCCAGCGCGACATGGACGAATTGCGCGAATTCGCCCGCGCCGAACTGGGACTGACTGATCTGCAGGCCTGGGACGCGACCTACGCCAGCGAAAAGTTGCGCGTGGCGCGCTATGCGTTTTCCGACCAGGAGGTGAAGCAGTATTTCCCCGAAACCCAGGTGCTGCCCGGCATGTTCAAGCTGGTGGAGACGATATACGGCCTCGATATTCAACCCTCGCATAGCGAAACCTGGCATCCGGATGTGAAATTTTTCGACATCCGCGACCGCAGCGGCAGCCTCATCGGCCAGTTTTACCTTGACCTGTACGCGCGCGAGCACAAACGCGGCGGTGCGTGGATGGACGATGCGCTGACCCGGCGCCGTAAAAACGACGCCATCCAGACCCCGGTGGCGTATCTCACCTGCAATTTCTCCGCTCCGGTCGGCGGCAAACCGGCGTTATTCACCCACGACGAAGTGATCACCCTGTTCCACGAATTCGGCCACGGCCTGCACCACCTGCTGACCAAAATCGAGGACCTCGGCGTGTCCGGCATCAATGGCGTGGAATGGGATGCGGTGGAGCTGCCGTCGCAATTCATGGAAAATTTCTGCTGGGAATGGGAGGTATTGAAACACCTGACCCGGCACGTGGACAGCAATGCCCCGCTACCGCGTGCGCTGTTCGACAAAATGATTGCCGCCAAGAATTTCCAGAGCGGCTTGCAGACCTTGCGCCAGATCGAGTTCGCGCTGTTCGACATGCGCCTGCACGACGACTTCGACCCGGCTACCGGCAAGACCGCGCTGCAGTTGCTGAAGGAAATCCGCGCGCAGGTGGCGGTGCTGATCCCGCCCGACTACAACCGCTTTCCCAACAACTTCTCGCACATCTTCGCGGGCGGCTATGCGGCGGGTTACTATAGCTACAAGTGGGCGGAAGTGCTGTCCGCCGACGCCTACAGCCTGTTCGAGGAAAACGGCGTGCTATCGGAAAGCGTCGGCCACCGCTTCTGGAGCGAAATTCTCGGTGTGGGCGGCTCGCGCCCGGCGCTGGAATCGTTCGTTGCCTTCCGTGGGCGCGAGCCGACCATCGACGCCTTGCTGCGCCACAACGGCATGGTTTGAATACATAAGGGGGACAAGCAATGCGTAAACTTGCGGCTTCAATGGTTCTGCTACTGTGCGCCACCAGCGTTTATGCCAGCCAGGTTTATCGCTGGGTGGATAAAAACGGCCATGTTCAATACAGCGACCAGCCGCCGCCCTCTGACGTGAAAAAATCCGAACAGCGCACGATCGGCAGCAATGTGATTGACGGCCAGGATTCCTACCCGCTCAAGCAGGCCGTGGCGAAAAATCCGGTTGTCCTCTACGCAGGCGCGTGCGGTATGTTGTGTGACGAAGCGCGCAAACTGCTCGACAAGCGCGGCATCCCCTATGCCGCCAAGGATCCGC
Organism: Sulfuriferula sp.; assembly: GCA_035530335.1. Classification (GTDB taxonomy): domain Bacteria; phylum Pseudomonadota; class Gammaproteobacteria; order Burkholderiales; family Sulfuriferulaceae; genus Sulfuriferula. Next base: position 76,253 of record DATKUZ010000004.1, on the reverse strand, counting down.
AGAATAACAAGGCGGACGCCGACGCGCTGATGAGCCTGATTGGCGCCATGGAGGTGCCGGCGCTCAAGGTGGGCAACAAGCACATCAAGGGCTTCGACGCCAACCGCTGGGATTCGATGCTGGACGAAGCCGGCTATCCCAAGTCAAACCCGCCATTGCGCGAGCGCAAGACCGATGCTGCCGCGCCGGGCAACAATGCCGGCCAGCCTGCGGCATCTTCCCCGAATAAATAATCCATTCCATGCGTCCTGCCCGGGCAGGCGCACCCCGCCCATGAAACTTGCCACCTGGAACGTCAACTCACTGAAGGTTCGTCTGCCTCATTTGCTCGACTGGCTGGCTGCGCGCCAGCCCGATGTGGTGTGCCTGCAGGAAACCAAGCTGGAGGACGGTAAATTTCCGGGCGCCGAAATCGCCGCTGCCGGGTATCAAGTCGTTTACGCAGGACAAAAAACCTACAACGGGGTGGCCATTCTCAGCAGGCAACCGCTGCTTGACGTGGCGGCGGGCATCCCTGGATTCGACGATGTGCAACAACGCGTTCTCGCCGCCACGGTGGACGGCATTCGTGTGGTCTGCGTGTATGTGCCCAATGGCCAGAGTGTGGATTCGGACAAATATGTATACAAGCTTGCCTGGCTGCGGGCACTTGCCGGGCTGCTCCGGGACGAGCTGGCGCGCTACCCGAAACTGGTGGTACTGGGCGACTACAACATCGCCCCCGACGACCGCGACGTGCACGACCCGGTGGCGTGGGCGGGCTCGGTGCTGGTATCCGAGCCGGAGCGTGCGGCGTGGCGCGAACTGCTGACGCTGGGATTGAAAGACAGCTTTCGCCTGTTCGAACAGCCGGAACAGACTTTCAGCTGGTGGGATTACCGTATGGCCGCGTTCCGCCGCAACATGGGGCTGCGCATTGACCATATCCTGCTCTCCGACGCCCTCGTACCCGCCTGTACTGCGTGCGTTGTGGACAAGGACATACGCAAGCTGGAACGCCCCTCCGACCATGCGCCGGTAGTGGCGGAACTGGCGGAATAACGCATGGCAGATATCCGCTATGTTTGCCGGCGCGCCTGCATGGCGCGGCTCAGAGCAGCCAGCGCCGCCGCATCCAGGTTACGCTCGGCAAGCGGAAAGATTTCGCGCTCTTCGATGGCGATATGCGCGCGCGTCAGTGCCACGAAGGGCTGCACCGGAAGGTCGGCTGGCGCGCCCCTGGAAATGGCTTGCAAGACAACCTCCAACTGCATCCATAGCTTATCAAGCTCGCGGTGCTGGGCCACCAGGTTTTCCAGCACCGGACGCTGGATGGCCGGAAAATCGGAATGGGTGCGTAGCGCCGGGAACAGATCGCGCTCTTCATCTTCGTGATGCAGCGGTGCCCCCATCTGAAAATAGCGCAGGATGCGCGCCGCTGCCAGCTGCGCATCCTGATCAGCGCCGTGTTGTCGTAGATGCGACACCAGCCGCTCCAGCGTATCGCAATGGCCGAGGATGCGTTCATGGCACGCGCGTAGCAGGCCTAGCGGATCGTCGAATCCTGGCGCTGGTTTGGGCATAAGCTGCATGGCCAGGTTACTCCTCCGGTTGAATATGCAACGGGATGATCAGGCCATTCTTGCGCGGCTTGGGCCATAACACCGGCCAGATGCGCACGGTGAACACCAGTAGCGACAGCCAGATCAGCGCACCACCGGCAATTACCACGGGATAGATCCCCACCAGGAAACCGGCGCTGTAAGCCAGCAGCCCGGCATGCACCAGACCCATCTGTATCCACGGCCACACCCCCATGAGGATGGGATTACCGGTAAAACGCGGCAGCATGTGCGCAGCCAGTCCATAGATCAGCATCAACATGAAGCCCACAGTGACGAGATGCAGCGCCACCGGGCGTGCCGGGCCGTCTGACAGCAGCGATCCGTTAATGACCAGCCCCAACCCGCCCAACATCAGATAGGCCATGGCACCCAGCATGAACAGGCGATTATCCAGCGACAGCGTGAGGCCGGCATGCTGCATGTCGGTTTTCTGTTTGGCGGGTGCGGCAGCCACCCAAGCGCGCGCTTCGGCAAAGGTTTGCACGCCGATGCCTTTCAATTCGCCGTCGATGACCACTGCCGGGATGGTCTTCAGGCGTAGCCGGCTCACCAATGCGCGCCCCTCGGGCTGGCCCATATCCAGCACCGCGAATTCGATGTCTTTTTCCTCTGCCACCTCGCGCCAGATTTTTTCTGACTGATGGCAGGAAGCGCACCATTCCGAAACCAGCAATTCGACTTTCATGCTTGCTCCAAACCTTAGAGGTTAATCCTGACAGCGCATACACTGCACGTCATAGCGTTCTATCCACGCCTTGAGCGCTTCCTGAGCGGCGCTGCCGGTGGTGAGATGGGTCAACGCCGTGGCCGGGTCGTCCGGCTTCATTCGTACCAGCCAAGCGTCGTGGTAGGGATCGATATTGATCAGGTTGGGGTTGGCCAGTACCGTCTCGTTGCGCGCCACGATCACGCCAGGGAAGGGCGCCGGGATCCCACCCGCCCATTTGCCCGACTCCAGCCGCGCCATGGGCTTTTTCCATTCGCGATGGGTGCCGACGTTCTTGATCCATACATACTGCACCTTGCCCGACATGGTCTGCGACGGGTCGGTGAGGCCGATGGTGTAGGTGCCGTCCTCTTCCGGCCGCACCCATACATAGTCCAGATCATAGTAGAGGTCTTCCGGCAGTTCGCAGCCGCGGTGTTCGGACATGATTTACCTCCAGGGCCCATGGGGCTTGACGGTGAATAACATATTGATTCCGAATAGCGCTATGGCGGAATAGGAGATAGCCCCCCCCACCAGCACCAGCCAATTGAGCATGCTCAGCCAACCGGCTATCATGAGCGGCAATCCGGCATTGGCGAGATAGAGCTGCCAGTTCGCCATGCGTTCGGAATACAGCGCATTCCCGGAAAAGCGCGGCAAAACATGCAGCGCCACGCCGTAAATAAACATCAGGATGAATCCAAGCAACATGATGTGGCCGTGCATGCGCGCCACATTACCGGGAATCAGGCCCGGGGCGATAAGCCAAGTGAGTGCAACCAGCCCGCCAAGCAGGCCGTAAACGAGAGAAATGGTAACAAACCAGCGATTGCGCTTGTGCATGAATGAGACTCCAGTGACATCTGTTGATTCATTTTAACCGGTTTGTTTTGTTAACACCTTGACTTAGATCAAACGCCCATGCCGACTACACCCGATATCAAGGATTTCCGCCTCGCTTACCTGTTTCGTGATCTGGATCGAGCGCTGCTTGCGCAAATCGCCGAGCGTGCGTGCTGGCGCGAACTGGACGCGGGTGAGCCGCTATTCGCAAAAAATGATCCGGGCAAGCGTTTTTTTCTGGTAAAGAAAGGGACGATGAAGCTGTTTCTGCTTGCGGAAGATGGGCAGGAACACGTAATGGAACTGATCGGGCGCGAGCATCTGTTCGCCGAGGCGGTGATGTTCATGGGCGGGCATTATCCAGTCCACGCAGCTGCCCTGGAGCCGACCCGGTTGATCGCCTTCGACGCCGAATTTTTCCTGGGACTGTTGCGCGGCAATGCGGATTTATGCCTGTCCCTGCTGGCTGCAATGAGTCGACGCGTGCACGGTCTGGTGACGGAAATCGATCGCCTCACCCTGCAAACCGGCGTGCAACGCTTTGCCCAATACCTGCTTGCCCAACCCGCGCAAAAAACCGCCGGCACGCGCACTGTGCGCCTGCCGGCGACCAAACAGACCATTGCCTCGCTGCTGGGCATCCAGCCGGAGACGCTGTCGCGCATTCTGTCCAAGCTGCGCGACGACGGCCTGATCCAGATCAGCGCTGAAACTGTCGTTGTGCTCAAGCCCGACGCGCTGGCTCGTATTTTCTGAAGCCTCTGCTATCCCTGCTTCAGGGATAGGTGATATACAACGCAGATGCTCCTTATTCCGCAGGTGCGCTCTTGCTTTCCAGCCCCAGCTCCTGAATCTTACGCGTCAGCGTATTGCGTCCCAGACCCAGCAGATTGGCGGCCTCGATGCGCCGACCACCGGTGTGCTTGAGCGCAACCGTGATGAGCGCTTTTTCAAATTCCTGGGTGAGTCCGTCGATAATCCCTACTTCGCCCCGGCCCAGCGCAGCCTCAGCCTCGCGCGCCAGCGACTGCGCCCAGTTGCCGCCGGTGGGTGCCAGGCTGCCTGCACCCAGCAGTTCCGGCGGCAAATCGGCCACATCGATATTTTGCCCAGGTGCCATCACGGTAAGCCAGTGGCAGACGTTTTCCAGCTGGCGCACGTTGCCGCTCCACGTGAGCTGGCCAAGATACTTGAGTGCCGCATCGGAGAGCTTTTTAGGTTCCACGCCCTGTTCGCGTGCCGTCTTCTGCAAGAAATGCCGCGCCAGTATGGGAATGTCCTCGCCGCGTTCGCGTAACGCGGGCAACCGCAAACGAATCACATTCAGCCGATGGTAAAGGTCTTCACGGAACAGGCCTTCTTTCACCCGCGTTTCCAGGTCCTGATGGGTGGCGGCAATCACCCGCACATTCACCTTGATCGGCTGGTGGCCGCCCACGCGGTAAAACTGTCCATCCGACAGCACGCGCAGCAGGCGGGTTTGCAGCTCGGGCGGCATATCGCCGATTTCATCCAGGAACAGGGTACCGCCGTCAGCCTGCTCGAACCGGCCACGACGCTGAGCTTGTGCACCGGTAAAGGCGCCGCGCTCGTGGCCGAATAATTCGGATTCCAGCAAATCCTTGGGGATCGCTGCCGTATTCAGCGCAATGAAGGGCTTGGCTGCACGTGGGCTGTGGCGGTGCAGGGCCGACGCAACCAGCTCCTTGCCGCTGCCGGATTCGCCGGTGATAAGCACTGTGGTGTGCGATTGCGAGAGCCGGCCAATGGCACGGAATACCTCTTGCATGGCGGGCGCCTGACCGAGGATTTCCGGCACCGCCTCGCTTGGCGCGACCGCTTCGTCTTCGCGCAGGCTCTCGTCTATGGCGCGGCGGATCAGCTCGATGGCGTGATCCACATCGAATGGCTTGGGCAGGTATTCGAACGCGCCGCCCTGAAACGCGGCGACGGCGGATTCCAGATCCGAATAGGCGGTCATGATGATGACGGGGAGGCGCGGATAGCGCCCTTTGAGCCGTTGCAGCAAATCCAGGCCGGAAGCGCCCGGCATGCGGATATCGCTCACCACCACCTGCGGAGTGTCTTTTTCCAGTGCGGCTTCGACCTCCTGCACCGAGGAGAAGCTCATGTACGGAATATCCTCGCGCTTCAGGGCTTTTTCAAACACCCAGCGAATGGAGCGGTCGTCGTCGATAATCCACACGGGTTTCATCATGATTTTATAGTCAGTGAGCCTTGCTGCCGTTTTGCCCCAGCGGCAGCAACAGAGTAAAGCAAGTATGCCCGGGGCGGCTATCCACTTCGATCGTGCCTTGATGCTGGTGGACAAACGTCTGCGCCAGAGTTAGCCCGAGACCGCTGCCGCCTTCGCGTGCCGACACCAGCGGATAAAAAATCCGGTCGCGTACCGATTCCGGGATGCCGGGGCCATTATCAATAATCTGGACTTGCACCGCCAGCGGGTGACGCTTCATGGTCAATGTCACCTGCCGCGCAATCCGCGTACGCAGCACGATTTCACCCTCGCCGTGCAGCGCCTGAACTGCGTTGCGTACAATATTAAGGGTAGCCTGGATGAGTTGTTCACGGTCTCCGGTAATGTCCGGGATGCTGGTGTCATAGTCGCGACGGATAGTGAGCCCGCGCGGGGTTTCCGCCAGCACCACGCTGCGTACCCGCTCCAGCACTTCATGAATGTTGACCGCACTAATGTGCGGCAAGCGATGCGGTGTAAGCAGCCGATCCATCAGCGATTGCAGGCGGTCGGATTCCTGAATGATCACCTGGGTATATTCGCGCGTTTCTTTGGGTAACTCGTGCTCCAGCAACTGCGCCGCACCACGGATGCCACCCAGCGGGTTTTTAATCTCATGCGCGAGGTTGCGGATCAGTTCGCGGTTGGCCTGCTGTTGCAGTAGCATGCGCTCGTCGCGGGCGATTTTGAGCTGTTGATCCATGGGGTGGAACTCGAGCATGAATGCCATCGGCGCACTTTCCAGCGGAGTTACCGTGCAGCTCACCTGCAGGCGATTGGCGTTCACCTCCAGGACCAGTTCGTGCTCGGTAAAACTGGCATTGTGCGAGAGCGCATAATCGAGTGCTGCGTGTAGTTGGGTCGGCGAATTGAGCAGCGCATCCAGTGGCATGCCGGTGGCCTGGCTGGCGGAAAGACCCAGCAGATTTTCGGCGGCAGGGTTCAGGTAGCACACCTCGCGTGCGGCATCCAGGACCAGCACTGCGGTGGCCAGCAGTTCCAGACCCATCAACTGGCTGTCTATAACTTGCATCGTGAAGAGCTGGGTTTGGGTAATTTGAGTGAAAGCATCCGGCTTGATTAGCAAGTACCGCGCCAGAAATACAGCATGGAACTATTTAATGCTGGCCAACTCTTTTTTCAAGGCGCTGATATTGTCTTCATGGCGCTTGACGATATCTCGCAGTTTGTCGCTGCGTGCACGCCAGCTTGCACTGCCCGGCTGTTCGCCGCTGCGCAGGGCTTCACCCGTTTTCTGCGCCGCTGTCGCTTCTGCCAGATTACGCTCCTCAGTGCGCAGTTCGTCCTGCAATACGCTACGTCGCAAGTCATCGCGCTTGCGCTGGGTATTGCTATCCACACGCGGGAAATTGGCCGGCGAGCTTACTTCCTTTTTGCGCGCGGGTGCGATGCTGGTTGCAACCGGCCCCAGATCAAGTCGCTTGGCGCCGCGCTTGGGCAGGTTGGTGTAGGTGACTTGTCCGGATTCATCCACGTATTTATAAATTTCCGCGTGGACAGGGAGGCTGATGACAAGACCGATGATGAGCAGGACTGCTTTCATATCCAGAATGGGTGAAGAGATACGCACTATAACGGCCGGAACAGCGAAGAGTTTATGGCAAACGGGGGTCATGAGCAATCCATGCACAAAAAAAGGGCAGGAAAATCCCGCCCTTTTTATGCTGTAATCCTTTTGATTACAAAGAATAGTACATTTCAAATTCCACCGGATGGGTGGTCATGCGGAAGAGGGTAACCTCTTCCATCTTCAGCTCGATGTAGGCATCGATCATTTCGTTGGAGAACACGCCACCACGGGTCAGAAACTCGCGGTCCTTGTCCAGGTTTTCCAGCGCCATTTCCAGCGAGTGGCATACCTTCGGAATCTTGGCTTCTTCTTCCGGCGGCAAATCGTATAGATTCTTGTCGGCAGCGTCGCCGGGGTGAATCTTGTTCTGGATGCCGTCCAGTCCCGCCATCATCAGCGCAGTAAAGGCCAGGTAAGGATTGGCTGAAGGATCCGGGAAACGCACTTCGATACGACGGCCTTTTTCGCTGGCCACGTGTGGAATGCGAATCGAGGCGGAACGGTTTTTAGCGGAGTAGGCCAGCATTACCGGGGCTTCGAAGCCGGGCACCAAACGCTTGTAGGAATTGGTGCCGGGGTTGGTGATGGCATTCAGCGCCTTGGCGTGCTTAATAATCCCGCCGATGTAATACAAGGCAGTTTCAGACAAACCGGCATAGCCGTTGCCGGCGAACAGGTTTTTGCCGTCTTTCCAGATGGACTGGTGTACGTGCATGCCGGAACCATTGTCGCCAACGATAGGCTTGGGCATGAAAGTTGCGGTTTTACCATAAGCGTGGGCGACGTTCTGCACCACGTATTTCAAGGTCTGGGTCCAATCAGCACGTTTGGTCAGGGTGCTGAATAACGTGCCAATTTCGCACTGGCCGGCAGTGGCGACTTCGTGGTGATGCACTTCCACCGGCACGCCCATGTCTTCCAGTGCCAGACACATCGCGGAACGGATGTCTTGCAGGCTGTCCACGGGGGGGACCGGGAAGTAGCCGCCTTTCACGCCGGGGCGATGACCCATGTTGCCGCCTTCGTATTTTTCACCGGAGCTCCAGGCGGCCTCTTCGGAATTGATTTTGACCGACGTGCCGGACATGTCGGTGTGCCAGCTCACGGAATCGAAAACGAAAAATTCCGGTTCAGGGCCAAAATAGGCGGTGTCACCAATGCCGGTGGACTTGAGGTAAGCCTCGCCGCGCTTGGCAATGGAGCGTGGATCGCGGTCATAGCCTTTCATATCGGTTGGTTCAATCACGTCGCAGGTCAGGAGCAGCGTTGATTCGTCCATGAACGGATCCATGCGTGCACTGTCTGGATCCGGCATCAGAATCATGTCGGAAGCCTGGATACCCTTCCAGCCGGCGATGGAGGAACCGTCGAAGGCGTGGCCGTCAGTGAATTTTTCTTCGTTGAGCTGTTTCACTGGCACGGTTACATGCTGTTCTTTGCCACGGGTATCGGTAAAACGAAAGTCAACGAACTTAACATCGTTTTCTTTGACCAATTTCATTACGTCGGCTACCGCCATTTAAATCTCCTCATTAAGTTACGTTTGCATAAAAAAGATGCGTCTTCCGCTGGGGCACTGTTGCAGCAGAAAACATGCCAGCAAAAATGGACCCATGCCTTGGTCTTCGCAGCGGGTAGGGCGTATGTATGTTGGCATTACCAGGTGCCGGACAGGCAGCCCGGATGAACGGCCACCCAAGTTGACAATTGTGCCACAAGCGCTTTCATCCCTGAAACAAAAAATACGCCCTATTTTGGGGCGCACCGGCACCAAGATGCCTCATCTTGGTGCCGGCATTGACCTGTTCGCGTGTATGCCTTATTCAACGCGATTCTGACTATACTGGAATCAGGATTTACAATATGTGATAAGGAAGTTGTCATGCCCACCATCAGCGGTATTCTGGAACGCGCCCAACAACGTGGCAAGCTGGCGGGGTTGTCTTATGCAGGTGCACTCACGCCTACCGAGGCACATTTCATCTGGTGCCATGCCCCCGGTGCCCGCCTGGTGGACGTACGCTCGCACGCGGAATGGGATCTGGTAGGCGAGATTCCCGGTACAGTGCAGTTGGAGTGGCAAGCCTATCCGGGCTGGGTGCCCAACCCATACTTTGTGCAGCAACTCAAACAGCAGGTGGACGTAGAGGCGCTGGTCATGTTCATCTGCCGCAGCGGGGGGCGTTCGCACCAGGCGGCCGTAGTTGCCCACAACGCGGGCTATACCGAGGTCTACAATGTGCTGGAGGGTTTCGAAGGCGACAAGAGCGCGGACGGCAGACGTGGTCAAGGCTGTGGCTGGAAAGCTGTCGAATTACCGTGGAAGCATCGCTAGTCCGCCATTTCCGGTAAAATCGGCGCAGTTTTATTTTCCGTGAGCCGCCGTGCCCCACCTTTATGCCGTTATCGGCAACCCGATCGAGCATTCGAAATCGCCACAGATTCACGCTGCTTTTGCCCGCGAAACGGGGCAGGATATCGTCTATGCGCGGCTACTCGCGCCGCTGGACGGGTTCACTGCCACGGTAAATGCATTCCGTCGTGCGGGCGGTGCCGGGGTAAACGTGACGGTGCCGTTCAAGGAACAGGCCTTTGCATTGGCGGACTGGCTATCCGAACGCGCGCGGCTCGCGGGCGCGGTCAACACCCTGACATTTACCGACGTGCGTATCGAGGGCGATAATACCGACGGCGCCGGACTGGTGGCCGACATCACGCACAATCTCGGTTTTGCCATTGCCGGCAAACGCGTGCTGATCATGGGCGCGGGTGGCGCGGCACGTGGCGTAGCCTTGCCGCTGCTGGCCGAACATCCGGCACAACTGGTCATTGCCAACCGCGGCGTGGAAAAGGCGCTGGTGCTGCAACATCGATTTTCGCCCTACGGCATGGTGGAAGCATGCGATTATGCTGCGCTGGCCGGCTTGCAGTTTGACCTGGTCATCAACGCTACCTCGGCCAGCCTGACTGGCCAGCAGGTGCCGTTGCCTGCTAATATCTACGCGCAAAACAGCCTGGCCTATGACATGATGTACGGCAAAGGCGAAACGCCATTTCTCGCTCATGCCCGCAGTCACGGCGCAGGGCAGTGCGCGGATGGGCTGGGGATGCTGGTCGAGCAGGCAGCAGAAGCATTTTATGTTTGGCACAAGCTACGCCCGGCGACCGCGCCGGTGATTGCGATGCTGCGCGAACACGCATAATGGGAAAATGGATACGGCGTGGGCTGCTGGCGCTACTGGCACTGGTACTGGGCTATCAGCTGTGGATTTTCGGCCACGTGTGGTGGTGGGTGGATCACAATCCAGCCAACAGCGCATTCATGGATGAACGTCTGGACATCCTGCAGCAGAACAACCCCGATGCCGAACTGCGCCACAAATGGGTACGGTACGCACAGATCTCCGGCAACCTCAAGCGTGCACTCATCGCGGCAGAAGATGCGCGCTTTCTCAGCCATGATGGTTTTGACTGGGAAGGTATCCAGCTCGCCGCGGAAAAAAACCTGAAAAAAGGCCGGATCGTTGCCGGTGGATCCACCATCAGCCAGCAACTCGCCAAGAATCTGTTTCTGTCGGGCAGCCGCACACCGTGGCGCAAGTTCGAGGAAGCGATCATCACGGTGATGCTGGAAAAAATGATGTCCAAACGCCGCATCCTGGAGATCTACATGAACGTGATTGAGTGGGGCAACGGCGTATTCGGAGCGCAGGCAGCAGCACATTATTATTTTCGCACTACGGCAGCGGCGCTAACATCGGCCCAGGCCGCCAAGCTTGCGGCAATGGTACCCAACCCGCGCTACTACGACGCCCACCGCAACGCACGCGGCCTGCTGCACCGCGCGGCTATCATTCAGGCGCGCATGCAATCGGCAGAGGTGCCGCGCTGAGTCTCAATGCATCATCTGGCCGTTCAGGTCGCGCACCTGGGCAGTGACTTCCACGGTTTCACGTTTTTTGTTCGCGGTTTCAATGGTGAGCTTGATCGGTACCGTCTCGCCGGTTTTGAACGACTGCTTGAGATCAAACAGCATCAGGTGAAAACCGCCCGGCGCGAGTTTCACTGTCTTGCCTTTGGGCAGCGGCAATACCTTGATTTCGCGCATTTCCATCACGCCATGATGCATCCGCATGAGGTGTATTTCCATGCTCCCGGCTGCCGGACTCTGGACGCCAACCAGCCTGGCATTTTCCGGGCTGGTAATGTCCATGTAAGCGCCGGCTACCTGTTGCCCCGGTACCGTGGCGCGCATCCAGACATTCTCCACTTTCACGTCTGCAGCCATTGCAGTCTGTGCCAGCAGCGCCAAGCCCAACATTGCACATCGTTTCATGATTGACGTCCTCAATTAAAATCCAGGCATCCGATTGTAGCCTTGCAACGGTTCAATAAAAATGCGCGACGGGCAAAAAATACCCTGCCACAAGGCGGAATGAATTGTCGCGGCCACTTACCAGGCGTAATCCAGACCCGCGTAAAAAGAGCGTTCCATGCCGGGCAACTGCCCGCCCACCGGCACGCTGCTGGCCAATACGCGGTTGATACCGCCCAGATGGTCGTAATAAACTTTGTCAAACAGGTTTTCCACCCCGGCTGAGAGGCGCAAGCTTTTGTTTGCCTGCCAGCGCGTGCGCAGGTTGACCACGCCGTAGCCGCTGGTGGGTTGTTCCTGATTGTAAGCAGATACCTTGTCCTGGCGGGCAGCCAGGTTCAATTCAGCGCGGTGGCTCCAGGCGCCAGTTTGATAGTCGGCATACAAGCGGGCGCTCAACGGAGCAATACGGTACAAATTGTCCCCATTATCGGTATTTTTGCCGCGCACGTAGCTGAGTATCCCGCCCAAACCGATATTCTGGTCGAGCTGGTATGCCACGCTGCCATCGAAACCGTAGAGTTCGGCGTTGACGTTTTGGTATTGCAACACCGGTTTGCCTGACAGGATGACGCCGGTGGAGGTTCCCTGAATGTAATCGCTTACGCGGTTGTAATACACGCCCGGTTTGAACGCCCACGCACCGGTTTTCAACTGTACGCCTACGCTAATCTGGTGCGAGACCTCCGGTTTGAGGTTGATGTTGCCCAGGTAGCTGTATCCGTCGGCCTGTCCGGCGCTGGATTGAGCCGATGACCACAGGTAGCGCTCCAGCGTGCTGGGCGAACGCGTCTTTTGCGCCAGGCCAAACTCATACACGCTGACTGGGCTGGCTGTGTAACGCGCCAGCAAAGTCACATCCGTGTTGTAATCGGTGCGCGCGTGGCTGATTACGTTGAAATCGGCTTGCACCAGCCGCGTGGCATTGCTGATGGGGCTGTAGCCGTAGAGAATGTTGCCGGTATCCATTCTTACCATGTCGCCGCGTACACCTGCCTGCAATGTCCAGTCTGCTGCGAGCGCGCCTTGCCATTCGCCATACACGCCCAGCCGGTCACGCGAACTGTCGCGGAACATGTCCTGTCGCGCCGCCGTCGTGACATTTTGCTGATAGGAATTAAAGTCATTCATGCGGTATTCCAGCCCCAGCCTGGAGCTGCCAATGCGCGTAGCCAGCGTCACGCCGGTGTCGCGGCTGGTAGCCGGTGCAAATATCTTCATCCCGGTACTGGGGCGCAGGCTATAGTTATCCATCAAATGTTCTATGTCGTGCCAGTACACGCGCGCTTCTACAGCACCAAAGCCGAAATCGCCCTGGTAGCCGAGCGCGACTTTGTCGGCATCATCCCTGGCCATGTCCATTGGCAGCGCTGGCGTGCCTGCGTTGCGGGTGCTGTGGCGACCGGCGTCGAGGCGCAATTCGCCGGTTTCGATTTTGCGTGCCAGCACCGCATCATGGCGCATGGTGGTGTAACCCGTGTCGCGCACGGTGCCGTTAGGGCTGCCGTAGTCATTCGCATCCAGCCGCTCGCCACGATAACTCAGGCTCGTGTCCTGGCTCGCTGCGCCCAACTCAACACCCAGGTTAGTCGCGTCGCCAGCACTCGCGTAGCCGCCATGCAGCTTGGTTAACGGCTCATAGCCCGCCGTGTCGTTGAATTGCGGCGCGGCGGATGCGGCAATCACCGTGCCCGCGATGCTGTCGCCACCCTGCGATACCGGCGTGATCCCGGCAATGACCTCCAGCTTGCCCAGGCTATCTATGGGTGCATAGTGCAGCGGCGGGTCCATGTGGTTGGGACAGGCCGGGGTGATTTCCATGCCGTCCACACGCACCTTCACGCGCTCGTTGAACAAGCCATGCAGCTGCGCGATGCCGGTTTGCTGGCCGTTGTACACCACACTCGCGCCAGCGGCCTGATTAAGCCAGCTGGCGGCATCGTGAATGTCGTCTCCAGACGGGCCAGTAGCGGGAATGTTGCTACGCGCGAGTGTCGTGCCGTAGGCATGCGCCGTCACTGTCACGTCAGACAGCCGGTACTCGTCGGCAAAGGTCGGAGCGGGCAGCGCAAGGCTGGCCGCAAGATATAGGGTGCGACGTTTACGGGCTGGATTCATGTGACGCAACTCCCTCAACTGAAAATACGCGCATTATGCAGAGCGAGGGAGCAGCTTTGAACGTGGCAAATTGTCGCATATCAAGCGGGTGCGACACCGTGTCACATATCACGCACACGGCCCGACAAGTTAATATCCGGCCAACAAAAAATTCTATTCTAACTACATAGGGAATATTCCATGATGGCCGCCCAATCCAGAAAAATCTGCCACCTGATCGTCTGCGCCACGCTGCTCACGCCCGTATCGGCACTCGCGTGTTCCAGTTGCGGGTGCACCTTGAGTTCGGATTGGGAAAATCAGGGGCTATCAAGCACACCGGGGCTGCGGGTGGATCTGCGTTACGACTATATCAACCAGAATCAGCTCCGCCATGGCAGTGGCACTGCCAGCAGTGCCGACGTGGCAGCAGCGCTGGCCAACGGCACGGTGGGGGAGACCGAGCAAATAACCACCAATCACTACTACACGCTGGGGGTTGATTATTCGCCCAGTCGCGCATGGGGATTCAACCTGCAGCTTCCCTACATCGATCGTAACCACAGCACGCTGGGCGCGGGCGATACCGACAACACCTACTCGCATACCCAAAGCGTGGGCGACATCAAACTGATTGCGCGTTATCAGGGCTTTGTTCCGGAAGGGGATACCGGTATCCAGTTCGGGCTGAAATTACCCACCGGCAAGCATGATTACAACTTCTCCAGCGGTCCGTCCGCAGGCACACCGCTGGATCGCAGCCTGCAACCGGGCAACGGCAGCACGGATATTATCCTCGGCGTCTATCGCTATGGCATGTTGAATAAAAGCTGGGACTGGTTTGCGCAGGGCCTTTTTCAGGCGCCCATCAAAACACAGGATGAGTTTCGTCCCGGCAATTCGCTCAACCTGAATGCAGGCGTGCGTTACATGGAATTCGGCAATATCGTGCCGCAATTGCAAATCAATGCACAAACGCGCCAGCGCGATACCGGCTTGAACGCGGATCCTGACAATACCGGCGGCAGGCTGGTTTACCTGAGCCCAGGCATCACTGCCGCAATCAGCAAGTCCACCAAAATTTACGGCTTCATCCAGGTGCCGCTGTATCAGTATGTTGAAGGTCTGCAGCTGGCACCGCGCTGGAACGCTTCGGTGGGCCTGAACTTCAGTTTGTGACCGGCGTTTTCAGGTAAGGCAGAACATATTCGTCCAGGCTGGCTGCGCTGATGGGCTGCTCACCTGACCAGTCGCTTTTGCGCAGCATCCCAGCGCGGTCAATCACAAAGGTCAGCGGCAAACGCCAGATGCGCCCATAGTCTTCTACCTCGGCGTTGGCAATCAGCGCCAGCGGGTAAGTGTAGGCTGCCGCTACCGTACGTACTTTAGCTTCGTCGCTGCGGTCTTCCATGCTAACAGCAATAATCTCCAAACCCTCATTGCGGTGCAGCTGGTAGAACCGTTCCAGCGCGGGCATTTCTGCCCGGCAGGGCGGGCACCAGGTTGCCCAAAAATTCAGCAACACCACCTTGCCGTGCAGGCTAGCCAAGCTCAGAGCGCGCCCATCCAAGGTCTTCACGGTGAACGCGGGTGCCGCCGCACCTACGCGCAAACTGTTCGCCAGTGCCTGCGACGCGCCTGTCACGATCAGTACTCCGGCCAGAATAATGCGTACGAAATATTGCATGGCTTTTCCTTTGAAAATTCATTTTGAAACCAGTTTACCTGGCATAACGCACACCTTGCCTGCGACCAATTGTCGCTGCGATCCGGCACGCTGGCGGCGTACAATGGCACGCCATGACATTTATCAACCGTTTTCGCACCGTTCCCGTCGCCGGCATGTTGCGTCGTCTGTTTGTGCTGCGAATGTATGCCATTGCCGGCCAGGCGCTGGCGATAACCGGCGTCAACTTTGGTCTCGACATCCGGCTTCCGCTCCTGCCAATGCTGATGGTGGTAGTGCTACTTGCGCTGCTCAACCTGGCGACCTGGGTGCGCTTGGCACAACCGTGGCCGGTCACTGCCATGGAGTTTTTCGCGCAATTGCTGGTGGATGTGACGGCGCTGACCGTGCTGCTATTCTATAGCGGCGGCTCGACCAATCCGTTTGTTTCGCTGTATCTGTTGCCCATCATCATCGCAGCCATTACCTTGCCTGTGCTCTATGCCTGGGCGCTGACCGCGATTTGCGTGGCCGCATACAGCTTTCTGATGTTTTTCTATCTGCCTCTGGACATGCCGCACGGCGCAGCGGCCTTTGCATTGCATGTGGCGGGCATGTGGCTCAATTTCATTGCCAGCGCGGTATTGATCGCCTTCTTCATTGGCCGCATGGCAGCCTCGATCCGAAGCCGTGAGCGTGAGTTGGCCGAGGCGCGCGAGACCGGCTTGCGCAACGAACAGATCGTGGCGCTGGGCAGCCTGGCGGCTGGCGCCGCACACGAGTTATCCACCCCGCTGGCCACCATGGCGGTAGTTGCTGGCGAGATGCAATACGAACACGGCGGCAATCCGGCATTGGCTGCCAACCTGCACATCCTGCGCAACCAGGTCGCGGCCTGCAAAGCGATTCTCACTCGGCTCACGGCCACAGGCGGGGCGTGCCGTGCCGAAGACGCACGCTTGCTGGCGGTAGACATTTATCTCGATGAACTTGTAGCGCAATGGCAACTGATGCGCCCCACGATTGGCCTGCAAACTCGCTGGGAAGGCACGCGCCCGGCACCATTCATCCTGGCTGAGGCAACGCTTGGCCAGGCGCTGCTCAGCCTGTTCAACAACGCCGCAGACGCCGCTCCCTTTGCGGTAGAGCTGGGAGCACGCTGGGATAGCCAGGCATTAACGCTCGATATCCTCGACCGCGGACAAGGCTTTAACCACGAGGCAGCAGCCCGTGCCGGCGAAGTATTTTTTACCACGAAACAGGAGCAGGGCGGGTTCGGGCTGGGCTTGTTTCTGGCCAACGCCACCATCGAGCGTCTGGGCGGCAGCGTGCGCATGCTGCCGCGCGAAGGCGGCGGCGCTCACATCGTAGTGAGCCTGCCCTTGCACGAGACGCGCACACCATGACCGCAGATTGCCCCAGCCTGTTGCTGGTCGACGACGACGACACCTTTCGCGAAGTATTGACACAGGCGTTGAGCCGACGCGGCTATAAGGTCAGCAACGCGGCTAATGTTGCTACAGCGCTGCTATTGGCCGAACAAAACCCGCCCGAATACGCCGTGGTGGACTTGAAAATGCCCGGTGAATCCGGTTTGCAACTGGTGGCACGCCTGAAACAGCTTGATGAACACACCCGCATCGTCATGCTCACCGGCTACGCCAGCATTGCCACCGCCATCGAAGCGATCAAGCTCGGCGCCACACACTACCTCGCCAAACCCGCTGAAGTCGACGAAATCGTAGCAGCCCTACAGCGCGGCGGCGGCGATGCCCATGTGGAATTAAATTCGCAACCAGCCTCGGTGGAACGCATGGAATGGGAACACATCCAGCGCGTGCTCAGTGAAAATGACAGCAACATCTCCGCCACTGCGCGTGCGCTGAACATGCACCGGCGCACGTTGCAGCGCAAGCTGGCGAAGCGCCCAGTACGCCGGTAAACGCAGCCTCTCATCTCAACGCCTACTGCGCTTGATGCTGATTGCCAGTACGCCCGCCAGCACCAGCACCGAGCCGGTAATCTGGGTGAGAGATACCCCCTCACCAAGAAACGCCCAGGCCAAATAGATCGTGGACACCGGCCCTATTGCGCCAATCAGCGCTGTTTTGCCGGCGCCAATGCGGCACATTGCGGCTGACAGCAAAAATGCGGGCAGCACGGTAGAAAATACTGCCATCGCCAGCCCCAGGTAATACACTCGCTCGCTTAATATCAAACCATTCAGCGGATGCGTTATTGCAAATTGCACGATGCTGGCGGCGCTGGCTACTGTCATTGCGTAGGCTGTAAAGCGGGTAGCGCCGATGCGCGCAATACTGTGATTCGCGCCGATCAGGTAGATCGCATAGGCCAACGCACTGCCAAATACCAGCAATGCGCCGTTCAATACGCCGTTTTCGCGCATTCCCACATCATGTACGAAGACCAGCGCAATACCGGCATAACTCAATATCAGCGCGAATTTTTCGCGCGGTTTGATGGGCAGCCGGGACAGCCACGCGGTCAGCACCACGACCATGGTCGGATAGAGGAACAGGATCAGTCGCTCCAGCCCCGCCGAGATGTACTGCAAGCCAAGAAAATCCAGATAGCTGGCGAGGTAATAACCCGTCAGCCCCAACGCCAACACCGCAAACCAGTCGCGGCGGTTCAACGCGGCGTGCTGTTTGTTGTTGTTTACCCATAGCGCAACACCCAGAAATGCTGGCACAGAGAACGTCATGCGCAACGCCAGCAGGGTAATTGCATCCACATGATCCGCATACGCCAGCTTGACCAGAATAGCCTTGGCCGAGAAACCAACCGCTGCCAGCAGCGCGAACAGTCCGCCCGTTACTGCATGGCGCTGGATCGCATCATGCTTCAATGAATTTGCCACAAAAGACCCTTTCGATGAAGATGCGGGTCAATGGGCGGGCAAAACAATCGCAGCAAGACCCGCGATTGTTTTCTGAATTAAATCAATAGAAAGCGACCGCAGCGGTGGATAGTTTCCACAACCACAGTCGTTGAGGTAAGGATTGTGCAGCGCAGTATTGAAGATGTGCTGTCATGTCTGCAAGATTACCTGCACGTGCCGGATGTGTCATTTTATGCTGCATGTCGGCGGTAAGGATAAAACTCATCCCCCACCCGGCTCATGCGTGATTGATGGAAGCGCGCTTTGTCTGCGCCGGTAAATTGCCCCTCCATTTCGCCATACGCCTGCGCGGCCCATGCATTGTCGCGGAAGCCTTCACTGATGCCTTCCACCCAGCGCAGCTTGTCGGCAGGGGCGGTGAGGGCTTTGCCGCAGGCTTCATAAATCTTGTGCAACTGGGTTTTAGGAAGTTCATAGGATTTGAGGCGATCGAGCAACTGCACACAGGCTACGCCAGAAGTGCAGGCCGCGGCGGCTTGCAGGTAGAGGGCTTCAGCGCCGGCGGCATCGCCCGCCTGGGCGGTAAGCTGGCCAATATGGGCGAGGGCGTAATGATCCTGAGCGCGGGTTTTGGCCTCGTTGAGCAGCGCATTACCCCAAGCTGCATCGCCGAGATCGGCGATCACGGCTTGCGCCAGCTTGGTGTAGTCATACACACCGGCATGACTGCCCTTGAGCCTGGCTTCCCAGTCTTTCAGATAGGTGCGCGCCTTTTCGCGGCCAAGCTCGGCGTGTTGCGGCAGATGCGCAGCGGTGTGAACGATTTCCTTGAACCAGATGAAATCGGTCGTCTTGGCGGCCGATTCATCCAGCAGGCGCGCCAGCCAGGCGGTGTCATCGGTATGCTTGTCTACTGCCACGATCAGCGGCTGGGTGCGGCTGAACTGGAATGGCTCCTCCGCCAGCATTTTTTCCGCGCGATCGAGTAGTTTGGCGGCATAGAACGGGTCGGCCAATTCGACGGCCACCCGTTCAGCCAGGTGCAGTGTGGCCTTGACGCTGGACAAGGCGTTTTCCAGGGTCTGGAATTCGACGTAACGCGCCTGGTTGGCGATGCGTTTTTCCAGCTTTTGCCTGCCGCGTTCCAGGCGGGCCGTATCTTCAGGAAAATGGCGGGCCGTGGCGTCCACCACTTTCTGCATTTCATCTGCACTGGTGACCTTGTCCTCGGCGGCGTCCAGCGTCTTGCTGGCGTTGGCGGCATCGCCCACCGCCATGAAGCCGTCGGTGAGCGAGAGCAGTTCTGGCGTAGTGGTGGCCAGTCCGGCCATTTTTTCCAGGATGAGCTTGACGAAGCCTGCGTCGTTGGCGGCCTGCGCGGCTTCCAGCAGCTTGGCCAGGCTTTGCACGTCGCTGCTGCCTTCCAGCACCTTGGTGTAGAGCGGCTTGGCGCGCATCGGGTCGTTCATGGAATTGGCCAGCAACAGCAGATCGGCCGGCGCGCTAAGCTTGGCTGCGGCACGCTCGTACAATTCGGCTACAAACGCCGGCTCGCCCAGGTCGGCGGCGGCAGCCTGACCCAGTTTGACGTATTCGGCGGCACGGGCAGCGACAGTTTCCGCCTTGGCCTCTGCCTTGGCGTAGATTTTTTTGGCGAAGTCTTTATCGCCGATCACCTTCAGCACGGTTTTCGCCAATTCCAGCAGCGGCGCGACGTTGGCGGTCTCCTTCAACGCCTGTTCGTAAGCGGCAATCGCCCCCGTCTTGTCGCCCAGCACCCTGAACTTGCCTTCGGCCAATGCAATTTGCTCCTCGCCGCTCATGCAATAGTCCTCGGCCCGCTGCATCAGTTCGGCCGCTTGCGTATCATCTCCCAGCGCCTTGTACACGGTGGCGACCGCCACCAGGTCTTTGGTGAACTGGCAATCATCAGCAATGTCATCCACCAGCTTTTTCGCGTATTCTGCGTCGGCCGGCTCGGCCAGCGCCTCATGCGCCAGGGCGGCCCAGTCTTCCGGGCTGCTGCAGGATGCCTCTTTAGCAGTAAGGGTATCGCGGGTGGCCATGCTGGTCTCCTGAGTCTATGGATTGATCCAGCATTCTACCGAGATGTGCCATAGCCGACGAATGGCGCTTTTTATAGCGTCATATTGAAGATTTATGGCGGGTTGTTCATGTCTTTGAATTGCAGTGTCACAAAAGCGCATGAACCCGGCAAACGCAGCACAGCATTGATCGGTGCGATGGCTACAACACGTAACGCGCCAGATCCTCGCTCACCGCCAGATTCTTCAGGCGCGCATCGACAAAGGCCGCATCCACGCTGACTTGCCGACCGCTGTGCTTGCCGGCCTCAAAGGAAACGTCTTCCAGCAGCCGTTCCATGACGGTATGCAGGCGCCGTGCCCCGATATTTTCGGTGGTTTCGTTGACCTGGAAAGCGATTTCGGCGAGGCGCCGGATGCCGTCCGCGGTGAAGCTGACTTCTATACCCTCGGTGGCGAGCAAGGCCTGGTACTGGCGTGTCAGACAGGCATCGGTGGCGGTGAGGATCGCTTCAAAATCACTCACTGCCAGCGAGGTGAGCTCGACACGGATAGGAAAGCGGCCTTGCAGCTCAGGAATGAGGTCCGACGGTTTGGCCAGATGGAACGCGCCGCTGGCGATGAACAGAATGTGATCGGTATTGACCATGCCGTACTTGGTGGTGACAGTGGTGCCTTCTACCAGCGGCAACAGATCGCGCTGCACGCCCTGGCGCGAGACTTCGCCGCCGCCGCCGGCTTCGTTGCGGCTGGTAATTTTGTCGATTTCGTCGAGGAACACGATGCCGTTCTGCTCGACGCTGGCCAGCGCGCGCTGTTTGATATCCTCCTCGTTCACCATTTGCGCGGCTTCCTCTTCGGTGATGAGCTTCATCGCCTCGGCAATTTTCAACTTGCGGGTTCTGCGCCGTCCACCACCCATGTTCTGGAACATGCCCTGGATCTGGCTGGTCAGGTCTTCCATACCGGGCGGAGCGAAAATCTGCGCAGTAGCCTGCATGGCGGCGACTTCGATTTCAATTTCCTTTTCATCCAATGCACCTTCGCGCAGCATCTTGCGAAATTTCTGACGCGTGGCGGAATCTTCCGGTTTGGCGCTGGTTTCCACACCAAGCTGATAGGCAACGTCGCGCGCCGGCGGCAACAAGGCATCGAGAATGCGTTCCTCGGCGGCGTCTTCGGCGCGCATTTTGTGCTTGGCCATGTCCTGCTCACGCAGGTCTTTGATCGCGGTCTCCATCAGGTCGCGAATGATGGAATCGACGTCGCGCCCAACGTAACCGACTTCGGTGAATTTGGTCGCCTCCACCTTGATGAACGGTGCATCGGCCAGCCGTGCCAGGCGCCGCGCGATTTCGGTCTTGCCGACCCCGGTGGGGCCGATCATCAGGATATTTTTGGGGGTGATCTCGTGACGCAGCGGTTCCGCCACCTGGGCACGCCGCCAGCGGTTGCGCAAGGCAACGGCAACGGCGCGCTTGGCCGCGCCCTGGCCGATGATGTGCTTGTCGAGTTCGTGGACGATTTCTTGCGGGGTCATCTGGGACATGGGTTATTCCAGCACTTCGATTACATGATTCTGGTTGGTATAGATGCACAGGTCGCCGGCAATTGCCAGGGACTTGGCGACGATGTCGCGCGCGTGCAGCTCGGTGTTTTCCAGCAACCCGCGTGCAGCGGCCTGAGCATAGGCGCCGCCACTACCGATAGCGACAATGCCGTATTCCGGCTCCAGTACGTCGCCATTGCCGGTAATGACAAGCGAGTGCTCGCTATCAGCCACGGCCAGCATAGCCTCCAGGCGACGCAGAATGCGATCGGTGCGCCAGTCCTTGGCCAGCTCGACGGCTGAGCGCAGCAAATTGCCCTGGTGCTGGTCGAGTTTGGCTTCAAAGCGCTCGAACAGGGTAAAGGCGTCTGCAGTACCGCCGGCGAATCCGGCCAGAATTTTTTCCTGATACAGGCGACGCACCTTGCGTGCGGTGGCCTTGATGACAATATTGCCCAGGGTAACCTGACCGTCTCCACCCAGCGCGACCTGGTTGCCGCGCCGTACCGAAAGAATGGTGGTGCCGCGATATTGCTCCATGAATTAGCTTTCTGTAATGACTGGCGAGTTTTTCTTGCGATGGACGAGAGGATACGATGGGAAACAAGGTGGGGGTCGACTGTCTGTTTCTCAACCCCGTGCTATCAATATCCGGCGCTTGTTTTTAATTGGCCCTGCGCCGCACTACTTCAGCCATCTGATCCACGCCCATGACGATGAGGACGACATTGACCATTTCATTGCCACCGACGATGCGCACATGTTTACCTGCTTGCAGCAGGCTCATCAACGCATCCATGAACAGATTTACACTGGCGAATTCAACGCGTTGCACATCTGCCAGATCCAGCTCGACTTCGCTGCGGGTAGCAGCAAATGTCCGAAATTCATCAAAAACCGCAATACTGCCGCCATTAATCACGCCATGCATGGAAAAACCATTGGCACCAACATATTCGGCAGCTTCGGCGGGGGTTACCCGGGCAATGCTCTGTGCCACTGTGCCCGGGGTTTCCCAGGACGGGGGAGAAACTTCAAAACGCACTGCGTAATCTACTGCGAGGTCTTCAAATTCTGCCTGTTTGCCTTGCAACTGGTACAACTGCAATAACAGCAACCAGTGCGCAGGCTCGTGCTGACCGGCATCCTCGATATTGTGCTGGAGCAGGCTGATCAACGCACCACTGGCAATTTGTAGCTGGGCGCGTTTTTTTTGCAGGTGCGAGAGCGCATCCTTGAGCAGTTGGCTGCCAGACGCATTGATCGCATTGATGCCGGACAGATCGAGCTGGATTGCACCTTGCGCTGCTGCGCTCTGCAGCAGCGCAATGCGGTCGGCACTGGTTTCGTCAAGACTGCCTTTGAGGCTGAACAGCTGACCGCTCGACTTCATTGCATCGGCAACAGTGTTTTTACCGGGTTGTTTTACCGCGTCAGCGTCTACCCACACAGGAGGCGAAGTTTCGCATTGCACTGCGAAATCCAGCGCCAATTGCTCAAATGCGTCACGCTGCTGGGTCACCCGGTACAGGTCAAACAACATGCGCCATTGCGCGTCCGCTGGGTCCGCACCGGCAAGGTGCGTTTTGAGCAAGGCAATGGCCTCATTGGCTCGGTCGCTGGCGTAGAGCATGGCCGCTTCCTCGATGCCAGGCGCAAGTTTGGCGCCGGTTTCCACCACATCAATTCCACCGTGCGCGGGGGCGGAATCAAACTGCTCCTCGGTAAGCGGCGCTTGATTAATGGCCTCTATCGCTGCAGCTTTGCCTGATTTTTTGGCGGGCTCCGGCTTATTCTTGTCTTTGCGAAAAAACGAAAAATCCAATTTAAGGTACCTTGCTAACGCTCGCGCTGCGGTCGTGGGAGATGTATCGAGAAGTGATGACCTGCCTGTATTCAAACCTTGTTTCAATAATAGGCGCTAAGCATAACAAATATCAAGCGCACGAACGCACCCGAAGCAGGCTTCCGGTCACGCCTGTCCACGCAATTGCTCACACGGCCACCGCTCGCGGAAGCGACGAGTCTCCGCACGTATCCGGCAAAATGCCTGTATACCGGCGAAGATAGCGCACAAATTTATTTATTCAACAGCGCGCGGCGAGGGCAGCAGTCCGCCCGCGTAGGCATCATTAAATTCCCGCAGGATTTGCGGCACCAGCTCTGCGTCAAGGTCTGCGACGATAAACACGAAGCGGCTATGGCGGTTGTCATCCGGCCATTCCGGCAGCTCTGCGGGCGGATAGAGCACGTGTTGCACCGCGTGCAATACGGTAGGTTTATCCTTGCCCATCAGATTCACGATTGCTTTCATGCGCAGCAGCGATTTGGCGCGGAAGTTCAGGAGCATTTGCAAGGCGGCATAAATGCCCATCCACTCCATGGGTTCATCGAAGGTGACGCTGAACGCGCGAATGCGGTTGTCGTGCACCGGCGCTTCGGCGCGCGCTTTGCCCAGCAGGGTGGTTGCTGCCACCGGCCGGTAGCGGGTTTCGTTCAGCCATTGGGTGACATTGCTGGTTTTGCTGGCTGGGTCATACAGACCGGCGTTGAGAATCTGTGCTGCGTCAACCTGACCTTGCTGCACGGTCAATATGGGTGCTGCCGGGTTGAGTGTTTCCAGCCTGGCGCACAATGCAGTGGCGGCGCCATCTGCGACCAGATCGGTCTTGGTGAGCAGCAGACGATCAGCCACCGCGACTTGTTTAACCGCTTCAAAGTAGCTGTCCAATTGTTGTTCCCCGAGCACCGCATCCACCGTGGTCACTACACTGTTTAGCTGGAAACGAGCGGCAATCCAGCGTTCGTTGATGAGGGTATCGAGGATAGGTGCAGGGTCGGCAATGCCGGTGGTTTCGATAATTACGCGTTCAAAGGCGGGTATTTCCCCCCGGCTGGAAGCCATGAACAAGTTTTTTAGCGTAGGCGACAGTGAGCCGACGACGGTGCAGCAGATGCAGCCACCTTGCAGTAACGCCAGTGGCCCATCGGTTTTTTGCAGCAATTGATGGTCCAGTCCGATTTCGCCGAATTCGTTCATGATAATGGCGGTGCGCGGCAACTGCTGGATCAGCTGATTGAGCAGTGTGGTTTTGCCGCTACCGAGAAATCCGGTAAGCAGGGTTACGGGTATGGGTTCGGTGAACATGGTGTTTGATTTCCTGATTTACCGGATTGGTTCACCGGTTTTTTTACTTGCAATCTTGCTGCAGGTTATCTGGGCAGAATTCGGAATGCAATTCTATTGCCTTGATACGCACTCTCGCCATGAATGCCGTCAAGCGGGGGCACGATGTGGCGTGATGAAAGTCCCTGGACAAGCTGTAACGTCCGCCGCAGTTGCTTCACCCAGGCAGTAAACCTAGCCGTGTGCCCACGCGGTTTTACCAGCCAGTTGAGTGGCCGATGGTGACGCGCTCAGCTTTTACGTTTGGCACGGGGATGAGCTGCGTCGTAAGCTTTGGCCAGATGCTGGAAATCCAGCCGGGTATATATCTGTGTCGTGCTGATGCTGGCATGTCCAAGCATTTCCTGTACTGCTCGCAGATCGCCCGAAGATTGCAACAGGTGGGAGGCGAAGGAATGACGCAGCACGTGGGGGTGAACGTTGACTTCCAGCCCGGCGCGCGTTGCCCACAGCTTCAGACGTAATTCGATGGCACGCTGACCCAGGTGAGCACCACCGCGCCCCGGAAAGACATGGTCTGTGCCCGTCGGGCGCTGTGCCAGCCATTGAGTCAACGCCTGCACCGCGCGCATACCCACGGGCACGATACGGGTCTTGTTGCCTTTACCGGTAACCGTTACTTCGCCACTAATC
Source organism: Sulfuriferula sp. (assembly GCA_035530335.1). GTDB lineage: Bacteria > Pseudomonadota > Gammaproteobacteria > Burkholderiales > Sulfuriferulaceae > Sulfuriferula. Next base: position 50,834 of record DATKUZ010000004.1, on the reverse strand, counting down.
AAATCGAGCTGGGCAAGCTTGAGTTCGGCCAGTTCCGAGAGACGCAGGCCGGAGGAATAAAATAGTTCCAGTATCGCCAGATCACGCATATGCAGTGGCGTGTCCGGCTGCGCTTCGAGCAGATGCTGGGTTTGATCTGGCGACAGAGCCTTGGGCAGAGCCCTTGGAGATTTCGGCGCGCGCAGGCTTTCACAGGGGTTGTGACTATATCCATGACGCTTCGCCAGATAATGATAAAAGCCGCGCCAGGCGGAGAGCGTGCGTGCCAGGCTTTTGCCCGACAGGCCCTGCGCATGCAGCCCTGCGAGCACGCGACGGATATCCCGGACTTGCAAGGAGTCCAGCCCGGTGTCGCCTATTTTTACAAACAGCACGCGCAAATCGCGCGCGTAGTTTTCCAGCGTATGGCGGGACAGGCCTCGCTCGCTGCCTAGATGCCTCAAATAAGCTTCGAGCAGGGCAGCCGGAGTCACGGCAGCAGGCGCTGTAGTGCGGCGGCGAGCAGTTCGCCCAGGCGCTGCAGGTAGAGCGTGCCCATTTTCGGGTAAAAACGTTGTGCGTCTTCCGAGCCTAGCACCAGAACGCCGATACTATGTTCGGCCTTCAATGGCACGGCTGCAAACGAGCGCGAATGGCTGTCGCCAGCAAACCAGTCAGCCATTTCTTCCATCGGCAAGGTACCGCAATGCGGCTGGCTGGTTTGTGCCGCCCAGTCTTTGGCGGCTTCGGATACGGCCGCAAACTCCGGCAACGCCGCCGTGCCCTGCCAAATGCGCAGTGCTGTATGTGGAATGCCAAAATCGTCGTGTAAATTAAGCTTGAGCACTTGCAGCAGCGTGGGCAATTCGCGTGCCGACATCAAAGCTTGTGCCAGATGGTGCATTTTTTCCGAGATGGCGTCGTTTTCTTCACCGAATTCAATCAGTTCCGCCAGCTTTGTTTCCAGCAGCTTATATTTTTCGCGCAGATTGAGAATCTGACGCTCGGCGATGGATACAGCACGTCCATCAAACGGATGGCTGACACGTATATCCGTCAGCAAATGCGGATGTTGGTCAAAAAATTCGGGGTGGCCCGCGAGATAGCGGGCGATGTCTTCTGTCTGCATGTGCTTATCCTAATTCAATTTCACCTTCGAATACATTCGCCGCGGGGCCGGTCATCCATACCGTCGCGTCTGCCCCCGCCCAGTGGATAGTAAGCAGACCCCCGCGCATAACCACGTGCACCGTGGCGTCCAGCAAACCCCGGCGGATACCTGCTACTACGGCTGCGCACGCACCTGTGCCACACGCCAGGGTTTCGCCTGCGCCTCGCTCATACACGCGCAGACGGATATTCTGGCGATCCACAATCTGCATGAAGCCCGCGTTCACCTTATTGGGAAAGCGCGGATGTGCCTCGATTTGTGGCCCCTGTCTTGCGACAGGTGCAGTGTCTATGTCATCCACGTATTGCACGGCGTGCGGGTTGCCCATGGACAAGACACTAATCTCGACCGTCTCGCCCTCCAGTGCAAGTTCATAAGTTAGTGCACACTTGTCCGCTATGAATGGTATTTGGTCTGGTTCAAAGTGCGGTGCACCCATATTGACGGTAACCCGTCCGTCTGCTTCAAGGCGCGGCCGGATGATCCCGGAAGCGGTCTCGACGCTTATTTCGCTTTGTTGGGAGAGTTTTTTATCATGCACAAAACGCATAAAGCAGCGCGCGCCATTGCCGCATTGTTCTACCTCGCCGCCATCGGCGTTAAAGATACGGTAACGAAAATCGGCGTCATTCCGGGTGGGGCGCTCCACCAGCAGTAGCTGGTCGCAACCGACGCCGAAATGGCGGTCGGCAATGAACCGTACCTGCTCGGCGCTCAGCTCAACACGCTGGTTGATGGCATCGAACACGACAAAATCATTGCCTGCGCCGTGCATTTTGTTAAAGCGTAGTTTCATCCTGTTTGCGTCTCAGACCATCAACTCAAGGTAATCTCGATAAATACAGCGATCCATGACCACGATCAGGCCCGCCTGATTAGCACATTGAGCGGCTTCCTCATTGACAATGCCCTGTTGTATCCAGATTGCCGGACAGCCTATCTGGATACACTCTTCCACCAGCTGAGGCACGTGCTCCGCCGCACGAAACACGTTGACCATATCCACAGGAAAAGGCACTTCGGTCAGGCTGGCGTAGGCTTTCTCCCCCAGCACCTCCTCCACCATTGGCCGGACCGGTACCACGCGATAACCAAACTGCTGCATGCGACGTGCCACACTGTAACTTGGGCGCCTGGGCTGTGGCGATAGCCCCACCACGGCGATGCTGCGCGCTCGTTGCAAAAGTGCCTTGATAACGGCTGGGCCGGGGTTATTGAACACGCCTGGATGTTAATTCTGTAATGCAGCTAGGTGCGTTCAAACGTCGAGGTTGCGCACGCCCAGCGCATTGGTCTCGATGAAAGCGCGACGGGGTTCTACCTGATCGCCCATCAAGGTAATGAAAATTTCGTCGGCGGTGATTGCGTCTTCAATCTGCACACGCATCAGGCGGCGCACAGTGGGATCCATGGTGGTTTCCCATAGTTGGGCCGGATTCATCTCACCCAGGCCTTTATAGCGCTGAATCGCCAGACCGCGTTTGACTTCGTTGAGCATCCATTCCAAAGCTTCCTTGAAGCTTGATACCGGTTGCGCCTTTTCACCCCGCATGGCGCGGGCGCCCACGCCCAGCAGGTGTTGCAGCACCTGACTGGTATCGCGGATTTGTGCATAATCGCCGCTGGCAATGAAATCAGCATCCAGACGCGTAGCCTGAATGTTGCCGTGATGGCGACGCAGAATTTTCAGTGTATGTTGCTCGGTCTCAGCGTCATACTCTGCTCTGATTTCAACTGCCGGATCCCGTACCGCGGCTTCCAGCGCAGATGCTGCCCGCTGTGCCTCGTCTGCATTGCCGAGGCCGACCGGAGCGATATCCATCAGTGCGTGCATCACCGCACCATCAATCAGGCGGCTCATGCGCTCAATAACCGCTTCTGCCAGCAGGTAGGACTTTGCGATGTTTTCCAGAGCCTCGCCGTTGATTTCACTGCCGTTCTGTTCTGCAGTAATTAGTCGCGCATCCTTGATCGCCTCCGCAAGCAGAAACCCCTTCAACTCATGCTCATCCTTGAGATAGCGCTCGGTTTTACCATGCTTAACCTTGTATAGCGGTGGCTGTGCAATGTAAATATGGCCGCGTTCCACCAGTTCTGGCATCTGGCGATAGAAAAAAGTGAGTAGCAAGGTACGGATATGGGAGCCATCCACATCCGCGTCGGTCATGATGATAATGCGGTGATAACGCAGCTTGTCTGCGTTGTACTCATCCTTGCCGATCCCCGTGCCGAGCGCAGTAATCAGGGTGGCGATTTCCTGGCTGGAAATGAGCTTGTCGAAACGCGCTTTTTCCACATTAAGAATCTTGCCTTTGAGCGGCAGAATCGCCTGAAACTTACGGTCACGTCCCTGTTTGGCTGACCCGCCGGCAGAATCACCCTCTACCAGATAGATTTCGGACTGTGCAGGATCTTTTTCCTGACAATCGGCAAGCTTGCCAGGTAGACCCATGCCATCCAGAACGCCTTTGCGCCGGGTCATTTCCCGGGCCTTCCGGGCCGCCTCGCGGGCACGTGCCGCGTCTACGATTTTTCCGCAGATAATTTTCGCGTCGTTCGGGTTTTCCAGCAAAAATTCACTCAATTTCTGACTGACTATCTCCGACACGACTGGCTGCACTTCGGATGACACCAGTTTATCCTTGGTCTGTGACGAAAACTTGGGTTCTGGCACCTTGACTGAAAGCACGCAGGTCAAACCTTCGCGCATATCATCACCACCAGTCTCTACCTTGGCTTTTTTTGCCTGTTCACTTTGCTCGATATACTGGTTAAGAGTGCGCGTCATTGCGGTACGCAAACCGGTCAGATGGCTACCACCATCGCGCTGTGGGATATTATTGGTAAAACATTGTACGGTTTCCGCGTAGGAGTCATTCCACTGCATGGCAACCTCTACGATCATGCCGTCTTTTTCGCCCACCGCATGAAAAATGTGCGGGTGTAGCACGCTCTTGGAACGGTTCATGTACTGCACAAAACCCATCACGCCACCCGAGAAGGCGAAATTCTCGCTTTTTCCGTCACGCTGATCAACGAGTTCTATTTTGACCCCATTGTTCAGGAACGATAACTCACGAATACGTTTAGCGAGGATATCGTAGTGATATTCAACCAACCCAAATGTCTCTATCGAAGCCATAAAATGCACTTCAGTTCCATGACGCTCTGACGGGCCTATCTCAATCAGAGGAGCGACGGCCACGCCGTGATGAAACTCCATCTGATGCATTTTTCCATTACGCCAGATGCGCAGTTTAAGCCAGTCAGACAAAGCATTCACCACGGAAACACCGACTCCGTGCAGCCCCCCTGATACTTTGTAGGAATTCTGGTCAAATTTCCCACCTGCATGCAACTCGGTCATTACTATTTCTGCCGCCGAGCGCTTGAATTCATCGTCCTGTTTGATATCAGTAGGAATGCCACGTCCGTTATCAGCCACCGAAACTGAATTATCAGTATGGATAACGACCTTGATATCATCGCAATACCCGCCTAACGCCTCATCAATTGCGTTATCAAGTACCTCAAATACCATGTGGTGCAAGCCGGTCCCATCGGAAGTGTCCCCGATATACATACCAGGACGCTTGCGCACCGCATCCAGTCCTTTCAGGATTTTGATACTACTGGAATCGTAATCATTACTCATGGCTGGCGCTTTCTTTGCATTGGGCGGTGTTTCACGTGAAACATCAAGATTAGATACGCATCGGCATCACGACATATTTGAAGCTGGCATCATTCGGCAGAATCAATAACATACTGCTGTTAGCGTCGCCAAACAGACATTGAACTGTGTCACACGATAAATTATTCAATGCATCAAGCAAATATGTGACGTTGAAGCCGATGTCCAGGGCTTCCCCATGATAATCGACTTCCAATTCTTCCTGCGCTTCTTCCTGTTCATTGTTGTTACAGACAATGCGTAATTCTCTCTGGTTCAGTATCAGGCGAACGCCTCTGAATTTTTCGTTAGAGAGGATGGCTACTCGTTGCAATGCCTGCAACAGCGGCAACCGTGCAACCTCCAGCACATTAGTGTGGTTGCTGGGAATTACTCGATTGTAATCAGGAAATTTACCTTCAATTACTTTGGAGACTAGCTCTATCCTGGCGAAGTTGAAAGCCACCTGGTTTCTGCGGATTTCAATATGAATCAGGTCATCACTGTCTGCTAACTGCCTTCCTAATTCCTGTACGGTTTTGCGTGGAACTATAATTTCCTGGGGCACGCTTTCTTGTTCCAGTTCCGCAGATGCCAAGCTCAACCGGTGGCCGTCTGTAGCAATTAGCATGATGGTTTTTCCATTCAATACCAACAACATGCCATTAAGATAATAGCGGATATCCTGTTGCGCCATCGCATACTGGACCCGTGCAATCAGATGTTTGAGTATCTTTTGTGGAAGGCTGGCACGGCTTTCCATTTCGCCACTTGACTCGATCACCGGAAAATCTGCTGCGGGTAATGTTTGCAGATTAAAACGGCTTTTCCCTGCCTTGATTTGTATTTGCTCGTCATTGGCCTCAAGGCGGATATGCGCTTTGTCCGGAAGCGCACGGCAAATATCCTGCAATTTTTTGGCTGATACAGTAATAGCAAAATTGTCTTCGGTTGCACTTGCCTGGGTAGAAGTTCGGATCTGGATTTCCAGATCCGTCGCCGTCATGGCCAGCAACCCCGCATTTTTTTCAATCAATACGTTCGACAGAATGGGGAGTGTATGGCGCTTTTCCACTATCCCGGTAACGGCTTGCAACGGCAAAAGCAACGCATCACGTTCAGCTTCTAGTAATAACATATATAACCTTAATAGTAATAGTTAAGGATGGGGTATATTCTGGATAAGTGCAAATTATTATTTATAATCAATAAATTACTGTGTTTTTTAATACGTGGTTTAAGCCAGTATGAGTTATCGACAAATTGTGGATAAGTTTTCTTTTGGTAAAAAACCTCGACTTATCCACATATTGTGCACATTTAGTCCCTAACTTGTTAGCACTTGCAACAACAACGCATATTCACGGCTCATAGTGGCATCCTGTTCCTTGAGTTCGATGATTTTACGACATGCATGCAAAACCGTGGTGTGATCACGACCACCGAACGCTTCTCCAATATCAGGCAGGCTCAGAGAGGTTAATTCTTTTGCCAGAGACATGGCCATTTGGCGCGGACGAACCAGAGATCGGGTGCGTTTCTTCGAGTACATCTCAACAACTTTAATTTTGTAGAAATCAGCCACGGTTTTCTGGATATTTTCGATGGATACCTGACGGCTTTGTACCGCGAGCAGGTCCTTCAGTGATTCTTTTACCAGATCCAGCGAGATGTTTCGAGCCGAAAACCGGGCATAGGCAAACACACGTTTAAGCGCACCCTCCAGTTCACGCACATTGGAACGCACCTGTTTGGCTATAAAAAACGCGATGTTTTCTTCCAGTGTAACGCCCTCGGCTGCAGCTTTCTTAAGCAGGATCGCCACGCGCATTTCCAGTTCAGGTGGTTCGATTGCGACCGTCAAACCCCAGCCAAAACGGGATTTTAAGCGATCTTCCATACCAGCAATTTCCTTGGGGTAGGTGTCACAGGTAATGATGACCTGCTTGCGCGCCTCGATTAGTGCATTGAATGCGTAGAAAAACTCTTCCTGAGTGCGGCCTTTACCGCTGAAAAACTGAATATCGTCAATCAGCAGCAAATCCAATGAATGATAATGTCGCTTGAAATCATCGAAGGTTTTGTGTCGATAGGCACGCACCACATCAGATACATAGTTTTCGGCATGAATATAGCTTATGCGCGCTTCAGGGTTATAGGCGTGCACCACATTGCCGATAGCCTGGATCAGGTGCGTTTTGCCGAGACCCACGCCGCCATAAATAAATAGTGGATTGTATGCAGTACCCGGATTTTCTGCGACCTGGATAGCGGCAGCACGGGCAAGCTGGTTGGCTTTGCCGGTGACGAAGCTATCGAAGGTAAATGTCGGATTTAGGCGTTTATTGGGAGATTCACGCGGGTTTGTGACCGGAGTTGTTGCTGGCGCAACTATAGATGTCGTTGGTGGCGCGGAGATGGGAGAGGAAATTACCTGCTCACTTAGACCGAGATTAATTTCTTTGGGTTCACCAAAGTAAGCAAGCGCCAATACTTCTATTCGCGCCAAAAACTTTTCTTTTACCCAGTCGAGAACAAACCGGTTGGGGGCCAGCAGCCGAAAAGAATCTTCGTCTAGCGCCGGTTTAAGGGGCTTGATCCAGGTGTTGAACTGCTGCGGTGGCAGATCCTCGGCTAGATGGTTTAGGCAACTCTGCCAAAACTCATTCATAAATGTATACGGGGGATTAATTGGAGGCACATACGAAGTGTTGCAGCGCGGGGAAGCGCGTACCCGGACAAAACACAGAACGCAGATTCTAACCCCCGGCGGCAAACTTATCCACAGGTAGTCAAGATAATTACAGGTTGACAGACAATACAATAAAATTGTCTAATTACGTGTTTTACAGAATCATTTTCCCTGGGGTTTGTCATGAAGCGCACTTATCAACCTTCCGTTATTCGCCGCAAACGTACCCACGGCTTTCTCGTTCGCATGAGAACTAAAGGCGGCCGTGCTGTTATCCGGGCTCGCCGTGCCAAAGGTCGTGCCCGTCTCGCCGTTTGAGTCCAGGATTATAGCCAACGATGCAAGTGTAGCTAAAAGGCAAGACTGGCGTTTCCCAAGACAATCACGACTGCTGAAAACGGATGAATATTCATCCGTTTTCAATTTTCGGTGTGGGCAGAGCGGCAGTTATGTTCGTGTTTATGCCAAACCCAATCAATTGATGTACGCGCGTTTGGGTATCGTTGTCGGGAAAAAGGAATTGCGCACAGCAGTAGCTCGCAACCTGGCGAAACGCACGGTACGAGAAGTGTTTCGTACAAACCAGCAAAACATCCAGTCATTGGATATTATTGTGCGCATCATGAAACCGTTTGACAGGACCAATGTCTTGCTAGTACGCGAAGAGTTGCTTCGATTGCTGCATAAATCCAAACGATGTCTCGGCTCCTGATATACCTCGTCAAAGTTTACCAATATGCGATCAGCCCGATGATGGGCACGCATTGCCGTTTCACGCCGACCTGTTCTCAATACGCTGTCGAGGCGATCACCAAATACGGTGCGGCCAGGGGTTTTTGGTTATCGATGCGTCGACTCTCCCGCTGCCACCCCCGTAATCCGGGTGGTTATGATCCCGTACCCTAATAAATTGCCAAAACCATAATGGATACCCAAAGACTAATCCTGTTTGTCGTGTTTTCCTTTTCTTTGCTGATGTTGTGGGAGAACTGGCAAAAACACGACCAACCCCAAGCAACGGTAAGCACCGCAACGCAGGCAAGCCCAACCGGTGTTGCGCCCGTACCGACCCTGGATCAACAGCATGCCGCGCCTACGCTGACGGCGGTTGCGCCGGGCCTGGTCAATGGTGCGCGTGCAGTGGTTACGACAGATGTTTTGCGTGCCGAAATCGATGCAAACGGCGGAGATTTGCGTAGCCTGGCGTTGACGCGCTACCAGGATGCCGTAGACAAGAAAAAAACCTTGCAACTTCTGGAACAAACGCCCGGACATGAATACGTTGCGCAATCCGGTCTGATAGGTGCTGGCCTGCCGACCCATAAAACGCTGTTCCAGCTGACCCCGGGTAGTTACACCCTGGCCTCCGGTCAAGACAAACTCCAGGTGCCGCTTACCTGGACGGATCCTGCCACAGGCGTGCAAGTTATTAAAACTTACACCTTCCACCGCGATAGTTACGAGATTGATGTTGGCTATCAGATAGCCAATCCAGGCAAACTTGCCATACCCGTTTATGCCTATTTCCAATTGCTGCGCGATGGCAAAGCGCCTGAAGGCGAGTCGCATTTCATTCACACCTACACAGGCCCGGCGCTGTATACCGAGCAAAGCAAATTCAAAAAGGTGGATTTCAAGCAAATAGACAAGGGCGAGCAGGACTATCCCCGTTACGCCAACGATGGCTGGATCGGCATGGTGCAGCATCACTTTGTGTCGGCATGGTTGCCCAAGAACGGACCCAAGCGCGAGTTTTACACCAAGCCGGCGGGTGCCGGCCTATACAGTGCCGGCGTGATCATGCCAGAGGGTAACGTGCAAGCAGGCGCCAGACTGAATTTCACCACGCCGTTATATGCCGGACCACAGGTGCAGAAAACCCTGACCGCGTTGGCGCCCGGACTGGATTATGTGGTGGACTACGGCTGGCTTACACCCATCGCGGCGCCCATATTCTGGACTTTGCAGAAAATCCACCAGTTTGTCGGAAACTGGGGCTGGTCTATTGTCATCCTGACCATTCTGATCAAATTAATGTTCTTCCCGCTTTCCGCGAAGAGCTATAAATCCATGGCGCAGATGCGTGGGCTGGCACCGCGTTTGCAGCGGCTCAAGGAGCAGTATGGTGATGACCGCCAAAAGCTGCACCAGGCCATGATGGATCTGTACAAAACCGAGAAGATCAACCCGCTCGGCGGTTGCCTGCCGGTAGTGGTACAAATACCGGTGTTCATCGCGCTGTACTGGACCTTGCTGGGTAGTGTGGAAATGCGCCAGGCACCATTCGTGTTGTGGATACATGACCTGTCCGCACCCGATCCTTACTATGTGCTGCCGATCATCATGGGGATTACCATGCTGATCCAGACACGTCTAAACCCCACACCCCCGGATCCGATTCAGGCCAAGGTCATGATGATCATGCCGGTGGCATTCAGCATATTTTTCTTTTTCTTCCCCGCAGGTCTGGTGTTGTACTGGCTGGTGAACAATCTGATATCCATTACCCAGCAATGGTATATCACCCGCCGTGTCGAGGCCGCCAAAACCGGCCGTGGCAAGCACGGATAATGACACCATTGCTGCGGTAGCCACTGCGCCAGGGCGTGGTGGCATCGGCGTGGTACGCGTTTCAGGGAAACAACTAACACTGTTTGCCAAAGCCATATTGGGATGTGAGCCTAAACCGCGCCTGGCCCAGCTATGCGGCTTCCGTGGTAGTCAGAACGACGTGCTGGATGAGGGCATCGCCCTGTATTTTCCCGCACCACACTCGTTTACCGGCGAAGACGTGATCGAGCTGCAAGGACACGGCGGGCCGGCCGTATTGCAGCTCATCCTGTCACGCTGTTTTGAATTGGGTGCGCGTCCTGCGCAACCCGGAGAGTTTACCCGCCGTGCCTACCTGAACGACAAGATCGACCTGGCCCAGGCCGAGAGCGTGGCGGATCTGATTGATGCGGCATCAGCAGAAGCGGCGCGCTGCGCTTTGCGTTCTTTGACCGGCGTATTTTCGCAGCGCATCCATGAATTGGTAGAAGCGCTGATCAATCTGCGTATGCTTGTTGAAGCCACACTCGACTTTCCGGAAGAAGAAATCGATTTCCTGGAAGCGGCGGATGCCTTTGGCAAACTGGCCGCAATACAAAATGCTCTGGAAAAAACCAGGTTAGGCGCGCGCCAGGGCAGCTTGCTGCGCGAAGGGATTCGGGTGGTTTTAATTGGACAGCCAAACGTCGGTAAATCCAGTCTGCTCAATCAGCTCGCCGGACAGGATGTGGCGATTGTCACAGCGGTCGCCGGCACCACGCGGGATACCGTGCGTGAAACCATTCAGATACAGGGCGTGCCGCTGCATATTATTGATACGGCGGGGCTACGGCAAACCGAGGACGAGGTCGAGCGCATCGGTATTGCGCGCACCTGGGAAGCGATACGCCAGGCCTCGGTGGCGATATTGCTGGTCGATGTGCAGCATGGCGTCACTGCTGCGGAGGAAGATATCATCGCCGCATTGCCAGGCACGTTGCCGTTATTGACCATCCATAACAAGATTGATCTTAACCATGAAACCCACCGCAAGCAGGGCAACGACCTTTATCTGTCAGCCAAGACGGGGGAAGGGATTGACGCCTTGCGCACGGAGCTGCTCAAAATCGCCGGCTGGCAGCCGGAGGGCGAAGGCTTGTTCATGGCGCGCGATCGTCATCTGCTTGCTTTGGCACAAGCAGTTCAGCATATCGAACAGGCCAGACAGTCGGGTGACAGACTGGAATTCTTTGCTGAAGAATTGAGGTTGGCACAAAACGTTCTGTCCACAATTACCGGTGAATTCAGCGCCGACGATTTGCTAGGGGAAATTTTCAGCCGTTTCTGTATCGGAAAATAGGGCAGAAAAGTCAAAACCGCTCAAAACGCGCTCTATTGAGCAAATGCCGCGGCATCCAGGCCGGGGTATTGGGTGACGAAAAATAATGCGCCATAGCGCCATTGCGGCGGCCGTTTTTTGAGGCGAGTTTCAAAAATAGATGTCCGCGATGTTTCACGTGAAACAAACTTAACCTTTGCATGGGTTCGGCGTATCATTCCGAGTCTTGTGTATTTGCGTCTTGCAGGACAAAAAACCCATGGATTTCCCCGAACAGTTTGATGTGATTGTGATTGGTGGCGGACATGCAGGCACCGAGGCGGCGCTCGCGTCGTCACGTATGGGCCAAAAAACGTTATTGCTCACGCATAATATCGAGACGCTCGGACAAATGTCGTGTAACCCATCCATCGGTGGCATCGGTAAAGGCCACTTGGTAAAGGAAGTGGATGCTTTGGGCGGTGCCATGGCGGCCGCGACGGATGAGGGTGGTATCCAGTTTCGCATCCTGAACTCTTCCAAGGGTCCGGCTGTGCGCGCGACGCGTGCCCAGGCCGACCGTGTTTTGTATCGACAGGCGATACGCAAGCGTCTGGAAAATCAGCAGAATTTGTGGCTGTTCCAACAGGCGGTGGACGATTTGCTGGTCACCGGCGAGCGCGTCTATGGCGTTAAAACCCAATTGGGTCTGATATTTCATGCCCGAGCCGTGGTGCTGACGGCGGGGACTTTCCTGGCGGGGCTGATACATGTCGGACAATCAAATTATCAGGCAGGGCGTGCGGGAGACCCCCCTTCCGTCAGTCTGGCACACCGTCTGCGTGAGCTGAATTTGCCGGTAGGACGCCTCAAAACCGGGACGCCGCCCCGCCTGGATGGGCGTAGCCTGGATTATTCCGTAATGGAAATCCAGCCCGGCGATGACCCGGCGCCGGTGTTTTCCTTTCTTGGCAATGCTGCCCAGCATCCGCGCCAGCTGCCGTGCTGGATTACCCATACTTCCGAAATAACGCACGAAATCATACGCAGCGGACTTGACCGGTCACCGTTGTATACCGGCGTAATTGCGGGCGTCGGGCCGCGCTATTGCCCCTCTATTGAAGACAAGGTGGTGCGTTTTTCCGAGAAGGCTTCGCACCAGATTTTTGTCGAGCCGGAAGGCTTGACCACCCACGAGGTCTATCCGAACGGCATTTCGACCAGCTTGCCGTTCGATGTGCAAATGGCTCTGGTGCGCTCGATCAGGGGCTTTGAAAAAGCCCATGTGACACGGCCTGGTTACGCCATTGAATACGATTATTTTGACCCGACCGGGCTGAAAAGCTCACTCGAAACCAAGGCTATCCAGGGCCTGTTTTTCGCCGGACAAATCAACGGCACCACAGGTTATGAAGAGGCTGCGGCACAGGGAATTCTGGCTGGCATCAATGCCGGTTTGTATGTGCAGGAGCGCACGGCCTGGTGCCCGCTACGTAATGAAGCCTATTTGGGCGTGTTGGCGGATGACCTGATCACCCGGGGTGTAACCGAGCCCTACCGCATGTTCACCAGCCGGGCTGAATACCGCCTGTCGCTGCGCGAAGATAATGCCGACCTGCGTTTGACCGAAATAGGCCGCAAACTGGGCGTGATCGATGACCTGCGTTGGGATGATTTCATGCGTAAGCGCGACGCTATCGAAGCCGAACAGGCGCGCCTGCGCAGCGTGTGGGTGCGCCCGGAAACGCTGGCCGAGGCAGATGCGCTGCGCGTGCTCGGCAAGCCGATAGAGCACGAATACAACCTCTACGAGTTGTTACGCCGTCCTGACGTTGATTACGCGGGAGTGCTGAGTTTGTCCGGCGCGAACACCCCTGTGGATGACCCACAGGTGGCGGAGCAGGTGGAAATCCAGGCCAAATATCAGGGTTATATAGATCGCCAGCATGATGAAATAGAGCGCAGTCGCGGTCAGGAAACCCTGCGATTGCCGGCTGAGCTGGATTACAGCACAGTGCGCGGTTTGTCGGTGGAAGCGCAGCAAAAACTCAACCGCCACAAACCGGAAACCTTGGGGCATGCCTCGCGCATTTCCGGGATGACCCCGGCGGCAATTTCGGTATTGCTGGTGCACTTGAAACGAACCGGCTCCGGCACACAATACAAAAAGTCCGCATGACCGCGCAACAGCAATTGGAGGCGGGCGCCAGAGCGCTGGGCCTGGCGCTGGAGGAAGATCAGCTGGCCAAGCTGATGCAGTACCTTGGACTGATCCAGAAGTGGAACCGCGTGCATAATCTGACCGCGCTGCGCGATCCGGAAAAAATGCTGACACACCATTTGCTGGATAGCCTCGCAGTGTTGCCGCATATTCACGGCAACCGCTTGCTGGATGTGGGAAGCGGTGCGGGTTTGCCCGGCATTCCACTGGCAATTGCCCGTCCAGACTGGGAAATCACGCTGTCGGATAGCAACCACAAAAAATCCAGCTTTCAGCAACAGGCGGTGATAGAGCTGGGTTTGGGCAACGTGCGCGTGATTCCCGGGCGCGTAGAGGATATCCAGCCCGCACAAAAATTTGATGGCGTGATCTCCCGGGCGTTTTCCGAGATCGCGGATTTCATAGCGTGCACGCACCACTTGTTGACTGCAGGCGGGTGCTGGTATGCCATGAAAGGGGTGCGCCCGGACGAGGAACTGGCGCAATTGCCGGCCGGAGTCGAAGTGGAGCGGGTCGTGCCATTGGATGTGCCAGGTCTGGATGCGAAGCGTCACCTGATTATCCTGAAAGCGGTGTAATGGCGAAAATTCTGGCAGTAACCAATCAAAAAGGCGGGGTAGGCAAGACCACGTCAGCCGTCAATCTGGCGGCAAGCCTGGCCGCGCTAGGGCAACGTGTTCTGCTGGTAGACCTGGATCCGCAGGGCAATGCCACCATGGGCTGCGGCGTGGATAAGCGCAACCTGCGTCATACCGTATACCATGTGCTGTTGGAGTTGACGTCGCTGACGGAGGTGCGCCAGCATTCCGACAGCGGTAAGTTTGACCTGTTGCCAGCCAATCGCGAACTGGCGGGTGCCGAGGTGGAGTTAGTGGATCAGCCTCAGCGTGAAACCCGGCTCAAAAAAGCCCTGTCTGCAGTGACGGCAGAATATGACTATGTTTTGATTGATTGTCCGCCGGCACTTAACCTGCTCACGGTAAACGGACTAACTGCCGCTGACGCGGTGATGATTCCCATGCAGTGTGAATATTACGCGCTCGAAGGCCTGTCCGATCTGGTCAACACGATTAAGAAAGTGCGCGTTAGCCTCAACCCGAGGCTGGAAATCGAAGGCTTGCTACGAACCATGTTCGATCCGCGCAATACGCTTGCCCAGCAGGTTTCCGACCAGCTCAAGCAACATTTCGGCAGCAAGGTTTACGATACCGTGATACCGCGCAACATACGTCTCGCGGAAGCGCCTAGTCATGGTCGGCCGGTATTGTCCTACGACCGTAGTTCCAAGGGCGCGCTGGCATATCAAGGCCTCGCTGCAGAGATTCTGCAGCGAGGCCTTGATTTAAAGTGAGCGCACACCAACTCAAAATGAGGTTTAATCCATGGCGAAATTAAAAGGTCTGGGGCGCGGTCTGGATGCTTTGCTGGGTGGAGAAGATGCACCCGCTACGCAGGGGGAGTTGCGCAGTTTAACGGTGACTCAGCTGCAGCCCGGAAAATATCAACCGCGCACCCGGATGGACGAGGCCTCATTGCGGGAATTGGCCGACTCGATCAAAGTGCAAGGGCTGATGCAGCCGATTCTGGTACGTGAGGTGGGCCCCGAACGCTATGAAATTATCGCCGGTGAGCGGCGCTGGCGCGCGGCCCAGCTGGCCGGCATGAGCGCAGTGCCGGCAGTGGTGAAGGTGGTGCCGGACGAAGCGGCGCTGGCGATGGCTTTGATCGAGAACATCCAGCGTGAAGACCTCAACCCGCTGGAGGAGGCCACCGGCATTCAACGTCTGATAGATGAGTTCGGCATGACCCATCAGCTCGCTGCCGAAGCGGTAGGGCGCTCGCGCAGCGCAGTGACCAACCTGCTGCGCCTGCTCAATCTGTCCAAGCCGGTCCAGACTATGGTGATGACGCAGCAGCTTGATATGGGTCATGCGCGGGCGTTGTTGGCGCTTACTCACGGCAAACAGAACGAAGCCGCGCATAGGGTGGTGCAAAAGCAACTTTCGGTGCGGGAGACGGAGCGGCTGGTGGGGCAAATGCTCAATCCGCCGGTTGCCGCCATCAAGAAAGTTGACCGTGATATACAGCGCCTCGAAGAAGAGCTGTCGGATCGTCTGGGCACCCAGGTCAATATCAAGTCGCGCAAGGGCGGCGCCGGAAAGCTGACGATTGAATATGTTAGCCACGAACAACTGGAGAGCATACTCAACAGGCTCTAAGTAGCCATCCCAGTGGCGTGCAAACAGCGCCGTGCTGTGGCAATACGCATCAGGGATTTCTCCATCGCAGCATCAAGCCATCTAATCGTTGCATTAGGTGCGCTAATTAAGGTATCATCCGCGTCTATTTACAGGTGGGCATGCCCGTCTGTGGCTTGAATGCGCGCAATAATTCCGCAACACCAAAAGCCTAATCTGGTCATCCGCCGAGCCTTGCTTGTGCAGGGGGGGCTTGTGCTGGTGGCGGCGATACTGGTTTACGCGATATACGGACAAGCGCGCACCCTGGCAGTGATATATGGCGGCCTGGTTACGCTAGCAAACAGCATTCTGCTGGCCTGGCGCATGCGGGCCGCGAAACGGCGCATCAATCCGGATGTTGGGCAGGATTTGCGGATGTTATACCGCACCAGTCTGGAGCGCTTTGTGTTGGTGGTAGCCTTTTTGGCGCTGGGCATGGGCATCTTGAAGCTTGACCCGCTGGCATTGATTGCGGGGTTTGTGCTGGGACAGCTGGCCTGGCTTGTCGGAGTCACGACAAGCGGGGTCGGACACATTGAAGATTAATTATTAGAGTAGCGCTATGTCGACTGAAGCACTCACTTCTTCGGAATATATCAAGCATCACCTGCAAAACCTGACCTATGGCAAATTGCCTGGCGAAGCGCACTGGCATCTTGCGCACAGCGCGCAGGAAGCCAAGGCCATGGGCTTTTGGGCATTCAACCTGGACACCCTGGGCGTGTCGCTGGTGCTGGGTGTGTTGTTCCTGTTCTTGTTCCGTCTTGTGGCGAAACGTGCCAGCAAAGGCGTGCCGGACGGTTTGCAGAATTTTGTCGAATGGGTTGTTGAATTCATCGATACCAGCGTACGCGGCTCTTTCTCGGGCAAAAATCCGCTGGTGGCACCGTTGGCATTAACAATTTTTGTCTGGATTCTGTTAATGAATCTGATGGATTTGATACCCGTTGACTGGGTGCCGCAGATTGCACATCTTGCTGGGTTGCCGTTTTTCAAGGTGGTGCCCAGTACCGATCCCAATGCGACATTCGGCATGGCGATCGCGGTGTTTTTCCTGGTGATTTACTACAGCATCAAGATGAAGGGCGTGGGTGGCTTTGTGGGCGAGCTGACCCTGCAGCCATTCGGCAAGCTGGGGCTGCCTGCCAACATTTTCCTCGAAGGCGTCAACCTGATAGCCAAGCCGGTTTCTCTGGCGCTGCGTCTGTTTGGCAATATGTATGCCGGCGAGATGATCTTTATTCTGATTGCGCTGATGTTCGGTGGCGGTCTCGGCATTGGCCTGTTCGGCGGAGCCCTGCAATGGGGCTGGGCAGTGTTCCACATCCTGATTGTTACCTTGCAGGCGTTTATTTTCATGACGTTGACCATTGTCTATCTGGACATGGCGCATCAAGAACACCACTAATTACCTAATTACCGGTTTCGCTTTAATCACTTTAACTTTAGTCAAATAGGAGTAATCAAATGGACATGATCCACGCAGTGCTGTACATCGCCGGTGCCCTGATGATGGGCCTGGGCGCCCTGGGTGCCTCGATCGGCATCGGTATTCTCGGCGGCCGTTTCCTCGAAGGTGCCGCACGTCAGCCTGAGCTGATCCCCATGTTGCGCACCCAGTTCTTCATCGTCATGGGCCTGGTTGACGCGGTGCCGATGATTGCTGTTGGTCTGGCCATGTATGTGCTGTTTGCAGTGGCTGGCTAAGCTGGAACTTACTTACCGTAGAAAGGTTCTGGCATGAATATCAATGCTACCCTGATCGGGCAATCCATCACTTTTTTCGTGTTTGTGTGGTTCTGCATGAAATTCGTGTGGCCGCCCATCATGAATGCGTTGGCCGAGCGCAGGAAACAGATTGCCGACGGGCTTGCCGCTGGTGAACGCGGCAAGCACGAGCTGGAGCTGGCCTCCAAGCGTGCTGTCGAAAACCTGCATGAAGCCAAACAAAAAGCGGCTGAAATTATTTCCCAGGCAGACAAGCGTGCAGCACAGTTGGTCGAAGAAGCCAAGGGCGTAGCCAAGCTTGAGGCGGACCGCATGATTGCCGGCGCACAAGCCAGCATCGCGCAAGAAACCGTGCGCGCCAAGGAAGCGCTGCGTGGCCAGGTGGCCGGGCTGGCAGTCGCTGGCGCAGAGAAAATCCTGCGCCGTGAAATCGACGCCAAAGCACACGCCGACTTGCTCGACGCGATCAAGAACGAGCTGTAGCCATGGCTGAAATCGCAACCATCGCACGTCCTTATGCTGAAGCCGTTTTCAGTCTGGCCAAACAGGCCGGCGCGCTGGACGCCTGGTCCGAGCAATTGACGCTGGCAAATGCAGTGGCCGCAGATCCCGAGATGAGCCGTCTGGCGTCCGACCCCAGGGTCAGCGCTGACCAGCTCGGCAGCCTGTTTCTCGCGGTGTGCGGAGACGGGCTGGGGGCTGAGGCCGGCAATTTCATCAGGCTGCTGATCGAAAATGGCCGCATCAGCGTGCTGCCTGAAGTCGTCGCTCAGTTCGAGGCGCTCAAGGCCAGCGAAGGAGGCGTGCTGGATGCGGCCGTCACCAGCGCGTTTGCCATGAGCGATACCCAGTTAGCCGAATTGTCTGCCCGCCTGGAGAGCCGCTTCAAGCGCAAAATCAAAGCCGGCGTAACCGTTGATCCCGCGCTCATCGGCGGCGTCATTGTCGCCGTGGGTGACGAAGTGTATGACGCTTCGGTACGCGGCAAACTGCAAGGCATGGCGTACGCGCTAACACGTTAAGAGATTCCGTCTAGGAGCCATCAATGCAACTCAATCCCACCGAGATCAGTGATCTCATCAAGAGCAAAATCCAGAACCTGGCCGCGGCTTCCGAGCTGCGCACTCAGGGCACCGTCGTTTCGGTTACTGACGGTATCGTCCGTGTTCATGGTTTGTCCGACGTGATGCAGGGCGAGATGCTGGAATTTCCCGGCAACACCTTCGGCATGGCGCTGAACCTGGAGCGTGACTCCGTCGGTGCCGTGGTGCTGGGCGAATACGAGCACATCACCGAAGGCGACACGGTCAAGTGCACGGGTCGCATTCTGGAAGTGCCCATCGGTCCCGAGTTGATCGGGCGCGTGGTGAATTCGCTGGGCCAGCCGATCGACGGCAAGGGTCCGGTCAATACCAAGCTCAGCGCTTCCATCGAAAAAATCGCGCCCGGCGTGATCGCGCGCCAATCCGTGACCCAGCCGCTGCAAACCGGCCTGAAATCGGTTGACGCGATGGTGCCCATCGGACGTGGCCAGCGCGAGCTGATCATCGGCGACCGCCAGACCGGCAAGACCGCCGTTGCGGTGGACGCGATCATCAACCAGAAGGGCACCGGCGTAATCTGCATTTACGTCGCTGTCGGCCAGAAGGCTTCCTCCGTCGCCAACGTAGTGCGCAAGCTGGAAGAGCACGGCGCCATGGGTCACACCATCGTCGTGGCCGCGACCGCTTCCGATTCTGCTGCGATGCAATATATTGCACCCTACGCGGGCTGCACCATGGGCGAATACTTCCGCGATCGCGGCGAAGACGCACTGATCGTGTATGACGATCTGACCAAGCAAGCCTGGGCGTACCGCCAGATTTCCCTGTTGCTACGCCGTCCGCCCGGCCGCGAAGCTTATCCCGGCGACGTGTTCTACCTGCACTCGCGTCTGCTGGAACGCGCCGCGCGCGTCAACGCCGACTATGTGGAAAAAGCCACCGGTGGCGCCGTCAAAGGCAAAACCGGTTCGCTGACCGCATTGCCGGTGATCGAGACGCAAGCCGGCGACGTATCCGCGTTCGTGCCGACCAACGTGATCTCGATTACCGACGGCCAGATTTTCCTGGAAACCGACCTGTTCAACGCCGGTATCCGCCCTGCAATCAACGCCGGTCTATCGGTGTCCCGCGTCGGCGGCGCCGCGCAGACCAAGGTGATCAAGAAGCTCGGCGGCGGTACGCGTCTGGCACTGGCACAGTACCGCGAACTCGCGGCATTTGCCCAGTTCGCATCGGACCTGGACGAAGCGACGCGCAAACAACTGGAACGCGGCAAACTGGTTACCGAACTGATGAAGCAGAACCAGTACGCGCCGATGAACGTCGCGGAAATGGCGCTTACTCTGTTTGCCGTGAACAAAGGCTACATGGACGACGTGGACGTGAAGAAAACGCTGGCGTTTGAAGCCGCGCTGGCCTCCTACGTCAAAGGCAAGCATGGCGACCTGCTGGACAAAATCCAGAGCAGCGGCGACATGGCCGCTGACACGGAAGCGGCATTGGCCAAGGCTATCGAGGCATTCAAGTCCTCCGCCGTCTACTGATCGGGAAGCAATCATGGCTGCCGGAAAAGAGATACGCACCAAGATCAAGAGCGTCGAAAATACGCGCAAGATCACCCGCGCCATGGAAATGGTGGCGGCTGCGAAAATGCGCAAGGCACAGGAACGCATGCGTGCTGCGCGCCCGTACGCCGAGAAAATCGGCAACGTGGCTGCCCACCTGTCCCAGGCGAACCCGGAGTACAAGCACCCGTTCGTGGTCAAGCGCGGGAGCGAAAAGCGCGTCGGTCTGATCGTGGTCACCACCGACAAAGGCCTGTGCGGTGGCCTCAACACCAACGTGCTGCGTCTGGTAGTCAACAAGATGAAGCAGTGGGATGGCGCCAAACTGAGCGTGGATGTCACCGCAATAGGCAACAAGGGGCTGGGCTTCATGCAGCGCACGGGCGCCAACGTGGTGTCGCATGTGATTGCGCTGGGCGATACGCCGCATATGGACCGCCTGATCGGCCCGGTCAAGGTGATGCTGGATGCCTACATGGAAGGCAGGATTGATGCCCTTTATGTGGTGTACAACCGCTTCGTCAACACCATGAAGCAGGAACCGACGCTCACCCAGTTGTTGCCGCTGGCTGCCGAACCAGGTGACAAGCCTGCGCACCACTGGGACTACATTTATGAGCCGGATGCGAAAACGGTGGTGGACGCCCTGTTGACGCGTTATATCGAGGCGCTGATTTATCAGGCGGTTGCCGAAAACATGGCCAGCGAACAAAGCGCGCGTATGGTGGCGATGAAGGCCGCGTCCGACAACGCCAAAAACGTGATCGAAGAACTCAAGCTGGTCTACAACAAGACCCGCCAGGCTGCGATCACCAAGGAACTCTCCGAGATCGTGGCTGGTGCCGCGGCCGTTTAAGTAATTTTGTTATTTCAAGGAACGACGATGAGTCAAGGCAAAATCGTACAAATCATTGGCCCGGTGGTCGACGTGGAATTCCCGCGCGACAGCTTGCCCAAGGTCTATGACGCACTGAAAATGGACACCCCGGATCTGACGCTGGAAGTTCAGCAACAGCTGGGTGACGGCATCGTGCGCGCCATCGCCATGGGCACCACCGACGGCCTGCGCCGCGGCATGCTGGTGAGCGGTACCGGTGCGGCGATTTCCGTGCCGGTCGGGATTAAAACCCTGGGCCGCATCATGGACGTGCTGGGCAACCCCATCGACGAGATGGGCCCGATCGGCAACGAAACCAGCTGGGGCATCCACCGCAAGGCACCGGCCTTCGACGAACTGGCGGCTTCCAACGAGCTGCTGGAAACCGGCATCAAGGTGATTGACCTGATCTGCCCGTTCGCCAAAGGCGGCAAGGTCGGCCTGTTCGGCGGCGCCGGTGTGGGCAAGACCGTGAACATGATGGAGCTGATCCGCAACATTGCGGTGGAGCACAGCGGTTACTCGGTGTTCGCCGGTGTGGGCGAGCGTACCCGTGAAGGTAACGACTTCTACCACGAGATGAAAGACGGCGGCGTGCTGGACAAGGTGGCACTGGTCTACGGCCAGATGAACGAGCCGCCCGGCAACCGTCTGCGCGTCGCGCTGACCGGTCTGACCATGGCCGAATACTTCCGTGATGAAGGCCGCGACGTGCTGCTGTTCGTCGACAACATCTACCGCTACACCCTGGCAGGTACCGAAGTGTCCGCACTGCTGGGCCGTATGCCGTCCGCGGTGGGTTACCAGCCTACGCTGGCGGAAGAAATGGGGCGCCTGCAGGAGCGCATCACCTCCACCAAGAAGGGCTCCATCACGTCCATTCAGGCTGTGTACGTGCCCGCGGACGACTTGACCGACCCGTCGCCGGCGACCACCTTTGCCCACCTTGATGCAACCGTTGTGTTGTCGCGTCAGGTGGCCGAACTGGGTATCTACCCGGCTGTGGATCCGCTCGACTCCACCTCGCGCCAGCTTGATCCGCTGGTGGTGGGTGAAGAGCACTACAGCGTGGCACGTGGCGTGCAGTCGGTACTGCAGCGTTACAAAGAACTGCGCGACATCATCGCCATTCTGGGTATGGATGAGCTGGCCCCCGAAGACAAGCTGGCCGTGGCGCGTGCACGCAAGATCCAGCGCTTTCTGTCGCAGCCGTTCTTCGTGGCCGAAGTGTTTACCGGCGCCCCCGGCAAATACGTGTCGCTGAAAGACACCATCAGCGGCTTCAAGGCCATCGTCAACGGTGAATACGACCACCTGCCCGAGCAGGCGTTCTACATGGTCGGCACCATTGAAGAAGCGGTCGAGAAGGCCAAGACCATCCAGTAATCCCAGCCACGGCGCAGGCATCGTCTGCGCCGCCTGAGCGCAACACAGGGAAGCGAGATTTATGGCCATGACCATTCATGTAGACATCGTCAGCGCAGAAGCAGAATTGTTCTCCGGCACCGCAGAATACGTGGTGGTCCCGGCAGAAATGGGTGAAGTGGGCATTTATCCGCGCCATACCCAAATGCTGACGCGCATCAAGCCTGGCTCGGTGCGCATCAAAAAGCCTGACGTGGCAGAAGAAGAAGTGATCTATGTATCCGGCGGTATGCTGGAAGTGCAGCCGCATGTCGTGACCATCCTGTCGGATACCGCCATTCGCGGCCACGATCTGGATGAGGCCAAGGCACTGGAAGCCAAGCGCCACGCCGAGGAAGCGATGCGCAATCGCGCCTCGGAAATGGATTACGCCAAGGCGCAGGCCGAGCTGGCCGAGGCGGTTGCACAGATTGCAGCAATTCAGAAGCTGCGCAAGCGCCACTAAATAAATAATCGTCATTTTGGAGTTAGCAAAAAAGCAGCCTGCGGGCTGCTTTTTTGTTTATTTTAAAATCAGGGAGCCCTGAAACCTAACTAACTGATTCTATATTGCTGCTAGAATTCAGCGGGCGGCATCCAAAGGCTAGCCGAAATGACCCAAACTGAAAGGGGTGGCCATGAGCTTTATTAGTGAGTTCAAAGAGTTTGCCATTAAAGGCAATGTGGTTGATTTGGCGGTTGCAGTGATTATCGGTGGCGCATTTGGCAAGATAGTGGATTCGTTTGTCAAAGACATTGTCATGCCTGTAGTCGGGCAATTGATCGGCGGCGTTGACTTCAAAGAGCTCTATATCAACCTCGGCAACACCACCTACGCCACCCTGGATTTGGCAGAAAAAGCGGGTGCCCCGCTGATTAAATATGGTGTTTTTATCAATTCAGTGGTTAATTTCACCATCATTGCGCTGGCCATTTTTGTTGTGGTAAAGGCGATAAGCAAATTGAAAAAAACCGCCCCGGCTGCAGCTCCGGTAGCCCCTCCCGAGGATGTATTATTGCTGCGCGAAATACGTGACAGCCTGAAAAAATAAATAAACACGGTTGCCAGCAGTACTGCGCCCCGCCTGCTTACCCGGCGGGGCGTTGTGTTTTGAGGAAGGCATCAATATCGGTATACGTCAGGCGGACACGCAGTTCGGACTTGATGCGCTGGTTTGTCATTCGCCGTGATTCGCGCATGAAAGACAGCAGGGGCGCGGGCAGCGTGGCCTCGGCCTCGGTGCGCGTGATGCGTGACGGCGCAGGCAGGCCGAAGGCCGCTGCTACCCGCGCAAAATAATCCCCCATACGCAGCTGGCTATCATCGCTGGCATGATAGATGCGCCCGGCACGGGCACGTAATAACGCGTAAACCGCAATCTGTGCCAGGTCATCGGCATGGATGTGGTTCGTGAACACGTCGTCCTCGATGCGTAGCGCGGGCGTGCCCAGCTGCAGGCGTTCGATGGGCAGTCGCTCGGCCGCGTAGATTCCCGGTACCCGCAGAATGCTGGTGGCTACCCCATTGCGCCGCCCCCAGCGGCGCACCTGCTGCTCGGCATCGAGGCGCCGTCGCGCACGCGCATTTTGCGGATGGGGTGGGCGGGTCTCATCAATCAATGCCCCAGCGCAGTCGCCGTATACACCGCTGGTGCTGATGTACACCAGCCGGCGTGGTAAAATCCGGCCTTTTCCCAGTATCGACAACAGCTTGCGCGTGCGCATATCGTGCGCGCCATGCGCGGGCGGCGGGGCGAAGTGCAGTACCCAGTCCGCGACACCTGCCAGACGCGCCAGGCTGGCATGGTCATCGAGATCGCCGTGGATAGGGGTAATGCCCGCCCCGCGCAAGCGCTGTGCCGATTGCGACGTTCGCGCCAGTGCATACAGCCGGTGCCGAGGCGCCAGCAATCGTGCGCAGCGCAGGCCCACGTCGCCGCAGCCGATGATCAGGATATTTGCCATTAGCGTATTTTAGAGGAAGTTCATGCCCTATCAGATTACCATTCAGCCCAGCGGCCATATTGTTCATGCGGATGACGACGAAACCATTCTCGCCGCCGCGCTGCGCGAAGGCTACATGCTGCCCTACGGTTGTCGCAACGGCGCCTGCGGCACCTGCAAGGGCAAGCTGGTGTCGGGCGAGATAGATTACGGCGAATACCAGTCCGGCGCGCTGTCCGACGCCGATATCGACGCAGGCATGGCGCTGTTCTGTGTGGCGCGTCCACTCGGTGACATCAGCATCGAGTGCCGCGAAGTCGGCGCAGCCAAAGACATCCAGATCAAAACCCTGCCATGCCGGGTTCACAAGCTCGAGCAACTCGGCCATGATGTGATGGCGTTGCACCTCAAGCTGCCCGCCAACGAGCGCCTGCAATTCCTCGCCGGGCAATATATCGACATATTGCTCAAGGACGGCAAGCGCCGCAGCTTCTCGCTCGCCAATGCGCCGCATAACGACGCGTACCTGCAACTGCATGTGCGCCATATCCCCGGCGGCGAGTTCTCCGAGCATATCTTCACGCGCATGAAAGAAAAGGACATCCTGCGCTTCGAAGGCCCGCTGGGCAGTTTTTTCCTGCGTGAAGATAGCGGCAAACCCATTATTTTCATGGCCGGAGGCACCGGCTTTGCCCCGGTCAAGGCCATGCTCGAACACGCCTTTCACCACCATGTTGAACGCGAGATGGTGCTGTACTGGGGCGCACGCCAGTTACGTGATTTGTACATGCCGCAGCTGCCCGGCCAGTGGCAGCAGGAATACCCCAACTTCACCTTCATCCCGGTACTTTCCGAGCCCGCCCTGGAGGATGCCTGGCCGGGCCGCACCGGGCTGGTCGCCGATGCCATTTTGCAAGACTTTCCAGACTTGTCCGGCTACCAGGTCTATGCCTGCGGTGCGCCGGGCATGGTGGATGCCGCACATAAAACCTTTCTCCTGCACGGCCTGCCGGAAGACGAATTTTTTGCCGATGCGTTCCTGTACCAGTCCACGCCAGGCAAGTAAGGCCATGGCATTTGCTGCAACATCCGTACGCGTTAGCCAGGCATGATCGCTAACATGCCGCTCGAATTCTTCCTGTTCGCGCTTACCCTGCTGGGCGTGGCGGTGCTGCACCGCCACAATTTGCCCATCGCGCTGGCCGGGCTGGCGGCGATCTGCACGTATAAATGGCTGGCGCAGGACTACGCGCTGGCAGTGCATTTCCTGCACGAATGGAAGCTGGTGTTGAACCTGCTCGGCCTGCTGCTGGGCTTTGCGATACTGGCGAAACACTTCGAGGATTCCGGCGTGCCAGACCTGATGCCGCGCATCCTGCCCGATGACTGGAAGGGCGGCTTTGTGTTGCTGATGCTGGTGGCGCTGATGTCGACTTTTCTTGACAACATCGCCGCCGCCATCCTGGGCGGCGTGGTGGCGCGCAAGGTTTTCAACGGGCGCGTCAGCGTGGGGTACCTGGCTGCGATTGTGGCGGCCAGCAATGCCGGCGGTGCGGGTTCGGTGGTGGGCGATACCACCACCACCATGATGTGGATTGCCGGGGTGCCTGCGCAGCATGTCGCCGATGCATTTATTGCGTCGAGCGTGGCGCTGCTGGTGGTAGGCGTGTTTGCCAGCCGCGCTCAGCACCGCCATCAGCCGATCCAGGCTGACCCGCACAGCGGCGTACATGTGGATGTCGAAGAGCTGGGGATTCTGAGTGTCGTGGTGTTGACCCGGGTGCTGGTGGCGGGGCTGATTATCGGCGGCGCGGTGGCGGGCAATGTGCTGGTGGATTTCCCCGCGCTGGGGGCATGGATCGCCGTACTGATCGGCGGCCTGTTCCATCCCATCCCCTGGGCTGAGGCGAAAAACGCCTGGAAGGGCGCGCTGTTCCTGATTGCGCTGGTGCTGGCCGCGTCACTCATGCCGGTGGCCGCGTTGCCGCTGCCCGGCTGGCACACCACGCTGGGCCTGGGCTTTGTCAGTGCGGCGTTCGACAACATTCCGCTCACCGCGCTGGCCCTGAAGCAGGGCGGCTATGACTGGGGCATGCTGGCATTTGCCGTGGGTTATGGCGGCTCGATGATCTGGTTCGGCTCGTCCGCCGGGGTGGCCATCTGCAATGGCTTTCCCGAAGCCAAAAACACCTGGCAGTGGCTCAGGCAGGGCTGGTTTGTGCCGGTAGGCTATGTGCTGGGATTCTTCGTGCTCCTGGCACTGCTGGGCTGGCATCCGGACGCATTGCAAGCGACGGGCTCCTAGCCCGGGCGGGTTGACGCGGCGGTGATTTAGATCGTCATGAGCGTGACAGTCTCAAGCAGTTGGTGCTATTGTCAAAGCCGATTATGGACAGCCTTACTGCGATCCTGTTTAGCCCCCTGCCGATAGACGTAATGCTCGGCGTCATCGTGTTCTGGATCGCGCTGGGAGTGCTCGGTCTGTTCGCTCCGCTGAATCTGCGTTTTGTAGGACATGTCCTGTTTCCGTTGGGTGCAGTGGGTGGGCTGATTCTGGCGGGTGCCGGCCTGGTCGGCATGGCGGCGCGGCCGGAGACGGCCATCCTGGTGCTGGGGCTGCCCGGCTTGCCGTTTCACCTGCGACTGGACGCCCTGTCGGCATTTTTCCTGGTACTGCTGGGGGCTGTGTCGGCCGGAATTTCCATTTATTCGGCCGGCTATTTCCGTAAAGGGGAGGGCACGTCACCCGGCATGCACGGCCTCCTGTATCACCTTTTCCTCGCCGCGATGGCGCTGGTGATGCTTGCCGACGATGCGTATCTGTTCATGGTGGCGTGGGAGACGATGGCGCTGTCCTCGTACTTCCTGGTCACCAGCAACCACAAGATTCCCGAGATCCGCCGTGCCGGTTTTCTCTATCTTTTGATCGCCCATCTTGGGGCCATCGGCATTCTGCTGAGTTTTGGCGTCATGCAAGGCGGCCATGGCGAATATACATTTGCGGCAATGCGTGCCGGCCATCTCAATGAATTCTGGGCAAGCGTGACGTTTCTTCTGGCGCTGTTCGGTTTCGGCGCCAAGGCGGGAATTTTGCCGCTCCATGTCTGGCTGCCGGAGGCGCACCCAGCCGCGCCGTCGCCGGTGTCCGCGCTGATGAGCGGCGTGATGCTGAAGACGGCGATCTACGGATTGCTGCGTGTGACCTTCGACCTGCTGCAGACGCAGCTGTTATGGTGGGGCGTGCTGGCGCTATTGCTGGGCCTGCTGACCGCGCTGTTCGGCGTCATGTTCGCGGCGGTGCAGACCGACATGAAACGCCTGCTGGCTTATTCCTCGATCGAGAACATCGGCATCATTCTGGTGGGTATCGGGCTGACGCTGATTTTCCACACCTATGCACTGGGCGCGCTTGCCGCCCTCGCGCTGGCGGCGACGCTGTATCACTGTCTCAACCACGCGTTTTTCAAAAGCCTCCTGTTTCTGGTTACCGGTACGGTCCTGCACTCGACCAGGGAACGCAGTCTGGGCAAGCTGGGCGGACTGATCCGCAGCATGCCCTGGGTCGCATGGCTGGCGCTGATCGGCACGCTCGCCATTGCCGGGTTGCCGCCGCTCAATGGTTTTGTCTCGGAGTGGTTGCTGCTGCAGGCGTTCCTGGCAACCCCGAGTCTGCCCAGTTCCTACCTGAGCATGCTGGTGCCGGTGGAGGCCGCCGCGGTGGTGCTCGCCATCGCCCTGGCGGGCTATGTCATGGTCAAGTTCTACGGCGTGATCTTTCTCGGCCAACCGCGTGAGGCAAAACTTGCCACCGCGCACGATGCCAATTGGCTGGAGCGGCTTGGTTTGGGCTGGCTTGCGCTGGGTTGCGTGGTGCTCGGCCTGGCGCCGGTGTTCGTGCTGATGCAGCTGGATCAGGTTACCCGGCTCCTGACTGGCTACACGGTCGGTGCTACAGCGGCTCAATCAGGCTGGCTGTTCGTCGTGGCGACGTCCCCGGAACACGCGAGCTACAGTCCCCTGCTGTTTCTGCTGGGCATATTGACCTTGCTGCTGCTGACTTTCGTGCTGGTACGCAAGTTCTACCATGGGCGTATGCGGCGCGGCCCCGCCTGGGACTGCGGCTATCCGCAGCAAACGGCGCGCATGCAGGACACGGCCGAAGGCTTCGGACAGCCGATCAAACAGATCTTCGAACCGTTTTTCCGCATCGAGCGCCAGATGCCGAGTCCGTTCGATGCGCACCCCCATTATCAGGGCAAGGCGGAGGACAAGCTGTGGTATGCGCTCTACCTGCCGGTCGCGCGACTGGTCGGGCGACTTTCCATGATGATTAGCACCTTGCAGCATGGGCGCATCCACATTTATCTGCTGTACAGCTTCGTCACGTTGCTGTTCCTGCTGCTGTTTACCCGATGATCTCTTCCATTTTCTCCCAGCTGTTTCAAACCCTGCTCATCGTGGTGCTGGCACCGCTGTTGCTGGGCTGGGTCAACCAATGCCGCGCCTGGCTTCAGAACAAGCGTGGCGCCGGTGTGCTGCAGCCATACCGGGTACTGAACAAGCTGTTCCATAAAGACGCAGTGCTGGCGGACAATGCATCGTCCCTGTTTCGCACGGCCCCGTATATCCAGTTCGCTTGCATGGTGCTGGTCGCGAGCATTGTCCCGATGGTGGCGACGGATCTGCCGTTTGCCGCAGCTGCGGACGTCATTGCGCTGGTGGGATTGTTCGCGCTGGCGCGGCTGTTCGCGGCACTCGCGGCCATGGATGTCGGCACCGCATTCGGCAGTATGGGTGCGCGGCGCGAGATGCTGGTAGCCAGCCTGGCGGAACCGGCACTGCTGATGATATTTTTCACGCCCGCGCTGATCGCCCATTCCACCTCGCTCACCACCATCGTCGAAGCGCTCGCGCACCGGGAATTCGTGCTTTATCCCAGTCTAGCCTTCGCCGCTGTGGCTTTTGCGATGGTGGCGCTCGCCGAGAACGCCCGCATCCCGGTCGATAATCCTGCCACTCATCTGGAGCTGACCATGATCCACGAGGCCATGATCCTCGAATATTCGGCGCGCCACCTGGCGCTGATCGAATGGGCGGGTGCGATCAAGTTGAGCAACTACAGTGCGATCGGAATCGCCTTGTTTCTGCCGTGGGGTATCGCCAGTGCGGGTGACTGGAATGCCGTACCGCTGGCATTGGCAGTCCTGCTTGTTAAGCTGCTGCTGGGTGGCGCCGGACTGGCCCTGCTGGAGACTCTGTCGGCCAAGCTGCGTATTTTCCGCGCGCCGGAATTCCTGGGAACCGCATTTCTGCTTGCGGTCCTGGGGATGCTGATGCTGGAGCTGTAAACGATGGCTACCTTTACCGGACAACTGATTAACTTTCTGGCAGCACTGCTGCTGTTGATCGCCTTCGCCATGCTGTCGCAGCGACGTATTCTGTCCCTGATCTACCTGTTCGCCTGGCAGGGATTCGTACTGGCGGTGAGCACAACGGTGGTGGCGTACTCCACCCAACAGCCGCATTTATATTATTCGGCCTTTTTGACCCTGGTGCTGAAGGCGTTCCTGCTGCCCTGGATACTGCACCGGCTGATTATCCGGCTCAATATCAAATGGGACGTGGAAACCATGATCAACGTCCCGACGACCATGCTGGTCGGCATCGCCCTGGTGATCTTTGCCTTCAACCTGGCCGAGCCGATTTCGCAATTGGCCGGCACCATTACCCGCAGCACCCTGGGCATCGCCATGGCCAGCGTGCTGCTGTCGTTCCTGATGATGATTACCCGGCACAAGGCCGTGGCGCAGGTGGTCGGCTTCCTGGCCATGGAAAACGGGCTGTTCTTTGCCGCCACCAGCGCTACCTACGGCATGCCGATGGTGGTTGAGTTGGGCATCGCGCTCGATGTGCTGGTGGGAACCTTCATTTTTGGTATTTTCTTCTTCCAGATCCGGGAAACCTTCGACAGTCTGGATATTAAAAATCTGGAAAAACTGAAAGAGGATTGAGGTGGAAATTCTTTGGCTACTGGGCGTTCCTCTGTGCGGCGGGATATTGCTGGCCCTGTTCGGCCACAAGCGCTGGGCGCACGAACTCAACACGCTGATGAGCCTGGCCACTTTCATCGTCGCCGTCATTCTCACTGTCCGCATTGTCAATCAGGGACCGATGACGGCGTTCAGCGAACAGTTCTTCATCGATTCGTTCAACGTCTTCCTGGTCGCGCTGACCGCTTTCGTGGGATTCACCACTGCGCTGTTTTCACGCGCCTACATGCGCATCGAACAGCTCCATGGCAAGCTGTCGGCCAACATGCTGCGCCTGTACCACAGCATGTACCAGCTGTTCTCCTTCACCATGCTGCTGGCGCTGACCACCAACAACATGGGCATCCTGTGGGTGGCAATGGAAGCCGCCACCCTCACCACCGTGCTGCTGGTCAGCCTGTACCGCACCCCGGCCAGCCTCGAGGCGGCGTGGAAATATTTCATCCTGTGCGGTGTCGGTATCGCGCAGGCGCTGTTCGGCACCATCCTGCTGTATTTCGCGGCGGAGAAAATACTTGGCGCCGGCGGCAACGCGCTACTATGGACGCATCTCAACGAGGTGAAAGGCCACCTGGAACC
This sequence comes from Sulfuriferula sp., assembly GCA_035530335.1. GTDB lineage: Bacteria > Pseudomonadota > Gammaproteobacteria > Burkholderiales > Sulfuriferulaceae > Sulfuriferula. The sequence goes on along the minus strand of DATKUZ010000004.1, from coordinate 19,821 downwards.
GACGGTATTGTCGCTGGCGTTCGTATTTCTGCTGGTGGGCTATGGCACTAAAGTCGGCCTGGCGCCGCTGCACAACTGGTTGCCGGACGCCCATGCCGAAGGCCCGACGCCGGTTTCCGCGGTGCTTTCCGGTTTGCTGCTCAACGTCGCGCTGTATGCGGTGGTGCGCAGCAAGGTGCTGGTGGATGGGGCGCTCGGCTCGCATCTGGCCGGCAACCTGATGATGGGGTTTGGCCTGTTCAGCGTGGTGGTCGCGGCGTTTTTCCTGTCGCGGCAGAAGGACGTCAAGCGCATGTTCGCCTATTCCTCGATCGAGCACATGGGCCTGATGACCTTCGCGTTCGGCATGGGTGGCGCGGTCGCCACTTTCGCCGCGCTGCTGCACATGACGGTGCACTCGCTCACCAAGTCGGCCATCTTCTTTACGGTGGGCCATGCGGCACAGAAGGTGGGCTCGCAGCTGATCGAAAACATTCGCGGTCTGATCGATACCAATCCCACCATCGGCTGGGGCTTGATGCTGGGTAGCCTGGCCATCCTCGGCATGCCGCCGTTCGGCGTGTTCGCCAGCGAATTCCTGATCATTACCACCGCCATGCATGAGCACTCCTGGGCCACGCCGTTCCTGCTGGTAGCGCTGGGGGTCGCCTTTGCTGCGATTTTCACCCGGGTACAGGAAATGGTGTTCGGCGAAACGACAGGCCAGCGTCTGCCGCACCCGCCCGCGCTGATTCCGGTTTTTGTGCATCTTGCCCTGGTATTGCTGCTGGGGCTGTACATCCCGCCTTATCTTGCCGACTGGTACCGCCAGGCAGCGCGGCTGATCGGCTGAAGGAGCCACATGCGCATCGAAGATTTTGACATTGCCTTGTCCCCGCTTCCAGGTGCGGCACCGGTGTGGCACGGCGATGTGAATGCCGCAGCATGGCGGCAGGTCTGCCAGCAGGTGCATGACAAGGGCGGGCGTCTGGTCGCGCTGTGGGGAAGCGATCGGCGCGAACTGCAGCGAGGTTTTGTCGTGCACGCGGCGCTGGTCATCCGTTCCGGACTGGTGTGGCTGACGCTGCTCGCCGAACATGATGTGTACCCCGGCATCGACGATATTTTCCCGGCGGCGAGCCACATGCAACGCGCGCTCGGCGACCTGCTCGGCATCCATCCGCACGACCCGAAGGACGCGCGCCCGTGGCTGCGGCATGGCGCCTGGCCGGCGGATCACTATCCGCTGCGCAAGGATTTCGACGGCAGCGTGACGCATCCTGCGGCAGAGCAGGATTACCCGTTCGTCACCGTGGAAGGCGACGGCGTGCACGAGATTGCAGTCGGACCGGTGCACGCAGGGACGATTGAGCCCGGCCATTTCCGCTTTTCGGTGATAGGCGAAAAAATCCTGCGCCTTGAACCGCGCCTGGGCTATGCCCACAAGGGCGTGGAAAAGCTTTTTGAAACGCTGACGCTGGAGAGCGGGGCGCGGCTCGCGGGACGGGTCAGCGGCGATTCGACTGTCGCCTACGCATGGGCTTACGCGATGGCAGTGGAAAGCGCAGTGCGCATGGAGCCGCCGGGACGGGCACTGTGGCTGCGCGCCCTGCTGCTGGAGCGCGAGCGCCTGGCCAATCATCTTGGCGACCTGGGCGCACTGGGCAACGATGCCGGTCTGGCCTTTGGCCTGGCACAGTTCTCCTGCCTCAAGGAGGACCTGCTGCGTACCAACGCGGAGCTGTTCGGACACCGCTATCTGATGGACAGCATCGTTCCCGGTGGCGTGATAAACGATCTGGATGAAAGCGGTAACGCCCGGTTGATGGCTGAGCTCGACGTGCTCGACCAGGCAGTCAGCCGTCTGCACAACATCTACGACGATCACGCGGGGCTCCAGGATCGCTTTATCGGAACGGGCCGGGTGACCCCGGAACTTGCCGTCCGCCTCGGGCTGTGCGGGCTGGCGGGGCGTGCGAGTGCACAGGCCTGGGATCTGCGCGCGCAGTTTCCGGTAGTTCCGTATGACGCGCTGGACGTGCACATGGCGACTCACCGCAACGGCGATGTCGCGGCTCGGGTGACGGTTCGCTTTGACGAGGCGAACGAGTCAATACGCCTTTGCCGTCTGATTCTGAAGGGGTTGCCGGGCGGCGCGATTTTAATGGCGTTGCCCAAAGCCCCCGACAGCGCTATTGGCGTGGGTTGGGTGGAAGGCTGGCGCGGCGAGGTCTTTGTCGCGCTCGAAACGGGAGCGGACAACCGCATCCGCCGCCTGCACCCGCATGACCCGTCGTGGCAGAACTGGCCGTTGATCGAGCACGCGGCGCTGGGCAATATTGTTCCCGATTTTCCGCTCATTAATAAATCGTTCAACTTGAGTTACAGCGGGCACGATTTATGAGGAATCATGTACAAGATCATTAGGCAGATCATTCGGTCGGGCATAAAAACCGAGACACCGCCGGGCGTCGATGACGCATTGCGCTGTACGACCCAACGCCTGCAGGATGAAATCCTCAGGCGATTTGGCGGCGCGCTGGCAATTCGTCACGTGGATGCCGGTTCGTGCAATGGCTGCGAACTCGAAATCCACGCCCTCAGCAACCCGTACTACAACCTGGAAGGGCTTGGCATCCATTTTGTCGCCAGCCCGCGACATGCAGACATGCTGCTCGTCACCGGCCCGGTTTCGCGACATATGGAGACCGCCCTGCAGCGCACCTATGCAGCCATGCCGGAGCCGAAACTGGTCGTGGCGATCGGAGATTGCGGCTGTACCGGAGGCATGTTCGGCGAAAGTTATGCGAGTTGCGGGCGCGTGTCCAACGTGATCCCGGTGGATGTCGCCGTCCCGGGTTGTCCGCCCAGCCCTTTTGCACTCATGCAGGGCATCCTGACGGGAATCAGCAGTGAGCAGGGCTAGCCGAGTAGACTGAAACCGGAACAGCAGCTGACCACGCCGCCCGCGTGTCGATTTGCAGGCCGCCGCAGGCCGCAATCGGAACCGGTCAGAATTCGTTCTGCAGCTTTTTGTAACCCTTCACCAGGTTGATGTTGGTCTGCGCGACGTCTTCGGAGAAGTCTTCTTCGCGGAAGCCGACTTGCTCGATGTTGCTGAGATCCGAATCGGCATGGATGTTGGTGGTGGAGGGGATGTGGAAGCCGTCTGGCAGTTCGCAGCCCTCCACCACTGAATTGTGGCGCACCACGCAGCGCTTGCCCACCACACAGTTGAACAACACCGAGTTGAAGCCGATGAAGACGTTGTCGCCGACCACGCATGGGCCATGTACGATGGAGCGGTGGGCGATGGAGGTGTGCTCGCCGACCTGCACCTTCGCGCCGGATTTGGAATGGATCACGACGCCGTCCTGGATGTTGGAATTGGCGCCGATGATGATCGGTTCCATATTGCCGCTGTCATCTACTTCATCGGCGCGGATGACTACGTAAGGTCCGATAAATACATTCTCGCCGATGAGCACCTTGCCGCAAATAATCGCGGTGGGGTCGACAAAAGCGGATTCGTGAATGACGGGCAGGTCGCCGCTGGGGTTTTTGCGGATCATGTGCGTGGTTCTCCATTGGGTAGCGCAATATTGCATTGCCTGAAAATGCGTGCAGTACAGGTACGACAGATTTCCGGGTCGAGCTTGGGGTAGATCGCATCGATCGGACGTGATTTGGTGGGGAAAATATTGGCTTCGCCGATGTCGTCCAGATAATGGCCTTTCACCAGCAGATTGCGTACGCCATTTTGCATCCGGTAAAAATACAGCCCGCCGCCCATTTTTTTGCGGCGCCGCGCTTCCTGCACGAGCATTTCCGCGCCCGCAACATCGACAAAGTTCATGCCGCTGGCAGCAAGCAATACGTGTTTCTGCTGTGGATTAAGTTCGTCAATCTGTTGCAGCGTCTGCTGCACATGGTTGACCGCACCAAAGAAAATCGAGCCCTGCAGACGGATCATTTTGAGCTGCGGGCATTCGGGTTGGTCATCCACCGGCACAAAGTGGTAACTGTCCGGTTCTGGATCAGGCACCACATCCACCAGTGCCGGGCGTGAGGTGCGGTACAGATAGAGCATCAGCGAGAGCATGATGCCGAAGAAAATGCCCTTTTCCAGGTCAATCAGCGTGCCGATGATCGTCACTGCCAGTACCGCAGTTTCCTGTTTGCTGGTATGGAAAATGGAATGGATATGGTGGAAGTCAATCAGCGCCCATGCCACCAGGAACAGAATCCCGGCCATCGCGGCGGTGGGCAGGTAGGCGGCGAGTGACGCCACCAGCATTAAAATCAGGATCAGGAACAATGCGGAATACACCGCAGCCAACGGTGTTCTGGCGCCTGCCGCATAATTCACGCCGCTGCGATTGAACGAGCCGCTGGAAGCGTAGCTTGAAAAGAAACTGCCGAAAATGTTGGATAAACCCTGGCCGATGAATTCCTGGTTGCCGTCAATGCGTTGCTCGGATTTCACCGCGATGGCGCGTGAGATGGAGACTGCTTCGGTGAGCGCCAGCATGGTCACGATCAGCGCAGGGAAAATTACCTGGCTGATGGCTGTGAGCGAAAAATCCGGCAGGGTGAACGGCGGCAGGTGGGCAGCCAGCGCACCGACGGTCTTGATGTGGGTGGCTTCGGCACCCCCTGCCAGGTTGTTGATGATGAGCGCGGCCACACTGCCCACCACCATGGCAATGATCATGTACAGCTTGGGCATCAGTTTGCGCGCCACGATGCCGGTGAGCAGAGTGATGACGCCCACTGCGGTGACGTAAGGATTGATTTTGTCCAGCTGCAGAAACACCTGGTGCAGAATTTCGTGGAAAGGCAAGCCGCGTGCCATGTTGAGCCCAAGGAAATTCTTGATCTGGCTGGCTGCGATCAGCACCGCTGCGCCCGCGGTAAAACCGATCACTACGGTGTGCGAGATGAAGTTGACCAATGCGCCCATGCGAGCCAGACCCATGATGAACTGGAAAATACCGGTGAGAAAGGTGAGGGTGAGCACCAGGCTGATGAACTGTGCCGAGCCGGGTTCAGCCAGGGGGCTGACCGAAGCAAACACGGCTATTGAAATGGCGGTGGTCGGACCCGAAACCAGGTGCCAGCTGGAACCAAACAGCGCGGCAATCACCGCTGGCACCATCGCCGCATACAAGCCAAACTCCGGCGGCAGGCCCGCGATGGTGGCAAACGCTACCCCCTGCGGCAGCACGATCATCGCCCCGGTCAAACCAGCAGTCAGGTCAATCTTGGTGGTATCCCGGTTGACTATCCGCCACCAGCGCAGAAACGGGAAAACTTTGTACAGCCAGAGATTGCAGGCGAGCATGTCTTTCAAGGGGAAACCTCAGTGTCGGTAAGTCGCTTAATAAAGAGCGAAGCAGGAGAGAAACAGCGGAATTATCTGATATTTAGCCCCTTCCAGCAAATAAGCAGCACGCCCGGACGTGGCCGGCAACAGCGGATTCGGCTAAACTGCACAGCACCATAAACCCGAAAAACCCATGTCTTATCCCCATATCCCCCTTGAAGAAGCCATTACCGCACTGCGTGCGGTGCTGCCGCTGGATGCGCCGGCCGACGTGATATTGAGCCGCTATTTTCGCGAAAACCCGATGCTGGGTAACAAGGATCGCGCTTTTATCGCGGAGCTGGTTTTCGGCGTATTGCGCCGCAAGCGCTCGCTGGAGACCGCCACCGGCAAAGGCACGCCGCGGCAGTTGGCGCTGGCCTGGCTGGTACGCGTGCAGGGCATGAATATGCGCCAGCTGGAGCCGCATCTGCGCGGCCCGGAGCTGGACATGGTGCCGCAAATCAAGGCGCTGGATCTGGCGGCGCAACCCTTGGCTGTTCAATGGGACGTGCCGGATTGGCTGGCTGAGCGTTGGCTGGCGGTATATGGCGCGGAGGCTGCGACGCGCCTGGCGCAGGCGTTGTTGCGTCCGGCCCCGCTGGATTTACGAGTCAACACGCTGCTTGCCAAGCGCGACGAGATGCTAGCGGTGCTCAATGCGGCGGGCATGAGCGCAGTCGCCACGCCGTATTCACCGGTCGGCATCCGGCTCGCAGATAAGCCGGTGCTGGCAAAATACAAACCGTTTCTGGAAGGCCGGATCGAGATCCAGGACGAGGGAAGTCAGCTGCTGGGCTATCTGGTGGCGCCTCGGCGTGGCGAGATGGTAGTGGATTTCTGCGCCGGTGCAGGCGGCAAGACGCTGCTGCTGGGCGCGTTGATGCATTCCTCGGGGCGGCTGTATGCGTTCGACGTGTCGGAAAAGCGCCTGGCCAAGCTCAAGCCGCGTCTCAAGCGTTCGGGTTTGTCCAATATCACGCCGCAGCTCATTGCCAGCGAAAACGACACGCGCATCAAGCGTCTGGCCGGCAAGATTGACCGCGTGCTGGTGGATGCGCCGTGTAGTGGCATGGGTACGCTGCGCCGCAACCCTGACCTGAAATGGCGCCAGTCGCCCGATAGCGTAGCCGAGCTTTCTGCCAAGCAGACGGCGATTCTGGCTGCCGCATCGCGTTTGGTAAAACCGGGCGGGCGCCTGGTTTATGCCACCTGTAGTTTATTGCCCGAAGAAAACGAGCAGGTGGTCGAGGCGTTCATCGCGGCCAACCCGCGTTTTGTGTTGAAAAATGCAGCGGAAATTTTCCGGCAGCAGCATATCGCGCTCGACACCGGCGAGTATTTGCGGCTTAACCCGGCTGAGCACGGCACCGACGGTTTTTTTGCAGCGGTGCTGGAAGCGAGCTGACATGCGCAAAGCCATTGTCTGGCTGACGCTATTGTCGTGCAGCCATGCCAGTTGGGCGTTTCAGGATAGCCGCACGCTGCCGGTGCTGCCTGCGGTGGGCACGGTGCAGGTAGCATTTACGCCGGGCGATGATGCGGCGGCGCTGGTAATTGCCGCGATACGCGAGGCGCGCCAGCAGATTCGGGTGCAAGCGTTCAGCTTTACCCATCGCGCCATTGCCGATGCGCTGATTGCCGCACACCAGCGCGGTGTGGATGTGGCATTGATCGCCGATAGCGAGCAGACCGACAGAATTTCCACCAGCGTGGTGAGGTATATGGCTGCGGCTGGTGTGCCGGTTTATCTGGATGCCGGGCACGCTAGTGCCCACAGCAAGATCATGGTCATCGACGCCGATAGCGCGCCGGTGGTCATTACTGGTAGTTATAATTTTACCCATGCCGCGCAGTACCGCAACGCAGAAAACCTGCTCATACTGCGCGGAAACCAGGCGCTGGCACAAGCCTATGCCATTAACTGGCGTCATCACCGCGAACATGCAACCGCGTTAAACCCATGACCCGATCTGCTCCGCTCGAAAATCTGTTGTCGCAGTTGCTCAACGATACGCATCAGAACGAACTGGGCTGGCAGTTCGCCGTTCTCGTCGTATGTGGCTTGGCGAGCTGGGGCCTGATGCGCTGGGTTTATCCGCGTCTGGCGCAAGCCCATGGCACTCGGCGCCTCGGTTTGGAAGGACTTCAGCGGATTGGTTTGCCGCTGGTTGCGCTGGTGCTGGTTTTTATCGGGCGGGAGATTCTGGAGACATGGCAGCCGGTGCACGTGTTGAACATTGCCGTGCCCCTGCTGGGGGCCATGGTATTGGTGCGTACCCTGGTGTATATGCTGCGCTATGCATTGCGCAGTAATGAAGCCATCAAGACTTGGGAAGGGTTAATCGCCTGGATTATCTGGATCGGGCTGGCTCTGCATATTACCGGCGTACTGCCGCGCATCCTGCATGCGCTGGATACCGTCGCATTTGATGCCGGCACCCATCATTTCTCGCTGTTGCTGTTGCTTGAGGCGGTTATCGTCATCGTACTCGCGGTAGTTGGCGCGCTGTGGCTGGCGCAATTCGCCGAGACGCGCCTGATGCGCGTGAGCCGCATGGATCTCAATCTACGCCTGGCGCTGATCAAGGCGACGCGCACCCTGCTGCTTATTACGGGTGTGTTGATTGCATTGCCTGCGGTGGGTATTGATATCACCGTGCTATCGGTGTTTGGCGGAGCCCTGGGTGTAGGCCTCGGGCTGGGTCTGCAGAAAATCGCCAGTAACTATGTATCCGGGTTCATTATTTTACTTGATCGCTCGATTCGTCCGGGTGACATGCTTACGGTGGGCACGGGCTATGGTGAGGTGAGCCAGATCAATACCCGCTATACCTTGCTTAAAGCGTTCGATGGTACGGAAATCCTTATTCCCAATGAAACGCTGATTACCTCAACCATAGTGAATCACTCACTGAGCAAACGCGATATCCGCATGGCGATTCCCATCCAGATCAGTTATGAGAGTCCGCTGGAGCGGGCAATGGAGATATTGATGGCAGCGGCGGACAACCACCCTCGCGTGCTGCGGGGTGACAGCAAGGAAGCAAGCAGGGTCTTGATAAAAAATTTTGGCGAGAGCGGCATTGATCTGGAGCTGGGCGTGTGGATTTCAGACCCGGAAGGAGGTCAGGCCAACCTGCGCTCCGAGCTATATATGGAAATATGGAAGAATTTCCGTGCGGGCGGGATTGAAATCCCGTATCCACGCCGTGATATTAATATTATTAAACCCGAGAAGAAAAACGTTTAATGTGTTAGGCACATTTCTGTTATATTGCGCGGTGGAGGACATATATCAGGATAGAATTATCCTGATTTGATTGATGCCTTCCGCACTGCGACTCGCAGTCATTCATTAAAGGTAAGTGAAACTATGGATTTATTAGCAAACGGTCTGGTGGGGCATCTCCCCTGGTGGGGTTATGTTTTGGTGGCCTTGGCGCTGACCCATGTGACCATCGCCGGCGTCACGATTTATCTGCACCGTCATCAGGCGCATCGTGCCCTGGAACTGCATCCCATCATCAGTCACTTCTTCCGTTTCTGGTTGTGGCTGAGTACCGGCATGGTCACCAAGCAATGGGCGGCGATTCACCGCAAGCACCACGCCAAGTGTGAAACCCCGGAGGACCCCCACAGCCCGCAAGTGCTCGGCCTGAAAAAGGTTTTTTTTGAAGGCGCCGAGCTTTACCGTGCCGAGTCAAAAAACCAGGAAACCCTGGACAAATATGGTTCCGGTACACCCGACGACTGGCTAGAACACAATGTCTATTCGCGCTATAGCGGTAAAGGCATTGTGCTGATGCTGTTGATTAATCTGGCGCTGTTCGGCCCCATCGGACTGACTATCTGGGCGGTGCAAATGGCCTGGATTCCGGTTACCGCTGCAGGCATTATCAACGGCGTCGGTCACTACTGGGGTTACCGCAATTTCGCCTGCGAAGACGCCAGCACCAATATCTCGCCATGGGGCATCCTGATCGGTGGCGAGGAATTGCACAACAATCACCATGCCTACGGCAGCTCGGCCAAACTCTCCAATAAATGGTATGAGTTCGATATTGGCTGGATGTATATCCGTACCATGGAAATTTTCGGCTTGGCCAAGGTGAAAAAAGTTGCGCCCAGAGTGCGCATGACCAAAGGCAAGGCAGTCTGCGATCTTGACACGCTGCAAGCGATCATCACGCATCGCTATGACGTGTTGACCCGGTTTACCCGCTCGGTGAAAACGGTGTACGCGGATGAAGTGCTTAAACTCAAGGCTTCACTGCCCCAACTCAATGACGGCAGCATGGCTAAAAAGGTCAAAAATTGGCTGCATCTGGATGCTGCAGACCTGCGCGAGCAGGATAAAGCCAGCCTGTCGGAAGTGTTGAACCAGAGCAAGGAGTTGGCTACGGTATATGCCATGCGTCAGGATCTGGCTGCATTGTGGGCACGTTCCAGCGCTACCAAGGAACAACTCCTGGCGCAGTTGCAGGACTGGTGCCATCGCGCCGAGTCCAGCGGGATTGAGTCACTGCAGAAATTCTCGCGCACGCTGCGCTGCTACGCCTGATCGCAAGCTCTCCGGTACGCCGGGCAAACAAAACCCCGCCTTAGAGCGGGGTTTTGTTTGCGTCCAAAACGCATAATTCCGGTTATCAGGACCAATAAAAAACCCCGTCAAAGAACGGGGTTTTTTATTGGTCAAAGCCGGATTACTTCAGCTTGATTTCCTTGTACAGCACATGCTTACGTGCTTTGGGATCGAATTTCATGAATTCGAGTTTTTCCGGCGTGGTGCGCTTGTTTTTGCTGGTGGTATAAAAATGTCCGGTACCTGCGGTGGACTCGAGTTTGATTTTTTCGCGGATTTTGCTGGCCATGTTTTACTCCTTAAACCTTCTCGCCCTTGGCGCGCAGTTCTTCGAGCACAACTTCAATGCCCTTTTTGTCGATAGTGCGCAGCGCAGCAGTAGAGACGCGCAGACGCACAAAACGGTTTTCTTCTTCAAGCCAGAAGCGACGTGACTGCAGATTGGGCAGAAAACGACGTTTGGTCTTGTTGTTGGCGTGGGAAACATTGTTTCCCGACATCGGCGCCTTGCCGGTAATCTGACATACACGGGCCATAATGACCTCCCTACGGAATTCGGAAAAACGCGATTTATACCACAGATCATTTGCCGGCGTCAAAGCAATCCGCGTTCTGCAAACGACACGGCGCTGCCATTGCCTACGACGAAATGGTCAAGCACGGTCACATCCACGAGTGCCAGCGCGGCTTTGAGTGCCTGGGTCAGGCTCTCGTCGGCTCTGCTGGGTTCAGCAAGGCCGGAAGGATGGTTGTGTGCCAGGATCAGGGCGGCGGCATTGTGTGCTAGTGCGCGCTTGACTACTTCACGCGGGTATACGCTGGTTTGCGTAAGGGTGCCTCGAAACAACTCTTCAACGGCAAGCACGCGGTTTTGCGTATCCAGAAACACCACGCAAAACACTTCGTACGATTTGCCCGCCAGCGCCAGGCGCAGGTAATCGCGTACCGCGCTAGGGGAGGCGAGCGCATCGGTCTGACGCATGGATTCGCCCAGTGCGCGTCGCGCCATTTCCAGTACCGCCTGCAATTGAGCATACTTGGCGTCGCCCAGACCGTGTACGGCACAGAATTCACCACGGTTCGCCGCAAACAGCCGGGTCAGGCTGCCGAACTGGTGCACCAGGTCGCGTGCCATGTCGACTGCGCTTTTGCCAGACACGCCGGTGCGCAAAAAAATGGCCAGCAATTCGGCGTCACTTAATGCCTGTGCGCCGCGCTGCAGAAGTTTTTCCCGGGGCCGGTCATCCTCCGGCCAGTCGCGAATCGCCATTCATCCCCCTAATCCCGTAAAATGTGCTTATTGTTCAAACCATCTGCGCGTTGGCGCGAGGCTATCATGCCGGATTTGCAAGATAAACGCATTCTGTTGGGCATCACCGGTGGCGTGGCGGCGTATAAGGCAGCCGAATTGACGCGTCTTCTGGTCAAGGCGGGCGCGGAAGTGCGTGTGGCAATGAGTGCGGCCGCCATGCAGTTTGTTACCCCGTTAACCTTCCAGGCGCTGTCCGGCAAACCGGTACTCACCCGGTTGTGGGATGCGGATGTGGATAGCGGTATGGCACACATTGAATTTACGCGGGGGGTAGACGCGGTGCTGATTGCCCCGGCCAGCGCCGATTTTATAGCCAAGCTGGTATATGGCCTGGCAGATGACCTATTGTCGACCCTGTGTCTGGCGCGTGCCTGTCCGCTGCTGGTAGCGCCCGCGATGAACCGGCAGATGTGGGAAAATCCGGCAACCCAGCGGAATATTCGTCAATTGCGTGCCGACGGGGTGGCGATACTGGGGCCCGCCGCTGGAGAACAGGCCTGTGGAGAAACCGGTCTGGGACGGATGCAGGAGCCTGCGGAATTGCTGGCAGGACTCAGCGCGTATTTTCAGCCAAAATTGCTCGCCGGGCTGCGTGTGCTGGTGAGCGCCGGGCCCACACTGGAAATGATAGACCCGGTGCGGGCGCTCACTAACATCAGTTCCGGCAAGATGGGTTACGCGGTCGCACGCGCAGCGCAGGAGGCCGGGGCAGCGGTGACGCTGGTGAGCGGGGCGACCTGCCTGGATGCGCCGCTGGGCGTCACCCGGCTGTCGGTAACCAGCGCTGAAGACATGGCGCAGGCGGTGGATAGCGTGGTGGGTGATATGGATATTTTCATCAGTGTGGCGGCGGTGGCGGATTATCGCCCGGCCACCCGCACGGCCCAAAAAATCAAAAAAAGCGAGCGCACACTCACGCTTGATCTGCTACCCAATAAAGATATTCTCCAGGAAGTTGCGAGTTGTTCAGACGCGGCATTCTGTGTCGGCTTTGCAGCGGAAACCGATAATCTGCTCGAGTATGGCGAGGCCAAACGTCAACGCAAACAGCTGCCTCTGCTGGTTGTCAACCGCGCCCAGGACGCGCTCGGCAGTGACGACAACGAATTGTTGCTGCTCGATGATGCAGGCAGCCACTGGTTGCCGCGGGCCGACAAATTGACGCTGGCGCGCCAGCTTGTCGCCCATATCGAACGCCTGTATTCACAAAAAACCAGGGGAAACCATGCCGCGCCAAATTGATGTCAAAATTCTCGACGCCAGACTAAACAACGACTTGCCTGGCTATGCCACTCCAGGTGCCGCGGGCATAGACCTGCGTGCCTGTATTGATGCGCCGCTGCAACTTGCTCCCGGCCAAACCGAGCTGATTCCGACGGGTATGGCGATCCACATCGGGCAGCCGGATCTGGCCGCGTTGATCCTGCCGCGCTCCGGTCTGGGCCACAAACACGGTATCGTACTGGGCAACCTGGTGGGGCTGATCGATTCGGATTACCAGGGGCAACTATTTGTTTCGATGTGGAATCGGGGCAATCAGGAATTTGTCGTCAAACCGCTGGAGCGTATCGCTCAACTGGTGATGGTGCCTGTGGTGCAAGTGGCGTTTAATGTGGTGGAAGAATTTGCTGCATCCGAGCGCGGTGCAGGTGGCTTCGGCAGCACCGGGCGACACTGAGCAATGGGCGAATTTCATCGCTGAGAAGTATGATGCGCGGATACTCGTTACCCGCAACCAAAATCCGGGCATGGTAATTGCTCTCGTTTTGCTAGACAAAACTTACCGCTGACAGATATTTCAAACCAGTACTGGTCAGCGATTACCCATGGATGGATGACGGTTCACAATCATGAAACCCTCTTTAGCGCGATTTAGCGTGGCGCTTTTTGCTGCACTGGAGATAACTCTGGTGCTGGCGATGCTGACCGTGTACTGGGTTTCAAGCCCGGCACGCCACGCCGCGTCCGCTTCGGGCGAAGGTTTGGTGATTGCCCAGCAGATTGAAGGCCTGGCGAACGATGTACACCAGACAGCGAAACTGATTGCCAAGCATCCGCAGACCATTGCCTGTTTAAAGAGCGGTGCCGAAGACCTGTGCCGCAATCAGGCGGCCAATATTTACGCGCTCAGCGAAGGCGCGCAAATCTTTTTGGTACCGGAGCAGCGAGTGGACGGCCAGACGGGTGATGCGTCCGTTGTGCTACCGGAGGCCTACACGCGTTTTGTGGTGGGCGCGGATGCGCAGCCGACCGCTGCCGCCAGCATGAGCTTGACCGTCTCCGAACCGGTGCTGGAGGGTACAACCCTGCTGGGCCACGTCATCCTTACCCAGGCCGTTCCGCACCTGCAGGATCTGTTTGATACCCTGCCCTTGCCGGGCGGCTATCTGGAGCTGCGTCAATACACTGGCCCGGGTACCTACAGCGTTGTGCGCCGGCGCGGTGACGAGAGTCTCAAGACCGGTTCTGCGGCGCGCGAGATTGCACTGGCTGGAACGCCTTGGAAGCTGGCGCTATGGAAAGACAACCCTCGGCCGGCGGTCGCGCTCCTGACTTATTTCACGGTATGGCTGGTGTTGTCGGTGCTGCTGACGGCGATGGTATGGCTGGTTTACCTGCGCTTGCGCACCTGGATCAGTGAAGATCTCAACGCTATTGTCAATCTGGTGACAGATATCCGCAGACAGCGGGTGCGCTCTTCATACCACGTCAATCTGGCGGAATTCGAGAAACCGCTGGCGATGCTGGTAAAACTGGCACAACTCACCGTGGGTAAACAGAAGGAAGTCGAATCGCAAGCCAGCCTCGATCACCTGTCGCAGGTATACAACCGGCGCAGTTTTGAAGCCCGTCAGAGCGACCTGTTCAAAACCCTGCAACAGGGCCAGGTGCATAGCCTGTTGATTATCGACATCGACAATTTCAAATATGTAAACGACACCTACGGCCACGATGCGGGCGATCAGCTGATTGTCCAGTTCGGCCAGGCGCTCAAGTTACACCTGCGCGCCAGCGATTTCGTGGCGCGCCTGGGCGGTGATGAATTCTGCGTGATTTTTCCGAATACGCCGCTACCCCGGGCAGTCGAGCTGGCGGAGCGCTTGCGCGGCAATCTACCCGCCGTGCTGGAACTTACCCCGGGCGTGTTGCACCGCCTCAACTGGAGCGGCGGCCTGAGCGAATACAGTCCTAAGGACTCGGCAGAAAACATGGCGCTTATCCGCGCGGATGGCGCGCTTCTGGAAGCCAAGCGCGGCGGGCGCAACATGACGCGGATCAAGGCCGCCGCGTAGCATTATCTCCGTGCGCCTTTGCGCCACATTACAATCCCGGCCGCTACCAGCATCAAACCACACAGCAGCAAAGCGGCATGATTACCCCAGTTCACGAACGGCGTCGCGCCTTGATAGCCCTGTGCTGTGCCATTGAGCGTGGCACGGGTGAACAGGGGCAGCTCTTGCAGCACCCGCCCATGGGTATCAATGATGGCCGTGGCGCCGGTATTGGTGGCGCGCAGCATGTAGCGCCCGGTTTCCAGCGCGCGCATCTGGGAAATCTGCAAATGCTGCCAGGGCGCCACCGAATCGCCAAACCACGCGTCATTGCTCACGTTTACCAGTAACGTGGCACGCGGCAATTGATGGATGATTTCTTCGCCGAACACGTCTTCATAGCAGATATTCATTGCAACATGCTGGCCCGCCACCGGCATCGGCAGCTGATAGGCATCGCCGCGTGCGAAATCGGAGAGCGGAATATGCAGCACATTGATAATCCAGCCAAACCACCATTTTGCGGGGATGTATTCGCCGAATGGCACCAGGTGAAATTTACGGTAGGTTTGCGTGGGGGCCGTGCCAAAACTCAGCACGCTGTTGAAGTAGCGCCCATCCGGGAATTGTTCCGGCATCCCCACCAGCACGTCGCCACCATGGGCGCGCGCAGTCTGTGCCAAATCATTCAGGTAGCTGGCCGGTACCTGATCGTAAAATACCGGAATGGCGGTTTCCGGCAGGATGATCAGACGCCCCGGGCTGGCAGCCACCATGTCGCGGTAATCGCGCAGGGTGCTGAGCAGCTTTTCCGGTTGCCATTTCATATCCTGCGCAATGTCGCCCTGCAGCAGGCTGACCGCGAGGGGCGCGCCAATGGGTTGGGTCCAATGAATCTGGCTCAAACCCCAGCCCGACAGCCACAGCGCTGCGGCCATCAGCACATAACGCAATCGTCCCAGCGCCAATACTGACGCGCTGAGCACCAGCACCAGCGATACCCCATACACACCCAGCAGCGGGGCGAAACCCACCAGCGGACTGGCGGGTACTTGCGAATAGCCGACGGCAAGCCAGGGGAAACCGGTAAAAATCCAGCCGCGCACCCATTCCCCCAGTACCCACAGCGCGGGCATTGCCAGTAGCCAACGCCATACCCCGGCGTTGCGCAAGCCATGCTGCAAACCGCCCACAGCGGCCGGAAACAAGGCGAGAAACGCACAGAACAGGCTCGTTGCCAATAGCGCCAGCGGCAACGGCATGGCGCCATAGGTATGCAGGCTGATGTAGATCCAGGACACGCCGCTGCCGAAATAGCCCAGGCCGAATAAAAATCCGCTGAGTATTGCCTGGCGTGCGCTATGTTGATGACGCCACAGCCAGATCAGCCCGGCAAGGCTGAACAGGGGAATGACAAACGCGTAAAACGGCGCAAAACCAAATACGCTGACCGCGCCCAGCAACAACGCGGCAATGAGATGCCAGCGCGGCATCCGGAGGTGATGTGCCAAATCAGGCTGCCCCGCGCATCTGCGGTGCAATCTGCTGCTGCGCGGCAAAGTCCAGCATGCGCTGGATGGAGCGCACGGCACGGCTGCGGATCGGCTCGTCAATATGGATTTCGTTTTCTCCGGTTTCCAGTACCTGCGCCAGTTTTTGCAGTCCGTTCATCGCCATCCATGGGCAATGCGCGCAACTGGTACACGTCGCACCCACCCCGGCAGTCGGGGCTTCGAGGAAAATTTTGCCGGGCGCGACTGCCTGCATTTTATGGAAAATGCCATTATCGGTGGCAACGATAAAGGTCTGGTTGGGCAAGTTTTGCGCGGCGCGGATCAGCTGCGTGGTGGAGCCCACCACATCGGCCAGGGCGATCACCGCGGCGGGCGACTCGGGATGCACCAGTACCGCGGCATCCGGGTGTGCGGCCTTCATTCTTTGCAGCGCCTCGGCCTTGAATGCCTCGTGCACCACACAGGAACCCTGCCATAGCAGCATGTCGGCGCCGGTAGTTTTTTGCACATAATCGCCGAGATATTTGTCCGGCGCCCAGAGGATTTTTTTACCCTGTTTGTGCAAGTGCTCGACGATCTTTACTGCCGTGCCCGAGGTCACCACCCAGTCGGCGCGTGCTTTCACTGCTGCCGAAGTATTGGCGTAGACCACCACGACGCGTTCCGGATGCTGGTCGCAAAATGCGGAAAACGCATCTGCCGGGCAGGCCAGATCGAGCGAGCAGTTGGCCTGCAGATCCGGCATCAACACGCGCTTTTCCGGGTTAAGGATTTTCGCGGTTTCGCCCATGAATTTTACGCCCGCCACAATCAGCGTGCGGGCCGCATGGGCATGACCAAAACGTGCCATTTCCAGCGAATCGGAAACGCAGCCGCCGCTGTCTTCGGCCAGATCCTGTATATCCGCGGAAGTATAGTAATGCGCCACCAGCACCGCGTTGTGTTGCAGCATCAGCATCCTGATGCGGGCGATAAGTGCTGCACGCGCGCTGTCGGTCAGTTGATCTTCCACCAGCGGTGGCGCAATGATGTGCGGCACTTTGGGCATCTGGATCAGGGGCAGGATGTTCATGGTCGGCCTCACTTGATATAGAGCACCGCGCCGGGGTGTTGCACGCGGTAGAGTTTTGCCGGGCGGTGGTTACCCACACGGCGGCTGGTGCCGGTTTCGCTGATGAGATCAAGCGCCAGGATGTGCTTGCGGAAATTGCGCTTGTCCAGCGCCTCGCCGCGTATGGTTTCGTAGACTTTTTGCAATTCGCCCAGGGTGAATTCCTGTTGCATGAACCCGAATGCCACGGTGGAATAATCCAGCTTGGCGCGCAGCCTTTGCTGGGCCAGGGCAATCACCTCGCGATGGTCGAAAGCCAGTTCCGGCAACGCATCCATTGCGAACCATGCGACTTCCGCTGCATCCGATCCCGCCACCGGCGAGAGAATTTCGCTTGGCGCCAGCGCGTAATAGGTCACGCTGATGATGCGTTCGCGCGGGTCGCGGTCGGGCTTGCCGAAAGTATAGAGCTGCTCCAGATACACGCCCGTCACCCCGGTTTCCTCGGCCAGTTCACGCAGCGCGCAGTCTTCCAGGCACTCATTCATCTCGACGAAGCCGCCCGGCAGCGCCCAGCAGCCTTGAAACGGCGCCGTGCGGCGCCGGATCAGCAGCACCGCCAGGCGCTCTTCACGAATGGTGAACAGCGCGATGTCGGTGGTGACCGCCGGGTGCGGATAGTCGTAGCAAAACGGTTTCATCGGATGATTGGCCATGGTGTACAAAATACACCGCCAAGATAGTGTTGCACAGACACTATGTCAAGCAGATTTTGCAGGGCAATCCCGGACTCCCCCGCGATGCCTGTTAAAATGCGGTGCATGAAACAATTGTTACTCGACATCGTTGCCCCACCTGTCCCCAGCTTCGGCAATTTTGTCATGGGCTGCAACGCTGAATTGCTTCACGCCGTGAGCGAGCTGGCAGCGGGACAGGGCAATGAGCGCCAACTCTATATCTGGGGTGCCCCCGGTAGCGGCAGGACGCACTTATTGCGGGCAGCAGTGGCTGCAGCGGCCGCACGCGGGCTGAAGGCGAACTACCTCCAGGCGGCAGAGTTTGCCGATGCAGCAGACAGTCCGGCCGATTTCCTGGCGGTGGATGATGTCGACACACTCGACGCCAACGCCCAGATCGCCCTGTTCAACCGCATCAACGCGGTACGTGAAGGTCATGGCCGGCTATTGGTCGCGGGTAATGCCGCGCCCGCGCAACTTGAGTTACGCATCGACCTTACTACGCGTCTGGGCTGGGGGCTGGTGTATCAGGTACAGGCGCTGACCGATGCGGAAAAAGTCCAGGCGCTGACCACCCACGCGGCCGGACGCGGCTTCGACCTGCAACCCGGGGTAGCGGACTACCTGCTGCGCCACTGGCGGCGCGACCTGCCGTCATTACTGGCGGCGCTGGAAACGCTCGACCACTATTCACTGGCAACCAAACGGCCGGTTACGGTGCCGCTGTTGCGCGAGGTTTTGCGCGCTGAATAAAAAGTTATTCGGAACCTGATATTGAAAACGCCCCTATAGAAGCCATCGGTTCCGATAGTGTAAATCGGAACTCAGTATTGCTCGGATTAATGGTTCACTTAGCGTCAGGGGAGGTCAATCATCGCGGCTACAGCGAATGTCTGGTTTTCGACCTAAGCAGACGCAGGGTAATATCTGTGATTTGTCCCCTATCATTTGACGTATTGCGGAGCGCCGCGAGGGTACTGCGATCTTGGAAGAAAAAAATCGGCCACTAGCTATTGATCAGCCAGCTAAATTGCTTGAGGAGTTGCTAGGTACGGAAAAGTGGGAAGCGCGTACGGCAAGGCACGTGCTTGAGCTTATACAGCGTGCTCACAGAAATACTGGGGGCCCAGTTGAAGATATTTCCGGCGCTGTCGCTGCAGCGTACCTCGACCGTCTGATAGACGCCGTCACACGAGAGCTCATGGATCAAGCGCAAGGGTACAGCGCCGCGAGATGGCTTTGGTATCTACGTCGGCTCCCTGATTCGCTGTTCTCGGGCATATACAAAACGACCCTCGGATATGACCAAGCTCTGGCTGAATCAGTTAGCTGGTACTCAGCGAAGATCGAGCGTTCTACAAGCGACAAGTACTTCGCGTTCCGGGTCGACGACTCAGCATGCCGTGGTAATCCCCCCATTTTTAGAGGGTGTTGAAAGTAGAGGTTAAGCCGCCATGGCCAACTTCTGTTTCGGGGTGATGCCGCCGATGGCCATGTTGGGACGCTCGTGATTGTAAGACCAGAGCCAATTCGTGGCAAAGTCCTGCACCTCATTAATTGAATCGAACAAATGGTGCGCCAGCCAATCATAGCGAACCGTGCGGTTATAACGCTCCACATAAGCATTCTGCTGCGGATTGCCAGGCTGAATAAAGTCGATGCGGATGCCGCGCTTTTTTGCCCACGCCAGCGTGACGGCGCTGATGTATTCCGGGCCGTTGTCGCAACGGATTGCCTTCGGTGCACCGCGCCACTCGATGACCTGGTCCAGCGAGCGGACAACACGCTCTGACGGCAGCGAGAAATCGACGTCGATGCACAGCCCTTCCCGGTTGAAATCGTCGATCACGTTGAAGAGCCGGATGCTGCGGCCATCGGCCAACTGATCGTGCATGAAGTCCATCGACCATACTTCATTGATCTGCGCCGGCACCGCCAGTGCCAGCGGTTTCTCACGCACCAGGCGCTGTCTTGGCTTGATGCGCAGGTTCAGTTCCAACTCCCGG
>DATKUZ010000003.1:0-37392 GCA_035530335.1 Sulfuriferula sp. | reverse complement strand
ACGTATCGCCATCTTCGGTGGCCATGATCGGCAAGCAGGATCAGGCCAACCATCAATATGATTTGGCCGATTTCTGGACTGCAGTAGAATCCGGGCATATGCCGGAAGTGAGTTTCCTGAAGGCAAAAATGGCTCAGGATGGTCATGCCGGGTACTCAGACCCGCTCGATGAACAGACTTTCCTGGTACAGACCCTCAATCAGCTGCAGCGCCTGCCGGAGTGGAAGAGCACTGCGGTGATCATTGCCTATGACGACTCCGATGGCTGGTACGACCACGTCATGCCGCCTATTGTCAGCCAGTCCAACGATCCTACTTACGATGCGTTGACCGGCCAGGGAAGCTGCGGCATGGCTGCTGCCGGGGCCTACCAGGATCGCTGCGGTTATGGTCCGCGTCAGCCGCTTCTGGTCATTTCTCCCTATGCCAAACAGAACTTCGTCGACCATTCGGTAACCGATCAATCCTCAATTCTGCGTTTCATCGAGGATAACTGGAATCTGGGCCGGATCGGTGATCAGTCTACTGACGAAAAAGCCGGTTCACTGTCGAATGTATTTGATTTCAAAGCTGGCCGCGTTCAAGATCGTTTGTTCCTCGATCCCGTTACCGGACAACGCGTGCATGGCCAGGACAAGGATGCGGACGAAAGTCACTCTTAAGTTATTCTGGCTTTAAAAATCAACCAGATATAAGTCTTCATCTTGACGAGTGGTGCATAAAGCGCCACTCGTTTTTTTTTGCACCAGGCATAAGGTGTTGTGTGTAAATTCAGCTTGATGGAAGCGGTGATGAGGCGATGAGTATTCTCGACTCGTTAACCTGTTTGATTGGTTGCCTGAGGCGCGCTGTGCGCATCATTCGTATAACCAGCAGGCACAAACTATCGACTATTGTTGGATCAGTTTCCGGCATCCTGCCTGATGACAAACGCTGTCCAATCCTCTCCGGGCAGTACTGGCGTACCTTGTTTTGCCACGGCTTCCAGGGAGGTGGGCGACAGGCCCAAACTTGCCAGCAGGGTGGGGGCCACCTGGGTGGTAAAGACCGGTGCCTGTATCACTTCGCCAGTGCGTGGTAGTTGTGGGTTTGAGATCAGCAATGCGACATGGGTATCGTCGGTGACAAAGCCGCCGTGCTCGGCTTTTTTCTTGTCCCCGGCCTTAGCGTAAATGACGCCGCGCTTCGGAATGACGATCAGATCGGGGGTACGGGAATCGGTCGTGGGCGACGGGAAATATAGCGCCAGGGTCGAGCCGTAAAGGACGCGCCGGATCCCCAGGTGCTTGCTGTGATTAGCCAGGGCGCGAGCGACACGCGCCGTTTTGCTTGCGTCGTTCAGCCAAACCAGGGCCCCCTGGTCGGGGGTGACCTGCGCCAAGGCGCCGGGCACAGCGTGCTCGATGATTCGGGCAATCTCTCTCTTGTCCACATGGCGGATCGCTTTGGGGTCGATGGGGCCGTTGCCGTGTTTGGCGGTGACGATGAACAAGGTCGAATCCAGCAGATTTTTCTCGCGCAGGGCGGAAACGATCTTTCCGATCAGCATGTCGCTATGCACCAGAGCCGCCTCCAGTTGCGGGGTGGGGTGCCCTTGAGCATCCTTGTAACCAGCCAGTTTCTGACCCACATTGACCGCCTGCAGGTTGAGGCCAAAAAGCGTCGGTACCGGTGCTGCCATTTTCCCGTCGTGTCGGAAACCGTGGATCTCGTTGATGAGCGCGCTGACTTTGGCCTGGTCGTAGCGCTCCGTCCGGTTGATTGAGGCAGTGATCTTGTCGCCGTGCTTGTCCTCCAGTCCCTCGAAATTCGCCCCGATTTCCGGGGTGTAAAGATCTTCCACGCCTTGCCCGCTCGGCCCGTTAAGGATTTCATATACCGGATGCTTGTCGATCCACGCGGTGTGGCCGCCAGCCTGGCGGATGATTTCGAACACCGTATTGACACGCAAATACGAGTGCGGATAAACGGGTTTGCAGCCCTTCGGATCCAGCGGCAGGAGGCTCGTTTTAAGTGCCGGTTTGCCCACGTCAGCACCGGGCCCGTCGATGGATTCATCGTAAATGACGGAGGTGCCGATCTGACGGCAGTCGCTGCCTGGCGGGGAGAGATGGCGGTCATAAGTCTCGTCGTAATACACGCCGGTGACCGCGGGTGTTCCGCCGGTGGTCAGTGCCAGCAGGCCTGGAAAGGAATCCGCAGGGCTGACTGTCTGTGCTTGCGTATATTCAACCCCGGTGTGGGCAAGTTGAGCCATAGCCGAGTGAGGGTGGCTGGCAGAAAAATTCTGTAGATCAAGCGCGTGCAAGCCATCCACACTGATCATCAACACATGCTTGATGTGGTCGGATTGGCTTGCCTGGACCGGGGCGATGGACAGGGTAGTCAGAACAGCGGCAGCGAGCACGCTCAACGAGGTTGGTTTCATTGTGATTTCCGGAATTTATTGAGAGATTTCAGTCCGCAGACGGACCGGTCAGGTAGAAGCGCACCCACACCTCGAAGGGCAGGGGTTTTCCAGCCAGATTTTTCGGCGGCGGCGGATAGGCGGCGGCGGACACTGCTTGTAGTGCTGCATTGTCGAGCATGCCGTAGCCACTTGAGACGGCGATTTTTATGGCACTCACCCGGCCGTCCATGTATTCGAAAGATACCTGCGCGCGACCCGAGATATGGGCGAGCTTCGCGGCATATGGATATTGCATCGCCGACTGAACGGCGCTGCGAACCTGATCCTCGAAGCGGGCCTGGATGGCAGGGTCGACGCTGGGCGGGCTGGGTTTTGCAGCCTGCCGAACCGGTGCAGCCTGGGGCGGAGCTGGTACTGTGTCCGGCGCCGCAGGCGCCATTGCCAGCGGTTCCGGCGCGGGGTCCGGCGTCTCGACCTGGTGCACTTGTGGTGTTGCCCGATGCACAACGTGGTGGGCCGGTGTCGGTAGCGGACGTGGTGCCGGTTTGACAGGTATCTTGCGGGGCGGCGTCCGTGCTGGCTTGGGTGGTGCAGCGGGCATGACGGGAAAAGTAAGCATCACCGGTTGTTGTAAAGGCTGCGACACTTTTTTTGTATCGGACAGTCCGATGACCAGCGCCGCTACCAGCAATGCCTCGAGAAGAAACGCGGCTGCGGCAGCGTAAGGCAGGGAAAGCCGGCCGCTGACCCCCGGCATTGAAGATTCCAGGGTTGCCATGTTATTGCTGCTGTCTCGCCGCCAGGCCGATTTGCGTCACGCCTGCTGTCCGGCACGCGTCCATGACATTCATCAGGTGTTGTAGCGATGTCAGCTTCGATCCCGCTATGGTCACGATGGTGCGGACAGGATTGCCCTGGTGCAGGGACGCGGTCAACTGCGCCGGCGTCAGCACGTGCCCTTCCACGGAAATGATCCCGGCGGCGTCCACCGTGACCAGCACTTTTGGCTGCGGCAAGGCGGCGGCTGTCGAACTGCTCGCCAGATTGGACGCGAGACCGGTGGACGGGATCATATGCAGGGTGATCATGATGAAAAAAATCAACAGAAAAAACATGATGTCGATCATCGGGATGATCTCGATGCGCGCTTTGCGCGGCTCAAAGTAACGCATCTCAGGCCTCGCCGATACGAACTGCGCGCGGCCCGGTTTCATGGGCTCTGCCATGGTTATCGGGTTGTGCATGGTAGTGAGGGTACATTCGGTTGAGCAACATCACCTTCAGGGTTTCCAGTTGGTGCATGATGACGCGAACCCGGTTGTTCAGACCGTTGAAAAACATCAGGCCAAGAATTGCGATGAACAGTCCCGAGGCGGTTGCCAGCAAGGCCTCCGCCACGCCGCCGGTCACCTTGATGGGTGCGCTCCCCGGGTCTGACAGCACCTGAAATGCATTGAACATGCCGATGATGGTGCCCAGCAGCCCGAGTAGCGGCGCCAGGGTAACGATGGTGTCCAGAACCCAGAGATAACGGTCGACGCGCGGCGCTTCCCGCATGATGCCCTCTTCCATCCTGTCGGAAAGACGGTCGAAGTGGTGATCGAGATCGTGCTTGAGCACCGCATCCAGCACTCGCGCATGCGGAAGCTGGCTGCAATGCTTGCTGAGCTCACGCAGCATGGGCATCTCGGCGCGCGTCACCGAGTCCAGTTGGTGCATCACCCGGTTGCCGGCCACCAGAACGCGTCTGAGATACCAGGCGCGTTCCAGCGCAATGGTCAGTGCCACCAGTAGCAGCAGTGCCATCAGGTAGAGAATGCCGCCAGACGTGTTGGCGACGTGTTGAATAGTGTCCAGGTTCATTCTCTGAATACCTTTCTATTACATGCTGACCGAGAGGCTCAACTGATAGCTGCGCTCCGGAAGCGTAAAGTACATCGGGGTGCCATTCGCGTCGTAAGTGCCCAGCGCGTAGATGTCGGTTTTGTTGAGCAGGTTATTGATCTGGAATCCCACCTTGGCTTGTTTTGCCCAGCCTGCGACATTTTTAAGCGTGTAACTGGAAGCGAAATTGGCAACGGTGTAGGCGGCCAGCGGTATGGTTTCACCGGTATCGCCGAAGCGTGAACCAACGTGCTTGGCGGTCAGGGAGGCATAGAGCTGACCCTGGTTGTAGATCACGCCGGCTGCTGCGGTAGTTTTCGGTGTATTGGGCAGCCACTGGTCGTTGGTATTGTCCTTGGCGCTGTTGAGGGAGTAATTGCCGTACAGGCTGAACCCCTGTCCGACATAATAGGTTCCTTCACCCTCCACGCCCTTGTAGGTGGCACCGCCGGCATTCGAGAAGATCGTGCCCGTACCGCTCGGCGACGAGACGATCTTGTTCTTGAAATCGATTTGATAAATATCGGCTGACAAGGCGAGGCGTTGGCTTGCCCAGGTTGTGCCGAGCTGGTAGTTCATTGTCTCTTCCGGCTTCAGCGTACCGAGATCCGGATTGGTTTTATAGAAAGCGTTGAGATTCGGCGCCTGGAAGCCCTTGGCAAGCTGAAGATAGGCCGACCAGTTTTTCTCGATAGCATAGTGGGCGGTCAGCGCAGGCAGGGCCTTGGTCCAGGTGTGGTCGCCGCTGTAGGGCAAGCCGGTTCCCTGGTTGACCGACGCGTCGAGCGTGCGGCGGAAGGACACGTATTTCAGGCCGGGAGTGATGGTCAGGTTATCCGTTGCTTTCCACGCATAGTCGACATAAGGCTGAATGGTGGTCAGGGTGTCATTCATCAGCCGATCCGTCGCGGCGGATGTAGGCGTGGCATTCAGTGCGCCACCGTTGGTGAAATCGATCTCGTATTGCCAGCGGTTGTTGGTCTGATGATCAACCCATGCGCCCAAATGCAGATCGCCCGGCCCCATGATTCTGGAAAGGCGCAGCAAGTCGCCGACCGATCGGTAGTTCATGGTCATTTTCTGTCCCGGAACATTATTTATGCCGTAAACGGTGCCGTTCGGTTGGGCACCGCCGGGATCGGCGCCGTTGAAGCCGTTGTGGTAATAGGCATAGGTGTAGAGCTTGTTGTCCACCTTCCAGCCGCCTTGCTGTGACTGCAAGCCGATATATTCGAAATCCGAGGTGATGTCGTCGTAGTTATAGCCGGCGAAATTCTGGCTGGTCGGGTCGTTGTTCAGGCCATAATTCTTCCCGTAAAGCGCCATATTCGCGAGCGTTGCGCCCTGCGGCACGTTCTGGTGCAGCTTGTTCTGCATGCTCACGACAGTCAGTACGGTATTGTCGGAGATCGGCTTGATGACTTTCAGGAACAGGTTGCCGCGCCGCAGGTGGGCATTGGTCAGATAGCCGTCCGTCGCGAAATTCTTGTAGTCGATGAAAGCGCTGGCGTCGCCGTAATTTTTCATGGCGCCGGTATCGAATTCGGCTCCGAACAGGCGCGTATTAAAGCTCCCGAAAGCGGTATACGGCGTGAAGGTCGTTGCCGACAGTGGGTCTTTCGATGAGACGGCCATGGTGCCGCCGAATGTCGCATTGCCGATATTGCTGGCGTCGCCCGGGCCGCGGTCGACGACGATATTGCCGGTGTCCTGCGGCATGAAATAGGAGGTGGAGTGTTGCGTGAAGTCGTTCGAATCCCCCCAGGGGATGCCGTCGAAGGTGACGTTATATTGGCCGTTTGCAAATCCTCTCAGGAAGGGTCCGCCCGATTGCGATTCCATCATGCCGGGGCCGTTCGGATCGACGCTCCATACGCTCGGCGCAATTTGCACGATGTCCGTGTAATTGGAACCGGCGGAGGCGTTTTCCTGGATGTAATGCTGGCTGATGATGGACTGGGGCTGGGTGGCGACCAGCGAGCCCTGCGTTGGCGCCTGATAGGGGGCCGACGCAGGATTGTTGAAGCTGGTGTTCGACGCATCGCCGGCACCACTTTGTACTGTGCCCAGATCAACTGTATCTTGGGCGAACGACGCATTTGCACCAGCTACAAGCATAGTGCTCAAAACCAGTTGTACGAGAAGCTTGACGCGAAAATCGGGTTGCCTGTTCACTTGTATTGCTCCCTTGGTCGGTGTGGGTTGATTTCAGATTGATCAATCATGCTGGTGCCAATGTACGCACCGAGACTTAGGGCAAAGTGAATGAATTGTGATGATTTTGTTACAGAAGAAATATACGAAAGACGGGATCGGGAATGCGGTCTGGACAATGGCAAATCCGCCTGCCGGCGGGAAGAAGTGTAAAACCCCGGCTAGTCCGCGAGATTGAAAACAACGCTGGCGCTCAGGCCATGCCCGTCCTGCCGGTTCGCAAGCATCACCCTGGCGGATTCGCATTGCGCGATTGCTTGCACAATGGCCAGCCCTATGCCGCTTCCTTCCGTTTCCTGGCCTGCTGCACGAAAGAAGCGATCGAATACACGCGGTAGCAGGGATGAGGAGATTCCGGGGCCGGTGTCCAATATCTCCACGACAACGCGATTGCCGGAAACGCTAACGCTTACGTCCACTTTCCCTCCTGCCGGTGTATAGCGGATCGCGTTGTCGACCAGATTGCCAATCAATATGCGCAAGTCTTCAGGGTTTCCCGTAATGATTGCGGCATCGTCATGAATCATGCCGAGATCGATGCTGCGATGATCGGCAAGGGGAATGAAGTCGGCGATGCAAGCCTTCACGAGGGCTTCCAGATCGACCTTGCTGCGAACGATGGGCTTGTTTTGCGCTTCATAACGGGCGATTTTGAGTAACTGGGCGACAAGATGCGACGCCCGCTGCGATCCGCGCCTCATCTCGTCAATTCGCATATCGAGATCCTCGCGCGAGTGATTCCGCGACAGATTCTCGATCTGTAACTGCAGCGCGGCAAGCGGGGTACGCAGTTCGTGCGCCGCATCCGACAGGAATTGGCGCTGCAATTCGAGCGCTTCACCCAGGCGCGCAATGAGGTCGTTCATGGCGCGTATGAGCGGGGCAATTTCTGCCGGGACATTTTCAGCGGGAAGCGGCGCGTGGCTTGCCACGTCGCGATGGATGGCAGCCTCGGTGACCGACTCAAGCGGCTTCAACAGGCGGCTGACCACGATGCCGATCAGCAGCCAGGAAAGTGGAATCAGTACGGCGACGGGAAATAGCTCGCGCATCGCAGAATGGGTCGCAATTTCAAGACGTACATCTTCACCTTGAGAAACCTGCACTGTGCGATGCGGGTGGATCATTGTATAAACCCGCCATTTCGAATTGTGCGACGACAAATCCGAAAACCCGGAAACCGCCATTCGGGGAAGGTCAAAGCCGGGACGGGACGAGCGGGCCGGCTCATTTTCAACCCAGACCTGAATGACGAAATCGCGCTCCCTTTCCTCCGCGTTTTCCTTGCGGAATCTAGCCTGCATCGCGGGTAATTGAGAGCCTTCGTCGACGCTGCGGGCGATCTGGCGCAACTGGTGATCGAGCAGCCCATTCGCTTCTTCCAGCGCGAAATAGAAGGAAATGCCGCACGCCAGCACGCCTACCACTGTCAACAGTCCGACCAGCCAAAAAATGAGCTGCCTTTTGAGTGATTTCATGACGGATGCTTCACTACCATCCAGCCGACACCACGCACGTTGCGGATGATTTCGTTGTCGAATTTCTTGCGCAGGTAATGGATGAGCACATCGACCGCGTTGCTTCCTGCTTCTTCGTTCCTTTCATATAACCGTTCTTCGATCTGGGCACGGGAAAGAATTGTTCCCGGCCTGTCGACAAGCGCATACAGCAAGGCGAACTCGCGGGCTGGAAGCGGCAGGGTTTTGCCGCGATAGGTGGTTTCGTGCGTCGCCAAATCCAGCGTGATTTCGCCGTTTCCGACGGTGGATGCGGCAGGCGCGTCATTGCGCCGCAGGATTGCGCGGATTCTCGCCATCAGTTCCTTGAGTCCGAATGGCTTGATGAGGTAGTCGTCGGCACCCAAATCAAGTCCAGTCACGCGATCATCGATTTCGTCCCGCGCCGTGATGATGAGTAGCGGTGTGCGATCGCCTCTGGCGCGCATCGACTTCAACACGTCGAACCCGGATTTGCGCGGCAATCCCAAATCGAGCAGAACGAGGGCATATCCGCCCGACTCGATGGCCAATTCTCCTGTCACGCCGTCCCGAGCCCAGTCGCCCGACATACCGACATCTTTCAAGGCCCGGGTCAGGCTCTGGCCAATCATCGGATCGTCTTCGATAAGCAGGATATGCATGTCGGTCAATTCTTCATTCTTTCGCCGCGAAACAGCATGCAAGCTCTCCCCCGAAAGAGTGCTAGCAGGCAGGTCTGTTTATTGACACGAAGTCTGCATGGGTGCGTGTCAAACCGCGATTGGGTGATTTTTAAAGTGTGCTGATACGGCTTCAAACTCCGATCGAAGATTTGCACTCGGGGAGCCTGGATGCGCAGCTGGTAGCCAGCGCGGTGAACGGCTTGCCTGTTGAAACCGGCCAGTTAAAGAGGGTGCATTCTATGCAACTAAAATGTCAGGGCGATGAGGATTTGCTTGCTGAATACTGACGACGGACTTGCATCCTGGCTGCTAGTTCCCGCCCGGCACAGGTTCCTGGAATATGCGCTGGTGAAACCAGCGCAGCGAATAAACGGTTAACCAGGCAATCAACGCGCCGCCCAGCACATCCACAGGGAAGTGCGCCCCCAGGGCGGGGCGGGACAGGCAAACCAGCAGGGCAAATCCCCACAATAGCCAGCGCAGCGGGCGGGCGGACTGGTAGGACAGGCTGGCTGCGAGCAGCACCGCAAAGGTGGCGTGCCCGGAAGGAAAGCTGTAATGTAATTCAGGCCGCCCCACCACCTGTACCCAGTGCGAACCCAGCGCCAGCAATGGGCGCGGGAAATCCAGCAGGGGTTTGATCTGCATGACAATCAACCCGCTAATCACGTATCCCACGCCGAATATCAGGACATTGTTTCTGGGCAACCACAGCGGGCGCCATGCGCTGAGCAGCAGGGCCAGTGCTATGTAAACCGGGTAGTTAGCATGGTCGCCCAGCGCCGTCATGGTCAGCATCAGCGCATCCCAATAAGTGCTGTGGAAACCATTGATCCACAGAAACAGCAGGCGATTCAGCCCGCCCCAGGCATACAGCGGATTATCCGGTGACATGCTCACAACATCGTCAATCCATAGCCCCACAGGCCAATGCCGGCAAGCGCGCAGATGGATGCGACGCTCATCAGCCAGGCGCGCTTGGTCAGCGCGGTAACGGATGCCAGTGCCACGGCGATCTGGAACAGGATGATGGCCAGCGCCATTTTTTCGTGCGGCGTGCTCAAACGCGCGGCTTCTGCGTTGGCTTTGGCTGACGCCTGCTCATAGTGATCTGCATCGGCCTTGATCCTGGCTTTTTGTGCCTTGTATTTGGTGATCTCGCTATTGAATCCGCTGGTTTTGTCAGCGGGCGCCAGCGCTTTTGCCAGTTCCATCAGATGCGTTTTCGTGCTCACCGCCTGATAGTAATTCCATTGGTCGG
Source organism: Sulfuriferula sp. (assembly GCA_035530335.1). GTDB lineage: Bacteria > Pseudomonadota > Gammaproteobacteria > Burkholderiales > Sulfuriferulaceae > Sulfuriferula. Next base: position 27,462 of record DATKUZ010000003.1, on the reverse strand, counting down.
TGGCATGCGCTTTCATCAGTACAGCCTCGTTTTTCTGTAACAGCACCTCATTCATCAGATGGCTGCCCTGATAGCTCAGAACCGCGCCCAGGGCGGCCAGGATCGCGGTGAATATGGCAACCCACTGGTCCAGGGAATTGGCTGGGTGGTCATGATGGGCGGGATGCGGAATATGGATGCCTGAGTCGCTCATGGTAAAAACCTGGATTGATTAAAAGGAAGGCGGGAGCGTATTCTGGATTGATTGGATGCTTGCATCAAGCCATTTGCTGCGCAAAAACTCGGAGCATTGGTGGAAGTCATGCCTGATCAGCAAATGACGCCTGGCCTGAACCATTAAAGGTTCCTGCGCAAATTCCGATATGCAATAGTGGCTGATAAAGTCATGCTTGACTGCCGAGGCGGGTGGAAGACGCAATCGCTCCCTGCTGCCGGCAATTCAAACAAAAATAAAGGCGAGCTTTACCCATGAAAACAGCAGTTCAGCTGTTCACGCATAATTCAAAATACGCCATGGTCATTGGCTTTGGCCTGGTGCTGTTCCTCATGGTCACGATAACGGTGACCGGGATGACACGCATGCACAACATTAACCAGCAGATGGAGGCGATCGTCAGGGATCGTGAAGCCAAAAGCGAGTTAGTGACGAACTTGCGCGACTTGTCTCGGGAACGGGCAATCACTGTATATAGCATGCTGCTGATGAAGGATCCGTTTCAGCTGGATGATGCCATGCAACGCTTCAACCAGCTTGCCACCGAGTTTATCCGCAACCGCGATAAGCTGCTGCAACTGAAGCTGAACCCGGTTGAGATGGCTACATTTCTGGCGTCGCAGGAAAAAACCCGGATTTCCACTCAGTATACGGAGAAGGTTGTTGAGCTGATTCAGGAAGGCAAACTTGCGGAGGCGCAGGAGGTGCTGCAGACGCAGGCTATCCCGGCACAGAATGATGTATTTTCACTTTTTAACGAATTAATCGAAATGCAGCAACGGTCGACGCGCGTGGCCGTAGACAGAGTCGCGAAGGAATACAGGGCTGCCGTCTGGGCGGTCGGCATATTGGGAACCGCTGCCCTTGTGCTGGGCATGAGTATCATGATTCTGTTAGTACGCAAGGCCATTCGTATGGAACGTGCGCTGTTCCAGGAGAAAGAGCGCGCAGAGGTCACGCTGCATTCGATTGGCGATGCAGTGATTGCCACCGACACGGCGGGCAACGTCGATTATCTCAACCCAGTGGCGGAACAGCTCACCGGCTGGCGTGCCGACGAGGCGCGCGGCCTGCCATTCTGGCAGGTATACAACACCATCGACGAAACCTCACGGCAGCCGCTCGACCATTCGATTACGTCCAGCCAGCCGGACGGCTGGATGGCAGGGCTTGGCCGCAATGCTTTGCTGATCAGTAAAACCGGGGCGGAATTCGCTATCGAGTCCTCCGCCACGCCAATTCGCAATCACACCGGCGATACCATAGGATTCGTGTCGGTTTTCCACGATGTGAGTGCGGCGCGCAGCATGGCGCAACAGCTAACCTGGCAAGCCAGCCATGATTCGCTCACCGGCCTTCCCAATCGGCGCGAATTCGAGCGCCGGCTGACGGAATTGCTGAACAGCGCCAAATTGGAAAACCGGCATCATGTTCTGCTCTACATCGATCTGGATCAGTTCAAACTGGTCAACGATACCAGCGGACACGGTGCGGGCGATGAGCTGTTGCGACAACTGGCTGCGATCATCCAGTCCCATATACGTGTACGCGACACGCTGGCCAGACTCGGCGGGGATGAATTCGGCGTGCTGCTGGAGGAATGTCCAATCGTGCAAGGGGAGCAGACTGCGGAGAAGCTGCGCCAAGCCATCGCCGAGTTCCGTTTTGTATGGGAAGGCAAGACTTTCGAGGTCGGCGCAAGCATGGGCCTGGTTGAAGTGACTGCAGGTGCGGAAAGCATGGCCGCGTTACTGAGCGCAGCCGACGCCGCCTGCTACATGGCCAAGGACAAAGGCCGCAATCGGATATGGGTGCACCAGAAAGATAACGCCGAATTGCTCCAGCGCCACGGCGAGATGCAGTGGGTAGCGCGGATCACGCAGGCTTTTGAAGAAAGTCGCTTTCGCCTGTATTACCAGAACATCGTTGCGGTGCAGCCCAATCAACCGGGTAAGCAATACTGCGAAATACTGTTGCGGCTGGAAGACGAATCAGGCCGGCTGGTGTCGCCGATGGCGTTCATCCCGGCCGCCGAGCGCTATGGGATAATGCCGCTGATTGACCGCTGGGTGATCCGCTCGATGTTCACGTGGCTGGTGAACAATCCGGGCAGCACCGAAAAGCGCTGCTATGCCATCAATATTTCCGGTCAGTCTCTCGGAGACGAGCATTTTGTCGAATTCGTGATAGATCAGTTTCATGGCAGCGGTCTTCCTGCCGAGGCCATTTGCTTCGAAGTGACTGAAACCGCGGCGATTGCCAATCTGAGCCGGGCGATGCATTTCATCAGCATTCTCAAAGGCCTGGGCTGCCGCTTCTCCCTGGACGACTTCGGCAGCGGCATGTCCTCTTTTGCGTATCTCAAGAATCTTCAGGTGGATAGCGTCAAGATAGACGGCGCATTTGTCCGGGACATGGTGACTGATGCGGTGGACCATGCCATGGTGGAGGCCATCAACCGCATCGGCCACGTCATGGGTATCCAGACGGTCGCGGAATTTGTCGAGAACGACGCCATTCTGGAAAAGCTCCGGCAGCTCGGCGTGGATTATGCGCAAGGCTATGGGATTCACAAACCGGCGCCTTTGCAATCCATGTTCGACGATGTCAGGCGCCTTTCAGTTAAGGCAATTTCTGCCTGATGGCAGTGCGGCCAGATTTGCACATCATGGTGAGTAGCAGCATAAAACCAAAGCGCATGTGGGGATGGGCGTGTGCGGCGGCGGCTTTGCTGTTGTCGCTGACTGCCTCGGCCGAGGTATCTGAACATATTCTGCTGCAGTCATCGCCGCTGGCCGGGTTTCAGTATTACAGCGGCAAGCAGGTGTGGGCAGAACTGCACGAAGGTGATGTGCTGGAACTGGTGCGCGAGCCGGGAAATGCCTATGACCCGCGCGCGGTGCGAGTGGAATGGCACGGCATCAAGCTGGGCTATGTGCCGCGGCGCGATAACGAGGACGTGGCACGGCTGATGGATCGCGGTACCCGGCTGGAAGCGCGCATCAGCCGTTTAAGTCCCAGTCGCAACCCCTGGCAACGCGTTTTGTTCGAGGTCTACCTGCCCCTTCGCTAGCCCGCCTCCGTTATAATCGCCGGATGAGAATCCTGGCTTTTGACACATCCACCGAGTATTGCACGGCTGCGCTGTTGATTGACGGCGCGCTCGCTTATCGCGAGGTTCATGCCGGGCAGACTCACTCGCAATTGCTGCTGCCCATGTGCCAGGATTTGCTGGCCGAGGCGGGAGTAAGCCTGGCGCAGCTTAATGGCATCGCATTCGGCGCCGGGCCGGGCTCGTTCACCGGGCTGCGTATCGCCTGCGCGGTGGCGCAGGGATTGGCGTTTGGTGCAGATGTGCCGGTGCTGGGTGTTGGCACGCTGCTGGCGCTGGCCGAGGCGAGTGGCGCGGCGCGCGTGATCGCCTGTCTGGATGCGCGCATGGGGGAGGTTTACCATGCCGTTTATCAACGTGAGGCAGGTGACTGGATGACGGAATCCGAGCCGTTGCTATGCGCCCCACAGCAGGTGCCCGGTGTAGCGGGATTGGACTGGTGCGGCTGCGGCAGCGGGTTCAAAGCGTATGCCGAGCCGCTGCAAGCACGTTATGGTGCGGCGCTGGCCAGTACCCGAGCGGAACTGTATCCGCACGCCCGCGAGATCGCGCGTTTGGCCGCGCCACGTATCGGGGCCGGGCAGGGCATGGCGGCGGAACTGGCAGCGCCGCTGTATATACGCGACAAGGTCGCCTTGAAAATTAGCGAACGATGAGCGCGCTGTTACGTATCCTGCCGTCGTTTCGCCCGATGCGCGAAGACGACATCGACGTGGTGGTGGCGATGGAGCACGCGGTTTACCCGTTTCCATGGACGCGCGGCAATTTTCACGATTCGCTGCAATCCGGCTATAGCTGCTGGGTGTGCCAATACAATCAATACATCACCGGTTATGCCGTGCTGATGCTGGCAGCGGGCGAGGCACATTTGCTGAATATCACGGTGGGGCTTGAGTGGCAGGGCAGAGGGTTGGGGCGCGCCTTCATGCAACATTTGATAGCGGTTGCACGCGCTTACCACGCCGAGACCATGTACCTGGAAGTGCGCCCATCCAATACCGTGGCGCGCCGTCTCTACCACCGGCTGGGATTCGAATATGTGGCCATGCGCAAGGCGTATTACCCATCGCTGCACGGCCGTGAAGATGCCGTTATCATGCTGCTGGATATGAAAAAACATGCGTGACATTGTGTTGCACGAACTGGAGCTTGCGCCACGCTGGAAGCTGCGTGGCGCAGAGCATGCGCCACATCCTGAGTCAGCTTCTGCCGGCATTGCGGAAGTCAGCCAGATGGACTGGGATGCGCTCAGGCAGGCTGTGGCGAATTGTACTGCCTGCCCGCTGTATGCAACCCGTACCCAGGGTGTGCTGGGCGTGGGCGATATTCATGCCGACTGGCTGTTTGTGGGCGAGGCGCCAGGTGCGGAAGAAGACGCCCGGGGCGAGCCTTTCGTCGGCGCTGCGGGCAAGCTGCTGGATGCCATGCTGGCGGCGATCCGCCTGAAACGCGGTGACAACGTGTACATCACCAACGTACTGAAATCGCGGCCGCCGGAGAACCGCAATCCCAAGCCGGAAGAAGTCGCAGCCTGCCTGCCTTATCTGGTGCGCCAGGTGCAGCTCATCCAGCCCAAACTCATCGTTGCCCTGGGGCGCTTTGCCGCGCACAGCCTGCTCGATACCGACGCCAGCATCAGCAGCCTGCGCGGGCAGGTGCATCAATACCACGGTATCCCGCTGATTGTGACGTATCATCCAGCCTATCTGCTGCGCAATCTGGCTGACAAGGCACGTGCGTGGGAGGATCTGTGTCTGGCTGTAAACACCCTGAATAATCCCGTCCCTGAAGGAGAGAAAAATGCGTAACTGGATGATGCCGTTCCTGCTGCTGCTTACCCTGAGTCTCAGCGGATGCGGCTACAATAAATTTCAGACCACGGATGAACAGATCAAGGCCAGCTGGGCCGAGGTGCTAAACCAGTACCAGCGCCGCGCCGATCTGGTGCCCAATCTGGTCAACGTGGTGAAAGGCTATGCCGCCCACGAAAAAGATGTATTCACACAAGTGACTGAAGCACGCGCCCGGGTCGGCCAGATTCAGGCCACCCCCGAACTGATCAACGACCCCGAGGCGTTTGCCAAATTCCAGGCAGCGCAACGCGACATGAGCAATTCGCTGTCGCGCCTGATGCTGGTGGCTGAAAACTACCCGCAACTCAAGGCGGATGGCGTATTCCGTGACCTGCAGGCACAACTGGAAGGCACTGAAAACCGCATCACGGTCGCGCGCAAACGTTATATAGAGGCAGTGCAGGAATACAACAATACCGTACGCAGCTTCCCCAGCAATCTCACTGCCATGGTGATGGGCTACAAGGTCAAGCCCAATTTTACGGTGGAGAACGAGAAAGAAATTTCCAAAGCGCCCAAAGTCGATTTCGGCGCACCTGCCAGCCCGGCACCGGCACGTTAGGTCCAGCATGAAGCGCTGGCTGGCGGCGCTGGCCGTCTTGTTCCATTTGGTCTGGACCAGCCCGGTGCTGGCCGAGGTGGCGGTGCCTGCACTCCAGGCGCGCGTCACCGATCTCACCCACACCCTCACATCAGCACAGGTTGCCAGCCTGGAGCAGCAGCTGGCTGATTTTGAAAAGCGCAAAGGCAGCCAGATTGCCGTGCTGATCGTGCCCACCACCGCGCCGGAGGCGATCGAGCAATACGGCATACGCGTGGCCGAGGCGTGGAAGCTGGGACGCAAGGGCGTGGATGATGGCGTGCTCCTGCTGGTTGCCAAAAATGACCATGCCCTGCGCATCGAAGTGGGCTATGGTCTGGAGGGGGTGATTCCTGATGCGATTGCCAAACGTGTCATCGCCGAGACCATCGTGCCGCATTTCCAGCAAGACGATTTCGCTGGCGGAATCCAGGCCGGGGTGGACCAGCTCATCAAACTGATCGAGGGTGAGTCGCTGCCGCCGGTGAAGGCCAAAGCCCGAAACAACAACGGCGATCCTCTCGGTTTGCTGTTCATCGCAGTCGTCGCGGCTGCCTTCGTTGGCCAGGTACTGCGCGCGGTGTTCGGACGCTTTCTGGGTTCGGGCATGGCAGCGGCAGCGGTAGGAGGTCTGGGCTGGCTGGTGCTGGGCTCGGCGTTGATGGCGTCCCTGGCGGGTGTGCTGGTGTTTTTTGTGGTGTTTTCCGGAATCAACCTGGGGCGTGGCGGCGGTGGTTTTGGCGGAGGTGGATTCGGTGGTGGCGGATTCGGCGGCGGCTCGGGTGGATTCGGTGGCGGGGGCGGCGGGTTTGGTGGTGGCGGTGCGTCGGGGAGATGGTGAGATGAATCTCATGCGTGTGTTCAAGCATCTTCTGTACTTCCCGTGGCGCGTGCATCTCGCCTTCCCGGCGCACACCCTGCATGCGATCGAGTCCGCCATCCATGGCTCCGAGCAGCACCATTACGGCGAGTTGCGCTTTGCCGTGGAGGGCGCGCTGGATATTGGTGAATTATGGCAAGGCATGTCTGCACGCGAGCGGGCCCTGCATGTTTTCGCCGATCTGCGCGTGTGGGATACCGAACACAACAATGGCGTGCTGATTTATCTGCTATTGGCCGAGCGTGATGTCGAAATTGTCGCCGATCGGGGTATCCACGGGCATATTGCTGCGGGCGAATGGGAAGCCGTTTGCCGCGCCATGGAAGCGCTGTTGCGGCAGGGGCAATATGAAGCGGCGGCGTTGCAGGGCGTGGCTTTAGTCGGGGAGTTGCTACAGCGGCATTATCCTGCGCAAGGCAGAAAGCCCAACGAGCTGGATAATCGGCCGGTAGTGGTGAGACGCTAGCCCATAAACCAACAGCCCGCGATTTGCGGGCTGTTTGAGTTTAGCTCTGATTCGAGGTTTAACCGATCCAGGCGTGTTCCATCACGTCCAGGCGCAGGTCTTGCGCGAATTTTTCGCCGTTGCCTTCCACCGACAAGGTTACGACGCGCACCCCGGGGGTAGCGAAGGAAATTTCATGAGTATAGGTGCCGGGTGCGTTGACAGTCTGCTCATGCAGCGTCTTGCCGGTGCTATCCAGCAGTTTGCATTTGACTGCGCCGGTGCCGTCAACCAATGCCTGGATGCGGAAATTCTCGTTGGTACTGCGGCGGTACACTTCTGGATCGCGGTTGGCGTTGTATTGCAGGTTGTTGATCTTGACGAGCTTCACCAGCTTTTTCATATCAGCATTCCATAATTTAATAAAGTTGAGTAAAATTATCAGGTATTGCGTATTTCACAATTCGCTAATTTTATTCTTAAACTCCTGACCGGTCTAGTAAACAAATGGATCACACCGCATTGATTCAAACATTTGAACAGGTCGACGCACAAATCGTCGACCTTGAACGCATCCTCAATGAACGCGGTTCGCTGCCCCTGCAGGAAACGGTCGAGCATGCCATGGCGCTGACCAAGCAGCTCGTCATCGCTTACATAGCCGATGTGGGTGAAAAAACGCTGCCCAATCAGGCGGATGATCTGCTCGATGTATTCAAGGCGCTGGTGAAAAGCGATCCGTCGTGGAATACCATTCGCGACAACTGCCGCGAGCTGGTGTATTACCACAACTGCATTGCCATGGAGCGCCTCGACGCATTGCCGCAAAACCCGGAAAAAATGGCCGTGCGCACGCTGCGCCACCTGTACCTATTTATGAAAACGCGCTGCATGCGTGAAGATCGACTGGAGATGGCATGAAAGGTTTTTTGAACCGTTTGCGCGGGGTAGAGCGCGACATTATTCAGCAACCGGTTGATGATGAAGCCGGGGCGCCGTATTACGAAGCGCAGAAAAACGAGGTGGAAATTTTCGAGGCCGCCTACAAAAAGCGCTTGCCGGTGATGCTGAAAGGTCCAACCGGTTGCGGCAAGACGCGCTTCCTGGAATACATGGCATGGCGCCTGAAGCGGCCGCTGGTGACGGTTTCCTGCCACGAAGACCTGACCAGTTCCGATCTGGTCGGCCGCTTTTTGCTGGAGGGCGAAGCCACCGTGTGGCAGGACGGCCCGCTCACGCGCGCGGTGAAAGCCGGTGCCATCTGTTACCTGGACGAGATTGTCGAGGCGCGCACCGACAGCACGGTGATCATCCATCCGCTCACCGACCACCGCCGCCAGCTGCCGCTGGAAAAGAAAGGCCAGGAAATCGAGGCGCACGAGGACTTCATGCTGGTGATTTCCTACAATCCCGGCTACCAGACCGTACTGAAAGATCTCAAGCCATCCACCAAGCAGCGCTTCATCGGCATCAATTTCGACTACCCGCGTGAGGAAATCGAACGCAAGATTCTCAAGAACGAAGTGCCGGAGCTGGATGATGCGACGGTGGAAAAACTGGTTGCCGCCGGACGCCGGGCACGCACCCTGAAAGACCACGGCCTGGAAGAAGCTACCTCTACCCGCGCGCTGGTTTACGCGGGCAACATGATTGCCGCCGGAATCGAGCCGGTGGAAGCATGCAAAGCCGCGTTGGTGAATCCGGTGACCGACGATCCGGAACTGGCCGAGGCGTTGATGGAGATCATCAAGGCACATTTTGCTGTTTGATTTGTGCAGATGACACAAGCCGAAATTCTCGTTGCCATCCAGCAGGAGCTGGCTGATCTGGAACAGATCAGCTTCGTCGCCCACCGCGATACCAAAGAGGCGCTGGATGCTATCCAGAGCCAAGGTGATGAAATCGCACTGGAATGGGTGCGCGCCTGCAAGGCGTTATTCCAGCACGACCGTGACGCCGGCAAGGCCTTTATCCGCGGCAGCCGCGCAGCGCTGGAGGCAAGTCACACAGTGCTGCCATGGATGCATCAGGCGCTGTCGTTTCTGCAGTGGCGTGGCTCCTGGAAGGCGCTGGATGGGTTCATGAACCAGTTGCCCGACGCCTATCACACCTTGGGTGCCGCAGGCGAAGCACGCTGGGCAGAACTGGGTATTGCCTGGTGCGGGCGTCATCTGGAATCGGGTACGACTTATTTCCGTTGCCCGGTCGTGGACTTGGCGGCAACGCACGGCATCGCCGGCGTGGAAGAGCTGATATTGCCGGCAGAGAGTCTGTTCAGCCAGCGTCGCCTGGCGCTTGCCACTTATCTTCCCGGCGCAATCCGGGTGCGCAATTTGCTCGGCGTGGAAGCGGTACAACCCTGGGCCAAGTGCGGCGCGGACATTTTGCAGGCGGGGCGGCTGCGCGGCGAAGCATTCTTCAAGCTGGAATCGGAAGAAAGCATGGCCATGCTGCTGGAAAATCTGCCCGGCTTTCGCATCCCCGAACATCAGCGTTTGCTGCAACTGATTCTCTACGCCTGGTTTGGCGAAGGCTTCGATCTGCTGGACGGTAACTGGTCGCCGGACAAGGGCCGTGCGTTTGTCGAGACCGACGGCGCCGCGCTGTATTTGCCCATTGCCCTGCCCAGCCGTGAGGAAGCCATCCTCGCGCTGCTGCATGCTGCCGGGCACCTGGCGTTCCATTCATTCGAGCGGCGTTATATCGAGGCGCTGTTCCACGAAGTCGGGCGCGAACACCCGCCCCTGGACGCGGACAAGCGCATCACCTGGCGGCCTTTGTTCGCGGGCTTCGGTGAGGACATGATCCGTTTCCAGCTGATTTTCGACCTGTGCGAAGACCTGCGCATCGATGCCCGCATCGGTGCGCGCGTGCCCAATTACCTGAACCGTCTGCTGGCTGCCGCAGAAGCGGCTGCATTGCCCGAAGGTACGCCTGCGGCTTACTTCGAATTGGCGCGCGAAACGCTGCGCTGGGCGGCATCTAGTGCCCGGCACAATACGGATATGGAGCCGTTCCGCCCCATGCTGTTGGAAACCGCCAGCATCGTAGATGCCTTCCGCCTCGCCAACCTGCTCTATAGTGCGACCACGCTGCCGCCGATTACGCTGGCCGAGCGCGAACACGCTTACCTGCCGGGCCGTTCGCCCAACGCCGCGCGTCCGATGTATCCGCGCCGTGAACTGGATCACGCTGAATTCGGTACCGGTACCGAAGACCAGGAAGACGCGGTCAAGAATACCGAGATCAAGCCTAACCCGGAAAAGCGGGAAATACCCAAGCAGGCCGCTGGCGAAGACCCGGATTTCGACATCCCACCCGAGGAAACCACTGGTTCGGGCGGCCGCGTCGGCGTCGGCATCCCGCAGCCCGCCCACGTGACCGGCCATGCGCGCGGCGCGGAATACAGCGAGAAGGGCAAGCCCTACGCCGAATGGGATTACCGCGATGGGCGCTACAAGCGCAACTGGGCGTGGGTGCAGGAAAAAGAACTCACCGAGCTGGATGCCAATGAGGCGACCCGGTTGCTCACGCAATACGCGCCGGCGCTGAAACGCCTGAAACGTGCCATCCAGACTCAGAAACCGGCGCGCATGGCACCGCTGCGTCGCCAGTTCGACGGCGATGAACTGGACCTGGAAGCAGCCATTGGTTACATCGCCGAAAAGCGCGCCGGCATGTCGCCCAAGGCCAATATCTATCGGCAAAGGGTGATGCGGCACCGCGACACCGCGGTTACCCTGCTGGCGGATATTTCCACCTCGATCATGCAGCCCAGCGAAGGCGGCGGACGCGTGGTGGACCACATCCGTGCAGGCATGCTGCTGTTCGCCGAGAGCATGGAGGAGGTGGGCGACCCGTATAGTCTGGCCGGCTTCGCCTCCAAGTATCGCGACAACGTCAGCTATTACAGTATCAAGGGTTTCGACCAGCGCCTCACCCCGCACGTGCGCGCGGTACTGGGCGGCTTGTCGGGTCGGCTCGCCACGCGCATGGGCGCCGCCATCCGTCACGCGGTGAAAGGTTTCGAGCGTGCGCCTTCACAGCGGCGTTTGTTGCTGATCCTGTCCGATGGGCGTCCGGCAGACTACGACGACGGCGGCGACGAACGCTACCTGCACGAGGACACGCGCATGGCGGTGAAAGAGGCGGTGGATGCCGGGGTGCATCCGTTCTGCATCACCCTGGACGCCGCCGGCAGCCAGTACCTGCCGCAAATTTTCGGGCCGGGACATTACCTGGTGCTGGATCACATCAATGACTTGCCGAAGAAGCTGCCCGAGATTTACCTGCGGCTGAAGAAATGAATCCACTACCCACTCGCAAAGCCACCTTCATCGGTGCTGCGAAATACCGGCGCAAGACCTACGGCAGCAATCACCCGCTGGCGATCCCGCGCGTTTCGCTGACTTATGACCTGATCAATAGCTATGGCGCACTCACCGACGCCGAATTCCTGCAGGCGCGCAAGGCGGCGGATTTCGAGCTGGAGTGGTTTCACACCGCCGACTATGTCTCTGCCTTCAAACGTGCCGAGGCATTGGGCCGTGTCAGCAATCCGACGCGCAAGCAGCACAACCTGGGTACACTGGAAAATCCTTATTTCGAGCGGTTTTTCACCATCCCGGCCACTGCCACCGGGGCTTCCATACAGGCAGCGGAGGAGGTCATCCGCGGTCGCATCGGCTTCAACCCGGCGGGCGGCATGCACCATGCGCGCCCGGATCGGGCGCTGGGGTTCTGCTACTTCAATGATCCGGTGCTGGGCATTCTGCGGCTGCGCCGCGAGGGCTGGCGCGTGCTCTATGTGGATATCGACGCTCACCATGGAGACGGTGTAGAGGCGGCATTTGTCGACGATCCGGAAGTGTTCACCCTGTCCCTGCACATGGATACCGGCTACGCCTACCCTTTCAGTGGCGGCCAACTGGCCGACGCCGGCACGGCCAAATCCGGCTACACCAGCCTGAATGTGCCGCTGCTCCAGGATACGCATGACGCAGAATACCGCCTGCTATTCAATAGCGCGTGGCAACCGCTGCTGGACAAATTCAAGCCCGACGCGGTGGTACTGCAGGCGGGTAGCGATATGATCTTCGCCGACCCGCTGGGCAAGCTCGGCCTTTCCACACAATGTTTTCTGGAAACCGCCCGCATGATTCTCGAAACCTCGCCCTGCCACGCCGACGGTACCCCGCGCTTGCTGGTGACGGGCGGCGGCGGGTATCATCCGCTGGTGCTGGCGCGCGCCTGGACCGGCCTGTGGGCGCTGCTGTCTGGACGCGATCTGGCTGAAGAAATACCCGCAGCCGGAGTGCAGGCACTGCGTGCAGTGGAGTGGGATATGGACGAAGACGAGGACTACTTCGATCGGCTTTTCATCTCCCGCCTGGACCGGCTCGAGAACCGCCCGGTGCGTCCGGAAATCCATGCCCTAATCGAACAGATTCAGCAACATCCTTACCTGAAAAGCACATGACCACACCCCTTATCCCCGGCTACTGCACCATGCTGGCCAGCAAGCAATACGCGGCCAGTTTCGGCAAGGATTGCGCCGAAGGCCATTACAGCGATTTTCTCAATGTCCATTTGCGCTTGTCTTCCATCGGCATCGGCACCTTCCCGGGTGCGCCGACCGACGAGGTGGACGCGCAATACGCCGAAATCATCGCGCAGGCGCTGACCCACGGTATCAACGTGGTGGATACGGGTGCGCATTATCGCTACGGGCGTTCTCCTGCAGCGGTGGGTGCGGGCGTGAAACAAGCGCTGGAGGCGGGTGTCAAGCGCGAGCAGATGTTCCTGGTTTCCAAGGGCGGCTTCCTGAGTTTTCGCGACGGACCGCCGCCGGACCTGCAAGCCTGGTTCCACAGCGAGATTGTGGCGAAGGGTCTGGGACGCGCAGAAGATCTCACTCAGGCGCACTGCATCAGCCCGGAATACATCGGTTTTCAGCTGGAGCTGTCACGCCAGTTGATGGGTGTGGAAACCCTAGACGCTTTCCTGATCGACCAGCCTGAAGTCCATATTCCCGCCATCGGCAAGGATCAGCTTAACCGCAAACTGGAAAAAGTATTCATGGTGCTGGAGCAGGCAGTCAAGGACAAAAAGCTGCGCTATTACGGAATTTCAACTTTCAATGGTTTTCGTGTGGAAACCGACGATCCGCTGTTCCAGTCCATCACCTCCATGCAGGGCCATGCTGAAAAAGCGGCACGTGCGATCTGGAAAGACGATCAGGCCAAACATCAGTTCAAGGTGGTGCAAATGCCGTTCAACCAGGTCATGCAGGAAGGCTTCACGCGCTTCAGCCAGGCCACCGGTCAAGGCAATATCGGCTCTACCATCCAGGCCGCGCATCAGCTCGGTGTTTATCTCATGGCCAGCCACACGCTGTTCAAGGGACATCTCGCCAGTCAGGCCGTGGATGCTGTGATTCAGGCCATGCCCATGCTGAAAAATCATGCCCAGCGTGCGATTCAGTTCAACCGCTCGACGCCCGGGGTGGGCACGACGCTGGTAGGGGTCAGCACGCCAGCGCACCTGGAAGACATACTGGCGGTGATGAAACTACCGCCGTTGGATAAAACGGCGTATCTGAAAATGTACGAACGTACGGAATAGCCGTCACCTGTTCAGGCATTACCTTTTTTGCGGGCCCTGTTCAGCCTTCACCTCCCGGAAGACGGGCCCCCAAATGGGATGCCCTGCTTCCGCGGCACTCAATTCAAAGTCGGGATTGATCTCCATGGCTTCCTTGAACTGTTCGCGGCATTGTTTTTTTCGGTCGGAAATGCAGTAGACAAACGCCAGATACTTGTGCGCCGTTACCCGGTCACTCTTGAATGTCAGCTCGTCATTCAAGGCGTTTTGAAGATTTTTTGCGGCTATCTGGTAATGCCCATTTTCGTAACTTTTAAGCCCAGTAGAAAGTTCCTGCTCCGCTTTGCGTGGTGCGAGTTTGTCCAACCCGATATCGCGGACAGGAGCCGAAGAGCAGGCGCTTGCAAGAAATGCGGCGATCAAGAACAGGAACAATAAGCGAATTGACACGGGTGACCTCTATTTAAAAATGTATTTTATTTTTTGCGTTGAATCGGCTTTTAAATCAATTGTTTTTGAATAAGGGGGGAAATTCAAGTTCCTGATTTCAATAACGTGCTTGCCTGCCGGGATTTTCAATTCCCTGAGCGGAGGAGATGCACCTGCTTTTTTCCCGTCCACGTACACTTCACCCCATGGAGTAATAGCAAAGCCGAGCAGCGCATCGCCGCTGGGAGCGGTGGTCTCAGGCGGGATAGCTGGCGTTTCACGAGTGGTAATCTTGTGTTTCAGCGTTTTATGGGGCGGGCTGCTAGCACTCGATGCGGTCACTGGAGTTGCCGGATTTTGTACTTCAGGAACAAGCGGTTCTGCTTTTGATAATTTGTTATTCAGGGAAGCATCATTTGCCTGCGCAATGTTTTCAGTGGGTTTTTCGACGAGTACCGGTGCAGTGGTGACGGCGGTTTGCTCGGGCAGCGCTACTTGATGTGCTGATCTGCCCCGCATAACCATCAGGGTAAAAGCCAGAAGCAAAATCATGATTGCTGGAATCAGGATTTTTTTACTTTGCCAGAAAAAAGGACCGCTGGCATGAGTGGCACCGGTTTGTGTTTGGATTATTTCAACGTCGCCAGTTGCTGTTTTATTGCCGATCAGGCCACCGGATATCGGGTTCAGAAAAACGGTTTCCTCGCCTATATTGTTTCTGGGCCTGGCTTTGCGGTCCGGAATTCCGGGCTGATTGAGCTTGGGGGATGCGGATATTGGTATGGGCAGGTCTTTGTAATTTCTCAGGTCGTGCGCCAATTCCCGGGCACTTTGATAGCGCTCGTCAGGGTGCTTGGCCAGGGCTTTAGCGACAATGTGGTTAAACACATCCGGTATGCGTGGGGTCAGCGTTTTGGGCGGGACAGGGGCTTCATTTACGATGCGGTACATGGTGGTGTTGATGTTGTCCCCATCGAAAGGAGGTTCTCCCGTCAGCATCTCATACAGCACCACGCCCAGCGAAAATAAATCCGAGCGGCCGTCTACGGTTTTGCCGACCACCTGTTCCGGTGCCATGTATTTGGGAGACCCCAATACCATTCCTGCCAGTGTTCTGGAGCCAGTGGGCATCTGTGCTATCCCGAAATCGGTGATTTTAACAACGTCACCGCGCACCAGCATGATATTGGCGGGTTTGATGTCGCGGTGAACAATCCCGTTTTCATGAGCGTATGCCAATCCGTCCGCAACCTGGGCGGCGATGTCGGCAATCCTGTCGATGGACATCGCGGTATGCACTTCCAGGATTTCTTTTAGTAATTGCCCTTCCAGAAACTCCATCGCCATGTAAGCAATGTTGTCTGTTTTACCTACATCGTAAATGGTAACGATATTAGGATGATTGAGGCGACCTGCCGATTTGGCTTCGCGGTAGAAACGCTCCTCGAAATTCGCGAGTTCATCCCTGGAAAGATCGAGCTGGATGGTCTTGATGGCAACGGTACGATCTATGAGCGGGTCGATCGCTTTATAAACAACACCCATGGCACCCCGGCCAAGCTCAGCGAGAATTTCGTAGCGGCCCAGTTTTTCAGTTGGTTTTTCAGTTGCCATTGAATGCTGCATTTGAATAAAAATAAGAGACGGGATCGAAGCCTGGATTGGTGGGAAAATATATCAGCCGGTGTTCGTCGGTATTTCTCAATATCGGTAAGAACGGCCGTGGCGCAGATATCTTTAGTGAATTATCAATATTCACTGTTTGGCTTGCTTTGTATTGCTTATTTTCGGGAGCAGGTGAGAGAATTAACCAGTAAAAACCATAGCAAAACTAACACATGGCGACATCGAAAAATGTGGAATTCCGGCCATTCTAACCATGCGAAACAGAGGCTTATAAAAATATGACAGCGCGCAGCCATTTTCACTTGGAAGTTGCCAGTGCCACGGATGCCGGGACAATCCGGTCTTTCAACGAAGACAGCATTGCTGCTGACAGAGATCTCGGCTTGCTGGTGCTTGCCGACGGCATGGGGGGATACCAAGCGGGTGATGTGGCGAGTTCCATCGCCACCGGTCTGGTGATGGATAATCTTAAACGAATACTAACCGAGATGGCGCCATCAGCCATACGATCCGCCAAGCTGTCTCCCGAATCCATCGCAATTAAATCCACAATCGAAAAAACCAATCTGGCCATTTACCAAACCGCTCAAACGGATAGTAAATATACCGGGATGGGAACAACCATTGTGCTCATTCTGTTTCACCATGGCTTGGCGAGCATCGCACATGTAGGTGATTCACGCCTCTACCGCCTGCGTCAAGGGCATCTGCAATTGCTGACACGTGACCATTCGCTGCTTCAGGAGCAAGTGGAAATGGGGCTGATTTCCTCCGAAGATGCCAAGGTTTCCCATAATCGCAACCTGGTGTCACGCGCGTTGGGGGTCGAAGCGGAAATCAGGGTGGATATCAGCGAACATAATGTACAACCAAACGACATATATCTATTGTGCTCGGATGGTTTGAATGACATGGTGGATGATGTCGATATTGAACTGGCCATGAGCGAATTGCGGAACAATCTTCCTCTTGCTGCGAATCAGTTGATACAGATGGCGAATGATAACGGCGGCCATGACAATGTCTCGGTGCTTATTGCCAAAGTGCGTAATGGTGACAATGTGAAGCAAGGCCTCATGGACAGATTGTTCGACTGGCTGAAATCTTTAGGATAAATGTGGCATGGCGAAATTAATTGTAAGTTTTGAAGGGGCGCTCAAAGGGCATTATTTTCTCGACAAGGAGCGGTTTACCATCGGGCGAAACTCGGATAGCGACATTATTCTGGAAGGCCGGGGCGTCAGCAATATACACGCCGTGATCGTCACCATCAGCAATGACCATGTGCTGGAGGACGCTAGAAGTACCAATGGCATTCTGGTCAATGCGAAAAAAGTCGAGAAACACATCCTGCAGAATAACGATGTGATCGAATTGAGTGGTTACCAGTTGAAATATATCAATCAGCGCGCGACGTCGGGCATGGATTTCGACAAGACGATGATCATGAGAGCGGCGCAGCTGGAAGCGGAAGAATTGCCAGAACACAGGACATTGCAAGCCAAGCCCCAATTGGCAACGGCGGTACTTTCCGCGCATTCAGTGAAAACCGGTTTTCCGTTGGGTGGTGTGAAAAACATGCAGGGGCAGCAACCGGGGGAGGAAATATTGATTAGCCGCCCTCTGAAAACTTTTGGTCAGCCCGGGATGCAGGTGGTTATGATTTCGCGTCGCCCGCACGGCTATTATGTGACTCATGTGGAAGGCAAGAAACATCCCAGGGTAAACGGAAAATCCATCGGTACCCAGCCAGTTCTGCTTCAGGAAAATGACCTGATTGAAGCGGGAGATGTGAAGTTGGAATTTTTTATGCAGTCGGGATAGCCTGGATTTTTTCGCCGGCGCAGCGCCTGTCCAGCCTGCCACCCGGGCACCATCCATCGGCGCTTAAATGTGCTCGATTCCCCCGATGCGGCGAAAGCGTATCTGAATCGCCAGCATCGACAGGCTGATAAAACTGCCGAATGCAATAATGATCCAGTCCATCGGCCAGCCGGCGCGATCCATCAGTGCGTAGAAGCCAAGCAGGACCAGAATGGAAAGGTTCTCGTTGAAATTCTGCACGGCGATGGAGTGACCCGCACCCATCAGCAGGTGGCCGCGATGTTGTAACAAGGCGTTCATCGGCACCACGAAAAAGCCGCCCAGTCCGCCGATCACCATCAGCAGTCCGGCAGCGATGAGCGGGTTGCTGATAAACATCATGCCGATCACGACTAAGCCCATCACGATACCGGCAGGCAGTACCTTGATTGAATCCTGCAGTTTGACGTAGCGTCCCGCCAGCACCGAGCCGATGGCGATGCCAACGGCCACGACGGCGGTGAGTTGAGTGGCCTTTTGCATGTCGTATTTGAGTACCAGCCCGGCCCAGGTGAGGATGACCAGGCGCAGGGTGGCACCCGCGCCCCAGAACAGCGTGGTGACGGCCAGCGTGACCTGGCCGAGCGGGTCGCGCCAGAGCAGCTTGAAACTGTGCCAGAAATCGTGCAGCAAAAACAGTGGATTGCGTTTGGGGGGGCGATGGTCCATGGCGATGCTGGGGATGAACAGATTAGCCAGCGCAGCGGCAATATACAGCAGCGTAATCAGCACAATGGCGAGCTTGGCTACGCTGATGTCACCGAGAAAAGGCAGGTGCATCAGGATATGCCCGGAAATATCGGCATTGAGCATGAGCCCGCCGAGGATGGCCCCAAGCACGATGGCGGCCACGGTGGCGCCCTCCATCCAGGCATTGGCGGCAACCAGTTGGGCGGGCGGCAGGTATTCGGTAAGGATGCCGTATTTGGCGGGAGAATAAGCTGCGGCGCCGAAGCCGACGATGCCGTAGGCATACAGGGGGTTTAAGCCCGCCAGCATGGCAAAGCAACCGATAAGCTTGATGTTGTTGCTGATGAACATGACCCGCCCTTTGGGCAGTGCATCGGCAAACGCGCCGACAAAAGGCGCCAGCACGATATAGGAAATCACAAAGAATTCCTGCAACACCGGGGTGTGCCAGGACGGCGCACTCAAGTCCTGGAGCAAGGCAATGGCGGCAAACAGCAGTGCGTTGTCAGCTAGCGCAGACAAAAACTGCGCGCTGAGGATGATGTAAAAGCCCAGGTTCATGCAAGCATCGAGTTGGGGTAAATCGTCTGGTTAGGGAGTAGCAAGGTTGCCGGCTTCATAGCGCGCCCGACATCAT
This sequence comes from Sulfuriferula sp., assembly GCA_035530335.1. Classification (GTDB taxonomy): domain Bacteria; phylum Pseudomonadota; class Gammaproteobacteria; order Burkholderiales; family Sulfuriferulaceae; genus Sulfuriferula. The sequence continues at coordinate 8,530 of DATKUZ010000003.1, read as the reverse complement.
TGCGACTTGTTTTGTTTGTTTTGTTTGGATTGAGCCAGTGCCTTGAGCATGGCTTCCTGCTCGGCAAAAGAGGGGGCGCGGCTGCGGCTCTTGAGCGCCGGGTCTGTGCCCGGCAAAACATGCCCCCCGCGTTCCTGTTCCTTCACCTTGAGATAGTCGTCGAGATCATTGTCAGTGTAGCGGCCACGGAATCCTTTGGGGGCTGCAGTGCCGTGTTTGCTTTTATAAACCTTCATTCGCAGTGCCTTGTTGAGGGTAGCGATGCGATCCTCGATCCAGCGGATATCGTATATTGCAAAACTCACGGTAAATCCGGCAATGACCAGTGCAGCCCAGCCCTGGCCGAACCACCATGCTGCCAGCGCGGCAAGGCTGGCAGCACGATAAACCCAGGCACCACGAATATCCTCCAGATAAGCCCGATGCAGGCCGAGCGGAAACAGGGCGAGGAGACCGTAAGCCTTGGGGCGTCGTTTCATTAGCTGCACCAGGCGCAGATTCGCGCTTTGCAGCCCTTCGCCCTCCAGATCAAGGTGTTTCCATGCATCACTCATAAAAGCCGTCTATCTTCGCCCAAGAAATTGTGATTGAATAACGGATTATTCTTATTCAAGTCCGCATATCCATGGCTGATCGCCGTATCCAAGTATTCTACACTGTCGCCAAGCAGCTGAGCTTCACCAAAGCGGCTGAGTTGCTGTTCATGACCCAGCCTGCGGTAACGTTTCAGGTCAAACAGTTCGAGGAGCACCTCAACACCCGCTTGTTTGAGCGTACCCACGGCAAAATTGCGCTGACCCCTGCAGGTGATTTGGCAATGCACTATGCCGAGAAAATTCTCGACCTCAATGCCGAGATGGAAGCGCGTATGGCCGAAATGACCGGGCAGATGAGCGGACCATTAATGATAGGTGCGTCCACCACCATCGCGGAATACATGCTGCCGCGAATTCTGGGTGATTTCAAAGCAAAGTTTCCGCAAGTACAGGCACGGCTCACCGTTGCCAATTCCGAAACCATCGAAAACCGGGTAAATGATCACACCCTGGACGTAGGTCTGATCGAGGCGCCTTCTCACCACCCCAACCTGACTACAGCAGCATGCTGTGAGGATGAGTTGTTGTTGATTTGCGCACCGGACCATGCCTTCGCCAAGCTGACCAAAATTGTGCCAAGTCAGTTGCTCGAAATTCCCTACATCAGCCGCGAGCTCGGGTCCGGCACGCGTGAAGTAATTGACCAGTATTTCCGTGACAACGGGATGCCGCCCGAGGATCTCAATATCGTCATGGAGCTGGGCAGCCGTGAAGCCATCAAGGGCGCGGTCGAGGCTGGGCTGGGGGTGGCGATCGTATCGGGTTCCACGGTGATTAAAGAACTCAAACTGGGCGATCTTGTAGCCGTGCCGCTGGATAAACCGCTGCGCCGGCAATTGACGCTGGTCTACGCGCAGGAAAAGTTCCGCTCAAAATTGCTCCAGTCTTTCCTTGATTTTGTGGATACCTGCTTTATCAGCACTACAGTCAAGCCTAAGAAATAAGCAAAACAGGATAAGTAAAAATGAAACGATTCATGGTGGTGCAACACTCCTATTCGGAATTTCTCGGGCCGATCGAAAAGCAGCTCGAATCGCGCGACATCGGCTTTCAATACCAGCGCCCGTTTTTGGGAGCGGATCTGCCCGGAACCGCCACCCAGCACGACGCATTGTGGCTGTTGGGCGGCGCCTATCCGGTTACCGACAGCGAGGCCTGTCCGTGGATAGACGACGAAATGCGTCTAATCGGATTGTTCAAGCGGATGAAGCGCCCGATTGTCGGCATTGGCTTTGGTGCGCTGGTGGTGGTGCAATACGAAGGCGGGATGGTACATGAAGAGCCTTACTTCAATGCTTACTTCACTACCTGTCATAGAACCGAAGCGGGGCGCGACGACCTGCTGGCCAACGCGGTGGATGGCAAGACCATGCTGGTGATGTACAACGGCAGCGCCGAACTGCCCGCCGGGATTGAACCCATCGTGGTGGATGACAACGGCAACTGGCTCGCCATTCACCCGGACGAACTCACCTACGCCATGCTGTTCCGCCCCGAGATCAAACCCGGCATGATCGAAGACATGATCATGGAAGACAACCGTCCGCTACCGGACAACATCGGTGAACTACTGGAACAGGCGCGCGCGCATTGGGTGCAGACACAAAAAAACACTGCCGAGGTGTCGCTGGCGCTGGTTACCGCGCTTGACTTGATGACCGAGCATCGGAAAATGCCGGTGTTCAGCCTCAATGTGGTGAAAACCGATGACCCAGAATGAAAAAAAACTGCTGCAACAGTTTCGCGGCCTGACTGAGAAGCAGCGCGAAACACTGCTTGATTTTGCCGCATTCCTGGCGGCGCGCGGTGAAGTGGCAGCGGCTGCCGAACCCATCCAGCCATTACCGATGGAGCGCCCGGCGCAGGAATCAGTGGTCAAGGCCATCAAGCGCCTGATGGCGACTTATCCCATGCTGGAGCGCAACAAGCTGCTGCACGAAACTTCCAACCAGATGACTCGCCACGTTATCCACGGGATACCTGCTGTTACCGTGATTGATGATCTGGAAGTCCTGTTTCGCCGTCATTACGAAATGCACATCGCACCGTCCGAAAAAGATTAGTCCGATACCGTATCGCGCGCAGCAATCATTGCGCCAATCAGCGGCGTGCAAATCATCTCGATCGCCAGCGTCATTTTCCCGCCGGGAACCAGCATGGTATTGCGTCGTGTCATTTGCGCGCCGTCGATTTTTTTCAATAATTCCGGGAAATCAAAACGCCGTGGATCACGCAAGTGAATCACCACGATGCTCTCATCCGCTCTGGGGACGTCGCGTGCGATGAACGGATGCGAGGTATCCACCAGCGGCACACGCTGCACATTGATGTGGGTACGGGCGAATTGCGGCACGATGTGATCCACATAATCCGGCATGCGATGCAGGATGGTGTCAATTACCAGTTGCTCGCCGCAGCCGCTGCGACCACAGTCATGGTGGATTTTTTGTATCCATTCCAGATTCACCGAGGGGGTTACACCCAGTAGCAAATCCACCTGTTCGGCAATCTGTATGCGCTTGGCGGTTTTGCTGCCCGGCTGTGAAAACCCGCCATGATGGCCTTCGTAAAACAACACATCGGTATTGGCGGGTAGCGCCTGCCACGGCGTGAATTGCCCGGACTGCGTGCCGAAGCGCGCTGCCTCAGCGTCGTCGTGGGCATAGTTGCGGGTCATGCCGGTGCCGGATTGCGCGTATTCACGAAACAACGCTTCGAGTTTGTCGAGCAGATTGGCATTCGGATGGAAATGGCTGAAGCGCTTGCCCTGGACTGTGGCAGCGTCGATTTTATCGCGCATGACGGCACGCTCATGGCGCAGGAAACCGTCGCCTTGTATCCATGCAGCCTGAATCCGCAGGCGCCGGAACAGATCAGCAAAGGCGCGTCGTACTGTTGTGGTACCCGCACCACTCGAACCGGTAACAGCGATTATGGGATGCTGTCTTGACATTTTTATCCTCCATCGGCGGTCTGTTTTTTCAAGGGAATATTCAATTCAAACCTGAAAAAACAGCCTGGATCAAATCCTCGATGACGCAGCTTTACTTGACCTTAATGAGTTCCACATCAAAAATCAGCACCGCATTGGGCGGAATCACGCCGCCTGCACCGCGTGCGCCGTAGCCAAGCTGGGCGGGGATGGTGAGCTTGCGCTTGCCGCCTTCCTTCATGCCGACCACACCCTCATCCCAGCCGCGAATCACCTGCCCGGCGCCGAGGCGAAATTCAAACGGCTCGTTGCGATCCTTGCTGGAGTCGAATTTGGTGCCGTTGGTCAGCCATCCGGTGTAGTGCACGACCACGGTGTGGCCGGCAGTTGCGGTGGCACCGGTGCCTTCAACGAGGTCTTCATAAATCAAGCCGGATGCGGTGGTAGTTGCCATTCTGCTGCTCCTGTCAGTGGTGGAATGAGCCGATTTTACGGCTGGGTTAACGGGGCTGGTCGCACTTGCACTGCCGCAGGTGATTAATGTGACTAATGCAATGCCGGTCAATATGAGGCTTTTCAATTTCATGCTCCTGGGCAAGTTTTGTTTAGTGTAATTTTTCTGGCGCACCGCAGCATTTTTTGAATTTCTTGCCGCTGCCGCACGGGCAGATATCGTTGCGCCCCGGGTTGGGCGTGTTGCGCATGGGCGCAGACGGTGTGTAGTCTGCCACACGCTGCCAGAATCCGCGCAAATCATAGGCGGCCAGAATGGCTGCGCCTATCCATTCCGGGCGGGTGTGCTCGCGTTCGTGCGTGGCCTGCTCGGAGTCGGGGATGGTCAGGATATAAAACGGGTCGAGCAGCGCATCCAGCACATCTTCCAGCGCATGCCCGGCGGGTAATGTCCACGCCTCTTCCCAGTGTTCCACCCCCCATACAAAGCCCTCCGCCCAGGCCATGCCGGTGTAGGCAATGTCCAGCGCAGTTACTTCAGCGCGCTCCTCAAAGGTCATCTCGGTCAGGGTGGCCTCCCAGTCGTTGAGCAGTGGCACCAGTGCTCCCGGCTCGGTCAGATCCTCGGCTGGCTGGGCCAGCGTAGCGCCAACGTCATGCCAGCGCCGGTTGAAAAGGTCCATGAATTCGGCGCATTGGGTCGCGCTGGAAAATGCCGCCATGTAATCTTCACCCAATAGCGCAGGCAGGTATTCGCTCGGCTCAATTGGATGCGGTGCGCAGTGAAGTGCGCAAATCAGGCCATCCAGCGCCTCCAGTTCCAGCGGAAAATCGGTTCGGTCGCCGATTGCATCCAATAATTCGGCGAATGTCGCTATTTCATCCGAGGTAAGTGGCGCGCAACGGTCATTATCGGGAGGCGTATTCATATGGGCAACTCGCTGGGTGGGATGTCGATGCAGTGGCAAATAATCAAAGTGGCAAGAATACCATCGCCCCGGCAGTCTGCACGAACCAGTTGATGCTGCGGTTGGTTTTGTCGGCGATGATTTTGGCGAGGGTGTCCTGCTCGGCGATGAGTTTGCCGAATTCGCGCTCGAAACTCAGATTGCTGCCCGCCGTGTCCACGCTATTGGAGATCAGATACAGCCTGCCCTCGGCGTCGCGCGCGGTGGCGAGCTTCCAGGCGGCGGTTTCGGTGTTGCGCGCGCTGTTGTAGAGCTTTTGCGGATCCAGGTCATCGAGTACGAAAAACTCGGTTTTGTTGTTGTAGGCGGCCATGATCATGTCGGAAAGACCCGCCATGTAGGCGAACACGCGGTCGCCGCGGTAATCCGGATCGAACGCGAGAAATACGGCGTCGGCGCCGCGCTTGCCTTGCAGTTCGGCACAGTCGCTGGCGTAGGGCAGGGCGCCGAGGCGGTTGAGTGCGGCGTCCAGCGTCATGCCGGATTTGCGTAATTCACGCGGGTTGCGCTTGTAGAGTTTTTCGGCCAGTACGCGCAGGTGATCAAGGGCGGCTCGCTGGTGGGCTTCAGTCACCATGTCGGTGTTGGATTTGGCGATGTCGCTGAAGCTGTAGTCCTTGTTGAGCAGGGGTTTGCCGTCGCGCTGCATGATCTGGGTACTGCACCCCGCCAGCAGGACAAGTGCGCAGGCCAGCAGGACGGCAGATTTCACGATGAGCAACTCACGCTGATGTGGCTCGCCCAATCAGGCGGCGCGCTCGCGTAGGCTGCGTTTTCCGGCTGCTCGTCGAAAGGACGGCGCAGCAGATCGAGCAGACGATCGACTTCGCTGAAATCGTGGTCGTCGCATGCACGGCGTATGGCGATTTCGGCCAGGTGGTTGCGCAGGATGTATTTGGGGTTGGCGCGGCGCATGGCGTCACGGCGCGCCGTATCCTGGCTGTTCTCCATTTGCAGGCGGGTGCGGTAGCCCATTGCCCAGGCATCGAATGCAGCGCGATCCGGAAACAGGTCGCGCAATGGCGCGTTGACGGCACCCGCTGAAGAATCGAAATCGCACAGCGCGCGCCAGAACATCGTGTAATCCACATGATTGCTGTGCAGGATGTCGAGCATGCTGGTGATGAGCGGCACGCTGTCCTTGCCGGGTACTATGCCCAGTTTCGCGCTCATCAGGTCAATGTAGCGGGTGGCAAAGGCAGCGGGATAGATGTTGAGCGCCTCCTTGGCGGCATCCACTTCCATCAATGGGGTGAGCGCTTGCGCCAGACGGGTGAGATTCCACGAACCGATGTCGGGCTGCTGGTCAAAAGCGTAGCGCCCGCCCTGGTCGGAGTGGTTGCAGATATAGCCGGGGTCATAGACGTCGAGAAAGCCAAACGGACCGTAGTCCAGCGTGAGGCCGAGGATGGACATGTTATCGGTGTTCATCACGCCGTGGGCAAAGCCGACTGCCTGCCATTGCGCCATCAGGCGCGCGGTGGCCAGCACCACGGCACGCAGGAAAAGCGGGTATTTGTCGGGCGCATCCACCAGTTCCGGGTAATGCCGCGCGATGACGTAATCGGCGAGGATGCGTATGGCTTCGGGCTGGCCACGCGAGAAAAAGACTTCAAACGAGCCGAAGCGCACGAAGCTCGGTGCCATGCGCATTACCACGGCGGCAGTCTCAATTTGTTCACGGTATACCTCGTCGGCACTACCGACGATGGACAGTGCACGCGTAGTGGGGATGCCCAGCCCATGTATGGCCTCCGAGCACAGATACTCACGGATGCTGGAACGTAATACCGCGCGGCCATCGCCATTGCGCGAATAGGGTGTCAGGCCAGCACCTTTCAACTGTAATTCCCAACCACCATGCGGCGTTTGCACTTCACCCAGCAGGATGGCGCGACCATCGCCCAGCTGCGGTACAAAATAGCCGAACTGGTGCCCGGCATAGAGCGCTGCGACAGGTTGCGCGCCATGGAGGTGGGCGGTGCCGGACAGGTAAGCCGGTGCATCCACACGCTGCGCTTCGGCAGGATCCAGCCCGATCAACGCTGCGGCATCGGTATTGAAACTCACCAGATGGGGATGGGCTAGCGGTGTAGGCGTGACCGCGCTATAAAAAATGTGCGGCAGTGCAGCGAAGCTGTTGGCGAAAGGCAGGGTTTCGAGAGTGTGCATAGGCGTAGAATACCGCATTCGTCATCATACATATCTGGAGTTGCAATGCAGAAAACCTATGTAGGTATAGACCTGGATCAATACGGTGGCATGAGCGCAATGGGTGCAATTGTCAAAGACGCGTGGTTGTTCGGCATTCTGCCGGAGACCGAGACCTGCGCTGGATGGGATATCAATCGTATTCAGATTCTGTATGACAAAACCCAGGTGGAATGGGATAAATACGGCTGCCTTGCTTCCAATCTGCTGCCTGAGCTGCGTGAACGGCACGCGCGCATCCATGCCGCCGCCATAGAGCGCGCCAAGGCCTTGGGCTGGGAGCCGGAGATGTATTTGAGTGAGTAAACCCAAGCATATTCTGGCGGGTGACGTGGGCGGCACCAAGGTGCTGCTGCGCCTGTCGAAAACTGATGCTGCAGACTGTGTCCTGGTCAGGGAGCAGCGCTTCAACAGTACGGATTTCCCGGATTTTGAAGCGCTATTGGCGCAATTTCTGCGGGATGCGCCGGCCATTGCTGCGGCCTGCTTTGGTGTACCCGGGCCAGTCCAGGACAACGCCGCGCGGCTCACCAATCTGCCGTGGTTTGTGGATGGTGCGGCAATTGGCAGGCGCTTCGGGATTGCTTCGGTGCAACTCATCAACGATTTCGCGGCGATTGGCCATGGCATCGCTGCGCTGGCTCCCGAGGATCTGCATATTCTGCAAGCGGGTACGGTGCAAGCCGGGGCTGCACGCGCGGTGTTGGGGGCAGGCACCGGACTGGGTGTGGGGTTTCTGTTCCCGTGCGGGGAGGGCGAGACTGTCGTGCCGACCGAGGGCGGCAATGTGGATTTTGCCCCAGGTACCGAGATGGAAATCGAACTGCTGCGTTTTCTGCGGCGGCGCCATGGGCAGGTCTGTGTGGAGCGGGTTGTTTCCGGTCCCGGGTTGGCCAATATCTACGAGTTTGTCTGCGAGTATGAGCAACACCCGCCTGTGCTGCTGGAATCGGCGGATCCACCCGCTGCAATTGCCGAAGCGGCGCAATCGAATACTGACGTTGCCGCCAGTCACGCGCTGGCCATTTTTATCCGTGCTTACGGTGCCTTTGCTGGCGACCTCGCGCTGCTGTCTTTGGCGCGCGGCGGGGTGTACGTAGCGGGAGGGGTGGCCGCCAAACTGGCAACGCAGATGGCACAAGGCGGCTTTATCGCGGGTTTCCTGGACAAGGGACGTTACCGTGACTTGCTGGAAACGGTGCCGGTGTATCTGGTGATGAATACCGAAGTGGGGCTATTGGGAGCAGAGCGACTGGCGGCACGCCAGGTGTCAGCGTGAGTCACTGTCCCGTCCTAACCTAGGTTGACAGTAAGACGTCGTTTTCACAGGCTGCTTAGGTAAGTAGTTAAAGACGCCTGGTGCACTGCAT
>DATKUZ010000002.1:0-15368 GCA_035530335.1 Sulfuriferula sp. | reverse complement strand
CTGCCATATGGCCAAACCCGGAACAGGTGGTCTATCAGGTCCGGAGCTCTACACCGGTGGAGAGCGCCTGCAGGCAGATTATATCTATAGCTATATCAAAGACCCGCAGAAATTCGACCCTGGTGTCTGGATGCCGACACTCAATCTCGCCGAACCGGATCTGCAGCGGCTCACTGGCTACATCCTTCAACTCAGCGCATCGGAGGGCAAATAAAAATGAATACCAGACAACGCGTTTCTGCCTTTTTTGTGATGGGTCTCGCCAGTGCATCCTGTTTTCTGTATGCAGACAAAGCGACCGCTGCCGATGATCAATACGCCAAGGCTGCGCACGTTTACGACACCTACTGCGTCCAGTGCCATGGCATCAACCGGAATGGCAAAGGCTTGAACACCAGGGACATGTCGGTGCAGCCGCGGGACCATTCCGATCCCAAAGGCATGGCTGACATACCGGACGACGAGCTTCACAAGGCCATTAAGGAGGGAGGTTTGTCGGTGAACAAATCGGTGCTCATGCCCGCATGGGGAAATGTTTTAACCGATGAAGAAATTAAAGAGATGGTGGTGTATTTGCGCCATGTTTGCCAGTGTGGTCCGAAGTAAGTAAATCAAGGAGAAAAGCAATGAAGAAATTGAAATACAGTGTGCTATCGAATGCACTACTCGCTGCGTTGGCGGCTATATCGATACAGTCAGCGCCGGTCTGGGCGAAGACGGTCAAGGTAACGCTCCACGCAGAAGAAGTCGATCAGCCGATTGACAACAAGGGGACCATGTACAAGACATGGACTTTCGATGGCAAGGTCCCGGGGCCACTGGTCCGTGTCACAGAAGGAGATACCGTAGATTTTACGTTGATCAATGACAAGAACAACAAAAATTCCCACGCCATGGATTTTCATGCGGCACAGGTAGACGTGGTGAAGGATTATGGCTCGATTAAACCCGGTGAAACCAAGCACTATACATTCCATGCAAACTATCCGGGCGTGTGGTTCTACCACTGCGGTGCCGACCCGATGATCCAGCACATTGCGCGCGGGATGTTTGGCGCCATCATTGTTGACCCCAAAGATCCGAAAGCCTGGCCTAAGGCCGATCGGGAGTATGTTCTCATTCAATCCGAACTTTATCCGAACCCGGATGACAAGGAAGCCATGATGCAGAACAAGTGGAGCAACGTCATGTTCAACGGCGGCATCTTTAAATATGATCCGGTGCACGATCCGGCGGCGACCCGCTGGCTGCAGGCCAAGCCAGGCGAGCGCGTGCGTATCTACTTTGTGAATGCCGGCCCGAACGAGTTCTCTTCCTTCCACCCCATTGCCGGTATCTGGGATGCCGTTTACCACAGCGGCAACCCCAGGAACGTGGAGCATGGACTTCAGACCTTCGTAGTCGGGCCAGGCGATGCATCAACATTCGATCTGATTTCTCCGGTAGAGGGTGCCAATGCGATTGTGACGCACTCGCTAAAAGCCGCGCTGACTGGGGCTATCGCAGTAATCATGTTCAGCAATGACGCTGATCCGAAAATGGGCCACGGGGAGCAGATCCTCATTCGATAAATGACGCAAGGGGAGAAGACTTCCTTTTCCCCTTTCTCAGATCGTGGCCATCCTGCTGGCCAAGCAATGCTCGGCAATAATCTTCGTTCAACCCTTGACATCCGGAGAGCGCAATTGGAAATCCGAATAATATTCAAGACCATCATGGGGGCTGTGGCCGCCTTGTTTTTGACTGGTGCAGGCAGCATGAACGTCGCGCTCGCGTCTCAAGACGCCGCTATTCATGGCACGTCCAGCATGCCCGCCAGCTACAGAATGCACGTAGCCGACAACGACAATCTGAACACCCTTACCAAACAGCACGCGCAAGCCGTTTGGGTCTGCCCGATGCACCCCGAAATACACAAACATGCACCCGGCAAGTGCCCAATTTGCAAAATGAATCTCGTCAAGGAAAAACCAAAAAAAACGTAGGTGCCTTTTGCCAGGCTATTGAGGTAGATGTACCACAAGGAATTAGCCACAAAGATTCGGATTTTGCATGAATCAATTAATGGAATAAAAGATGAGACCGCAAAGCCTCGATTCCGGGCAATACTTGTTCTTGGCTGTCCTCGCAGCAGCTGCCTGCCAACTGGCAATCTCCGCACCCGCTTACGCCAGCTGCGGCGCTGCCTTCTGCTCAGTCAATTCCGATTGGGGTACGCATGGCACCGCCTACGAGCCTGGTGTGCGCGTGGGGCTACGCTATGAATACATCAGGCAGGATCAATTGCGTGCCGGCAGCAACAAAACCTCCGCCCAGGGCCTACCCGATACCCATGATGAAATCAGCACCTACAACCGCAACATGCTGGCCAATCTTGACTATGTTGCCGATGCTGGCTGGGGTTTGGCGGTACAGTTGCCGCTATTGAACCGGGCCCATTCCCATACCCACAACGACCCGGCAAATGGGCCGGAAACTGAAACATGGCATTACACCGACATGGGCGATATAAGTCTCATCGGCCGCTATCAGCTTCCCAGCAGAGCTTTTCAGACGACCAGCGGCGGGATCAAGTTGGGCATCAAACTGCCAACCGGCCGCATCAATCAGGCGAATGCCGACAATCAGCTCGCAGAACGCAGCCTGCAGCCCGGCAGTGGTAGCGCTGACCTGATTGCCGGAGCGGATTATCATGGCCAGTTTCCCGGAAGCGCAGCCAACTGGTTTATCCAGGGTTTATGGCAGCATGCGGTTACGACACGAGATAATTACCGTCCGGGCGATCATCTCGCCTTCGACATGGGTGTCAGCTATTACGTCGGTCAACGCTTGAGCCTGATGCTACAGTTGAACACGCTGATCAAGAACCGTGACAGCGGCGCCAATGCGGAACCGGAAAGCTCCGGAGGAAAATCCGTCAATCTCAGCCCCGGTTTGAGCTATGCGGTGTCAAAAAAAGCGCAGGTATATGGCTTTATTCAAAAACCCGTTTACCAATATGTAAACGGTGTGCAGCTAACGTCTGACTGGTCGGCAGTGATCGGCATCGGCTATCGCCTGTAATCCCCGGGATGCAAAATTCATGATGGAATCACTCGCGCGGCCCCTCTATTTTGGCTTGCTGCTGACCGGTGTTGCCGGCATGATCGGTATGGGCTATTACGCCGGGCAGCACTCGCACAATGGCGGCAGCCACATCATGCAACCCGCCCATGCCGTAGATCCCCTTGACCACCTGGAAGATGGGAAGCCCGCGAAAAAACTTTGGGTGTGCCCGATGCACCCGCAAATTCTGCAGGATCACCCAGGCACCTGTCCCATTTGCGGCATGGATCTGGTAGAAGCCAACGGTACCCACGAGCATGGCGGCACCGGTGTGCAAGTAGATGCCGCCTCGCTACAGCGCATGGGCGTGCGGCTGGCAAGTGCGGAACAGCACACGCTGAGCCGTGAAGCACAAACCTACGGTACGGTGACAATCGACGAAAGCTCGATACTCAATATCAGCCCGAAGGTCGAAGGCTGGATTCGCAAACTGCATGTCAATGCGGTGGGCCAGCAAGTCCGTGCGGGGCAGGTTCTTTACGAAATCTATTCTCCGGAAATGGTGCAGCGCCAGCGCGAATACATCGAATTGCTGCAGCGGCGCGATCAGCTGTTGCAAAGCCTGACGGAACTATCCGGACAAAACGCCCAAGCAGTGGCTAGCCTGGCACGGGAACGCCTCCGCAGCCGCGAAAAATTTGTCTATGCTGATGTGGACGACAGCATTTTGAATGAAATCGAGAAAACTCGACGCACCGTGGACATCGTGTCGGTGCGCGCTCCAAAATCCGGCTTCGTCACCCAGATCGGCGTGCGGGAAGGCAGCTATGTCACCCCGTTGGTCAACCTGCTGTCTATGGCGGACACCTCCAGGGTCTGGATCGATATCGAGCTATATCCCGATCAACTGGCCTGGGTCAAGGAAGGCGACGAAGTATCGGTGAAGCTGCCTCACTCCGATCAGCAGCAGATCAAGGGACGCCTGCAATTCATCAATCCCACGGTGGACAACGCATCCCGCACGGTGCGGGCACGCCTTGTCGTGAATAATGCACAACAATTACTCCGTCCCGGCACATTTGTGGATGTGATCATCGCCACCCAGCCACACAAAACGCTGGCGATACCACGCTCTGCCGTGATGCGTACCGGCAATGGCAATAAGGTCATGCTGTCTCGCGGCGACGGCCACTTCATTCCGGTTTCTGTCGAAACCGGCATTGAGAGTGGCGACTTCATCGAAATCACGGACGGCTTGCAGGAAGGTGCACAGATCGCAGTGAACGGCCAGTTTCTGCTGGATGCTGCCGCGTCTCTGAGCGATTCTGCGCAACGCATGCAAGGCAATCACTGAACATGGTAAAGCGAATTATCGAGTGGTCGTTGCGCAATCGGTGGTTAGTGCTGCTGGCTACCTTGTTACTTGCGGTGTGGGGTATTTATTCCGCGCAGCACATGGCGCTCGACGCCATCCCTGATCTTTCCGACACGCAGGTTATCGTAAAGACCAGCTACGCCGGACAATCGCCGCAAGCGGTGGAAGACCAGGTGACCTATCCGCTTGCTTCGGCACTGCTGTCGGTGCCAGGTTCCACTGCGGTGCGCGGCTTTTCCATGTTCGGCGAATCCTATATCTACGTTATTTTCAAGGATGGCACCGACCCCTACTGGGCACGCTCCCGGGTACTGGAATACCTGAACCAGGTAGCGTCGCGCCTGCCGCCGGGCGTCTCCCCCACGCTTGGGCCCGATGCTTCCGGGGTGGGCTGGGTATTCGAATACGCGCTGGTGGATCGGCATCATCGCTACAACGCTGACCAACTGCGTGCCGTTCAGGATTTCTTTCTGAAATATGAATTGCAAAGCCTGCCCGGCGTGGCTGAAGTGGCGAGTGTGGGCGGCATGGCACGCCAGTTCCAGATCGAGGTGAATCCGAATCGCCTGGCCGCCTACAACTTCTCCCTGGAAAAAGTAAGCCAGGCGGTGCGCGACAGCAACCTGTCTGGCGGCGGCTCCGTGGTGGAGATGGGGCATGCCGAGTATATGGTCAGAACTCGCGGCTATCTCAAGACACTGGATGATTTCCGACAGATTCCCTTGGGTTCGGATGCCCAGGGCATTCCGATCCGCCTGCAGGACGTGGCGCATCTCCAGACCGGACCGGAACTGCGCCGGGGGGTAGCTGAGCTTGATGGAGAAGGAGAGGTTACTGGCGGCATCGTCATCATGCGCTACGGCTACAACGCATTGGAAACAGTGAAGCGCGTCAAGACGCGCCTCAAGGAACTCCAGGCGGGCCTGCCTCCCGGCATCGAACTGGTGGTGACCTACGACCGGTCCGGCCTGATCATCCGCGCCATCGACAATCTGCGCAGCAAACTGGTGGAAGAATCCCTGGTGGTGGCGCTGATCTGCCTGCTGTTCCTGTTCCACCTGCGCTCCTCCCTGGTGGCGGCAATCACTCTGCCGATCGGCATTCTGACCGCATTCATCATCATGAAGGAACAAGGCGTCACCGCCAACATCATGTCGCTGGGCGGAATCGCTATCGCCATCGGCGCCATGGTGGACGCGGCCATTGTCATGATCGAAAACATGCACAAGCATCTCGAACGCGCCGGCCCCGGCTGCGACTATTGGGAAGTGGCGCGGGCGAGCGCAGTGGAAGTCGGTCCTGCGTTATTCTTCTCCCTGCTGGTCATCACGGTTTCCTTTCTGCCGGTGTTCACACTGATCGGTCAGGAAGGCAAACTATTCGCACCCCTCGCCTATACCAAAACCTATGCCATGGCGGCCAGTGCTGCATTGGCTGTGACACTAACGCCGGTGCTGATGGGGTACTTCATCCGCGGTCGCATTACTCCGGAACATAAAAACCCGCTCAACCGCGTGCTGCAGGCGCTTTACCGGCCAGCACTACTTGCCTCGCTCAACAAGCCAGGAATTGTCCTGCTGCTCGCCGTTCTACTGCTCGCCAGCGTAGCCTGGCCTTTGTCCCGCCTGGGCAGCGAGTTCATGCCGCCGCTGTATGAAGGCGACTTGTTGTATATGCCTACCACGCTGCCTGGCGTGTCGATCGACGAAGCGGCGAATATTCTTCAGATCACCGACCGTCTGATTCGCCAAATGCCGGAAGTGGAGCGCGTGTTCGGCAAGGCTGGCCGCGCCGATAGCGCTACCGACCCTGCGCCGCTGTCCATGCTGGAAACCACCATTTTGCTCAAGCCCCGCAGCGAATGGCCGGACGGCGAAACGGTAGAGCAACTGATTCACAAACTCGACCAGACAGTACGCCTGCCGGGATTGACCAATTCCTGGGGCTATCCGATCCGCACCCGCATCGACATGCTGTCCACCGGCATCCGCACGGCAGCCGGCATCAAGATCACCGGGCCGGATCTCAATGGCATCGCGGCGCTGGCGGAAAAAATAGAATCCGTGCTGAAAAGAGTACCGGGAACACGTACGGTATTCGGCGAACGCGTGAGTGGAGGACGCTATTTGGACATCGACATCGATCGCGTCCAGGCCGCACGCTACGGCGTCACTGTGGCCGATGTACAGCGTCTGGTACAAAGCGCCATCGGCGGGCAAATCATCGGTAACGTGGTGGACGGGCGCGAGCGTTTCACCATTAACTTGCGCTATCCCCGCGCCCTGCGTGACTCTCTGGAAGCAATAGCGGCCAGTCGGATCGCCACCCCTGCAGGCGTTCAGGTGCCGCTCGGCACGCTGGCGAAGTTGAGTATCGCCGACGGTCCAGCCGAGATCAAAAGCGAAAACGGACGTCTCACCGGCTATGTCTATATCGACCTGGAAAGCCGCGATCTGGGCGGCTATGTCGACGCAGCGAAGCAAGCCATCGACGCTCAGGTCAAACTGCAACCCGGCTATGCCATCGCCTGGTCTGGCCAATACGTGAATTTGCAGCACGCCAAGGACAGACTGCAGTGGGTCATCCCGTTCACGCTGATGCTGGTGCTATTGCTGCTTTATCTGCATTTCCGCCATCCGGGCAAGGTACTGCTGGTAGCCATTTGCTTGCCGTTTTCCATGGTGGGAGGATTCTGGCTTACCTACTGGCTGGGCTATAACCTGTCTGTGGCAGTGGGTGTTGGGTTTATCGCGTTGGCCGGTGTGGCGGCGGAATTCGGTGTGGTGATGCTGTTGTATCTCGACAATGCCATCGAAGAATTCCGTCAATCCGGACGCATCATGGACCACGCAGCCCTGCGGCAGGCGATCATTCAGGGGGCGCTGATGCGCGTGCGGCCGAAGATGATGACGGTGGCGGTAATCGTGGCGGGCCTGTTGCCAGTCATGTTCAGTAACGGTACCGGTTCTGACGTCATGAAACGCATTGCGGCCCCGCTGGTGGGCGGCATGTTGACGGCGCCGCTGTTATCGCTCTTCGTTATTCCGGTATTGTATTCAATGTGGCAGGGACGATCCTTGTTGCAAACAACATCCAAACTATCTTAGGCGCATGAGCTGAAATCGTTAGATGCCCGTCCGTTTTCGATACACCTGTTTAATTTTTTTGCGTTACGCGGTTGCGAGACCGTTTGTGGATGAAGTTCGTAACGTTTCTGCAGAAAAGCTGTTAGCCCGTCAGCAGTCAGGGGATGGCTGACATAATAGCCTTGCATTGCGTCACAGCGATTCTCTGCAAGGAAAGCGAGCTGGTTCGCCGCTTCAACCCCCTCAGCAATTACCCGCAATTGCATGGCATGCGCCAAGGCGATTACCGCCTGAATGATTACCGCACCGGCCTGATTTGTTGCGATGTCGTATACGAAAGATTGATCAATCTTGAGCGTATCAATGGGGAAACGCTGAAGATAACTCAAGCTGGAATAGCCCGTGCCAAAATCATCGATCGAAAGATGAATGCCCATTGCCTTTAACTTGCCCAAGGTTACAACCGCATCTTCAGATTTCTGCATGAGGCTGCCTTCGGTAATTTCCAGTTCCAGATAGCGTGCTTCAAGTCCGGTTTCATCAAGTGCTTGCTCGACAATTTGTACCAGATCCTGGTGCATGAATTGCTTTGCGGACAGATTTACGGCTACACGCATGCCAGGCAGGCCGGCCTCTTGCCATGCCTTATTTTGCAGACAGGCGGTGCGCAGCACCCATTTGCCGATTGGCCCGATAAGTCCGGTTTCTTCAGCCAATGGAATAAGCTCTGCGGGAAGCGTCATGTCCCCCGCAGACCGGCGCCAACGCAGCAATGCTTCCACGCCTATAACGCGGCCTGATTTCAGATCGACCTGGGGCTGATAATGCAACACGAGTTCCTCGCGTTCCAGTGCCAAACGCAAATCGATCTCCAGATTGAGATGCTCCAGCGCATTGCTGGCGATCGCCTGGGAATAGAACTGAAAATTATTCTTGCCGCGCGCCTTGGCGAGATACATGGCGGCATCAGCATTTTTCAGCAGGGTTTGCGCCGTGTCGCCATCTTCCGGAAAAAAGCTGATGCCGATGCTGCTGGTAGTTGAGAGATTGAATGTTGTAATGGTCAGCGGACGTGCCAGCGTGAAGAGGATTTTTTGAGCGATACCCGAGACGGCATCTTCGGTGGCAAAATCATCCAGGATAATGGCGAATTCATCTCCGCCCAGCCGGGCAACGGTATCCGACTCGCGCACGCTGCCAAGCAGCCGGCCAGCGACCACCTGGAGCAACTGATCGCCGACATCGTGCCCAAGGCTGTCGTTGATGCGCTTGAAACGATCCAGGTCGCAAAACAGCACGGCCACCTTGAGACTGTTCCGACGCGCTTTCACAATGGCCTGCTGCAGGCGATCCTGGAACAGGCTGCGATTGGGGAGGCCGGTTAATGGATCATGGCTGGCCAGGTGGATAAGCTGGGCTTCGTGGTGCTTGCGCTCGGCAATATTGCGCGCGATACCCTGAATCCGTCCATCGGACAGTATTTTTGCGCTCACTTCCACCGGGATCAGCGAGCCGTCCCTGCATTTCATATGCCACTCGTTCAAGAGCGTCTCGCCGGCCATCAATCGAAGTCGAATCTGGGTAAATTTGGCGTATTCCTCATCCGGCATCACATCTTGAATATGCATGGCGAGCATGTCTTCCCGGGAAAATCCGAGCATGTCACAGGCGCTATTGTTTACATCCAGGAATCTTTCCTGATTGTCAGTGATAAAGATGCCATCGGAGGCCTGCTCAACCAATGCGCGGTAACGTTCCTCGCTTTCCTGAACCACGCGCGCGCTCCTATTGGGGACAAGAAAGGTATTGGCAGCGGCCATGCTGGCAATATTGAACACCTGCGCGGCAAACTGCGATTGTCCGGCGATGGTGACTTCTTTGGTTTTCATGGAAAGATGGGTAGATTCAGCATAACCGGGCCGCCTTGGGTTGGGTTTTCAACGCGAATTTGCGTCAGGCCGCAGCCAGCGTAAAGGCATCCGCATAAATGTCCTTCATGGCGGCCCCGGTCAAAAACGCCTTCTTCTTGGCTGTTTTTACCATCTCCGGGTTGCCGCATAGAAACACTCGCCATCCTGCCAATTTTCCGATAGCTGCCAGCGCCACATCAAGGGCGCGGCCTTGGGCATAGTCGTCTTCCGGCGTTGCGTCACCGGAAATACAGGGGGTGTAACTGAAATTGTCGTGGCGGTCCGCCAGGACGCGCAGTTCGTCCACCAGATACAGCCCTTGCGGATTTCTGCTGCCGTGGTAGAGCTTGATCGGGCCGGTGTGGCCCTGCTCAAGTGCATCGCGGGCGATGCCATACAGAGGTGCAAGCCCGGAGCCGGTTCCAATCAGCAGGATGGGCTGCTCCGGGTTGCCTGGCACATAAAAACAATTACCAACAGCCTGGCTGATCTCGACGATGTCGCCTGGCTTAAGGCTGTGGTGGGCCCAGCCGCTCACCCGACCGTCGGGCACTTTGCGGATATGCAATTTGAGATGCGGGTCGCGCGCCGGAACACTGGCCAGCGAGTAACTGCGCCCCAGCGTGGCGTCCTTGAACAGGTTTATGAACTGGCCTGCCCGGTATTCGAGCGGATTCTCACAATGCAGTCCCACGCAGATGACCTCGTGGTTGAGTGCTTCAATGCTGTGCACGGTCGCCTGGATGCGTGCGCTGCCAGCATCCGGCAGGGTAACTTCCATGTCTGCCTGGGGGTGACAACTGCAGGCAATGAAATAATTCTGTGACTTGAGCGTTTCCTTCAATCCATTTTGCGCAGCAGCCGGCGGACTGCCGGATACCGACCGCATCAGGCAGGTCTGGCATACGCCGTTGCGGCACGAGGATGGGATGGATACGCCATGCCCGGTCAGCACATCGAGTACCGACTGATTTTCGGCACAGTGATAGGTATTGCCGTTGAAAGACAGGTTGGGCATGGCGCACCTTTTAATCTGAATTATTTTCCGAGAATATCGCTGCGCGTGGTTTCGCAAAGCGCTGCAACCGCAGCGATATGCGCTTCGGGCACCTTCAACTCCTGCAGCGTAGCCGCGAGATTTTCCACCACCGCATCAAAATGGCCGTCGTTCAGGCCTTTTGCCACCAGGTGCACGTGGCCGCGACGCATGTCCATGCCGGTGTATTGATTGGGGCCACCGAAGGCCATGGTCAGGAATGCCTTTTGTTTGGCCGCTTGCCTGTCCATGTCCACATCATCGAAGAACTCGCTGATGCGGTCATCGTTCAGCACCTTTCGGTAAAAGATTTCCACCGCTGCGTTCACCGCACCTTCACCGCCCAGCTTGTTGAATAGCGTATCGCTCATTCCTTATCTCCATCATTCAGGTGCCATTAACATATATAGTTAATATATGTTTACAGACAAAATTAAAGGGCTACAAGCCCTCGGGTAATCATATACCACACGATGAAGTATATGAACACATACTAATGTGCACTTGTCGACATTGTCAAAGGAAATGTGCAAAGACGGTATAATCAGTTTCAAAACAACGGTGAAAAAGGCAGATGCAACTCACTCAATACACGGATTACTCATTGCGCGTGCTCATTTACCTCAGCCTGAAAAAACCGGAGGAATTGGGAACCGTCAGTGATATTGCCAAGTTCTATGGAATCTCGCGCAACCATCTGGTCAAGGTAGTACACAATCTGGCGAGTCACGGGTTGATTCAAACGATACGCGGCAAGCATGGCGGCATGCGTCTGGCACGCCCGGCAACAGAGATTGCCATCGGTGAAGTGGTACGTCTGACCGAACCGCACTTCGACATCGCGGAATGCTTCAACAAAACAACCAACAGTTGCGCAATCACACCCGTGTGCGAGCTCAAATCCATATTGGGCGAAGCGCGTAGCCGTTTTCTTCAGGAGCTTGATCAACATACGATTGCGGATGCTGTGACCAAGAAATCTGCCCTATCAAAACGTATTCATCTGAGCTTGCCCATCACCTCCAGCCCACGCCGTGCGGTCTGATTATTGACGGCCATATTTCAGCCGTGCACGACCGAATCAAACCTGCGTGTCTGTCTGCTGTTCCGGCTTGCGTGATTGTCTGGCAACAAAATTTCTTGCCAATCCCTTATACAGCGGCGTGGGGCAAACCAGCCGAGAAACCGTACTGGCGATCAGCGCAGCGCCCATCAGCGGCACCATCATGTCCTGGTTGTCGGTCATTTCCATCACGATAACAAAGGCGGTGATGGGCGCCTGTACCAGGCCGGAAAAATAGGCGACCATGCCGACTACAATGATGGCGCTGGGATTGAGGCCGGGGAACAGGGGCGCAAGTTCAGCACCCAGTCCGGCACCGACTGACAGCGACGGCGCGAACAAACCGCCCGGGATGCCGCTCAGGAAGGACACCAGCGTAGCCAGCAGTTTCATCACGCCATAGCTGACCGGCAACGCCACTTTAGCCTCGATCAGGTGGCGCGCTTCCGGATAGCCGCTGCCGAATACGGTGTATCCCGAAGCGATCCCCAGTAACGCCAGCACCAGTCCGCAGGCGGCAGCAAACCAGACCGGATGCTGACGCATCAATCGCCCTGTGCTGCCAGGCAAACCATGGGTGCTGGTGTGCAACATAATGCGACTGAAAATCCCGCCGGCCAACCCACCCAGCAGGCCGGCAGAAAACACCAGGCCCCAGACTTGCGTTCCCGCCAGGCTAGCGCTGGTATGACCAAAGTAGTTGTAGTTGCCAAACACATACATGGCGGCCAGACCGGCCACGATGACCGCGGTGAGCAGGGTGCCGCTGGTTTTTTCCTCGAACGAGCGCGCCATTTCCTCAATGGCAAAGACGATCCCCGCCAGCGGTGTATTGAATGCAGCCGCCACGCCGGCGGCACCGCCTGCGACAATCAGGCCATGTTCCGATAACTGCCTGGGCAGTTTGACCCAACGTCCGATGGAATAAAGAATGGCAGCGCCTACCTGCACGGTGGGGCCTTCGCGTCCGACGCTGGCGCCGCCGCACAATGCCAGCCAGGTCAGCAGCATTTTGCCCATTGCGATACGCAGCGACAAAATCTGCCTGCGGCTGGACTGGTCGCGGATTTTCAGTGTCGCGATCACCTGCGGAATGCCGCTGCCTTCTGCCCCTGCGAAATAGCGGCGGGTAAGGAAAACCACCAGCGCCATGGTCAGCGGAGTCAATATCAGTGGTAGCCAGGGGGCATAGCCAGTCAGGAGCAGAAACACATCCTGGGCTTTGTCCGCACCGATGGCAAACAGGCTGGCGGCAAGTCCCACTACTACGGCACCGACCCAGAAAATCATGCGGACCAGCCAGATACGGCCGGATAATAAAACGAGGCGATGGCGGCGTTTCAGATACATGCCGTACACAACCTGATTACAGCCGTGCCAGCGTCAATCATCGGCGCTGGCCGGACTGCACTGCTGCATCGAACGTAGCGTCTATAGCTTCAATGATGTGGTTTAACCGGCGAAAATCTGCCGCGCCGCCTTCACCCGCCATGTAACGTCTGCGTAACGGCCCCAGCGCGTTCACGACTGCGGCGAGCTCGACGCCGGCGTGGATACTCGCCAGCGCGCACCAGCGGTATATCATGCTGGCGATTTCGCCCAGAAATGCATCCGGGTGGTGCCCGGTCTCGGCGGCCATCAGGGTATCATCGGCGCTGCCGCACAGCAGCGCATAGCCGGTACGGGTCTGGAGGGCTTCGAGTAATTGCGCATAGGTCATGGAACTTGGTTGATGCAAAATTGCCAGTACGACATTATACAAACTTTACCCATACTCAATCAGGGATCAACATGCCTGATCAACCACTATTCCAGACACCCGGATATTCTCACCTGGGCATTGCCATTGACCTCGCGGCCATTATCCACCACCTGATGGAGCA
Source organism: Sulfuriferula sp. (assembly GCA_035530335.1). Classification (GTDB taxonomy): domain Bacteria; phylum Pseudomonadota; class Gammaproteobacteria; order Burkholderiales; family Sulfuriferulaceae; genus Sulfuriferula. Next base: position 1,970 of record DATKUZ010000002.1, on the reverse strand, counting down.
GCATCCCATGCCGAAATCCATTTTACTGCTATTACTGGCCACGCTCAGCGCCCCTGCCCTGGCCGAATCCAGTAGCTACACGCTTGATCCAAGCCATACCTACCCCTGCTTTGCCATCAGCCACATGGGGTTTTCCACCCAACGCGGCTGCTTTGACAAAACCAGCGGCAGCGTCACACTGGATCGCGCAGCGCAAACCGGCGCTATCCATGTCAGGATTGATGCCGCCTCAATTCACAGCGGCGACAAGAAACGCGACGAAGTCCTGCGCGGGGAGCAGTTTTTCAATGCGCAGAAATACCCGACCATCGAGTTTACCGCAGACAGCATGCGCTTCGATGGCGAGAAGCCGGTGGCAGTCAATGGCAAGCTCACCCTGCTCGGCGTCACCCGCCCGTTGCGGCTCACCATCAACCATTTCAAATGCGGTCAGAATCCGATGCTGAAATACGACATGTGCGCTGCCGATGTCAGCACCGTCCTCAAGCGCTCTGACTTTGGCATGAATGCCTATCTGCCGGTGATTGTTGGCGACGAGGTGACGCTGCAGATTCAGGTCGAGGCGATCAGAAACATGTGGGCGAATTGAATGCCGCGGTCAGGCACGTTCACGGCTCCCAGCGTTCCGGGTGTGCCCAGTATTTGCTGTTGAGCCAGTCCGGTACCTGCTTGTAGTCGTGGATGTTGTAGCGATACAGCACCATCGCACCCGCATCGCAATCCAGGCGCTGGTAAACCTGCATACCCAGCGCCAGGAAATCCTGCTCCGCCCAATGGCTGGTGTGCCCAGTCCAGCCCGGGCCTATCGGTGCGGCCAGCAGCAGATTCGTCGCCTGCGCATCGCGCAAGCGGGCGATTAAGGCCAGCGCCGCCGTTTTATCCCTGTGTTCAATGCAGCCAATCAGGATGGCTGCGTCATAGCGCGTGCCAGTTTGCGCCGCAAGCGGGTCATCGGTGCCCACCGTACAGTCCGCATGTGCACCACGATAGGCGCTGGCGCAGACCATCGCCTCTGAGCCCAGCGCAAGCAGGGTTTGCGGATGGCATTCCTCCAGATAACGCAGCACCGGAGGCAACAAATCGCGGTTCATGAATGATCCGGAGAATCCGCAGCCGGCACTTTTTATTGCTGCCTGAACTGCTTCAGTTGCTGCTCCACATACGCCTGCAAGTCAGGGCTCAGCGTGTTGCTTGCCTTGGCCCGGATGAAAGCTTCCTGCGCTTCTGCCTGGCGGTTTTCTGCTTGCAGCGAGATGCCCAGCCCCATCAGCCAGACGCCTGATCCGGGAACCTTGCGCAGCGCCTGTAAATAATGCTCGATGGCTTCCTTATGGCGACCTTCGCGTTGCAGCAGCGCCGCCAGGAAAGCCTGATAGTCTGGGCGTTCTGCAGCATAGGGCAGGCTGTGCTGCAGGGTTTTCAGACCACTCTGGGTGTCGCCCTGCTCTACTTGCAGACGCGCCAGTATCATGGCCAGCCTGGCTTGGCTGGGGTCAAGCTTCAGACCGTCTTGCAGCCTGCGCTCGGCTTCGTCATAGCGCTTGCCCTCCACCAGCAACCCCACCAGCGTCTGCCGCGCTGCCGTATTGCCGGGATCGAGCTGAAGCACGTGAGCGAGCAATTCGTTCGCCTCAGCCGCCCGCCCTTGCTGCAGCAGAGCCACCGCCTTGCTGTATTCATTTTCAGCTCGCTGCTGCGGGGTGATTTCTTTTACCTGTTTGGTGACAGCCATCGATCCCGGCACTTCGCGCTCTCCTGAGCCTGCCTGGCCATCGGGCAGGACAAGCTGTTGTGTTGGTGCTGCGGGATTGGGTTTTCCTGAATCCGCACTGGACCGGGGTGGTGCGGCATTGGCCGGAATGGGTTCCTGCTTGCCCGGGTCGAGCTTGGCCGCTGCCTGGGGCGGCAAGACAGCCTGTTGTTCCAGTACGGGCATTGGAGTGGCTGCCGGCTGCGGCATTGCCCCGGTT
>DATKUZ010000001.1:0-63106 GCA_035530335.1 Sulfuriferula sp. | reverse complement strand
TGCCAGCGAGGGTCTTCAGTAGTTTAGGTCTGCCATCCCTCGCGGGATGACAGGAGTCTGTTCATTGAACCGCCGTGTACGGTCCCGTACGCACGGTGGTGTGGGAGGGGTAAGATTGCGAGGTCTTCCCCTATCCCGATTCGGCGTCATCAGTCGGGCGCCTCGAATAGATCACGGTGACGTCATGACGAAGCGAAAACTCAAGACATGCACCGCGTCGAGATGTGAGGAGCCCCCATATCTCGGTGGATTGTGCAAGGATCATTATGAAGAATGGGAAGACCGCCGACGCCGTGAAGATGCGGCTACCCAGTTTCTGCATTCCGGCGTAATCGACGGCCGCGTGCTCCAACATTCAGAACTGCAAGATGAATTCCAACAACTGTCCAAGTGGTGGGGCCGCGTATGCCAAGCCGTTCAAACGCGCCGTGACACTATTCACATGCCTGTTGAAGAGGCCGACTATGCCATCTCCTGGTGCACGTCAATAGCTCAGCGAATTATTGAGGCTGAGTTCGCTTTCCGCGCCGGCATGGAAATTCCTCCCCCTGCTAAAAGCCCAACGCGAGCCTTATTGGGAAAGGTTCCGCAACTTGGAAGCTGGGCTGGCCAGCAACGGAGTCCCTCGAAGGAAATCCAAGTGAACACCGCGTATTCCTCGTTAGTGACGCCGAGCCCGGCAGTCGAGCGGACCTGCGCGAAAAGCTGCGCAGGTCACTCACTTCCACGTTGGGCGTAAGGAGATCGTATGTCTGGTGCAACTACTGGTGGTGTCCGTCTCGTGCTTAGGCTCGAGGGGCTGTGCGTACTCATTGCTGCTTCGGTGGCCTACTCCAAGTTCGGCCTTGGCTGGGGCACGTTCGCACTGTTCTTTCTTACGCCGGACCTTTCATTCCTTGGCTATCTCGCAGGCCCAAAGGTTGGTGCTGTGAGTTACAACGTGGCGCACTCATACGTTGGGGCTGTGGCTTGTCTTGTAGCTGGCTTTGTTCTTCCGACTCCAACGCTCCTCTCCGCCGGAATCATCTGGCTCGCGCACATCGGTTTCGACAGGGCGCTCGGCTATGGTCTCAAGTACGCGGAGGGCTTTGGCTTTACTCACCTTGGCCGCATAGGGCGCTTTCCCGTCGTTACGCCCAATCCGGCAGTCAACACCGACGCTGCGCGATAAGGCCGCGCAGCGTCGGTTACTTTTTACCTTATGCGTAAAAGAATGGAGTCCGACCAATGAAGCCAAGAATCAGCATGATTACGCTCGGCGTTCGCGATCTGGGTGCAGCAATCAGGTTCTACGAGCATGGGTTGGGGTTTCCCCGAATGGAATCGCCTCCCGAAGTAGCGTTCTTCACCCTCAACGGAACGTGGCTTGGCTTGTATGGCCGAGAAGCATTGGCCGAAGACGCAACAGTGTCTTCCAATGGTGAGGGGTTCGAATCGTTTGCGCTCGCCCACAATGTAAGCTCGGAGAAAGAGGTTGATGAAGTAGTAGCCCAAGCTGTCGGTGCAGGCGCCACCTTGGTTAAAAAGCCCCAGAAGGTGTTTTGGGGCGGCTACAGCGGTTACTTCAAGGATCCTGACGGTCATCTTTGGGAGGTGGCTCATAACCCATTTTTCTGGGTTGGGCCAGCAGATGAAAGCGCATAACAAGTCATTCCAGCGTTATGCCGAAACGAACCGAGCCAGATAGAGGGGACGAAGTGAGTAGCGCCAAAAGCAATATGAGCTCGGCTGCCGTCCTGATCGCCGTGTGCTTCGGACTTTTCATGATTCAGCTCGATCTCACGGTAGTTAACGTTGCGTTGAGCAGCATTCAGGAAGACCTTCGGGTCGGTGTGACAGGTTTGCAGTGGGTTGTGAATGCCTATGCCATCCTGTTCTCCAGTCTGATGCTGACTAGCGGCGATCTCGGCGATCTGTTCGGGCGCCGCAGGCTCTATATTGGCGGGGTCGTGCTGTTCTTACTGGGTTCCGTTGTCTGTGCGACAGCGTCGTCCTATGAGGTTTTAGTTGGCGCCAGAGCGGTTCAGGGCATCGGGGCGGCCGCCGCGCTGCCCAATTCCCTTGCTATCCTTCGCCATGGTTTCCCCGATGCTCGGTTGCGGGCACGAGCCATAGGCTGGTGGGCCGGCGTATCGGGCCTCTCGCTTGTCGCCGGGCCGACCCTTGGCGGATTTCTTGTCGAGGCTTTTGGTTGGCGCTCCGTATTTTGGATTAACGTGCCGGTCGGGGCGTTAGCCATTTGGTTGACGATGCGGGTTGTCACCGAGTCCTCCCATCCTCATGGGCGACGCTTAGATGTGCCTGGCCAGGTTCTCGCAACCTCGACGCTCGCCAGCTTGATCTTCGCGGTTATTGAAGGCCAGCATCTCGACTGGGCGAGCTTTCCGGTGATGGTGGCATTTGCATGGGCAATCGCATCCGGCATTGGTTTTTGGTTCGTGGAGCGACACCAGGAGCATCCTATGCTGGATTTCAGATTTTTCCGGCAACCGACGTTTGCCGCTGCCAATGCCGCCTCGGGATTGATGAACTTCGGGATGTTCGCCATGCTTTTCGCGTTCAGCCTGTATCTTCTGCGCATCCTGCGATTGACTCCAGAGGCGGTGGGCATCCACTTGTTGGTCATGTTCATGCCTTTTGCCCTGAGCCTGCCGTTTGGCGGTCGTATCTCCGGCCGTTTCGGAAGTCGATATCCCGCTACGATCGGATTGGGTGCGGGCGCAGCAGGCCTGCTATTGTTATCCCTCGTGCCCGCCAGACCAGATGACGCCCTCATGTTCGGTTCGTTGCTGCTAATCGGCCTCGGTTTGGCGGCAGCCACTCCGGCCTTAGTGGTCGCTGCTATCAGCGCACTACCCCCAGAGCGTGCGGGAGCAGCCTCAGCAGTAAACAATACCCTCCGCCAAGCCGGCGGGGCTTTGGGCGTAGCTCTATTGGGAGGGTTGGTCGGTGCCGGTCAGTCAATATCAATTCCGGGCATTGAGGCGGCAATTCTGGGGAGCGGTTTGGCGCTTCTGCTTGGCGCTTTTCTCTCTTGGCATTTTATCCAACCAGCCCAATCAGCGCCTGGATAACAGATGGCAACGCAAGCGTTATATGGATTCGTGGGGTGTAGCCGTGAGAAGAGTTTCTATGTTTACAACTTGCCGCTTACCCATCAATATCTGTCTCGCTCTCATGGCACGGGCCTCTCTGTTACGCTAAAAGCAAGTGCCGCAAGCCCGAATGCAACGCCAACGGCACAGACAGCGCTCCAGCCTCCCTGAACCCAGACAACGCCTGACAGACCCGCGCCTGTCGCAGCTCCGAGGAAAAAGAGGCCTGTGAACAGACCATTCAGCCGGCCCCGCGTCTCTGGCCTGAGCAAATTGATGGCGCGCCGGCCGAGTGTCTGGTCGGCAATGACTCCCAGGTCGAGCAAGATCGCTGCAGCCACCATGAGCCCAAGTTGAAAGGGGGGCGATATGGGCCACATGGGCCAAAACCAACCATTAGCACCAACGACCTCTGCGAGTATCATCGCCGCAACAATGCTCAGGTGGGCGAGCAAGGTCGCGGAACGCGTCCAGCCCTTATCTCCAACGCGCCCTGCAATCGGCGCAATGACTGCGCCAGCAGCACCCGCCAGAGAGAACAGGGCGATTCCAGTTTGCCCCAGGGAAAACGGCGCTTGCGACAGGCGAAGAGCGATAGCCGTCCAGAAGACGCCAAACGCGCCCATGCACAAGGCCTGATAGACCGCTCGGCGCCGCAGAACACGCTCCTCTCTGAGGATCGTGTAGAGAGAGCCGATCAGGCGGATGTAGCTTGTGGAGCCAGACGCACGACGTTTCGGAACGACGCAGGCCAATACGATCGTCAGGGCTGCGACGAGAATTGCCAGCACTCCGTAGAACCAACGCCAGCCGAGGATCTCCGCAACGAGGCTGGCAGCCGGGCGTGAGAACAATATGCCGAGCATCAGGCCGCTCATCACGTTGCCGACCACACGGCCTCGCCGCGCCTCCGAGCTCAGCAGCACCGCCGCCGGCACGAGCATCTGGATCGCGCTGGCGGTCGCGCCCGACACAAAGCACGCGAGGAGGAATAGAGACGCCGTCGGCGCGCTCGCGACCGACGCCAAGGCGAGAACGTCAATAACAAGCGTACCAACGATCAGCGCCCTGTTTTCAATGAGATCGGTGAGCGGCACCAGCAGGAACAATCCGCTTGCATAACCAAGCAGGGTCAGTGTCGTGACAAGCCCGGCCTCGCTGCGATCGAGACCTAGCGATGGACCGATCAGTCCGACGAGAGGCTGCGAGGCATAGAGGCTGAGGACCACGATCCCAACCGCGGTCGCAAATAGCAGTGTTAGTCCGCCGGACATTTCAGGCTGGGAAGGACCGGCGGTAGCTAGCGATTTGGTAGCGGACGTGGATGACATATTGGCTCTCTATGTGAACTCATCAGGAGCCATATTTTGCATTAGATCGCTGAGATTGATAATATGGACTATATAATAATAACTATTACATTTGGAGTTATAATATGCCGAGCCTCGAACAATATGCGGCGTTCGTTGAGACGGTTGAGCGAGGTAGCCTGACCGCCGCTGCCAAGCATCTTGGTCGCTCACTTCAGTCCGTGAGTCGGGCGCTTGCCACCCTTGAGGACGAACTCGGGGTTGAACTCGTGCGGCGGACCACTAGGCGGATGCAGCCGAGTCCAGCTGGCGTGATTTTTCACCAGCGCATGAAGGCCGCCTTGGCGGACATCGAACACGCCCGCGCCGAGGCGACCCGCGAAAACGCACGAATTGGCGGGGTGTTTAGAGTCGGCGCTTCGGTGCTGTTCGCACCTAACTATGTGACGCCCGCGGCAATTGCATTTCTCCAGCGTTTTCCTGCCTTGGAGATCGACCTTGTTCTCGCCGATTCCATCGCCGACCTGATCGAAGAACGGCTGGATGTGGCAATCCGGATCGGCGACTTGAAGGCGTCGAGCCTGAAGGCCCGCCGGATTACGCAATTACGCCGCGTCATCGTGGCATCGCCCACTTATCTGGCACGCCATGGCCTGCCTCGTACGCCGTCAGACCTTGCCCGGCATGCCTGTGTCGTCCGAACGTTCGGGCCGGAGGGCGATTCTTGGCCGCTTACTATCGACGGAAACACGACCCGCATACCGGTTCGAGGTGTGTTCCGATGTAACGATGCTGCGTCCGCTAACGTTGCGGTAATTCTCGGCGCCGGGCTCGGCCTGGTACCACTTTGGCAGGTCCGAGCCGAACTCGATCAGGGCCGCCTGGAATTGGTACTCTCGGACCATGAGCCGCCGCCCGTGCCGGTTCACGCCGTTTGGCCCAGTAATGCCGGAACGCCAGCCCGAACCAGAACGTTCGTGGACATGCTGATCGCACGGCTCTCTGGTGAGCGGATATGACGCTCATTTAAAACGCGAAGGCTGCAGCAAGGTGCTGTTGGGCGAGGGGCGTCTCGAAGAGCTGGCGGTCAAGTTCCAGGGTTCAAAATGGACCCGCGAGTCCTGCACGCAGGGCACAAGATGCCTGTAACGTCCGGAAAAGACGGCCACCCGCCAAGTTTACTTCTTCAAGGGAAATGCGCCTGAGGTACCCGAGATCTACACGCATCAATATGAAAAAGAAGATCGACGCCCAGGAAGGTCGGCATCAATACAGTCGAAGATTGGGAATCATCGAGCCCGTCGGAAACGTGTCCAGCATCCTTGGACTGAATCAGTTCAGCTTGCGGGGAAAACTAAAGGTCGAGATTCAATAGAAGTTGTACAACATCGTCCATAATTTGTTCAAAATTCACCGAGATGGGTTGATATGAATCGCCTCGCCTTTTCGGTTTTTGGTCAGACGCCAGGGGCTGCTGCAGAGGGGGGAAATCGGCGCAGCCTATTCAGCGGGTTTGGAAAACGGGGCTAGTATTCAGGATGCCATGGTATCTGAAGAGAAAGTTCCTATGCTCCCCATTCATGAACTGCTCAACCGGATTCGCTGGGATAGCGCATTCGCGCAAGGGGATTTCGTGATCGGCTATTATGACCGCGTCGAAGGAAAGATCATTCAGGTGCCGTTGCAGCGGGTGCACCTTACCCCGGGCGATCATTTTTCTTGCCAGGTCACGGATGAGGATGGTTATGCTCACGACGTTCCCATGCATCGCATCAAGGAAGTCCACAAAGACGGTCAGCTGATCTGGCACAGGGAACATTGATCACGCTGGGAAAATACGGGCAAGCCCATTTATTTTTGTTATTGTTGTACAGTCACGTTTTACCGGGAAGCCAGCCTGTCCAGCCGGCAACACATATCGCCATGCATCCACTCTGGGTAACGGTCACTGACGCTTCCGGCGATCCTGATTCTCCAACATTTTTTCATATCAATCTGACACCATGAATCTTATCGAACTCTTTCGCCACGAAACCGACGTGGCAGCCATTCCGGCCGGACAGGCGGTATTCCGTGCCGGCGAACCAGGCAATGTGATGTATGTCTTGATCAGCGGCACGGCGGACGTGATGGTGGGGGATGTCGTCGTCGAACGGGCTGAACCGGGTGCCCTGCTCGGGGAAATGGCGCTGGTGGAGGATGCTCCCTACACGGCGACCGTGACTGCCGTTAGCGACTGCGTGCTGGTGCCGATCGACGCTGCGCGCTTCCATTTTCTGGTTCAGCAGACGCCTTATTTCGCCACGCACATGATGAAGATCATGGCCGAAAGACTGCGCAAGATGGACTTGCGCCTGCTCGAAGCCCAAGCGCAAAAACAGGGCCGACGGCCGCACTGACACCCGAAAACAGCCGCGCCCGCCGCTGATACGCTGGCGGTTTCTCAACGCAGCCATGCGTGCCGGATTTCGCCCAGCATCTCGCCCAGCTGTTTGGCGCTCACGGGCTGGTGCTCATGGCCGTGCACCTCGAGCTGGATGTGGTCATCGTCTATGCCCAGGAAATGCACGCCTGTCTCGCCCAGCTTGTTGCGCAACTGTTCCAGCGCCTCGTCCGCAGCCTGGTCTGCAGCGGGCCGGGCGACCAGCAAGCCGATCACACGGATCACCAGGTCGAGATCACAGCGCCCGGTATGCGCCACAATGCAGGCAAGCGCCTTCCACAATGCCGGCTTCGATGCATGCGGATGCAAGTGCAGCGCTTCGCCCTCGCCCCGCAGGGCGGCTGCAACATCCTCGGCGTAGCGCGTTCCCGCCGCAGGGGAGTCGGACAGCATCATCGGCTCATGGGCCAGCCGCACGCCTTCTGCGTTGCCGCGCTCAATCTCCGCCATCACCAGCAGCGCGAATCCCTGCGCCACTTTTCGCCCCCGCAATACCTCGTCCAGCCGTCCATCGCCCGCTGCGTGCAAGTCCGCCAACAGGTCGGCAAGTGGCGGCGTGGCCGACCACAGCGCATGTGCCAGGGAGGTTGCCGGCTCAGGGCCGCGAATCTCCAGCCAACGCGCTTCGCACAAATCGATCAGCGCCTGCTGGAGCGTGCGCCGCTCCGCCTCGGGCAGGTGGCCGACAAATCGCGCGGCCTCGGATTCAATGAGTGAGAGTTTGGGCATGATTGTTATAAGGTGGCATCTCAATGTCGGGAAAACACGGTGCTACTCAACTGCGGACGCCTATTGCCTTGCTGAAACGTGCCCGGCAAACCGGCAGCAGCGCCACAGTTGCAAGGCGGGCCATTTCCAATATAGCTCACCGGCCAGCATACGCATGGTTCGCGTGGTCATTTCCGGCCGGCCGTGTGCGAGTTTCTCCTTTCCAAACCACGCCGACGGCACTACGATGTAAATCTCGCACCGCCCGAAGTCATCCGCACACTTACCAACCCAAGCGCTTGCATGCCCACTCCTCCTTTGCGCCTACTGCTGCTTCTGGTTGTCCTGATCGCCCTGGCGACCTTCATCCAGCTCGGGGCGGTGACCATCGCTTTCGACAAGCTCGGGCTTTCCCCGGAATCGGCGTTGCTGCTGCTGTTCACGATGCTGATAGGCAGCATGATCAACCTGCCGCTGTTCAGCATGGCGGCGGACGAGCCTCCTCCCAGCGAACTGCCGCCTCCGCTGCGCCAACTGTTCGGAACGCGGCGCATGCCGTTCACCGGCAGGACGGTGGTGGCGGCCAATGTGGGCGGTTGCGTGACGCCGGTGGCTTTCTGCATTTACCTGCTGCTGCACAACCCGCTCAACCCGTTGCAGGTGCTGGTTGCGGTGGCGCTGGTGAGCTTGGTGAGCCATTCTTCCAGCCGCCTCGTTCCGGGGCTGGGCATCGGCATCCCGATGCTCATTGCGCCCCTCACCGCCGCCTTTGTTGCCATCGCCCTCAACCCGCAGCAAAGCGCTCCGCTGGCCTATATCTGCGGCACATTGGGGGTGCTGATCGGCGCGGATATCCTGCGCCTCAAGGACATTAAAAAACTGGGGGCGCCGATCGCTTCCATCGGCGGCGCCGGCACCTTCGACGGGATTTTCATCACCGGCATCGTGGCGGTGCTGCTGGCGTGATTCCTGCGGTTACGCGCATTGACTCAGGCGCCGGTTGTCAGGTTGCGCAATTGCATCAGGTCGGCCTCGAAAGCCGTGCACCATGCAGGATTCCTCCCGGCGGCTGCGGGATGATAGGTGGGAAAGTAAAGGCGATCCCTTTGAATCAGGCGACCTCTGATTCGGGACAGGTTGGATTCCCCGAGCAATGCTTTGGCAGATACTCCTCCCAAAAGACAGATGACGTCCGGCTGGATAACGTTGATCTGCCGTTGCAGATGGGCTGCTACGCAGGTTTCAACCTCGGATTTGCGCGGGAGACGGTTGTGCGGTGGCCGGCATTTCACCACGCTGGTTATAAATAAATCTTCCCGTTTTAGTCCGGCAATTTGCAATGCATTATCCAGGATTTTTCCTGAGCGTCCGACGAAGGGCCTGCCCTGCATGTCTTCCTGCTTACCCGGCGCCTCGCCAATCAGCATAATCCGGGCGCGTGTCGATCCCTCGCCAGGAACTGCGCGCTGACGCTCCTGATGAAGCGGGCAGCGGGTGCAACTGCGCACCTCGTCGGCGATGACGCTCAGATTCATGGGTCAAGACTGGAAGCGTGATGATTGCTTGTCAAGGATAGCCAACTTTATGCCATGCCGCGCTTTAAGCTCGGCAGCCGCAAGCTTGCGGTAATAAATAAAACATCAGGGAATCCGTCCGTCGCTGCGTACCGTTTTCAAAGCCAGATGCTATATTGAGCGCATGTTGACGCCAGCCTGTCGGCGTTGTCAAAGCGCCTGCCCGGCAGGGCAGGCGCTTTGAACCTGTAGCCTGGACGTAACCGGAAATTGTATTTTGATCGCAAACGGGGATGAGTGCATAGCGGAAAGTGGTCATGAATATTACGGACTTGATGAAAGAATGGGAAAACTCGGCAAGCGGCCACCTGACGGCAAAGGAATATCGAATCCGGCTCCCGCTTCACGATGCGGCGAAGATCGCGGCGCTGGTCGAGATGTACCCGCGCCGCAATGAAACGGAGATCATCAGCGAGTTGTTAATGGCTGCACTGAACGAGCTTGAGCGTGCCATGCCTTATGTTCAAGGCAGCAAGGTGATTGCGCGGGACGATCGGGGCGATCCGATTTACGAAGACGTTGGGCCGACTCCCCGATTCATTGCCTTGAGCAGGAAACACCAGGCGGCCCTGGAAAAGGATTCGGGAGGGCGTGCCGAATGATCAAGCTGAAGCGCGTCTACGCAGCGCCGGACACACAGGACGGTACGCGCGTCCTGGTTGAAAGGCTGTGGCCGCGAGGGCTGGAGAAACAGCATGCGAGGGTAGACGAGTGGCTGAAAGAAATCGCTCCGAGCACGGAACTGCGCCAATGGTTTGCTCACGACACCGCCAAGTGGACCGAATTCCAGAGCCGATACAAAGCTGAATTGGCCGAAAAATCCGCGCTGATTGCCCAGCTAAACCAGATGGCCCGGAAAGGTGTAGTAACGCTGGTTTTCGCGGCGAAAGATGAGCAGCACAACAGTGCGATTGTTTTGAAGCGATATCTGGAACAACACCCTGCGTGAGCCACCTGGTTGAAAGAAACAGAAACAAAAGGGGCATAGCTTGTAAATCAGCAGCCATGACCCCTCCGCTTCGCAAGCACCCGGATGCATGGCCGCATGCGACGACGAGCCGCATCATCAAGGCGATGGGGGACACACGCCATCAGGGGCGGTATTGTCATCGACTTGTCACCGCCTGGCATCATGCTGCATGGAACAACGTGCCGGTAACTGCATCGCTTTCCCTATGGATTGGGAAACCTTTTACCGACACGCCGCACCTCAACAGCCGCCCGGCGCATGAGTATCCTGGATACGCGCGTCGGTGCGAAAATGATTCAACTACCCGAGAGATATTTGTAAGCGCATGAAAAGTTCATGGAAAGAAAGCATCTACCTGCAACGGGAAGATCTGGCGCGCAGGCTGCACGAACCGCTGGCGCATCTGGCTGAACAATGCACGCCGGCATGGGGTGATCGCGAGCAGCTGGATGCGATTCTCACGCAAGGCTTTGCCAGCATTCCTTATTGCGCATTCCTGTACTGCCTGAACACCGACGGTATCCAGATTTGTGACAATATCGGCCAGGCGGGGGTCGCGCCGGAACATTTTGGACGCGACCGCTCCCAGCGCCCGTACATGAAGGAAGCAGTGCCGGCGTGGGGGTTTCTGCTCTCCGATGCGTACATCAGCCTGATGGGGAACCGGCCGTCGCTCACCGCTCTGCAGATTGTGCGCGCGGATTCCGGCACGCTGGGCTATCTCGGTGCCGATTTTGACCTGCGCGATCTGCCTGTGATGTCGGAACTCTACGAAGAGCCCGGCTATTGGCGACAGGTGAAAGGCGACCCGGCAATTCGCGGCACGGTGTTTCAGCAATGCCGCGTGGAAAGCCCCATGGACGGCAATCTGGAACAGGCGTTAGCCATTCTTAATGAACTGCTGACGTTGCGTGGCGTGTTTCAGTGCCAGATACACTTTTCCAGCAGCCAGGCCACCATCTGGACCGTGGACGACCCGTTCCGCTATCGCATTCTGGACCACGAGGCATTGAGCGATCCGGACATCTGCCTGCTGTTTCCACCCCGCCCCTACCCGAACGATGCGACCATCCCGCAGCAAAACATCGAGCAGATTCTGAAGACCATGCAATCCCTGCGCTTCGCCGATCCAAACATTTATCTGCGCACGGCCTCGATCAATATTTTCAACGGCATGATCAGCCTCACCTTCTCCTGCGATGGCTCGCACTACATGCCCTATGTTGAATTTCTGCTGAAGGATACGTCGTTCTGGTTTTGAGCATGAATCGAGGGGTCGATATCTATCTGAACACAAGATTCCACGTTCTGCCCCGGACACACTCACCCCGCTAAGCCCCATCCGCTGGCCAGTGCGTTTATAATGGCTGCCCATGGCGCCTGACAGCACATTCAACCTCGCTCTCCGACAACCGGTACGAAACACCGGTTGTCGGAGAGCGCTTCATTTCAAACGTTCTTCAAGGAGATCCGGGCAGCATGGAACAAAGTCATTATTCACGGTTTAATGCAGCAGAACTGATTCTGCGGGATCAATTGGCGATCGATCGTACGCTGCTGGCGAATGAACGAACCTTCCTGTCGTACCTGCGCTCAAGTGTCGCGCTGCTCATTGCCGGCGTATCGATTATCCATTTCTCGCACCAGGGATGGTTTACTGCCGTGGGATTTTTCTGCCTCCCGGTCGGGGTCTTGACCGGCATATTCGGTCTCTGGAGATTCCGCAAAATGGACAATGCCATTGCGGTTGTCCGCGTCGGGCTGCGTAATATCGCGGTGACAGAGTAACTCCCTCGATTGATTGCCTGGAAGGCGAGCGGTGTTTGCATCATTGCACGGTGTGCCGCTCGCCAATTCAGGGTGCAAGCTCACTGGCTGATGTTCATTGCGAACCATGAAATCCAGGCTATTTTGAACAATCCGCGAACGCTGCACTCTATATGCAATTGTCCAGCCGCGTTGCCATGTCCCACGTCCATAGTTTTCCCCCGATTGCGGATGCGCAGGCGCGCGTACTGATCCTGGGCAGCATGCCCGGAAAGCTTTCATTGCAGGCGCAGCAATACTATGCCCACCCGCGCAACGCGTTCTGGCACATATTGGGCGAACTGTTCGGTGCCCGTGCGGATTTGCCGTACCCGGCCAGGATGCAGGTGCTGAAGTCCAATGGCATCGCGCTATGGGACGTCCTTGAATCGTGCACGCGGGAGGGCAGCCTGGATTCCGATATCGACGATGCATCCATCATTGCCAATGATTTCGCATCGTTCCACCGGACGCACCCGGATATTGCCCATGTATTTTTCAATGGCGCCAAGGCTGAAGCCTGTTACCGCAAGCATGTGCTTACTAGCCTCGGCAGCCCGGCCATCCCGCTGCAATATCAGCGCCTGCCGTCCACCAGCCCTGCCCATGCTGCCTTGTCCTGGACGCAGAAACTCAAGGCCTGGGAAATCGTCAAGCTGCGAGCGCAGGTTTCATGCTCCGGTTTGCCAGTGAGCCCAGGGATATAATGGGTCTGCTTCCAGCCCATCCGACTTCAAGGACATCGTCATGCTCATCACCTTTCGTACCGACGCCTATGCCGATATCACCATGTTCGGCGATGTCGCACTCAGCCTGCTCAAACTGATGGGGCACAGCGCCGCGGTGCCGGGGGCGATCTTGGCTGCCGATGTGCCCGCCGCGCTGCAGCGGCTGCGTGCGGGCGTTGCCACGGCAGTACCGGAATCCGGCGCTGCGGCGGGCGACGACGCCGCTGAGCAACCGGTGAGTCTGTCGCACCGCGCCCTGCCGCTGATCAAGTTGCTGGAGGCGGCTGCAGCGGCCAAATCCGACGTGATGTGGGATCAATAATGGCGCCGCTCCTGCTGCCAATCCGGATCGACAAGGCGAGCCCGTGACCCGGGCGCGCAACCCCGGACGTTACGCGGGCATGCTGGCTTTGTTGCTGGCTGCCGTGCTGTGGGGCGGGATGTTTCCGGTGGCCAAGTCGGCGCTGGTGACGCTGGATGCTTTCTGGCTCACGCTGATTCGCTATGGCAGCGGCGCGCTGTTGTTTGTGGCTTTGCTGACGGCAATCGAGGGGCGCGCCGTGCTGCGTTTCGAGTCGCGCACCCTGGCACTATGGGGTTATGGCACGGCGGGTTTTGCCGGATTCAGCATCCTGGCGTTTTTGGGGTTGTCGCGTTCGCAGCCGGAGCACGGCGCCATCATCATGGCGCTGATGCCGCTATTGGGCGTGCTGATGAATGCGCTATGGCGCGGGGTACGGCCCACGCCATTGAACATGGCGGCCATCGTGCTGGCTTTGGGCGGTGTCGCGCTGGTGATTACCAAAGGGCACCTGAGCGCGCTGCTGCAGGGCGGTGAAGCGGTGGCGGATTTGCTGATTCTGGCCGGTGCATTGTGCTGGGTGATCTACACGCTGGGCGCGCAGGATTTCCCGGGCTGGTCGCCGCTGCGCTACACCGCGCTGAGCTGCCTGCTGGCCGTGCCCGGCATTGCGCTCGTCACCCTGCTGGCCACGCTGGCGGGTATGGCACATGCACCCTCATCGGCTACGCTGGCCGGACTCACCGGCGAACTCATTTACATGATCATGCTCGCCGGAGTGGTTGCAGTGCTGGCGTGGAACATGGGCATCAAGACGCTGGGCGCGGGCGGCGTGCTGTTTATCAATTTTGTGCCGGTCACGGCACTGATCATCGGCTGGTTGCAGGGCCACCGCCTGAGTGCCGCAGAATTGGCCGGCGCGCTGATCGTCATGAGCGCGCTGGTGCTGGGCAATCTGCGCCGGTGGCCGGTGGCGCATGCGCCAGAACCCGGCCTGTGTCGTTGTAATGCAGGTGAATGACCGTGCTATCGCTGCGCTGCACAGGGATGCCGCCAGGCACGCCCCGTAGGCTCATGCGCGCGATCGTTCTGCGGCTCCAGTTGCTGATTTTATTGCTGGCGTGGACCACGGCGTGGGCGGGCAATGACGCCCTGCCGCAAGCGGTGCAGGCTGCGCTGCGCCAGGCGAATATTCCGGTCAGCCATGTCGGCGTGGTGGTGTGGGAGGCGGGCAAGCCGGCACCGCTGCTGGCGCATGGCGACGCACTGTCATTCAACCCCGCATCGACCATGAAGCTGGTCACCAGCTATGCCGCGCTGGAACTGCTGGGCCCCGCCTATATCTGGAAAACCGAGGTGTATACCGATGGCAGTCTGGCCGATGGGGTGCTCACCGGCAACCTCTACATCAAGGGTTATGGTGACCCGCAACTGACTCTGGAGCGGCTCTGGCTGCTGCTGCGTGAGTTGCGTAGCCGCGGCGTGCGCGAGATTCGCGGCGACCTGGTGCTGGATCAGAGTTATTTCAGCCTGCCCGACGCCGACCCGGCGCGCTTCGACGGTGAGCCGCGCCGTGCCTACAACGCCATACCCGCCGCTTTGATGGTGAATTTCAACAGCACCCTGCTGCGCCTCACGCCGCTGCCAGGCGGCGTGGCAGTCTACGCCGATCCGCTGCCGCCTGGCATGCATCTGGTCAATAATCTGAAGCTCGACGATGCAGCGTGCGGCGAGTGGCGCGACCGTATCGATATCGAATGGTTGCCCGACAACGGCAATAGTCGTCTGGTGTTGAACGGCAGCTACGCAGCGGCGTGCGGCGAGAAAAACACGGCATTCAATCTGGGCGACGCCAGCGCATCGGCGGCCGATGCATTTCGCACGCTGTGGCAGGAATCGGGAGGGCGCTTTACCGGCAACTGGCGTGTGGGCGAGGTGCCTGCCGGCGCGCAGCGCCTGATGGCGTTCGAGTCGCCGCCGCTGGCCGAGGTGGTGCGCGGCATCAACAAGTTCAGCAACAATGTCATGGCGCGCAGTCTGTTTCTGAGCCTGGGCGCGGTACTCGGCGGCGCCCCAGGCAACACGCAAAAATCGGCCGACGCGGTGCGCGACTGGCTGGCCGGCAAGGGCCTGCATTTTCCCGAACTGGTACTGGAAAACGGATCCGGCCTGTCCCGCATCGAGCGCATCAGTCCGCACAGCATGGCGCAATTATTACTTGCTGCGTACAGCAGTCCGGTGTTTTCCGAGCTTGAATCCGCGCTGCCCATTGCCGCCGTCGACGGCACCATGAAATCGCGCGGCAAGGACACCCCGCTGGCAGGCCATGCGCACATCAAGACCGGCACGCTGGAAGGCGTCAAAACCATCGCCGGTTATGTGTTCGACCAGGCCGGGCGACGTTTCGTGGTGGTATTTTTTATCAACGACCCGAATGCGGCGGCAGGCGGCGCAGCGCAGGATGCATTGCTGGCGTGGGTGTACGGCGGGCACTGATCAGGCCGCCTGAAGCTGCTGGCGCGCAGTCAAATCACTGTCCTGGCTGTAAGTCAGCTTGTAGGGCGCAATAACCGAAGGGCATTGCGCCGCATGAGTCAATCAACATAACCCACGCCATCCTCATCCCCACCCGCCCAATCTCGCGGGTAAACGCTTTTCTCCACCAACCGGTGAAACGTCGAATAAGGCCAATCCGTCACGCGTTTGACCGGACCATGTTTCAGCGGATTGATATGCACATAATCCATGTGTGCGCGAAAGTCCACCTCGTCCCGAATCAGGTGCTCCCAATCCACTTCGCGCAGCACATCCACATGACGTGTCAGCAAGTCATTACCGTGCCGTTGCAGCAGATTGACGGTGAAAAAATAGGTGCCGCCCGGATGCCAGGCGCGACGATAATCAGGCATGTCGGCAGCATCGCGGGGTGAGACATTCGGCGCAATGCCCGCTGGTTATTGCGCCCTGCTTCGCTGCCTAGTCGTCGTGCCCGCGTTCATGTCCATTGCCATGACCATGATCTCTTCCATGACCGCGACCGCGCTCGTCGTCATGGCCGTGGTTGCCACGATTTTCATAACCGCGTTCCCGACCCCGGTCGCCATGATCCTCGCGGTAGCGCGGTGCATAGACGTTGTTGTACCAACTGTCCTGCACGAAATAGACCGGCCGGCCGCAAGCATTGTATTCAGCGCAGTGTTTGCGCCAGTGCCTGGCTTGTCCGGGGGGAACATGCAAATAGATGGGACGCTCGGGCGCATAGGCAGGTGCGCGTTCAACGATGACTGGCTGCCGGTAAATGAGCCGGGGTTGCGGATAGGCATTGCCGATGTCGATATGGCCATAAAAACCGGGCTGGCCGACGCTGATCGAGACGTCCGTAGCGAGCGCCGGGGCGGCCGCAAAAGCCATGATTGCTGTAAGCAGGAATCGTTTCATGTGTTGAACTCCTTTATGGGTAATTGTTATGCAATGGTGGAGTAAGGATTGGCCATGATAAACGCAGTGTCGTGTCTGCGTATTATAAATATGTTATGTCAGGCATAAGAGCATGGGCATCACCGAAGCCAGGGCATCATGCCCGCCCTGTCTTAATCGGCGCGCGCCTGCGGCTGCATCAGGTCAATGCGGAAGTGTTCCTCGTAAGGCGGCACGTTGCATTCGATGATGTCGGAAGGCGCCACATCCAGACGCATGCCGACGATGTCGGTACGCACCGGCAGTTTCGCTGCACCGCGATCCACCAGCACCACGGTGCGGATTTCCGCAGGCTGCTTGCCGGCCAGGTATTCCACCGCGCGCAGCAGGGAATGGCCGCGATACATCACGTCATCCACGGTCAGCACGGTGTGGCCGGTGAGATCAAGCGCCGCGTGTTCGGGGTCTTCCGTGAGGCGGGTTTCCGGGTAGAGAAGGGTGAGGTCGTCGGCGTAGCGCTTGATGCGCAAGTCCAGCCGGGTGATGCCGGTGAGGTGATAGTCGGATACCAGCCGCGCGTGCAGCATGTCCGCCAGTGGCGCACCGCGGCGCAGGATGCCGACCAGCGTGATGCGGGTGCGCCCGGTCAACAGTCCTGCCGCCTGGCGCGCCATGTCGCCGATGATGGCGTCGAGTTGTTGGGTGGAGTAAAGACAGGTACGCCGGCCTGCGGGTTTTTCCATCACAGACCCAGATCCTGCCACATCGCATCCACGCGCTGTTTCACGTCGGCGTCCATGACAATCGGCGTGCCCCATTCGCGCGTGGTTTCGCCCGGCCACTTGTTGGTGGCGTCCATGCCCATCTTGCCGCCCAGGCCGGACACCGGGCTGGCGAAATCGAGGTAATCGATCGGCGTGTTTTCCACCAGCAGCGTATCGCGCACCGGGTCCATGCGCGTGGTGATCGCCCAGATCACTTCTTTCCAGTCGCGGATGTTGATGTCGTCGTCCACGACCACGATGAACTTGGTGTACATGAACTGGCGCAGGAAACTCCATACGCCGAACATCACGCGCTTGGCGTGGCCGGGGTAGCTTTTTCTGATGCTGACCACCGCCAGGCGGTAGGAGCAGCCTTCCGGCGGCAGGTAGAAATCGACGATCTCGCTGAACTGTTTTTGCAGCAGCGGCACGAATATTTCGTTGAGCGCCACGCCCAGCACCGCGGGTTCGTCGGGCGGCTTGCCGGTGTAAGTGCTGTGGTAAATCGGGTCGCGGCGCATGGTGATGCGCTCGATGGTGAACACCGGGAAGCTGTCCACCTCGTTGTAGTAGCCGGTGTGGTCGCCGAACGGACCTTCCGGCGCCATCTCGCCGGGATGGATGACGCCTTCCAGCACGATCTCGGCACTGGCGGGCACCTGCAAATCGCTGCCGAGGCACTTCACCACTTCGGTCTTGGCGCCACGCAGCAGCCCGGCGAACTGGTACTCGGACAGCGAATCCGGCACCGGCGTTACCGCGCCGAGGATGGTGGCCGGGTCGGCGCCCAGCGCCACCGCCACGGGAAACGGTTTGCCCGGATGCGCCAGCTGGAATTCGCGGAAATCCAGCGCGCCGCCGCGATGCGCCAGCCAGCGCATGATGACCTTGTTGGGCGCGATGACCTGCTGGCGGTAGATGCCCAGGTTCTGGCGTTTCTTGTGCGGGCCGCGGGTGACGGTCAGCCCCCAGGTGATGAGCGGCCCGGCGTCGCCCGGCCAGCAGGTCTGGATGGGCAGGCGCGACAGGTCGACGTCGCGGCCCTCCCAGACGATGTCCTGACACGCTGCGCTGCCCACTTCCTTGGGCGCCATGTTGAGCACCTGTTTGAATACCGGCAGCTTGTCCCAGGCGTCTTTCAGGCCTTTGGGCGGCTCGGGTTCTTTCAGGAAAGCCAGCAGCTTGCCGACTTCGCGCAGCGCCTCGACCGAGTCCTC
Source organism: Sulfuriferula sp. (assembly GCA_035530335.1). GTDB lineage: Bacteria > Pseudomonadota > Gammaproteobacteria > Burkholderiales > Sulfuriferulaceae > Sulfuriferula. The sequence continues at coordinate 44,773 of DATKUZ010000001.1, read as the reverse complement.
GCCCATGCCCAGCGCCACCCGGCGCGGCGTGCCGAACAGATTGGCCAGCACCGGCATGCTGTGGCCCTTCGGGTTCTCGAACAGGATCGCCGGGCCGCCCGCCTTCAGCACCCGATCGCAGATTTCGGTGATCTCGAGCCTGGGGCTCACTGCGGCGCCGATGCGCTTCAGTTCGCCGATTTTTTCCAGTTGCGCGATGAAGTCGCGCAGGTCGCGGTATTTCAAGAGGTCTCCCGGATGCGGCTCAGTGTCGCCGTGGTCGAGGTGGTATGCAAAAACGGAATGGAATGCACCTGCCCGCCCCAGCCCAGCACTTCGCGGCCGCCGACAATCGCCTGCACCGGCCAGTCGCCGCCCTTGACCAGTATGTCGGGGCGAATCGCTAGTATGAGGTCGAGCGGGGTGTCGCTGTCAAAGCTTGTCACGGCGTCCACGCTGGCCAGCGCGGCAAGCACGGCCATGCGCTCGGCCAGCGGGTTGATGGGACGGTCCGCGCCCTTGTTCTGGCGCCGCACCGAATCATCCGAATTGACCCCGACGATCAGCGCCGCGCCGAGTGCGCTGGCTTGCGCCAGATAGGTGACGTGCCCGCGGTGCAGGATATCGAAGCAGCCGTTGGTGAACACCAGCGGGCGCGGCAGACGCGCGAGCAGGGCCGGCAGCGTTTGCGGCGTGGCAATCCTGGCCTCGAAATCAGGCAACGGGTAAACGGATTTCAACGCGATTATTGAACGAGCTGGAACAGCTTGACCACTTTGCGCACACCGCTGGTGGTGCTGGCGAGCTGCGCGGCGTCGTCGGCTTCTTGCGCGGTGACCAGGCCCATCAGATACACCACGCCGTTTTCAGTGACCACTTTGACGTAGTTGACCTGGAAGCGCTTGGCGTCGAGATAGTTGGCTTTGACCTTGGTGGTGATGTAAGCGTCGTTGCTGCGCGAGGAGAGCAGGGACACCGGCCCCACCACGGTTTCGTTGTATACCTTGCGCACATTGCCCACGCCCTGGACGATATCGGCGACTTTCTGCTGAGCCTCGGCAGTCGGCACTTCGCCGGTGATCAATACGTCGCGATTGAAGCTGGTGACATTGACATGCGTGTCTTTCGGATAGGCTTCACCGATGCGGCTGCCCGCGCGCAGTTCGATTTCCTGATCTTCGATGTAGGTGCCCGAGCTGCGGCGGTCGGCCGCCATCAGCGCGCCTGCGCCGACGCCGGTTGCGACCAGCGGGACGCAGCCCTGCAATTGCAATAGTGCCAGACCGAGTGCGGCGACAATCAAGGTGGTGCGCATTATTCGACTCCTAAAATGAGACAATCAATCCCATCGCACAGGCAGTGGATGGTGAGCAGATGGACTTCCTGGATACGTGCCGTGGAAGTCGCAGGTACGCAGATGTGGACGTCGTCGTCGCGCAGAAGTTCGTCTATCTGCCCGCCGCCATTGCCGGTAAGCGCCACCACGCGCATGTCGCGGGCGTGAGCGGCGCGAATCGCCTCAATCACATTGCGCGAATTGCCGCTGGTGGAAATCGCCAGCAATACGTCGCCGGCGCGACCCAGCGCGGCAACCTGTTTGGAGAAAACCTGGCTGAAATCGTAGTCGTTGGCGATCGAGGTCAGTATCGAAGTGTCGGTGGACAGCGCAATCCCGGACAGGCCGGGACGCTCGATCTCGAAGCGGTTGACCAGCTCCGAAGAAAAGTGCTGCGCGTCCGCTGCCGAGCCGCCATTGCCGCAGGACAGGATTTTGCCATCCGCCAACAGGCACTCGCTCATGTATTCCACTGCCAGCGCGATGGGCGCAGCGAGGGTATCCATGGCGTCCATTTTGAGGCGGGCGCTGTCGCCGAAGTGTTCGGATATGCGTGCGATTAAGTCCATAGGCTAAATTATGACACACGCCATGCGCTATGCACCGAAGGCGTTGGGTATCCATTCGATCTCGCCGCCGTCAAACAGCAGTGCGTCAAACCGGCACGGCGGGGCTTTCCCAAGCTGGGCCAGATAATGCTGCGCGGCGGCGATGAGTTTGTGCTGTTTGTGCGCATCGATGCTGGCGGCCGCACCGCCGAACGTGCGCGAGCGGCGGCTGCGCACTTCCACGAATACCAGCGTGGCGCCAGCGCGCATGATCAGATCGATTTCACCAAAACGGCAGCGATAGTTTCTTTCCACCAGCTGCAGCCCGCGCTGGGTCAGATACAGCGCGGCAGCCTGTTCGGCCTGCGCGCCGCTGGCGGGCATCAGGATTTGCTCCGGTTGGCTGTGGCGGCGACAATAGCGGGATTGGTTAGCGGCGGTGAACATGCATACATGCGGGACATTATATGTGGTGGCGACGCCCATCGGGAATCTGGGCGACATTACCCAGCGCGCGCTGGAGGTGCTGCGCTCGGTTGATCTGGTGGCCGCGGAAGACACGCGTCACAGCGGACAGCTGCTCTCCCGGCTGGGTATCCAGGCGCGTTTTGTCGCACTGCACGAGCATAACGAGCAGCAGGTCGGCGCGCGCCTGTTGGCGGACATGCAGGCCGGGAAGAATGTGGCGCTGGTGACGGATGCGGGCACCCCGGCGATCAGCGACCCGGGCACCTGGCTGGTGGCGGCGGCGCACGCAGCGGGGATCACGGTGGTGCCGGTGCCGGGCGCAAGCGCGGTGGTGTGCGCGCTATCGGCAGCCGGTGTGGATGCGCCGCACTGGCTGTTTTACGGATTTCTGCCCGCCAAATCCTCGGCGCGGCGCCATGCCCTGGCTGCGCTCGCTCGCCTGCCCTACGTGCTGGTGTTCTACGAAGCCCCGCATCGCATCCTCGACTGTGTGGCGGATCTGGCCGAGACCCTGGGTGGCACACGCCGCGTGACCCTGGCACGCGAGCTGACCAAGCTGTTCGAATCCATCCACAGCCTGCCGCTGGGCGAGGCACAGGCCTGGCTCGAAGCCGACCCCAACCGGCAAAAAGGCGAATTCGTGCTGATCGTAGAAGGTGCACCCGCGGCCGATGTGGATGAAGATGCACTGCGCCTGCGCGACACGCTGGCCGTGCTGCTGGAAGAACTGCCGGTGAAACAGGCGGCGCAACTGGCCGCCAGACTCACCGGCCTGAAGAAAAATGCCGCTTACGAGCTGGCTTTGCAGATGCGTGATGCCTCGCACGAATGAAAACCTGAAACCCAAGCCGCAGAGACCACAGAGCGACAGTTTCCTTTGCGTACTCTGTGCCCTCTGTGGCTAACATGTCTTCGACAGGAATGAATACACACATGGACACACTTACGCTCGCCCGCCCTGACGACTGGCACCTGCACCTGCGCGACGGCGCCGCCATGCAATCGGTGTTGCCCGACACCACGCGGCGCTTTGCCCGCGCCATCGTCATGCCCAATCTCAAGCCGCCGGTGCGCACCGTGGAAGAGGCGCGCGCCTACCGCGAGCGCATCCTGGCGGCCTTGCCCGCCGGGTCGACTTTCCAGCCGCTGATGACGCTGTATCTCACCAACAACACCGATCCCGGCGAAATTGCCCGCGCCCGGGCCAGCGGCTTCGTGCACGCGGTGAAATACTACCCGGCCGGGGCGACCACCAACTCGGATCTGGGCGTGACCGATCTGGCCAACTGCGATGCGGTATTCGCCGCAATGGAGCAACACGGCGTGCCGCTATTGCTGCATGGCGAGGTCACCGATCCGGCGGTGGACATATTCGATCGCGAGGCCGTATTCATCGAGCGCCATCTCATTCCGCTGCGAAAAAAATTTCCCGCGCTGAAAATCGTGCTCGAACACCTCACCACCCGACAGGGCGTCGAATTTGTGCAGTCCGCCCCGCCGCACGTCGCCGCCACGCTGACCGTGCACCACCTGTTATACAACCGTAACGCCATGTTCCAGGGCGGCATGCGTCCGCATTATTTCTGCCTGCCGGTGCTGAAGCGCGAAGCGCATCGCCAGGCGCTGGTTGCCGCCGCCACCAGCGGCAACGCAAAATTCTTTCTCGGTACCGACAGCGCGCCGCATGCCGTGGGCGCAAAAGAAACCGCCTGCGGCTGCGCCGGCATCTATACCGCGCATGCCGCCATCGAACTCTACGCCGAAGTGTTTGAAGCGGCGGGCGCGCTGGACAAACTGGAAGCCTTCGCCAGCCACTTCGGTGCGGATTTCTACGGCCTGCCGCGCAACGGCGAGCGCATCAGCCTGAAACGCGAAGCCTGGACGGTGCCCGATGCGTTAGCCATGGGTGAGACAATGCTGGTGCCACTCAGGGCAGGAGAATCGGTGGCGTGGCGGCTGGCCAGCGACGCGGGATAAGTTTTGGCCGGGGTGCCTGGATGTGGCAATTAACTGACAGCCAGCCAGGCAGGGAGCTGGATAGATTTTAATGGTGGTATAGTTTTAAAGGGAATTAATTAGGGTGTAAGCATTGCCTTGTTTCGACAAACAGTAAAAATCAAATTGATAATCATGAGGAAGCTTCGTGTTTACATTGACGATTAGTTTGAACTCCCTGGCTTTATACATTGTTGCGGCTGATGTCCTTATCCTGTTTTCATACATTCTGTATATCTTCAGCAGGAAAAGACAGCTAAATAAGGCGGTAAATACGATAACAGATTTAATAACAGGATACTTTAGTAATAGCGGAGCAGAGGCACGGGTAACTTGCTTCAAGCTGGATGGCAACAATCACTTCGTTACCTTAATAGAATCTGAACCATTAAAGCGGTTCCGTTACTCCATCATTTTAGAAAGTAACCTGATATCCCATATTTTCAAAACCACAGGCACAGTAGTTGAAAAAATTTACTGGCGATTCCCAATTAAACCTTCCCGGGAAATAATCGCAACACCTGATGGAAATAATTTAGCGGATGACGACGATGCATATTTTTCAGATGTGCATGCCTGGGCTAAAGCACAAGGTGAGTACCAAGTTTCTGAAGTGCCATGGGATCAGTATGAAAACTCAAAAGTGGAAAAATGAACCATCAACCCGTTGCATAAAATTCTGAATACCCCATGTTACCATACTACATTCCGACACCGCCGATACCAGCCCGCGTTTTGTTCATGCCAAATCAATACAAATCCGAAATTCTTGAATTGTGTACAATTTGACTCAAAGCAATAACGGCAACCAGATACCCTTTCATAATTGATCGGGTCAGGGCTAGTGGAAACCAGGCAGCCAGGCGTTCGGTTTTCCAACCCGTAACGTCGTAGGGCGTCAATAAGCGAAGCGCATTGCGCCGGATGGTGGCTTAAAAACATCTGGATGGATTACACATCTGACAAGCCCTACGCGTTGGCACCGCGCAATTAGTGGGCGAAAAAATGCATGCCGCCGTCCACAGAGATAACGGCACCCGTAATATAGCGCGCGAGCGGTGAGACTAGAAAAGCCACCAGATAACCAATATCCTCCGGATCACCGAAGTAGCCGGCAGGAATATTTCCGGCGATAAAGGGGCGGCGCGCTTCCTCGGTTGGGTGAAGTTTGTTGAGGGTCTGCTCGCTGTTGATTCGTCCTGGCGGGATGCTGTTAATTGTGACGCCATCGGATGCCACATCACAGGAAAGCCCTTTGGCCCAAAGATGCAATGCTGCTTTGGCCGGAGTGGCGGCGTTCGAGGTGCGTGGCTCCATCGAGCCACTAATGTTGATGATGCGGCCCCAGTGCCGGGCGCGCATTGCCGGGAGCACAGCCTCGGCCAGCAGCCTAGGAGCGGTGAAGTTCAGGGCGAAAGCCTCATCCCCCACTGCGCTGGTATCCTCCAAGGGCAATGCCCGCCAGCCGCCGGCACTATTGACGAGAATATCTATCTGGCCAATACATTCGATTGATTCGTTAACAATGCGCGTGACGTCTTTCGCATTTGTGATGTCGCCGACCACCACAACGGGTGGCACCCCTCCGCTCTCAGCGATTTCGAGCGCAAGCTGTTCCAGTCGGTCAACGTGACGCGCAGTCATGGCGACCCGTATGCCCTCGCTGGCCAGCACTTTCGCTATACCGGCGCCGATACCGGAACTTGCGCCGGTGATCAAGGCGCTGCGTCCACTCAGTTTCAGGTCCAATTTTTCCTCGATGCTCTGGTTAAGGGTTAAACGCCCGTGAACCGCAGGGCACGAAAGTGACAGAAAGCAGCGCGTCGCTACACCGCGTCGGCTCCACGCGGTTGTTGGGCACCAAATGATCAGAAGCGTATGCAGACTTTGCCGGCATGGCTTCCCTTTTTCATGTACCTGAACGCTTCGGGCGCTTCCTCGAAGGGAAATACGCGATCAATCACGGGCTTTAGCTTGTGCAGCTCAATCGCCCTGTTCATCTGTTCAAACATCAAACGACTTCCGACATAGATACCCTGCATCCGGATTTGCTTCACCAGAATCGAGGGTATAAAAACTTCAGCCGTCATGCCGGTTGATACGCCTATCAAGTTTATTTGACCGCCTTTCCGGACGGCGCTAATGGATCGTGACAACGTGCTGGAACCCCCGATTTCGATGACAATATCAACCCCCTTTCCACAGGTAAGATTGAGTAGCTCTTTATCCCAATCGGGGGTCTGTTTGTAATTGATCACCGATTCAGCGCCCAGACGATGTGCCAGTTCTAATTTCTCGTCGCTGCCCGATATAACGATCACGCGGGCGCCCGCCATGCGGGCGAACTGCAGCGCGAACAGCGAAACACCCCCCGTGCCTTGCACCAATACTGTCGTGCCAGGCTTAAGCTCGCTCTGCGCCATCAGGGCATTCCATGCCGTCACGGCGGCGCAAGGTAGGGTTGCCGCCTCTTCATCCGCGAGGTGTGCCGGTACATGCACCACGCCATCCTGATGCAATACAACATACTGTGCCAGTACTCCGTTTATTTGCCCGCCCAAACTCAGGGTTTTCTCCGGCGGTTCGCCCGACAACCAGTTTTGATCGAAGACAGCCGCCACACGGTCACCCGGTTTTACACGGGTGACATTCGCACCCACGGCGACAACATTTCCGATGCCGTCCGATAAGAGAACGATGGGCAATTGCATGTCTGGATAGAGTCCATCCAACACCAGCAAGTCGCGATAATTAAGCGATGCCGCACGCATTTGGATCAGCACTTGCTCGGGTCCCGGGGTTGGATTCTCGCGCTGGGCGAGGGTTAAGGCATCCAGCCCGGTTTTGTCTCGGAGTTCGTACACACGCATGATGTTCTCCTCGTGCTCGTAAATCATTGATAACTGCTTACTGCACCGTAAAGCCCACCGATACCCTGGCTGAGATCCGGATGCTTTGCGGCCTGGTCCATCGTCTGTTCCGTTTTCGCATCGGCATGCATCGTATTCTCCTATTGTTCGATAATAATCGAACAATAAAAATAACACAGGCACATGCGATAATGCAAGCATGAGAGCATTGAACCATCCATCAAGAAAAAGCCTGACCTTATCCGGGGTGCTCTACGCGCTAAGCGACCCGGTACGCCTTTCCATCGTCAAGAGTATTGCGGCTCACGGCGAACAATCCTGCGGAACATTCGGCCTGTCCGTGGCCAAATCTACCGCGTCGCATCATTTTAGGGTGCTAAGAGAAACGGGCGTGATTCAGATGAGAGCAGAGGGAACGCAATATATCAATTCGTTAAGACGCGAAGATTTGGATAGCCGCTTTCCTGGCCTGCTAGACGCAGTCTTGCGCGCATCTGATCCAGTCTGAATAACCAAAACAATAAGAAATGCGCAGGGCAAGCTATAGAGACCCAGCACCAGAATGGCGCGTGTCTGCCCTGCACATAAACTTAATCCATTGGTGGAAAATCCGGCAGCGCCTCTTCGATCTGTACGGTGCGGTTTCTGCCTTCCTGTTTTGCCTGGGCGAGCGCCTTTTCGGCGCGCCTGACCATCAGCTCGGACGTATCCTTGGGCGCATTGGTCGTGATCCCGGCGGAAAAGCTGACCGTCAGGCCCGCGGCGACACTTTCCCAGTTGCACCCGGCCACGGCTTTGCTCAGCCGATCCATTGCAATCAGGCCCTGATCCAGCCAGGTGGCCGGCAACACAATCCCGAATTCGCTGCCGTCGAGACGTCCAAAACGGTCTACCGTCCGGAGCAGTTTCACCGCCGTATCGGCCACAGTCTTCAGCACGACATCCCCAGCCGGGTGGCCGTACAGGTCTTTCGTCTCCTTGAAACGGTCGAGCTCCATGATGGCGAAACAGAACGGATGACCGGTGCGAAGCGCGCGCTGCAGCTCTGTCTCGAGTATCTCGATGAGGCTGCGCCGATTGAGCGCACCGGTCAGCGGATCATGTCGGGATAATTCTTCGATCTGGCTGCGTAAATCCTGCAGCGCCTGGTCTTTTTCAGACAGTTGCTGGCGCAAGCGACTGCAATTGGGGCAAGTATCCTGTTCTGTTGTCATTGGAACTCCGTTGATGCAAAACGGTTGATGGCCGGATGCCTGCGTCCGGATTTTTATAAAATTGCAGCGCCCATCATGCCATCGTAATTGATTGATGCGCAATGAAACGGGTGATTCCGCATGCGTATGACACTGCCCATCGTGTCGGCAGGATGGCGTGTGATACCTATGCCTTAAAGGCGGCTCAAGGCCGGAAAGCGTCATTATTAAACGGTGGAATATGGCACTTAACCGCCCTCGCGATGTTCATGCCAAATCGACACTACTCAAAATATCGCTCAGGTCGGAACGGGTGACAATCAGGCAGCCAGCCGTTCGGTCTCCAGCGCATGCGCACGTTGCAGGATATCCCGTGCGTTATCCACTTCATCGGCGCTACCATGGGCGATGACCAGATACTTGTCGGCCTTGAGCAGGGTTTCGTATTTGATCGCGCTGCGTTTGGGCAGGCCCAGGCTCATCAGTGCTGCGACCAGGGCGCTGACACCGCCCGCCACGGCGGCACCTTCCAGGCCACCGGCGAGCATGCCGACGATGGGACCAGCCACGGCCAGGGGGCCAAAACCGGGTACCCAGAAGAAGGCGGCGCCGAACAGTATCCCCCACAACCCGCCCCAGAAGGCGCCAATGCCGCCCCAGGTCTTGATGCGATCGCCGCTGGTGTAAAAGCCCAACGGATGTTCTTCGCTATGGTAGCCGCGGCCGATGATGGACAGCTTGTTCATGTCGAAGCCGGATTTCTGCAGCTCCTTCACTCCCTGTTCCGCTTGCTGATGGGTGTCGAAAGTGGCGACGACGGCGCTCTGGTTTGCTTGCATGGTTTCCATGATTACGTTCCTTTCTGTGTGGTGAGGGGCGGCGCCAATAGGGCGCATGCCGTTGTTCGGTTGTTCATGATGTGAACCTCCTGCAGCGATTCAATGCATGCCACGTGCCAGAATCATAAGCAATTGATTATGTGGAACAACGCAGGAAAGCTGAGGCGATGAGTGGGGGATATGCCGCACGGCCGCGCACAGTTTGGGGGAAGTGGGCCAATACGCGACCCGCTTGCAGATTGAAATCGGAGTTTGCAATTGGGACTGCGGCTTACTATAAAGTACATTCTAATTTGCTAATCAACATCTGCATGTCAGTCGCGCTTGTTACCGATTTGTCTCGCACCCAGTTTGCCTTGACCGCGCTGTTTCATATTTTGTGGCCGGTGCTTACCATCGGGTTGTCGTTTTTTCTGGTGGTGATCGAAGCGCTGTGGCTCAAAACCGGCGATATTGACTCCTACCGGCATGCGCGCTTCTGGGCAAAATTGTTTGTGCTCAATTTTGGGGTGGGGGTGGTCACCGGCCTGCCGCTGGAATTTGAATTCGGCACCAACTGGGCGGAGTTCTCGCGCTTTGCCGGGGATTTTTTCGGTGCGGTGCTTGGCTTCGAAGGCGCCATGGCGTTCATGCTGGAGGCGGGCTTCCTCGGCATCATGCTGCTGGGCTGGCAGCGCGTGCCGCGCGCCGTGCATTTCTTTGCCACGCTGATGGTGGCGGTGGGCGCCAGCCTGTCAGCGCTGTGGATCGTCATGGCGAACTCCTGGATGCAGACCCCGGCGGGCGGGTCGGTGGTGAACGGGCGCTTTGTGGTCACCGATTTCTGGGCCGCCATGTTCAACCCGGATATGGTGTGGGGCGTGAGCCACATGTGGGTGGCCGCGCTGGAAACCGGTTGCTTCGTGGTGGGCGGCGTGTCCGCCTGGTATGTCCTGAAAAACCGCAATCCGGCGTTTTTCATGAAAAGCTTCAAGATGGCCGTATTGGCAGCCGTGATCATTGCCCCGTTACAGATTTATCTGGGCGACGCTTCCGGACAATCCGTATTCAATTATCAACCGGCCAAGGGCGCGGCACTCGAAGGCCACTGGCACACCAATCCGGTTGGCCAGGGCGCAGCCTGGGCGGTTGCCGCCTGGCCCGACGCAGCGAAAGGCGCCAATGACTGGGCGATTGAAATACCCGATGCGTTGAGTGTGCTGGCCACCCATACCTGGGACGGCCAGGTGAAAGGCCTGCTCGATATTGCGCCGCAGGATCGCCCGCCGGCATTGCCGCTGTTGTTTTACAGCTTCCGTTTGATGGTGGCGATCGGCTTATATTTCTTCGGGCTGATGGCGTTGAGCCTGTGGCAAGCAGGGCGCCGCGGCTGGCGGGGGTCGGCTTGGCAGTCACACCCTTGGTTGCTCAAAGGCTGGCTGTGGGCGGTGCCGCTGGGCTATGTCGCGGTGGAAATGGGCTGGACCGTGCGCGAGGTCGGGCGCCAGCCGTGGCTGGTCTATGGTGTGCTGCGCACCAGCGAAGGGGCGTCGCAGCTACCCGCGTCCAGCGTCATGTTCAGTATGGCCGGGTACACGCTGCTCTACACCGTTCTGGCGATAGCCTTCTTTGTTTTTGCCCGGCGCTGGTTGCGTAATGGCCCGAACCTGACGCTGGCGCCGCCGCAACCCGCGCCGCACGCCTGGCAAGATAGGCGCGTCTGATCAACCCATTCAGAAAACGGCGATTTATCCACGAAAGACACAAAAGACACGAAATAAAACAATGCGGCATTGATTGGGCTGTTCACTCTCTGGTGACGATTTACCACTTTTTTATTTCGTTGATTTCGTGCTTTTCGTGTCTTTGCGAGTTATTGCCCAAGGGCAATATCCCTGCGAGAACCATTTCGTGGATCACTGCCTTTTCCAGGATTATTCAAGGACGAACGCTATATGGACATGCAAAGTTTCCTGGTGGCATTCTGGATCGGCGTGGCCGGGCTGTCGCTGTTGCTGTATGTGGTGCTGGACGGCTTTGATCTGGGGGTGGGCATCCTGTCGCTGGTGGCATGCGATGAAGATCGCCGCGGCCTGATGATGGCGAGTCTGTCCAGCGTGTGGGACGCCAACGAAACCTGGCTGGTGCTGTTGGGCGGGGTGCTGTTCGGGGCGTTTCCGCCGGTTTACGCGGCCTTGTTGCAGGGCTTGTATATCCCGGTCACGGTGATGCTATTTGCGCTGATCATGCGCGGCGTGGCGTTCGAATTTCGCCATGCCAGCGCGCGCAAGTGGCTGTGGAATCTGACTTTTGGCGTGGGCAGCCTGGGTGCGGCCATCAGCCAGGGGTTGATGCTGGGCGCGCTGATTCAGGGCTGGCCGACTCTGGCGGGTAACTATGTGGGCAGCGGCTGGCACTGGTTTACGCCATTCAGCCTGATGACCGCATTGGGCGTGGTGCTGGGCTATGCGCTGATGGGGGCAGGCTGGCTGATTCTCAAATCCACCGGCGAGATGCAGGATCGCGCTTACCGGCGCGGTTTCTGGCTGCTGCTGGGTACGTTGGCGACAGGCGCGCTGGTGCTGGCGTTGACGCCAGCGCACAACGCCCATATTGCCGCCCGCTGGACCGGTAGCGCGGCGCTGCCTTATGCGCTGGCAGGGAGCGTGGCTGTGTTCGCTGCGCTGCTGACCATGTGGGCCTATCTCACGCGACACGAATACTGGCCGTTTCTGGGCACGCTGCTGCTGTTCGCGGCGTCGTTCATCGGCCTGGTCGCGAGCTTGTATCCCTACGCCCTCACTCCCACGTTGACCTGGAACGCAGCCGCTGCTGCCCCTGGCACGCAGTTGTTCATGCTGGTCGGCATCCTGCCGCTGATACCGATCATGCTGTTCTACAACGGCTATCAGTATCTGGTGTTCAGCGGTAAAGTGGATGGCACGGCTTACAGCGACGATGAGGCCGAAGAATGAACCTAAACTCGCGATTCAAGCCACAGAGATCACAGACGACACAGAGACGAAGCGGTTTCCACATATTTTTCCGGTTCACCTGATGGGTGAAGTCGATATTTACGGCAACCCATTTTTTTTGCGAGTTGGGCGACGAATCGCCTATCCCGGCAAACCCTCTGCCTCCGTGAACTCTGTGTGCTCTGTGGCTAACTGATTTTTCAGAGACAGCTCAACGGCATCACTGCGGGCAGTGCCGGAATGGGCTGAACGGTTCGCAGCCTACAACGCGCTGGGTGCGCTCCTGTGGGTTGGCGCATGGAGTGCGAGCGTCTATTATTTCGGCAAGCAGATTGTAGCGTGGCTGCTGCGGGTTCATGCGGCATAGTTGTGGCTGCCTACTGGGCAATGTCGAAACGGTCGCGCAGCCGGCGCTGAGACCCAGGTCTGCGCCAGACACTGCGCCCTCAGAGCGGTCGTCGGCTTTTACATCATGCGCGCATGGAGATCGAACATGATCCATAGCGTGCCAAGCAGCATGATGGCAATGATGAGTACTGTGAACACAATGGCGAGCAGGTTCCAGCTCTGGTCAGAGGTGCGATCCAGGTGCAGGAAATAGTGGAGTTGCACCACAATCTGGACAATGGCGGCCAACGTGATGGCGATCAGTATGGCGGAGTGCGGAAAGCGGTCGAGACCGAATGCCACCAGCCCGAACGGGATCGCAGTGAGCGCGATGGACAGCGCAAAACCCACGACATAGGTGCGCAAGCGGGCATGGCTGACGCCGGGAAGATCGATCGAATCATGTGTCATTTACATCACCCCCATCAAGTAGACCACGGTAAACACGCCGATCCACACGATGTCCAGGAAGTGCCAGAACATGCTCAGACGGATCAGCCTGGACTGAACCGGGATACTTAATCCTTTGCGCATGACTTGGACCATCATCACCAGCATGCCGATCAGGCCGAAGCTGACGTGCAGGCCGTGGGTGCCGACCAGGGTAAAAAATGCGGACAGAAAACCGCTCCGCTCCGGACCATTGCCTGCGAGGATCATGCGCTGGAACTCGCTGACTTCCATGCCGATGAAACTCAGCCCAAACAAGAAAGTGAGCAACAGCCAGCCCAGCACCCGGCTTTTGTTTTTCCTGTTCATCGCCAGCACCGCCAGGCCATAGGTCACGCTACTGGTGAGCAGGAGCAGGGTCTCTGCGAACACGTAGGGCAAGTCGAACAGTTCCTTGCCGCTGGGCCCGCCGGCGTAGTTGTGTTGCATGACGCCAAACGTCGCGAACAGGATGGCGAACAGGATGCAGTCGCTCATGATATAGATCCAGAATCCGAACACGGCGTTGTTCACGGATTCGGCGTGCTGATGCACGCTGCTGGCGTCATGGCTCAATGCGGTCGTTGTCATGATTGCCCCTGCTGCACATGGGCCGCGTGACCCGGTAGTTTGAATACGTTCAAGCCCGCTCGGCCGGCTTCTCCAGGCGCGCGCGTGCGCCGTGCCTCGGTGGCCTGCACTGCCTCCGCCGGGATGAAATATCCGGTATTGTCATGCGATGCCCTGGCAATGATTGTGGCCAGTATGCCCAGAGTACCGATTGCGGCCAGCCACCAGATATGCCAGATCAACCCGAACCCGGCGATGAACGCCAGCACGCCGATGACGAAGCCTGCGGGCGTGTTGCTGGGCATATGGATAGCGTGAAATTCAACCGGGCGCTGGGCGGCGCTGCCGTTTTCCTTGATGCGCATGAAGGCATCGCGGCTCCCTACGACGGGAATTTGCGCAAAGTTGTAGAGCGGCGGCGGTGAGGAGGTCGACCATTCCAGCGTGCGCCCGTCCTGCCAGTAATCGCCGCTCAGGTCGCGGGTTGTTTCGCGCGCCCGGATGCTCACCCCCAGCTGGATGATCTGAAACACGATGCCGATCAGGATGAAGGCAGCGCCCACGGCGGCAATTTCCAGCCAGGGATGCCAGGCAGGGTTGGTGTAGTACTCCAGACGACGCGGCATGCCCAGAAAACCAAGCACGTAGAGCGGCATGAAGGCGAGGTAAAAGCCGCTGACCCACATCCAGAATGCACGCTTGCCCCATTTCTCGTTCAGCGCAAAACCGAACACCTTGGGAAACCAGAAGGCATATCCGGCAAAGTAGCCGAACAGCGCGCCGGGAATCAGCATGTTATGAAAGTGGGCGACCAGGAACTCGGTGTTATGCAGCACGTAATCGGCACCCGGAATCGCCAGCATCACGCCGGTCATGCCGCCCAGCACGAACGTCACCATGAAGGCCAGCGTCCACAGCATCGGCGTGTCGAAACGCACCCGCCCCTGATACATGGTGAACAGCCAGTTGAATACCTTGACCCCGGTGGGCACCGCGATAATCATGGTCATGATGCCGAAGAAGGCATTCACGTCTGCGCTCGACCCCATGGTGAAAAAATGGTGCAGCCACACCGTGAAGGACAGCACGGTAATGGCAATCGTGGCCCAGATCATCGAGGTATAGCCGAACAGGCGCTTGCCGCACAGTGTGGCCACCACTTCGGAGAACACGCCGAACGCGGGCAGCACCAGAATGTAAACTTCCGGATGCCCCCAGATCCAGAACAGATTGAGGTACATCATCATGTTGCCGCCGAGGGCGTTGGTGAAAAAATGCATGCCCAGGTAACGATCCAGCGCCAGCAACGCGAGCGTCACGGTCAACACCGGGAAGGCAAGAATCATCAGCACGTTGGTGCACAATGCGGTCCAGGTGAAGATCGGCATGCGCATCAGCGTCATGCCGGGCGCGCGCAGCCTGAGGATGGTCACCAGGAAATTGATGCCCGTCATCAATGACCCCAGTCCGCTCAACTGGATGCCCCATATCCAGTAATCGACACCGGTGCCCGGACTGTAATGCAGACCGCTGAGAGGCGGGTAGCCGGTCCATCCGGCGTGGGAGAAATTGCCCACGCCGAGCGAGACCATGACCAGCCCGGCGCTGAATACGGTGAGCCACAGGCTGACCGCATTCATGAACGGGAAGGCGACGTCGCGCGCGCCGATCTGCAACGGCACGACCACATTCATCAGCCCGACCAGGAACGGCATGGCCATGAAAAAAATCATGATGGTGCCGTGTGCGCTGAAAATCTGGTCGTAGTGCCCGGGCGGCAGGAAGCCGTGGTCGGCGCCCAGTGCCACGGCCTGCTGCGAGCGCATCAGGATGGCGTCAGAGAAGCCGCGCAGCAGCATGACGAGCGCCAGAATGATGTACATGACGCCGATTCTTTTATGATCGACGCTGGTCAGCCATTCATGCCACAGATAGTGCCACTTGCCGTAGTAGGTAATGAGCGCCAGGATCAGCGCCGCGCTCAGCAATACCACGCCGACCGATCCCATGATGATGGGTACATGAAAGGGAATCGCTGACAGTGACAGTTTTCCGAACATGCCTGATGCCTCCTAGTGGCTTGACGCCGGCTGCATGGGCGCCATCGCGCCTGGCTGCATCGGCTTGAATGTGCGCATAACCTGATCGAATAAATCAGGTGGCTGGACCGATGCGAAATAACTCACCGGCGAATGGGCGCCGGGTTGCGCCAATTGCTTGAAGCGTGCCAGGTTCAGTGCGCTACCGGTTTGTCTGACCTGTTTGAGCCAGGCCTGGTAGCCGCCCTGTGAACTTGCGATGACCCTGAAGTGCATTCCCGGAAAACCGGCACCGCTGAATTGCGAGTTCATGCCGCGGTAGCTGCCCGGATGGCTTGCCAGCAGATGCAGACGCGTTTGCATGCCCGCCATCGCGTAGACCTGGCTGCCCAGGCGCGGGATGAACAGCGAAGCCATGACCGTATCGGAGGTGAGCCGGAAACTCACCGGTACGTTGACGGGAATGACCAGCTGGTTGACCGTTGCGATATGCTCTTCCGGGTAAATGAACAGCCATTTCCAGTTCAACGCAATCGCCTCGATCTGTATCGGTTTTGCGGGTGAAGCGATGGGTTTGTAGGGGTCGAGCCGGTGCGTGGTGACCCAGGTCAGCACGCCCAGCGCAATCACGATGACGGCCGGCACCGTCCACACCACCACCTCGATTTTATGCTCGGACCAGCCGGGCGTGGGCGCTGTTTCCCGGCGCGTGGCGCGGTAACGCCAGGCAAACCAGAACGTCATGCCTATCACCGGCAGAACCGGGATCAGCATGATGAGAAAGGCGGTTACGATCAGATCGAGTTCGCTGTGACCGATCGGTCCCTGCGGATCGAGCAGCGGGAAACCGGATACGCTGCAGCCGCCCAGAAACAGCAATGGGATGAGCGAGCAGTAACCGAGTAGCTTGAGGTGCTTTTTTCCTGGCACAAAATACCTCGTATCCGCATTTGAATGGGAGCTGCCAGCTTGAACACGGCGCGGCAGATTCAGGTTTATCCGGTCAGGGTTGATTGCTGAGGACAAGACCTCGCCGATCTTCCCTGTGCATCGACTGTGCCAGCCCAGTAAGACCTTGAATTTTTGTGACCGGGTTTGGTTAGTGCTGGAAACTTCGGGGTATATGCCCCGGAGCAAACTGGTCGTTGGGGCATCTCAACCAGCGTCGCAGAGGCAGGTGCGACACGCCCACGCGGGATGAAGAGACGTTCAACCTGGAAAAAGCAGTTGGTCCACGAAAGACACGAAAGACACGAAAGACACGAAAGACACGAAACAAATCAATGTATGACATTGAGTAAGTCATTCACCCTTTGGGTGATGATCTACAGCTTGTTATCGCTTTGAATATTTCGTGCTTTTTGTGTTTTTCGTGGATAAATCGCCGTTGTTAGATTCAGTGAAGCTTGATGGTGACCTTGTTGGGCGTATTGATGAGATTGGCGAGAAGCAGCAGCGCAGTCTTGACGTAGCCGTTCAGGGCAAGCAGATGCAGCGTGTGCAGCGACCGATACATCAGCCGCGCCCACAGCCCTTCCACCCGCAGGCCATTGCCGGACCACCTGTCCATCAAATTGCCTACTGTGCTGTGTTGCCCGAGCGCGACCAGCGAGCCGTAATCGCGATACACATACTGCGGCAACGGTTTGTGATTGAGCCGACAGCGTATCGATTTCACCAACAGGCTGGCCTGCTGATGCGCAGCCTGCGCGCGTGCAGGGACGATGCCCTTGCCGCCGGGCAGCGGGCACGCGGCGCAATCGCCAAACGCGAAAATCGCGTCGTCAGCGGTCTGCAATGTCTGGTGCACGATCAATTGCTGGGCGTGGTTGGTGGGCAAGCCCAGTGTCGTCAGAACATCGGGTGCCTTGATACCTGCCGCCCACACCATCATGCTGGCGCGGATAAATTTACCGGTATGCGTGAGCATGCCGTCCGGGCGCACTTCAACCACGTGTTCGCCGTTATGCATCTCGATACCCATGCTGTGCAATTGAGCGGCGACCGCATCGGACAGACGCACCGGCAATCCGGGCAGGACGTGTTCGGCCGACCCCACGAGCACCAGCCGCAAGCTTTTGTCGGGGTCGATATGTTCGAGTCCGTAGGACGACAGCTCGCGAGTCGTATCGTGCAATTCGGCGGCCAGTTCCACCCCGGTGGCACCGGTGCCGACGATGCCGACCGTGATCTGTCCCGGTTCGACCGGTCCGGCTTGGGTTTGCGCGTGCAGACAGGCGTCGATATGACGGCGATGGAATTGACGCGCCTGTTCCGGCGTATCGAGCATGATGCAATGTTCGGCCACGCCGGGTATGCCAAAATCATTGCCGACCGAACCCACCGCAATCACCAGCGTGTCGTAATGAAGGCTGCGGCGCGGCATGATTTCGTGTCCGTTTTGATCCGTAGCAGGTGCAATCCATACCCGTTGCCGGGCGCGATCCAGGCCGTCCATGCGTCCGAAACAAAAGCGGAAATGATGCCAGTGCGCCTGTGCCAGATACTCCAGCCGTTCCGCATAGGAATCCAGACTGCCTGCGGCCACTTCGTGCAACAGCGGTTTCCATAGGTGCGAAGCCGAGGCGTCGATCAGGGTGACCTTGACGCGGATGCCACGTCCCAGTTTGTTGCCGAGACGTGTGGCGAGCTCCAGCCCGCCCGCGCCACCGCCCACAATCACGATGTCGTGTGCTGTGTCATGCCGTGTCATGGCTGTCTCCTGTCACCGTCGGGTTTCATGTGGCGCTCTCCAGGTCGCGCCGCTCAAACCGCCCATAGCGCAGCGCCAGGGTCGGCAGGATCAGCAGGTTGAGCAGCGTGGAAGTGATCAGGCCGCCCAGGATGACGGCGGCCATCGGGCCTTCGATCTCGTTGCCGGGCGCGCCGCTGGTCAGTGCCAGCGGCAGCAGTCCCAGCGCGGTGACCAGCGCCGTCATCAGGATCGGCGACAGGCGTTCCCCAGCGCCGCGTATCGCGACATCCTTGCCCCACGCCACGCCTTCCGCCTCGACGATATGGCGGTAATGGGAGATCAGCATGATGGCGTTGCGCAGGGTAATGCCGAACAGGGTGACGAAACCCACCAGCGAACCGATCGACAGCACGCCGCCGGTAACGAGCACCATCACCACGCCGCCGGCCAGCGCGAAGGGCAGGTTGGCGAACACCAGGATGGTCGAGCGCACGCCGCCCAGCGCCATGTACAAGAGCAGCGCCACCCCCGCCGCAGCCAGTGCCGAATGCAGCAGCAGATCCTGTTGCGCGCGCGCCTGCTCCGGCGCATCGCCGGCATAGACAAGGTAAGTGCCGCGCGGCAGGGTGACCTGGGCCGTGATCTGTTTTTTTACCGCTGTGACGAAACTCGACAGCGCGCGACCTTTTACCTCTGCTGTCACCACCTGCAGGCGTTGCGCGTCGTCGTGCAGGATCAGATAGCGCCCGTCGGTCTGGGCAATGTCTGCCACGTCCCGGAGTTGCACCATGCGGCCGTCCGGCGCCTTCAACGGCAGCGCGCCCACCTGCGCCGGGTTTTGCCGCAGGCGCTGCGCCAGCACCACCGCCACGTCGAATACGCGGTTACCCTCGTACACCTCGCCTACCAGCGTGCCGGCGTAGGCGGTTTCGACCGCGCTCAGGGCGTCTACCGGGGCGATGCCGAGCCGCGACAGGGCGCTGTTGCGCAGGTGGATGACCAGTTGCGGGCTGCCTGCAGGCGCTTGCACCTGCACTGCGCCGGCACCCGCAACGCCGCGAATCGCAGCGGCGATTTCCTCAGCCTTGCGGTCGAGTACGTCGAGGTCATTGCCATAGACATTTACCACCAGCGGCGCGGTATAACCCGAAATCGTTTCATGGATGCGCTCGGTGAGGAAGGTGTTGACCGAGAAGCTCGACCCCACGAAGGGGGCAAGGGCGCTGCGGATGTCATTCAACACGCGCTGCTGCCCGGCGCCTGAGAGCGGGGTCAGGTCCACCTCGAATTCGCTCGCAAAGGCGCCCGCCGGATCCGACACCTGGGTGGCGCGTCCCGCGCGCTGGGCCACCGAACGTATCCCCGGAATCCGGCTGAGTGCTCCGCTGACGCGCTGTCCCAGCGCGAGTGACTGGGCCAGCGACGTGCCCGGCGCCATTTTCATGTGGACGATGAAATGACCCTCGCGCAGCGTGGGCAGGAAGCTGCCTTGCATGAACGGCAGCACGGCCAATGCGGCGCCGCACAGCAACACCACGACCAGAATCGCTGCGCCTGCGCGCTGATCGATATCGGCAAGCAGCCGCGTGTAGCGCGCCTTGAGCCATTTGCCCAGCGGCGGTTCCTCGGCCTCGGCTGCACGGCCCGCCAGCAGCGCGTAGGCCAGCGCCGGGGTAAGCGTCAGCGCCACCACCAGCGAGGCCATGATGGCCGCGATATAGGCGAGCGCCAGCGGGCCGAACAGGCGGCCGGCGACGCCGGACAGCGTCAATACCGGCACGAACACCAGCACCACGATGAAGGTGGCGTAGACCACCGCACCGCGCACCTCGAGCGAGGCATTCAGCACCACCTGCGCTGCCCCCAGCGGAACGGCCAGCAGCCGGTTTTCGCGCAGGCGCCGGAAAATGTTCTCCACATCGACAATGGCGTCGTCCACCACCTCGCCGATGGCGATGGCGAGTCCGCCCAGCGTCATGGTATTGAGGCCGATGCCGAAGTGATTCAGCACGATCACCGCAGTCAGCAACGCCAGCGGAATCGCGGTGGCCGAAATGACTGCAGCGCGCACGTTGAACATGAACAGGAACAGCACGACCAGCACCAGCGCGGCGCCGATCAGCAGCGCAGTGCGCAGGTGGCTGATCGCGGTTTCGATGAAGTTGGCCGGGCGGAACAGGTCGGGGTGCAGGGTCACGCCTTCGGCAGCGAGGGCCGGCTTGAGCTGCGCGAGGCGTTGTTCCAGCGCCCGGGTCACGGCCAGGGTATTCGCGCCGTACTGCTCCTCGACCACCAGCATGACCCCTGGCTGACCCTGAATCGAGGCCGCGCCCACTGCGGGGGCGGGTGCCACCATGACCTGTGCCACGTCAGCCAGGCGCAGCGTGGCGCCGCCCTGATTGCGCAGCACCACCGCACCCAGCGCTGCGGCGGAAACGGGCTGCCCGGTGGTTTCCAGCACGATGCGCTGGTTGTTGTTTTCGATGAGGCCGGCGCCGCGCACCGCGGTTGCCCGTTTTGCCGCATTGACCACATCCTGGATAGCCAGGCCGTAACGCACCAGTCTGTCGGGGGCGATCTGGATCTGCAACTGCTTCGCCTCGCCGCCAAACACGGAAATGCCAGCCACCCCGCCCACGGACAGCAGTTGCGGTTTGACGCTCCAGTCGGCGAGGGTGCGCAGTTCCATCAGCGAGCGCGACTTCGAGGTCAAACCGAGGCTCAACACCACGCTGGTGGAGGAGGCAAGCGGCAGCAAGGCCGGCGCCTTTATGCCTTGGGGAAGCGTGCCGGCAGTGCCGCCCATTTGCTCCGCCACGACCTGCCGGGCGCGGTAAATATCCGTGTTCGCCGTAAAAGTCAGGGTGATCATGGACAGTCCCTGAAACGACTTGGAGCGCAGGGTCTTGAGGCCGGTCAGGCCCGCCAGCCGGTTCTCCAGCGGCTGGGTGACCAGCACTTCCACCTGCTCGGGCGACAGGCCCGGCGCTTCGGTCTGCACCTGCACCTGGGGCGGCGCGAATTCCGGAAACACATCCAGCCGCGCATGGCTGAGGGCGAACAGGCCATACCCTGCCAACAGCATTGCCAGGGCGATGACGACGCCGCGAAAACGGATGGCAAAGCCAACGATGGAAGTCAGCATGCGAGCGAATCCATCGGATGTGTTCGTGCGTTAATCATCATCGTCGTCACCACTGTTCGGGGCGCCCGCTTGCGGTTTCGGCTGGAATTCCTGCGAGAACAGCAGGGCTGCGCCCTTGACCGCCACGCGTTCGCCACCGTGCCACCCGTGCGCAACAAACCAGCCGCCGGGTGCGGGCGTATCGACGGCAATTTCGCGCCGCACAAAATGCGTATCGTCGCTCTGCACATAGACCCACGGCCGGTTGGCGTACCAGACCACGGCCGAGTTCGGGATTGCTACGCCTTCGAGAGATGGGCCGGCAGGCAGCAAGGCATCGATGCGCATGCCGGTGCGCAAGCCTGCACGCGGCGCCTGGTAGAAATACGTCGGGCTCTGGATAACCGGGTCGGCCAGCGGCGAAGGCGATACCAGGCGCGCAGTGATCTCGCCGCCGCCGGTTCCGGACAGGCCGATGCGAATCGTGGGCGGTGGCGAATCCGTCGCGTCGTTCTGCGGCAACGCGACGGACAGCAAAGCCTGCTGTCCGGAATTCAACGCATCCAGTTGCGGCGAGCGGGCGGCAAGCGCCCAGCCCACCAGCACGTCGCCCCAGCGGCTGCGCGCCGTGTCGCGGGCAGCCAATAAGCTTGCCTGTGCCGCTTCCAGATGCGCGCGGTCTGCATCCCGGGTGGCATGGGCTGTTTCGGTCACTTTGTCCGACACGGTGTGGTCCTGGCCATTAAGCACAGACAGACGCTGATATTCGCGTTCCGAGGCTGCAGCTTGGGCGCGCGCCGCGTCGGTCTGCAGTTGTGCCGAGCGCAATTGCCCGCGCAACAGCAGCAGCGGTCCCGGGTCCAGCACGCTGGCGTAAGCGCTGGTCTGCGGCTGGAAACGGGTGGCGGGCAACGCCTGTGCTTCGATGCCGCTCGTTGTCAATTGCTGGGGGGTGATCTCAACCTTACCTGCGCTGGTCGTGGCCGCTTGCGAGCTAGTCGCCGGGTTGGCGGGCTGGGCCGGCTTGCTGCGTATCCAGATAACCGCGCCGATAATGATCACAGCCGCGATCAGGCCCACGAGGAGGGTGCGTTTGTGTTTCATGGCCGGGATCCTTGATTGGCAGGCGCGTTGCGCGCGGGGTCAGGCAGTGTGCTTACTTCGATAGCGCCGTCCAGCGGGCGCTCGATCGCGTCTTCCAACTGGCTTAACGATTGCTGGACTTGCATAAGCGCATTTTGACGGGCGAGCAGAACCGTAAAAAGAGCCTGATGCGCCAGCGTCAACATCAGGCGGTCTGTCTCGCCCGCCCTATACAAATTCTGCACAGATGAAAGTTGTTGTTCTTGCGCGGACAAGAGCGCTTCGCTCTGACTTAAGCTTTTAAGCGCCGCATGGTAAGCGACCAGCGCCTGGCCCGTTTGGTTAATGGCCAGTGCCTGTAGTGATATCACGTTCGCCTCGGCTTCGGCGCGGCGCGCTTTTGCCTCGGCGATTGGCCCCTGGTTTTGATTGAGGATGGGAAGAGCGATGCCGCTAGCACCGAAGGCGATCTTGGTCGCGCCCTGATCCCAGAGGTAGCCAGGTCCCAGGTGGATGTCCGGATATTGATTGGCGATTGCAAGCTGCAAGGCCTCCTGGCTAGCCTGGTATTGCGCCAACGCGCTCAACAGGTCCGCCCGGTTAAGGATCGCCTGGCGTTGGGCGTCTCGCATCGGAATATCCGGATAAATCCGGTCGAACTCTGCAAAGCTGATATGGATGCCGTCCAGTGCGCTCACCGGCACGCCGATTGCGCTTGCCACCTGGGCACGGGCATCTTCCCTCTGCTTTTGCGCATTCGCCAGGTCAGTGCGGTTTTGGATCAGCGAAATGCGCTGCTGATTCACGTCGGTGGCGGATGCCTCGCCCACCGAGAGGCGCTGCTCCAGCATCTTGACGATCTGACTCTGAGCCTCGATCTGCTGCTTCAGTATTGAGGTCTTTTGGGTAGCGGTGTAAAGGTTAAGCAGTTGTGCACGCAGCCGGCTTCTGACTTGCCAGGCCACGTTGCCGATGCTAAAGCGGGCGGCGTCCGACAATTGTTGAGCTTGCGCTACCCTGTACCCACGCTTGCCCGCGGTTTCAATCGGAATATCGAGTCCCAGGCCAAACGTCCACGGGGAGCTTCCGCTTGCGCCGGTCGTGTGTTGAAAAGGCAATTGCAGCGTTGGATTGGGCCGCTGCGCGGCAGTAACAATGCCCGCCTTGGCCGTTCCCCATTTAGCGCGCGCCGCATCCAAATCAGGGCTGTAATAAAAGGCGGCCAAGGTAAGCATCTTCCCACTCCAGCTTTTGGGCGGCCAAGGAATCACATCCTGACCCAAACTCGTCTGGATGAATTGATGGAGTTCCGCGGAGTCGAGCGTACGTGCCTCATAGGACTTTGCCAGCTTGGCTGGATCAAGAGGCCGTGCTTGATATGACTGCGTCGCGCAGCCAGATAGCAACGCCACAATACTAAGGAGGAACAATGTCCTCATGCCATTACTCCTTGCAAAAAGAACTGGAAGCCGAAGCTTCCCCGAAGATATGGAGAAAAGAAGTACACATCGCCGACGATAATAGTTCGGCGAATGTCAAATCTGCGTCAAGTCGCCATGAAATCTAGACAGGCGAAAAGTCGATCATGACTCGGGTTCCTCGATTTTCTTCACTATGCAGCGTAATTCGCCAGCCGGATTGGTCGCAGATTCTTTTTACGATCGAAAGTCCCAACCCTAGGCCGCCCTGTTTCTCCATGCGGTGGATTCCCCGATAAAACCGCTCGAAGATATGAGGAAGGTCGGCAGCAGAGATACCAATGCCCGTGTCTTCGATGCACAAGCGCTGCGCTTCGTAGCGGACAGAAATTTTGCCCTGCTCGGTATAGGCGATCGCGTTCTTGATCAGGTTGGTGAGTACAAGATCGAACGCGTCCCGGTGGACTTGCAGGGTGGCTTCGGGGGCAATGCTTATTTCCAGCAAGATTGGCTTGGCGGCAAGTGTATCGGCGCACGAGTTTATGATCATATCGAGGCACGCTTTAACTGGAATCGAGTCTGTTGCCCCCTGCGAGCCGCCTCGCGCCAGCAACAACAAGGAGTTGATGGCTTCAGTCATATGGTCAACGGCCTGATTGACGTCATTCAAACGTCTTTTTGACCTGGCGTCGAGAGCGGCATTCTGGGCGATGAGTTCACAACTTGTCTTGATTTGGGTCAAGGGGGTACGCAATTCGTGGCTGGCATTCGCAGTGAATTCCTGTTCCCGGTCGAGGAGTTCCTGAACGCGCTGGTGATAGCCGTCAAACGCGCGGGCCAGGCCGA
Source organism: Sulfuriferula sp. (assembly GCA_035530335.1). Taxonomy (GTDB): domain Bacteria; phylum Pseudomonadota; class Gammaproteobacteria; order Burkholderiales; family Sulfuriferulaceae; genus Sulfuriferula. The sequence goes on along the minus strand of DATKUZ010000001.1, from coordinate 20,000 downwards.
GCACTTCCTCGTCATTGTATTTGGCGGCCAAAGGTATTTTCATATCATTGGGGCTTAAGCTCTCCACCTGATTTGCCAAATCGGATACCTGCCGGGTCAGAAGACCGGCCAGCCAGAAGGCCATCCAAACGGTGAGCGCTGATATGACGGCGGTGATGAACAGTAGTACCACCCTGAATTGCTTGATGCCTTGCTCATAGCGACTGACATCGTAGACGAGGTAAAACTTGGTCGTTCCGGAATACCGGACGGCGATGTGCAGTTCCCTGTCACCCACGAACGTGTGATGGATACCTGGACCGAGCTTACGCAGGTAACTGGGCAGCGTAGCGTTCTCGTCGTCATTTTGGATGATGTAACCGTGAAGGTTTTGCGTGCGGGGAGGAAATATCTGAGGACTACGCTGGTACTCATGCATCAGATGCGACATTTCGTCGGAGACTGTGGCATCAATTAACTGCTCCGCTTGTTTTTCTGCAAGCGACAGGACACCCACCATCAGCGCGACGAGAATCAGAACGGTGAAAAGGGCGAAGCCTAACGCGACCTTGAGCCGCAGACTATGCTTGATGCGCATTCGACATCACCAGCTTGTAGCCCTTACCACGAATATTTTCGATCGGATCGCTTCCACCGCGTTCGGTCAGTGCGCGGCGCAGCATGTAGATGTGCGTGCGCAACGTGTCGCTGTCGGTCTGTTCCTCGCCCCACACTGCGGCTTGCAGCTCCGCGCGACTGAATACCCGGTTTGGGTTTTGCATCATGAGTTCGAGGATGCGCAAGCATTTGGACGGCAGCTTCACTACTTCGCCATTCCGCTCGACAACTAAAGTCTCGGGATGAAAGACCAAATCGCCAACGCGTAATACGGAATTTGTGACCCGACCCCGATAGCGCTTCACCAGCGCGATCACACGTGCCTCGACCTCCCGTAACGCAAAAGGTTTGACCAGGTAATCATCGGCGCCACTGGCAAATCCGTCGAGCTTGTCCTGAAGTGTGTCGCGTGCCGTGACCATGAGAATGGGCGTATCTTGGCCGGCCTCTTTACGGAGCTTCTGGCAAAGGTCCAGACCACTCATTCCGGGTAACGACACGTCAAGAAGGATGACGTCCCATTTCTGGGTGACTGCCATGCGCAGCCCCATCACGCCTTCCATTGCCGCATCGACGGTATGGCCTCTGCTTTCGAGATAGTCGTACAGGTTGGCTGCAATAACATGATCGTCTTCGATGATTAGAATTCGCACGGTAAGCCTTTATGATTTGCAATTATTAACCCGGCCATTAAACCGTCACGGACAAGCAGGTTATGTCGACATGAATTCTGAACGTAATGATTCGATATCCATGTCTGAATATTGCGCCGAGAAAACTTACTTTATTCTTAACGGTGTTGTTGTTTTTGTCTGCGGATAGCCAGTTTAGCTGGTTTTTCTCCGTGCCGAGAGGCGCCAGCCGAGCACGAACAGCGGCACGGCCAGCAGGGCCGAAAACAGATATATCCGTTGCAGCGTGACCAGGCTTTGCAAAGGCCCGAGCGCAAACGAGCCGATGCCCTCACCGGCCATCAGCGCTGCCACCATCAGACCCGCCATGCGCGTCTGCTGCCCGGCGAAAGCCGCCAGGCCATACGACATGGAAAACGGAAAATACACGCTGCATGCGGCACCGGCCGCTGCAAACATGCCCACCAGGGCCCAGGCGCTGGAGAGAAAGGGCAGCGCGGCGAAGCAGGCGCCCATGCCGAGCGGGGCGGCGAGGTAAAACAGGCGCTGTGCCACGACACGCTCCGGCACCAGCGCCAGCAGCACGCGAAACAGCGTCATGCTGCCCCAGAACATGGAAAGCGCCAGCGCCCCGTCATGCGCCGGCAGCGCCTTGTTCACGCTGATGTAAATATTCGCCCAGCTGCCGAAGATGCCCTCGCCGATGGCGTAGATGAATACGGCCAGGGCAAACAGCAGCATGGAGGCTTGCCAGCGCGGGGATTCACCCGCTCGGGGCGTGCTCACCGGGAGCGGCAGCATCAGCACCAGCGCGAATCCCGCTGCCAGCATGAGCGGCCATGCGCCCCAGCGGGTCCAGGCAGCGATGCCATGCAGGATGAGCGGGGAGAGCGCGGTGGCGCCGCCGATGACGGCGTTGAGCAGGGTGACGGCGGTCGTGGAACTGCCGGGAAACAGCAGCACGGCATAGCGGTTGATGGCGGCCAGCGTCAACCCGAAGCCCACGCCCAGAAACAGCGTTTCCAGCAGCAGCAAGCCATGCGCCAGCGTGCCGCCAGTGCAGGCTGCGCCGGCCAGCAGGAGCAGGGCGACGACGTTGGCCGCCACGCCGGTGCGGAACAGGCCGTGGCTGCCGATGCGCCGGTGCAGCGTGTCGGCACCAAGCGCGCCGAAGATGGCGCCCAGCGTCTGCGGCAGAAACAGCACGCCATAGGCGCTGCTGGACAGGTGATAAGGCGGGGCGGCCAGAATAGTGCCGAGCGCCGGAATCAGGACGAAGGCGCAACCTTGCAGGAAGCCTGCCGTATAGACTGCGACGGCGCTGAGCTTGGCCATATCTGAAGCTCCCGATCAGGTCGTAAATGTCATGAATCTGGAAAAAACAGTTGCAGCCACAGAGAACACAGAGGCCACGGCGTTGGCGCGGATATGCCTTGTTTTGAGTTGATTGACTGGGTGCCCAGACCTGGGAAGCGCGTTTCCTCCGTGTTCTCTGTGGCCAAAGTGCTTTTCAATCGCCATTTCGGCACACCAGTAGCTAACCATGCCAATCGCCCTGGGCAAAGCGCTGGCGCAGATGCGCACCGACGCGCAGCGCATTGGCCATGATGGTCAGCGACGGATTGACGGCGGCGATGGAAGGCATGAACGACGCGTCCACCACGTACAGATTGTCCAGCTCATGCGCCTTGCAGTTGACGTCAAGCACGCTGTGGCCGGGGTCGGTGCCGAAACGCGCCGTGCCTACCTGGTGGGCCACCGCCTCGATGCCCATGCGCTGGGTGAAGACGAGGGGATAGCCGAGCTGTTTCAGGATGCTTTTCCAGCGTCCGACCAGGCGCCGATGGGCGGCCTCGTTGGTGGGTTGATAGTGCAGGCGGATGCTACCGTCGGCGTCCAGGCTCACCCGGTTGCCCGGGCGCGGCAGATCCTCCGTGGTCAGCCACCAGTCCAGCGAATGCTGCGCCGCCCACTGCGCTAGCGGCCACGGCAAGGCCGGGCGCTGGGCCTTGAGGATGGCCGGGGTGACCTTGCCGAGATTCTGAATGTGGCCGAGCGGGTAGGGGAAATCCGCGCTGCCTGCATCGTTGTAGAAATCGTTGATGGCGATGGTTTTCTGAAACACGGTCGGGTTGCGGCGGCGCGGATCGATGGCAATGCAGGCGCTGTTGAGGTGGCACATGTAGTTGCGCCCGAGCTGGTCGCTGCCATTCGCCAGCCCGCGCGGGTGCCGGGTGCTGGCCGAAGCCAGCAACAGCGCGGCCGAGTTGACGGCGCCGGCGGCGACAACTACAACACGGGCGCGGTAGCGTCGCGCACCTTGCGGGCCGAGCGTCTCCACACTCTCCACGCGGCTGCCATCGGTGCTGGTGAGCAGCCTTTGTACCCGCGTGCCAGGCAGGAGATGTACGTTCGCGTGCTGCAGCGCAGGGCGGATGCCGCAGGTTTCCGCATCGCCCTTGGCGTGCAGCAGGCACGGAAAGCCGTCACAAGTGTCGCAGCGTATGCACGGACTTTGTCGCGGCTGGGCGGCGTCCCGATCCAGCGCCAGCGGCAGCGGAAAGGGATGCAGCCCGAGCGCTTCCAGCCGGCGCGCGACCCCGGCAATGTAAGGCTCATGGGCGAACGGCGGCCATGGGTAGTCGCCGCGCGGCGGCTCCGTTGGGTCGGCACCGGCCTGGCCATGGGCGTAGTACCAGCGCTCTGCTTCATCGTAATAAGGGCTCAGCGCTGCATAGCCAATCGGCCAGTGCGGGGTGCTGCCGTCCACGTGCCGTCGCGCAACGAAATCCTCGGCACGACGACGCAGCACGGCCGCCCCGTAGAGCTTGGTGTTGCCCCCCACATGGTAGCCAGTGACAGGTTGAAACGCGCGCCCGGCGCCATCGCGCCAGTGCTCACTGGTGTGGTAGCGGTGGGCGTGAAACACCGCTTCCGCCTGCCAGTTGGCTTTTTCCCTGGGCAGATAATCCCCGCGTTCCAGCACCAGGATGGACAGGCCGCTGGGCGCCAGCGCGCGCGCCAGCGTGCCGCCCCCGGCGCCGCTGCCGATGATGATCAGGTCGGCATCCAGCTCATCCGCCATGGCGGAATTCCGGATAGATCAGCATGCCGCCGTCCACCGCGATGCTGGTGCCGGTGATGTAGCTGGCCAGGTCGCTGGACAGAAACGCCGCGACCTGGCCGATTTCTGCAGGCTCGCCCAGCCTTCCCATGGCGATTTTCTGATCCAGATCGGCCAGCCCTTGCGGGTCTTGCCAGACGCTGGCGTTGATCGGGGTTTTGATCGCACCGGGCGCGATGGCCAGCACCCGCACGCCGCTCGCCGCCACTTCCTGGGCCAGGGTTTTGGTGAACATGGACAGCCCGGCCTTGGCGCTGGTGTAGGCGCTGTAGCCAGACCAGGGGATGAATTCGTGCACCGAGGTGATGTTGATGATGACCCCGCGTTTCTGCGGCAGCATCCATTGCAGTGCCTGACGCGCGCAGTAGTAGGCGCCTTGCAGATCCACCGCGATGACGCGCGCCCACTGCTCCGGATCGCTGTCCGCACAATTGGCCGGGCCGCCGTCCATGCCGGCATTGTTGACCAGAATATCCAGCCCGCCGAATGCCGCGCCGACTTCCGTGAAAAGTCGTGACACTTCGTCGATCACGGAAATGTCGGCCTGAAACGCCTGCGCCGTGCCGCCTTGCTGGACGATGCGCGCCACCACTGCAGCGGCGGCTGCATGCTCCTTGCGATCGTGAATCGCCACCCTGGCGCCCGCGCTGGATAAGGCCATCGCGATGGCTTCACCCAGGCCGGAGCTGGAACCGGTGACCAGCGCCCGGCGCCCACTCAAGTCAATATTCAGCATGATTTGTCTCCTGGAGTAACGATGCGAATCTGAAAATCCTCGCCCTGCCATTGCCCGGTGTCCGGCCAGTACAGGGTGAATTCCAGCGTGTCGCCGGGATTCAGCAGCGTTGTCGGCAGGGCGGCGATGTGCGCCAGCCCCCAGTCCTGCGTGTCCGCGTCGGCCATCTCCTGCCAGCCGTTGCGTCCCCAGTGCACGCGCGCCGGAGCGTGCAGCAGCAGGCGCAATTCCTTGCCGGCGGGCAAGTTGCGCAGGCGTTGTTTCAGGCGCCACAGGTAATAGGGAATTTGCGGGCGCTGGCCGCGATAGCGCAACCAGGTCTGTTCCGGGCGGTCCACCGGAGAACCCTGGGCATGACTCAGGCACAGCTTGATGTACTCGGCGTGCGCCCACACCAGCGGCATGGCGGAACCGCTGGGCTTGCCGGGGTAGAGATCGTGTGCAGGTATGGGATCGGCATCCCATACCTGTTCCGGCAGCAGGCCTCCCGTGCCGGTCATGGCGGCCATGGCCTCGATGTAGGGCAACGCATTTTCTCCGGCCATCAGCGCATAGTGGCCACGCTCGCCGGTGAGCAGCGGCCAGCCACGCCCGTGCCCGCTGCCGTCGAAGGCTCTGCCGTCGGCATGTTCGCCGTAGCCGTCGCCGTTGTAGCGGTGCCATACCGGGCCGTTGGGTGTGTCGGTCTTGAGCAGCTTGTCGATGGCGGTCACGCTTGCCACGATGCACGGGTCGTGGGCGTCGCGCAGACCATAGCGCACCAGTTGCAGGAAATCGGTTGCCAGCTGCTCGTCGGCGGGCAGGTCGGGGTCAATGGCGCGGTTTTTGATCAGCAGGTGTTCGAGTTTGGCGCCGTCGTGGCACAGCTCGTCGGTGGGGGCGCTGCGCAGATAGTAGCCGGGCACGCCCAGGCTGCGCGCCAGCGCCGTGTCTTCCGCCCAAGTCCAGTCCTCCAGCCGGGCATTCCAGTAATCCGCCAGCATCAGCGCGCAATCGCGCTCGCGGCCTTCCAGCAATGCAGCACCCTCCACCAGCGCGGCGATGGCCACGGCCAGGGTGAATGTGTTGATGCCGGCGTCCTCTTCCCAGCGATCCTGACCGGTGGCCGGGCCCTGGCGCAGGATGAAGTCGAGCGCACGGCGTACCATATCGTGCACCGGAATCTGCGCCAGTGCGTCGCGCGCATGCAAGGCGGCGGCCAGCAATACCGGGAACGCGGTTTCGTCCAGCTGGATGCCCTGCCAGAACGGTTTTCCGCCCAACCACTGGTTTTGCAGCCAGTGGCCGTCGGCCTGCTGGGTGGCGACCAGATAGCACAATATGGCTTGCGCATCGTCGAGTTTATCCATGGCCAGCAATGCGCCCGCCGTCTCCACCAGATCGCGTGACCACACCAGATGGTAGCCGCCCCGGCTGGAACTGGATTCTCCCCACGGCACTGACAGGCTGGCGACTGCGGTACCGGGATAGGTGCGGTCCTGGTGTATCTTGAGTACGCTCGCCGAGCGTTGCAATAACTGCTGCGCTGCTTCCGGCAGAGCGGCGAGCACAGGCGGCAGCTGCCAGCTTTTTTGCCAGTCCGTCCAGCTTGCGCACTGGCCCTGCCAAGCCGATGCGAATCCCTGTGCCAATGCACTCCATGCCAGAGTGGCGGCGGCCTGCTTGCTGCTGCCCAGACCCAGCGCCAGCGTGCAGCGGCGCGGCAGTTCCGCGGCCAGCGCCACTTCGCCCGGCTCGGTTTCGGCAAAGGTCCAGGTCATACGCCGGTGGCGGTCGAAATCCTGCCATAAATCACTTTCGCCCACGCTGCCCACCGAGCGCCTGCCAAAACCGGGCAGCCCGTCGGCGTCTGCGCACATCAGCGCCAATCCGAACGGGCCTTGCTCCGCCCATAGCAGCGGGCGGCCTTCCCATGCATCCGTCCAGGCGCGGTTATTGTAGGCATCACCGCCTAGGCGCGGGGCAGCGATCAGATAAGGGCATAGCGTCGCATCGCCGTCGAGTTCGATGTCCAGCAGCAGCACGTCGCGCAGCGGATCGGGGCAGATCCGCAGGCGCAGGCTGAAGCGCGGGTGCTGGTGGCGGATGGTCAGCGCCGGGATGCCAGGAGCTACGAATTCCAGAGTGTAGCCGGGCAGCTGGCGCACTTCCTGCCAGAAACCCTGGTCATCGGCGACGATGAAGCCCAGATCCTTGAGCTGCGGGATATCGATGCGCGGGTAATACACCTCGCTGACGATTCCCTGCGCCACGCTGAACCACAGCCGCGAGGCACCCAATGCGGTACCGACCATATCCTTGCGCGCGGATGCCCAGGCAGGGCTGCTCCAGCACGGCGCAGGGGCTTTTCCCGAAGGTTGGGTGATGTTCTTTTTCATGGTGTCCTTTGTTGGGAAGTTCTGATCGGTTTGTTTCAATGCCGAATAAAAACGCCAGCTGCGTCAGCTTCGGTTCCTAGCCTGCTTTCTTGTCCGCGCCGATCAACAGGCGGGTTTCACTCAGGTAGGTATGTCGCGGGATTTTCAGGTTGAGCGGCGCCGGCACGTCCTTGAATACGCGACCCGCCAGATCGTATTTGGAACCGTGGCAGGGGCATAAGAATCCCCCCGGCCAGTTTGCCCCCAAATCAGGTGCGCCCACCTCCCTGCGGTAGGTCGGGATGCAGCCGAGGTGTGTACAGATGCCGATTGCGACGAAGTATTCGGGCTTGATCGAGCGCGTTGCGTTCTGGCAATAAACGGGCTGTTGAGGTGTCTTTGACAGTGGATCGAGCAGCAGCCGATCATGCTTGCCCAGCCTATTGAGCATTGCCTGGGTGCGATGCAGAATCCATACCGGCTGTTTGCGCCATGTGAAGGTCACCAGCATGCCAGGCTCAATCTTATGGATATCCGCATCGATTGGACTGCCTTCGGCCAGCGCTTTCTGGCTCGGCATCATGCTCATCATGAACGGATAGGCGGTCATCGCTATGCCTGCGCCGGCAACCGCAGCGGTGGCGGCAATCAGGAAGCGCCTGCGGTTAAAGTTGAATTCTGTCGATTCGCTCATTTTCAGAGTATCTCGAAAGAAAGCACAAACGAGGCCGCCGTCATGCAAATCAGGCCAACGATAAACATGGTATCAGCCAGATTTTCAAGCTGCACAGACATCCGCTCGTAGCGCATTGCGGCATAGGAGAGGATGGCGCTGAGCAGAAACACCACATTGTCAAAGCCGAGTATTTTGTCCACCAGCCTGCTTGCAAAGCCGCCCATATGGATGAGCTTGACGATGCTGAGAATCATCATGCAAACGCCTACCATCGAGGCAGAGGTTTGCAAAATATGCGACGAAAGGTTTTTAAACTGGTTCATGCATCAGTTGATAATTTGCCAATAAATGCGCTATTTCAGCTTGCACTCAAGCGAAGACTAAGGCGGGAGCCGCAGATAGTACGGGCAGTACGGCAAGGCTCGACAACGCCGTATGCGCTTGAATGCCAACTGGAATCAGCGGCAGCCGTAGGGCCATGAGCCATAGTAGCAGCCGCCATAAAAATAGCCGTCAGGCCCTAACCACCAGCGATTCCAGTCCTGCAAACGCTGGTCGTTGCGCACGGCCTCAAGGTAGGTGTCCTGCATGTAATCCAGCACGGCATCGGGCACGCCCTCCTGGTGCAGCCGCGCGAGCTGGCTGGCCTTGAGGCGGTAGACCATGCCGGCGTCGCGCATGCGCTGGATAATTTGCTCGGGCGGGTCACCCTCATGGCTGAGACGGATCACATCCGGAACCGTGACCGGTGGAGGCGGCGGAACGCTGGCGCAACCGGCCAGCATCAATGCCAGACCGGCAGCGGTGAACACGGGAACAATGCGATGCCTCATGACGCGCTCCTTGTTTGAATCAATGGCGGCTGAAATGGGTGCACAGGCCGTCTGCAATTGACTGCTTATTTGCTGTACCTGAATTCGGGCAAGGATTTGAGCTTGGCCTTGTTTGCACCCGGCAGCAGGAATTCATGCCCTTCGGCTTTGAAATGGTTGAACGGGATCAGCACATCATGGCGGTCAATGCCGAGGAAGCCGCCGACGCCGACAACTGCATAGGAAACCGAATTTTCAGGTGACACAATCATGTCTTCAATGACGCCGATTTTTTTCTTATCATCGTTATAGACCGGTTTGTGCAGGATTTGTTTCTGCGCACTCCAGCCGAGCGCAGCAACTTTGGCTTCGTCCACCGAAATGCCCACGGTTTCGGAACCTGCGACGGGGGCCGCATGCGCCATGCCGCCCAAGGAAATAATCGAGGTGGCGAGGACGGCTGCGAGTAGATTGGATTTCATGCTGATTCTCCTGAATTTAAGGGGTGGCGGAACACGTTTGCCGAGGAATTCTGGCGTCGGTGGGCAATCAATCCTGCTCTTCCTCAAAGGGGATTTCGGCGTCCTTGTTGAAGCGCGCTTTGCGTTTTTTGCTGAACACCCAGATCGCAATGCCTACAAACGCAAGTAGCAGGATCACGGTATAAATTTCATATCCGCTGGTATTCATTTGCCTTCTCCTTCGCCTGGTTGAGCCCTGTAGAAGGGCTTTGAGTGTATCTGCAGCAGCATCCGTGCCAAAATCACAAGCGCCTGAAAGTGAATGAAAATCCTGTTTATATCAGTGCGCCTCGGGGGATATCCACCGGCACATTAAAGCGATTAGGCTGATAACCCCCTGAGGGGGGCGCCTGTTTTGGCTGGGGAGCGATGTTGCAGTCGGATCAGGGGGTTTTGCTGGCTGGCGTTATTTCCCCGGCATGGAGTCCATGCTTGCGCCGCAGTGCACCAGCGTAGATCGACTCGCTACCGCGGTAGTCGCGCGCGATGGTGTAGGCAATCACGCACGCCAGCATCAGTGGCAAGGTGATCTTGTAATCCAGGGTCATCTCGAAAATCATCAGGATTGCCATCAGTGGCGCATGGGTGGTGGCGGCCAGAAACGCCCCCATGCCGACGATGGCGTAGGCGCTGGAGGGCGAGGTCATGCCGGGAAACATCGCGCCCAGTGCGGTGCCGAACAGCGAGCCAAACGCCGCGCCGATGAACAGGGTGGGGGTGAATACCCCGCCCACCGCGCCGGAGCCGATCGTTGCTGCAGTGGCAATGATCTTGAACACCAGCACCATGGCGAGCAGTTGCCAGGCGATGTCCTGGTGCAACAGGCTGTTTACCACGCTGTAGCCGTTGCCCCACACCTGCGGATAGAACGTGGAAATCGCGCCCACCGCCAGACCGCCCAACCCCAGCTTCAACGTGATGGAGAGCTGGGTGCGCGCAAACAGGTTTTCGCTGTGTTCCAGCAGCGCGATAAAAAAGGGCGCGAGGTGGCCCAGCAGATAACCCAGTGCGGCGTAAAAAATCAGCTCCCAGCTGGATTGAAACTGGAACGCCGGGATCTGGTACACCGGCGCATAACCGAGGAACTGGTGGATGGTTGCATTGGACACAACCGAGGCGACGATGAGCGGGCCGAAACTCTCCATGGCGATGGTGCCCATCACGATTTCAGCCACGAACAGTGCACCGGCGATGGGCGCGTTATAGGCCGCCGCCAGACCTGCCGCTGCGCCGCACGCCACCAGCAGGCGCTGCTTGGGCTGCGGCAGGTGTACCCAATGTCCTGCCGCCGATCCCACCATGGCGGCAAGCTGCACCATCGCGCCCTCGCGTCCGATCGAGCCGCCGGAGCCGACCGTGAACAGTGACGACAGGCTTTTCGCCAGACTGGCGCGGACGCTGATGACGCCGTCGCCGGCGACAATGGCTTCCATATAGTCGGTGGTCTGAATGCCGCGCACCCATTTCAGGCCGAATTGCAAAATTGCTCCTGCCAGCAAGCCCCCCGCCGGTGGAATCAGCAGGCGCTGCCACCAGCGCAGTCCTGCGGCGATGTGCACCAGGCTGCCGGAATGGCGGTTGAACAACAATTCAATGAACTGGATACCCTCGCGGAACAGCACCGTCGCCAGCGCGCCCAGCACGCCGACCGCGCCCGCCCACAGCAGCATGCGGCGTGTTTCTTCCTGCTCGTGCCCGCGCAGGAAAAGTTTGAGGCGGGTGATGATGTGGGTCATGCTGGAACCATCGGTTTGCGTTGCATCAGGTCTTCTCCCGGCGGCATCGGATTAAACCGGATGTTTCAGCCGTCCTCGCGCGCTACCGGTTTGAGGCCGTATTTATCCACCCGGTAACGCAGCGTTTCGCGCGTGGTGCCGAGCGCGCGCGCGGTGGCGGTGACATTGTAGGCGTGGCGTGCCAGTGCGGTCTGGATGATGTGGCGATCCATGTCGTCGAGTGCCATGCTGCCGTCCAGCGGCAGACATAACAGGCCTTCGCTGCTGTGCAACGGCGTGGCCGGGGTGCTGGCCGGCGTGAGTTGCAGCCATTCCTCCGGCAAGGTGTCGGCATCGCCCGGGGTGAGCAGTACGGCGCGCTCGATGGCATTGCGCAGTTCGCGCACATTGCCCGGCCAGTCGTGTTGCTCAAGCAGCAGCCAGGTGCTGTCGCGGATATGACGTATTTTTTTGCCGGCCTTGAGGTTGAATTCGGCGACAAAGCGCTGCACCAGCGCGCGAATGTCCTCGCGGCGCTGGCGCAGCGGCGGCAGCTGCAGGCGAAACACCGACAGGCGATGGTAGAAATCTTCGCGGAAGCGCCGTGCGGCCACAGCTTCAACCAGATCCTGGTTGGTGGCGGCGATGAGCTGCACGTCGAGCGTGATTTCACGGTCGCCGCCCACGCGGCGGATGGCCTTGTCCTCGATCGCCTTGAGTAGCTTGGCCTGCAAGTCGGGCGCCAGTTCGCCGACCTCATCCAGGAACAGGGTGCCGCCATCCGCCTGCTCGAACAGGCCGCGACGTCGGGCTTTGGCACCGGTAAACGCGCCGGGTTCGTGGCCGAACAGCTCGGATTCGATCAGTTCGCGTGGCAGCGCGGCGCAATTGACCTCCACCAGCGGCGCACCGGCGCGCATCCCGCCGTGGTGCAGGATGCGTGCCGCGAGGCCTTTGCCGGTGCCGGTTTCGCCGTTGATGAGCAGTGCGGAATAGGGCACGCTGGCCAGCTGCGTCAGCATTCGGCGCACCGCGTTTGAGGCGCTGCTGTCGCCGCTGAAACTGTCCACGCTGTAGCGCCGCGCCGCCGCTGCCGAATGTTCGGCAATGCGCCGCTGGGCACGGCCGCTGCGCGTGGCGGCGGCGATAATCAGATCGAGTCGCGCCAGATCGCAGGGTTTGGTCAGAAAATCCAGTGCGCCCAGTTTCAGCGCGCGCACCGAATCCGGCACGGTGCCGTAGCCGGTGAGGAACAGCCACTCGCTGCCCATGTTTTTCTGGCGCACGGATTCGAGCAAGTCCAGGCCATTGCCATCCGGCAGGCTCATGTCGGAGAGCACGATCAGCGGCGCCAGGCTCTCGCCGAACAGCAGGGTTTCGGCTTCGGCGATGCTGCGTGCCCAGTTGACCTCCCAGCCTTCACGGCGGAAATGGCGCTGTAATTCAGCGCCCAGCAGGGATTCGTCTTCGATGATGAGGAGGCTGTCAGGCATGGGCGGTACACGGCAGGTAGAGGGTGACGCGCGCGCCACCCGTGGGCGGGTTGTCCAGGGTAATGCGCCCCCCCAGATCGTTTACAAAGCGGCGCGTGATTGCCAGCCCGAGTCCGGTGCCGGATTCGTGGCCGCTGATAAACGGGCGCGGGCCGTGGCTGAGCAGCGTATCGGAAAAACCGCTGCCGCTATCGGTGACGCTGATTTCCATGCTGTCTCCCCTGGGCTGCACGGCGAGGCGGATGATGCCGGTGCTGTTGCCCAGTGCATTACGCGCATTGAGGATCAGGTTGAGCAAGGCCTGGCGCAGGCCATCGGCCGCGACCACGCAGTGCAAATTTCCGGGAACATCGGTCACCAGGGTGACGCCAGGTGGTAACTGGTAGCGGGCAAGGCTGGCCAGACTGCTGCACAGTTCGGCCAGGTTCACTTCGCTGGCGGCTTCGGGGCGATGCCGTGCCTGATCCAGCAGGCCGTTGAGCAGGCGCGTGATGCGGTTGATTTCATCCAGGATCATGTCCAGGCGCGCAGCGTGGTCTGCCGATTCGGTTTCACGGCGCAGATTGGTCAGCGCCATCTGGATGCCGGACAGCGGATTGCGTAGCTCGTGTGCGATGCTGGCGGCGACTTCGCCTACGCTGGCCAGTTTTTCCGCCTGCGCCAGATGCTGCTGCTGCGTGAGCAGGGTCGTGCTGGCGGCGCGTACCTGCTGTTCCAGCAGGGTCTCGCGGTCCTGGTGTTCGGCTTCGAGCTCGGCCAGACGGTTTACCAGATGGTTGTAGCGCAGCAGCAGCGGCTTGATCAGCGGATCGGCATGGGCAGTGGGGGCGCTGGCGTAATCCTGTTGCGACAGGCGTTGCATCAGCCAGCTCAGGTCGCGCAGCGGTAACTGCACGCGATGGCGCAGCAGGTAGAGGATGGCCAGCGCCAGCAGGGGAAGCACCACGACCAGTGTCAGCGCGAGATTGAATTCGAAGCGCGCGGTGCGTTCCACGTCGCTGACCAGTGCAGCATGGGCACTGGTTTCGCGCGTGATGCGATCATGAATCTGCGCCAGCGTGGAGAGCAGCGTATCGTGGCTGGCATCCCGGCGCGCCAGCAATTGCCGTAGCTGGTTCAATACTGCGGGTGTGTCGGCGACGCGCGAGTGGTCGGCTGCGATAATGGCGGCGAGCTGTCGGTCCAGCGCCTGCTGGACGTGCGCCGGGAGCGGTGCCTGCGGATTCACCAGACGCAAATAGTCGTGTTCTATATGCATGGAGAGTGCCTGCAGCGCGAGAATGTTCTGCATGTGCAACTGCACTGTGCCGATGCGGGTTTCGGCGCGCCATGCGGTCAACGTCATCAACGCCAGGGCCAGAATCACCACACTGCCCAGCACCAGGGCTGGCAGTCGCAGTGAGCGCAGGATCAGCGCACTCGACACGGGATAGGAATCAGTATCTTCATGGCTGCTATTCAAACGGGTTTCTCTTGGGTAGGCAAGCATCATCTCATGTCAGCTCTGGCTGATCAGGATGCCCAGTTCGCCCGCGAGCTGGCTGTACTGGTCCTGGCTGCGTTGTGCCGGGGGTGCAGCCGCCAGCCGGGCGACGTGTTGTTGCACACCGAGTATTTCTGTTTGCGGCTGGTTGTCGGCACGCGCGATTGCCAGCGCTTGGCCGAGGTCGCTTTGCGCGCTCGCCAGCGCTGTTTCGGCTGCCGCCGGCTGGCGCGCAGTAAATTGATCAATGGCCGCATAACGCAACATGAGGCGGGCTTCGATGAGTCTGGATTTGACCGGCTGGTCGTGCATCACGCGCGCCCAGGCGTCGCCGAGATAGGCACTGGAGCGCTCGGCCAGCGCGGCAGTCCTGTACCACAGGGTTTGTGCATCGCGTACCACGTTGGCATCGCGGTTCTGGATGCGGGTGTCGAGCTGGTTGGCATCTTGCAGCAGTTTGTTGGCCTCGGTTTTGGCGACGCTGTCGGTGGTTTGCGCAGCGTGTTGCAGATAGCCGCGCGCGCGTTGCAACTCGACCCGCGCCTTGGCTGTTTCGCCCGCGGCCAGCAGGCGTGTGGTTTGCAACAACGATTGCCGGCCTGCGGCGAGGGGTTCGTCCACACTTACCGACATGAACACCACGCCGTCCTCCGCATTTTTGAGTGCGCTATCGGCACGCTGCCAGTCATGCTTGTCCAGCGCCAGTCGTGCCGTATCCACGGCGCGGCGGGTATGCGCCAGCGGCAGGTCGGCTTCGGCATAGATCAGCGCAGCATCGGTGGCGCGTAACGCGTCGGCGGCGGGCTGTTTCTGGCCTTGTTGCAGATGGTTGCGCGCCTCATCCAGATGCGCCTGCGCCTGCTGCACCGGGATGAAATCCTGCAGCGCGTGCAGGTCGGCGTAAATCGGCACCAGATCGGGCAGCACGCGCGCGCTGTCTTCGTATTCCAGGTGTTTTTGCGCAATCCAGATACGGTCGGTGACGCGTGCAGTGGGCAGGCTGGTTTGCAAGGTGTTGAGCAGTGCGCTGGCGTTATCCAGCGCCTGGTTCGCGCTGCGGGCATCGCGCTTGGCAATGGCGCCGCGCGCGGCGGCAATCTGGTGCAGGGCTTTTACCGCAATGTCCGACAGACGGGTTTGCTGTTCGATGCTCAATGCCGGGCTGGGTACGACGGCAATCTGCTGCAGTACCGGGGTCTCGGCGCCCAGAGCCGGGGTGAGTGCGCTGCACAGGAGCAGGGCAATGACGATTGGGCGAAAGGCGAATGGGTGCATGATGTTCTCCGGCGTAAGTGACGTCCTTGCCGTTCTGCATACAATTGCCGTGCCAAATCGTAACTTATTGAAATTACTTGATAAGATTGTCGTACATTGAGGGACTCGGGGCATATCCACCAATTCCGCGGGGGATAAACCCCGCGCGTGAAGGTGGCGTGCAATTTTTCCGGGTCGAATCAGGGAAATGCAGGGATGGTCGGCTCCATATGGCTGCCGCTGGCCTCCGGATGACGGCTGGCGACGAGTTTGCGGATGTCATCCACACGCCCGCTGGGAACGTCAACCATCATCAGGATACGTCCCTGTTCAATCGCCTTTTCGTAAGTCTTGAGCTTGGAATTTGGAACCGAACTGGCAATCATGCTCGACGCCCAGGCACCGAATGCCGCACCGACCAGCGCGGTCACCAGAATCGTCACCAGCTTCAAGTCGACGCCTGCGGGCGGGAACAGTATCCCCACTATTCCGGCCAGGATGCCGGCAATGCCGCCGATCACCAGACCGCTTTCCACGCCGTGGATGAAATCGCTTTTTTGCAGGATGGAGGCCTCGTGCAGGCCATCGAGTGGCATCCCGTCGCGGGCGAGGACGTGCATGTGGCCCTCGTCAATTCGCGCCAGTAACAAATCATTGACCATCTGCTGGGCGCTGGCAGTATCCGGCACCGTGAAATAGAGTCTGCGTCTCATCGCGCTCTCCTTGAAAGTAATTGGACATCAGTAACCCCGTGCTGGGGTGGGAAGACGACGCAGGTGACGCGCCATCGTGATGCTATTTTTCTAGGCAATAAATCTATTTGTGTCAAGGATATAGACTGGGTTGATGGTGGTAGAATGGCGGTGAAGCTGGCCAGACAGTCGCCGCCCCGGGTAACCGGGGGGGAGGAAAGTCCGGGCTCCATAGAGCAGGATGCCGGTTAATGGCCGGCCGCCGTGAGGCGAGGAACAGGGCCACAGAGACGAGCCGGTTTAGTCCGGGGTGAAACGCGGTAACCTCCATCCGGAGCAAGGCCAAATAGGCAGGCGATGAAGCGGCTCGCTGAGTCTGCGGGTAGGCTGCTTGAGCCGTCGGGTAACCGGCGGCCTAGAGGAATGACTGTCCACGACAAAACCCGGCTTATCGGCCAGCTTCACCTTATGCGGTAATCTGTTCGCGGCGCATTCTGGAATTCAACCTGTATTTAACAGGGTATGAGCGGTTAGCACAGTTTTCTCCGGGACAGCGTAGAGGTAATAGTTGTTCCGCCCTGCCATTTTTGCCTGGTACATTGCCGTGTCCGCATGTATGACCAAGGTGTCGGCGTTCTCTCCATGCAGCGGGTACAGGCTGATGCCGATGCTGCAGGTAATTTGGTGAGGCTTTCCTTCCAGTTCAAAGTCGCCAGAAATATCGTTCAGAATCTTTTTGGCTACAGTTGCGCAATCTTCAATGGTGGTGACGTCCAAAATAATCAGTACAAATTCGTCACCTCCCAGGCGGGCCACGGTGTCACCTTCGCGTATGCACCCGTTCAGGCGTTTGGCGACATGCTCAAGCAAACGATCACCAGTATGGTGTCCAAGTTTGTCGTTGATTTGTTTGAAGTTATCCAGATCGAGGAACATCACCGCAAACATCTGTTCATGGCGATGAGCTTGCGCAATGCCTTGCGATAACCTGTCCATGAACAACAAGCGGTTCGGCAACTGGGTCAGCGTGTCGTGATGCGCCTGGTGGCTTAGCTGCTGCTCCCTCATTCGGTGCTCCGTGATATCGGATATCTGCAGGATGAATAGCTTGTTGTTGTCCTGGGTTATCGGGCTGAGGTCAATGTTCATTGGAAAGCTGGATCCATCGGCGCGCTGGCCAAGCGTCCAGTCACACGTGTGGCTCATTAAGAGCTTGATGTTTTTCCCGGCCAGACCACTGGCGAGATAGCCAAACATCCGTTCAATCGCCGGGTTGCAGGACGAAATGGTTCCTTTGGCATCGACGGCGACAATGCCGCTGTCCAGGCTCTCCAATACGGTTCTCAGCAATGCCTCGTTGTTTCGTAGGTTTTTGAATGTTTCCGAAAATAGAACAGCCACGTAGCCTAATGACAGTGCATAGGCAACGAGTCTCAGCAAGTGCCACATCCACCAGGTAGCATCCCATAGGTTTGAAAATGGAAAAGCCAGACCGGCAATCCCGAACATCAGGCTCATTAACGTAAAAAGCAGCGTTTCGGGGGATGGTCGGGCACGATGGATTGAATAAAATCGTTGTGCCGCTGCGAGAAACATGAGGCCGCCAAGAATATTTACAATCAAGGTCCCGGACGCAAATTGGTTGTCCAGCAACGCATGCGGCAAGAGGGTGGTGAAGCGGCTAATCAGCAGCCCCATAAGGGTCGCAGCAACCCCGGCCAATATCGGGAGTGCAAATCGCGTTTTACCGCCAAATCGCAAATCTTCAAGATAAACGCCCATGAACAGCAACCCCCCGAATCCCGTAGCCAGCCCGTGCAACCAGACGAAAGCATCGCCGGGCGCTATGGCAGCATGCAGCAGGTCCAGTAGGCCCATTGCAGACAGCCCCATGGCTGTGCTGATGCGGTAAGAGGGGGAATCGTCAGTATGCAGGAATGACAGGAGCGCAGCGAGTGCCAGCGCGGCGAAGGCACCTGCTGTTTCGATGGCGGAATGGAGTGGAATGCTGACCCGGATCGAGTTGCTCAGAGAATTAATGACCAGCGTTACTGTGAGAGATGCACACAGCAATGCTGTAAACGTCCAGCGAAACTCTTTAGAGCGCCCGGGTTTCATCATTCCTCGCTGTTCATGTCCCCAGCCAATCCAGATCGCAGCAAAAAACCCTCGTTTCGTCATTAACCTGAATCGCAATCGATAGCGTGATGCACATGTTCGCTTCCGCTACCGAAAGGTAGGGGCGCGTGGTTTGCACTTCTCCAGGGTTGCTGAGCGCACGCCGAAAATAGTGGCGTCTGGACCAGTTGGCCCCTTCCGCATTGGATACGGGCAGAAAGCGCGGATCTCTTTTGCTTGCGCGGGAATAAGAAACAAGATTCTTGCCTAACTGCATGCCTTCCTGGTTCAGCATGAAGCAACGCTCTGCTCTCTCCTGGCTGAGAAATCCTGCGCAGGCCTGTTCAAGTGAGGCGCCTGTCTGAATGATTTTTGCAGATTGCTTGAAGGTTTTTACGTAGTGAACAAGTTCACGTCGCTGATGCGCTTCCTGATCGTCAGAATATGTTTTAAATCTTTCACAAAGCCCGGTAATGCGAACATCTGCGGTTTCAAGGGGAAGCAGTTTCTCGGATGGCTTGCCGAAATAAAATCCCTGAACGAAATCAATCCCGGAGTCCATGGCGATGAGTGCTTCATTTTCTGTTTCGACCCCCTCAATGAGGGCCAGACTGCCTGACTCGTGAATTAAATTCACCAGATTGGGCAAGACGCGTGCGACGGTACGATTTTGGGCTGCCTGGGTAATGACCGAGCGATCCAGCTTTACAATGTCTGGCGTTATGCGCCAGATTCGCTCGAAGTTGGAATGTCCTGCGCCAAAATCATCGATGGCGACCAGGCAACCTAACTCCTTGTAATAGCCTACCGCGTCAGCCAATAAAGCTTCATCGTGAATTTCACCTTCGAGAATTTCCACGACGACGCGATGAGGCGGTATGCCGTATCGCTGAAGCAGGTCAGAAAAATACGCCCCGTAATACTTGCCGTTGACAATGACTTGCGGACTGACGTTGATGAAAATCCAGCTGGTCTCGTCTGCCTCGCTCAGAAAATTGCGAATATGCAAGTTTCTGCACAGGCGATCCAGCAGGATGACATCCGATTCAGTATGGGTGGCGCGAAATACCTCCAGGGGGGAGACGGCGGTGCCGTCTGGTTCAAATGCCCGAAGCAGACCCTCGTATCCGACGGGTCTGCGATGGGTGATGCTGAATATGGGTTGGAAAGCACTGGTTAACTTGAGTCCTCCGAATTGCCCATTCACTCTGCCGCCATTTTGAGTGACCGATGACTCAATAATATCAAGCGGGAGATGAGGATGTTTTGTATTTGATTGAAAGCGATAACTCATTATCGGGTGCTCACCGTTTGGGAATATTCGTTATTTGGTTGAAGGCGCAAACTCATCGCTGTGTGTCCGCGCGGAGCTGGGCACGCTCAGGCCGGTCAGGCGATGGAGTATTCGTTCTGCGGATAGAATCGAAAGTATGCGGCTGTCCACTTCACTCCGGTGCGGCTTGACCAGGCTTTCGGTCAACGAATAGCCCTGGCCCATGATGTCCGCCAACGGTTCGATGCGTGCCGAGGCGATTTCAGGAATTTCACCCAGTTCATCTACCAGCATCCCGTAACTGGTCTGATGCCCCGGCACTTTGATCACCACAATCTGTTTGGATTCGTCGGTTTTCGAGCTTTCCGGCAGGAAACTCGAAAGATCGAATACCATGATCGCCTGGTCGTCATGCATGACCCAGCCACGCACCCAGGCAGGCATTCCAGGGATACGGATGACCGCCTGGCCTTCGATCGCTTCGAGAACGCAATTCGAGTGCACCCCATACCAGTCA